>JAGXFQ010000003.1 GCA_024637145.1 Desulfobulbaceae bacterium
AATTTCGTTATTGCCTACGAACCACAAAGACACGAAGGCACAAAGAAAAACATAAAAACAAGAAGCTCTTCGTGTTTTTGTACCCCTCAAGGGGGTATTAAAAAGAATGCCTTTGTGGTTAAAGGCATAGTTGCATAAATATACAAAACTTTAAGTGATACACTGCACTAGGGGCGGTCTGAAAATGAGAGTGGGGTGAAGCCAGGAGGAAAGATATGCAGGTGATAAACAGCGATGTCCTAAAAATGCTGAAGCTGCGGCCCGCAGCGAGAGAGCGGCTGGCCCCAGGGCCAGCCAGTGCCTCTTGGGCCGCACCTCCCTGGTCCGGAGTCTGGAGGCCGTGGCCGGCGGAGAAGGGCAGGGGGGAGTCTTAACGACTGTTGGGAAGGGCTGCTGGGGCCTGGAGGATGGCGCCTCCTGCTGCTTATTTTTTCATCTCCTGTTTGAGGAGGCAGCAGGAGATCCGGTGTTTGGGGGTGCCGTCGGTTCGGTATTCGATATTTCCCGGTTGCAGTAATTTGTTCATCACACAGCCTTCGGGAATATGGAGCTGGAAAAAGCGCTCTTCATTGAGTCCCTGGGTCTCAACGAGCCGGTTATCCTTGATCTCCAGGGCGTGGATGGGAAAATCCTCGCATAAGGGGCATTTGTAGACCCGGCCGTTGGGAAAGATGAAGAAATTCTCCGCCACCTCGCCGGCACAGGCGAATTCCTCCCCCTCTGCCAGGAAAACCTTGGGATAGATGACATGGATGCCCCGTTCCGCCGCCTCCTGGGCCACCGGCGGGATGACGGAGAGCCATTCGTCGGGGCTCAGCTGCAGGGTTTCGGCGGTGGCGGCTGATTTGCCCCGGATGCCGATAACCTGGATGAAGAAGCGTTTCACCCCCAGGGAGTGGAGCAGGGCCGGCATCCGCTCCAGATGGTGGAGGTTCATCCGGCTCACCGTATAGATGACGCTCACCTCAAAACCAAGGGCCAGGGCCTTTTTGAGGTTGGCAATGCAGGTGGCAAAAACATCCTGGCCCCGAATGGGGTCGTTGACCGCGGCATCAGGGCCGTCCAGGCTGAAGCTCAACACCGCCTCCCCCGGCTCTATCCGGGCCAGCAGATCGTGAAAGAGAAAGCCGTTGCTGTCCACGGTAATGGTGGCGTAGCCCAGCTGCCGGGCATAGCGGATGCCGTGGGCCAGATCCGGATGGAGGGTGGGCTCGCCGCCCAGGAAAATGATGTTGCTCTGCTTGGCGGGTTGGTAAAAGAGCTCCAGCCACCGCTCCATGGTCTCCCGGCTCACGGTCTGGGCGCCGTGCTGGTCGATATTGATATAGCAGTGGCTGCACGAGAGGTTGCAGGCGGTGAGCAGATGGAAAAAGACGTTGCGCTCCTGGGCCTTGAACTGCAGGGTGGTTGGTTTGATGGGCATAATGAAAAGGGTGAAGGGTGAAGGGTGAAGGCAGAAAAAGATCGCGTTTTTCTGCCGTTATCAGGGGCTAATGGTCCGGGGCAACCAGACCTGAACCGCAGGAGCTGGCGGCAAAGAGGGGCGCCGGCCCTTGGGCGTGGAGATTTCTGTCAAGGCGTCACGGCTGGTCCAGGGTGTAGTGTGAGAGGTGGCTGTCCGGCCAATAGTTGGTCTCGGGATTGCTGAAAAAATCCTTGAACAGGGCCAGAGAGTCGGCGCGCCGGATATGGGGGATGATGGTGATCTCCATCTCTCGGTAGAAGGGGGGCAGGGCCCTCAAATCGAGGCCGGTTCCCCCTCCCATCACATCTTCGTAGGCGTAGACAATGGTCCGCACATTGTTGAGAAGCAGGGCGGCAAAACACATGAGGCAGGGCTCCAGGGTGGCATAGACGGTGAGGGGGCTGTTGTCCTGGGCCGTCTCCCCCTCCTGGTTCAGGAGGGTGCGCAGGGCCGTTATTTCGGCATGGTCCAGTTCATTGGCGTGGTTGTGGCTGTTGGTGCGGTGGGCCCGGGCCACTATCTGGTCATTGCGGCTGATGACGCAGCCCACGGGGAATTCCCCCAGGGCCAGGGCCTTGCCCGCCTCAGCCAGGGCCTCTTGCATCTGTTTGCTATGTATGGCAGCCATGTTTATCATTAGCAGAGATTGTTCTGTCCCCGCTCGGCGGTGCAAAGGCGGCGGCGGGAGGAAGAGGAGTATGGAAATCATCATAAAGGGAAATGGGGGAGCGTCAAGGAAAAGAGCTGCCCCCATCCTCTTTTGTGACCCGGAAAAAAAGAGGAAAAACATCGATTTTTTCAGAAATTGCGGGTAAGAATCCCTCAAGTTGAAGAGAAGATCTTTCTTTACATCTCTGGAACAGGAATCTATGCGCAGTGTACGGGAAACCATAGAAGAGCGGGAGTTAGAGTATCTTTCGCCCTACAGCTGCCCAAGCGTCAGGACAAAGGGCCGGACTCGTCAGGAAGAGCCCTGTCCCATCCGCACCGACTTTCAGCGGGATCGGAACCGGATCGTCTATTGCAAGGCCTTTCGTCGCCTCAAGTATAAGACCCAGGTCTTTCTTGCCCCCACCGGTGACCATTACCGCACCCGTCTCACCCATACCCTGGAGGTCTCGGAGATTGCCAGGACCCTGGGCCGGGCTTTGTTCCTGAATGAGGATCTGCTGGAGGCCATTGCCCATGGTCATGACCTGGGCCACACTCCCTTTGGCCATGCCGGTGAGGCGGTGTTAAACGAGCTGATGAGCGGTGGTTTTTCCCATTCCCGGCAGAGCCTGCGGATGGTGGATGTCCTGGAAAATGATGGCCTGGGCCTCAATCTCACCTATGAAGTGCGCGATGGGATCATCAACCATTCCAAGGGCTATGGCGAGGTGCTGCCCGCCTCCGGCAAGGGCATGCCCCAGACCGCCGAGGGCTGTGTGGTGCGCTATGCCGATATCATCGCCTATCTGGCCCATGATCTTGATGATGCCATCAGAAGCGGCGTCATCGCTGAGGCGGATATCCCCACCTCCTGTCAGCAGATTCTCGGTAAAAATCATTCCCGGCGTATTGTTTCCATGGTAGAGGGGGTGCTGGCCGGCACCGCTCCCCTTGGCGACCAATTGCTCTTCGGGGTGGCCGAGGCAAGCGGCCAGGCCATGCAGGAGATGCGCCAGTTTCTCTATCATCAGGTCTACCGCTCCGAGCAGGTCCATGCCGAGTTTGTCAAGGCCTCGAAGATACTGCGCGAACTCTTCGGCTATTTTATGGAAAATCCGCATTTTCTTGACCAATACATGGGCTCTTATGCCGAATCCACCTCCCATGAGAGACGGGTGGGGGATTTTGTGGCCAGCATGACGGATCGCTATGCCCTGGATATGTATCAGAAGATTTTCTGGCCCAAGACCAGGGTATAGAAAAAAAACATACGAATTGCCAGGGGGGCGCGCCTTCCTGGCCTTTCTCTTTTTAAGCGCTTACTATCAACAACAAGGTGTACACCATGTCAGAAGAAGCAGATTTTATCCCCTATGAAGTGGCCATGCAGATCGTCGGCAATATTGTCGAAGAAGAGCATCTCGAAGAGACAAACCGCCGGATTCTCAATGTCTATGATAAAGAGGGTAGGGAGTTGTGCTGGTACGATGCCGAAGAGATCATGGCCGAGGCGCATATTACCAACCCCAAGGATGTGGAAGGGGTGAAGCTGGCCTGTGTGGAAGTGGTCATGCACCAGATTCCCAAATGGGCCTTGGAGGATCTCCTCAAACGCAAAAAAGAGGAGAAGAACAAAGAGAATGAGCCTTCCGGCATCGCTTGAATGACCAAGGTTTTGCTGGCCTCATCGTGTTGAGGCGCATAGCCGGTCATCAGGTCCTGATGGCATTAAATGTGGGTTTGGTCTGTGAAGATGAATAAACCGTGTCCCTGCTACCTCTTGATGGCTAAATCGCCCCCCAGGCCGGCGGGCATGGGGGGGATTTTTTCCCCCCCCAGGACGTAGCCGCCATCAAGGCGCAGGGTGCTGCCCGTCATGAAGGCGGCCCCGGTAAGGAGAAAAAACACGGCAGCCACCAGCTCTTGGCTCGTGCCGGTGCGCCCCAGCAGGGTATGGTCCAGGATCTCCTGCTGCTGGCTGCGCTGAAGCAGGGGCCAGCCCCTGGTCTGTTGGGCATGGCGCTGTTCAAAAAAACCGAGCATGATTTCATTGACCCGCACTTTGGGGGCGCCTTCTCTGGCCCAGGTCTCGGTAAGGGCGGAGATGGCCCGGTTGGCAGCGGCATAGCCGTCGTTGAAGAGGAGGCCGGCCGGCCCGGTGCGGCCGGTGAGGCCGGCTATGGAGGAGATGACAATCATCACTGCCTCGGACTGCTTCTGCAGCCAGGGCAGACTCTCCTGAAAGACATTCCACTTGGCCTTTAAGGTGGTGGCCATCTCCAGTTCCCATTGTTCCCTGGTGTAGGGGCCGTGGACAACGGGCATGCCGCCGCGCTCAATATTGTTGATGACGATATCAAGGCGGCCGTAGCGGCCCAGGCCCTGGTGCAGCAGCTCTTTGACCTCCTCCTGGTGGCGCAGATCAGCGGGCAGGGCCAGAAACTCAAAACCGCGCCGGCAAAAATCTTCCTGCATCTCGCGCACGGAATCAGGCCAGTCATAATAGGGCAGGATGAGGCGGGCGCCTGCTTCTCCCAGGGCCAGGGCCACGGCGCGGCCCAGACCGCGGCTGGCCCCCAGAACCAGGGCTGTTTTGCCGGAGATTTCCATAAAGGGGCTACAGGGAGGCGGTTTTGATGAGGAGCTTGGTGCCGGGATGGATCAGATCGCTGGTGAGGCTGTTCCAGCGCCTGAGCTTATCCATATTGAGATCGAATTGCCGGGAAATCGTCCACAGGGTGTCACCCTTTTTGACCTGATAGTAGGTGATCTGGCCCTCGGCTGCGGGTGAAGGGCTTGCGGGCGCCGTCTTTTGAGTGAGACTGGCCAGCTGTTGCTGTTCTTGGGCGTTGAAGCCGGCATCGTCAAGATAGATGGCCAGTTGTTGGCCGGCCCGGATGCGACCCGGGTTGTCGAGATTGTTCCAGAGGGCAATCATCTGCTGCGTTACCCCATAGCGGCGGGCGATGAAGGAGACGGTTTCGCCTCCTTTGATTTTGTGCAGAATCAGACCGGCCTCGGCCATGGCCACCGGCGGCTTGCTGGCCTTGTCCCAGAGCACATAGTCGGTGTCCTGGTAGGGGATGCGGAGGCGCTGGCCTTTCTGAAGCTGAGCGCTTGTTAAGTTGTTGCTCTTGAGCAGGGTGAGTTTTTTAAGGTTGTAGAGCCGGCAGATCTGGCTGAGGCTTTCCGCGGGCCGGACGATATGGGTCTTGTACTTGGTGGTGACCACGGGGTAGACCTTCTTGAGATTTTTGGTCACCAGATCTTTTTTGCCCACCGGCACCTTCAGGGGATAGGCGGCCATGTGCGGCGGGCTCATTTTTTGCCGGAGTTGGCGGTTAAGCTCGCAGAGCTCGTCATAATCGGTATCGGCGGCCACGGCCACGGAGCGCAGCGAGGTCCAGCGCGGTACGGTGACCACCTCATATTCCAGGGGAGGATGGTAGTTTATATCGGTGAAGCCGTATTTCTCAGGATTCTTGGCAATGATGATGGCGGCGATGAGTTTGGGCACATAGAGCTTTGTTTCACTGCGCAGATAGTCATGTTGGGCAAGGTCCCAGAAATTGTCCACCTGGTGTTTTTTGAGACCCCTCCTGATTTTCCCTCCCCCGGCATTGTAGGCGGCAACGGCCAGGTGCCAATCCTGAAATTCGGCGTGCAGATCACTCAGGAAAGCAAGGGCCGCCAGGGTGGACTTGGTGGGGTCGCGGCGCTCATCCTCGTGGTTGTTGACCTTGAGGCCGTAATAGGTGCCCGTGGAACTGATAAACTGCCAAGGCCCGGCTGCTTTGGCCCGGGAATAGGCGGTGAGGCTGTAACCGCTTTCAATCATGGGCAGGTAGGCCAGGTCCAGAGGGAGGCCTGCCTCTTTGAGATGCTGCTGAATCATGGGGACATAGCGGCCTGAGCGTTCCAGCCAGGTGCGGAAGGTGGTGCGCTGGCGGTTCTGGAAAAAATCGAGATAGAATTCCACCTGCTTATTAATGGTGACCGGGAAATCATAACGGACTTCCTGGCTTTCAATGGCCTCTGTAGAGCCCTTTTCCCAGCGGCCCAGGTGCTCCAGCTCTTTGACCTCTTCAGCCACCGTGGCCTCGGGTTCCGAGGCGGTGGTCTCCTCCAGGAGTTCATCCGGCGTAATGATGGCGATGCTTTCCAGCTGATGCTCGGCGGCAGGGGGGGGCTGGTGCTGGCTGGCCTGGTGCTGGGTGGTCTGGAGGCAGCCGGCCAGGGGCACCAGGAGCAGCAGGGAGAAACCGAGGAAAGGGCGCATGGGTAAACCAATGTATGGATTGGCAAGAACCTGGTTAAATGGTGCTAAAACCACGGCAGGTTGCGAGGTTGTTGATATGCTTCTCTTTCTTTTACCTGAGGAGGGACCAGCAGGCAAGGTCTTTTCTTTTTTGGCCGTGGCCGGGCGGCTGGGGGCGGTTGGGGGTGGGTGATGGCGGCAGTGAGGGGGGCAGAGAAAAACGGGGCGGCGCCGCTTTTGTCTTGAAGTTGTAGCTCTTTTCGGGAATTATACGTATCTCTTGGGAGTCCATCTTCAAAAGAGTGTGGTTACGACTTTCTTGCCCCTTTACCGGGGCTCATAGGTGAAAAAGGTCTCTTGTCTTTTGGGGCCGTCTGCAGGGATTCATGAAGAAAATATTATTGTTACTGCTTAAAGGCCTCCTGATTGGGTTGGCCCTGTTTGTGCTGGTCACCATGGGAAGCTATTACTGGTATGTCATGCGTGAGCCGGGCGAAGGGGTCAGCCAGGGGGGGATTGACGATATTCTGACCATGGAGAGCCCGGTCTATTACAGTGACGGCTCTGCGAAAATCGGCGTCTTTTTTGAAGAGGCGCATCGCCAGTATCTCTCCTATCCGCAGATTCCCAAGGATTTTGTCAACGCCATTGTCTCCTCCGAGGATCAGGCCTTCTTCAGCCATCATGGCGTCGATTTCAAGGGCTTTGCCCGGGCCATGCTGGCAAATATCAAGGCGGGCCGGGTGGTGCAGGGCGGCTCCACCATTACCCAGCAGACTGCCAAAAACCTCTTCAAACGCCAGGATAGATCCATTGGCTCCAAGCTCAAGGAGCTTCTTTTTGCCCTGCGCCTTGAGCGCCACTATCCCAAGGAAAAGATCCTTGAATTTTACGCCAACCAGTTCTATGTCAGCGGCAATGGCCGTGGTTTAGGGGTGGCGGCCCGTTATTATTTTGACAAGGAGGCCCAGGATCTCAGCCTGGTGGAGGCGGCCTTTATTGCCGGTTCAGTCAAAAAACCGAACTACTATAACCCCCATATCAAGAAGAGCGAGGAGGCGATCCGCAAGGCCGAGGTGGAGAGCAAGTATCGCACCGCCTATGTCCTGGGCCAGATGTATAAGCGCGGCTACCTGGATGCCAATGCCTATCAGCGCGCCCTCAATCAGGAGATCCCCTTTAAGCACGGCCGCACCAGGTACTCCAGCAATACCGTGATGGACCTGGTGAAAGATGCCATGGCCGATCCCATTATTGAGGATGTCTTTGCCCGGCATGGCATTGATAATATCGCCACCTCCGGAATCAAGGTGGTCACCACCATTGATAAGGATCTGCAGGAAAGCAGCCTCTATGCCTTGAAGAATGAGTTGTCCCGCCTCGATATCCGCCTCACCGGCTATGAACGGACACTTCTGCAGAAGACCTACGCGGAGATGACCCTTGGGAGCAGTACAAAACTTGAGGCGGGTCAGTTTCTCTTGGCCCAGGTGGAAAGAATAGAGAAAGATCCCGTCCGGATTCACCTCTCCTTCGGCACCATGGAGAGCGAGGGGCCGGTGGGTATCCTCGACGAGGAGGGGCTGCAGTCGGCCTTAACCGCCCTGGTGCGCCATAAGCGGCAGCGCTGGTCCGAGGCGGGGAGCGGGGATCTGGAGAAGGTTCTCTTGCCGGAGATCAAGGAGGGGGACCGGATTTATGTGAGTGTCCGTGAGGTTGATCAGCTCAACGGTGGCGCCCTTTTTGATCTGGAGAAGTACCCTGAGGTGCAGGGGGCGGTGATCAGTCTGCAAGACGGCAAAATTCGTTCCATGGTGGGCGGCATGACCAACCACTATTTCAACAGGGCGGTCACGGCCCGGCGACCCATGGGCTCGGTGATCAAGCCCTTGGTCTATGCCGCTGCTCTGCAGTTGGGCTGGAATTCCCTTGATGCCCTGCAAAATGAAAGGACCATGTTTCTCTTTCATGATGAGGCCTATTTCCCCCGCCCGGATCATCAAAGCCCCCATGCCCAAGTTTCCATGAGCTGGGCAGGTGTCCATTCCGAAAACCTAGCCACGGTCTGGCTGGTGGCCCATCTCTGTGACCGCCTGACCCCCGGCCAGTTCAAGGAGGTTATCTCTCATCTGGGCATGGGCCGGGAGGATGGCGAGTCCTATATCCACTATAGGCGCCGGGTCAGGGATGACATGGGGATTGTGGTTGACCAAAAGGCCTTGCGGCAGGTGAGCTTTGATCAGGCCCGCCTGGCCGTGGAGAGTGACCTTATCTTTGACGGTCAGGGGGAAGAGTTGGAAGCCCTGCGCAAGATGCATTACAGCAAGGAACATGGCGCCATACTGGCGGAAGAGGAAGTGGCCCGCGAGGAAATGGGGGAAACCGCCGAGGAGCGGAGCAAGAGGGAGATTGCTGAAAATAAAATCCGCCAGGAGCTGACCCGCTGGAGCTTTGAACGGCTGCAGGAACAATATGATGCCTTGCAGCGCTTGCAGACCTTCCCTGACGCCACTTTGGAGGCCTATGTCCCCCATCTCTACTATGTGCCCTTGGCCGGTAAAGGTGACGGCGCCGAGAGCCAGGATTTCAGTGCCTACCCCTTCATATTTTCAGAGCAGCCCGACCCCGCCTGGCGGCCCGTCACCACCAGCCTGTTCAGCGTTATGTTGGGGGGCATGTTGCCGGCCGAAAAAAAGGAATTCTGGGGTCGGGTCCGCATCGACAATCTGATCAGCGCCGCCACCCTGGAGATGGTGGCGGCGGCCATGGAAAGGCACTTTGCCCGCCTCAATTCCCTGGAACCCTATGATGCCGAAGTGCTCCACTCTTTACCCGACTTCCGCCTCCTGGCGGGGTTGCAGTATCTCATCGGTCTGAGCCGGGAGATGGGGGTGGAGAGTGTTCTGGAGCCGGTGCTGTCCTTTCCCCTGGGATCCAATGTCATCAGCCTCTATGAGCTCGCCCGGATATATGAGGTGCTTACCTCCGGGATGGTCTATACCATTGACGGTCAGCAGAATGCGGGACTTGATTTGATTTCCCGCATTGAAACCTATGACGGCGAGGTACTCTATACGGCCAAGCCGGTGAAGAAAAGGGTGATTGATGCCCAGACCTCCCTGGCTGTCGCTGATATCCTCAGGAACGTGGTGAAGTATGGTACGGGCCGCTTTGCCTATCGCAATGTCCAGCTCCACAGCCGTGATCCCGAGCTGGAGGCCCATCTCCTGGAGATGGGGATCACCGTACCGGTCCTGGGCAAGACCGGCACGGCCAACAGCTTTTCCAATGCCACTTTTGCCGGTCTTGTTCCCGGCGCCCACCAGGGGCGTGAGAACGGGGTTGCCCTCCATAACGGTTTGGTACTGGCCGCCTATGTCGGCTATGATGACAACAAACCCATGTCCAGCGGTACCACCCATATTACCGGTTCATCCGGGGCATTGCCTGTTTGGGCGCGGGTGGCGGCAGACCATATCTTGAACCGCGATTATGCCAAGGCCCTTGATCTGGCAGACCTCTCCTTTTCCGGGACCAAGGAGCTGCCCCTCTTTTATCCCGAGGTGGACCAGATCGAGGTGCCGGTGGCTGTCCGCGGCAGCGGCCTGCTGGTGACCGGTGCCGCAGGGAGCAGCCCGGCGGAGCGGGGTCCCCTGGTTACCTTTGGTGAAATATTGCCAGGGGGCGAGGTGCGGCCGCAGCGGGCATTCCGGCCCTATTGGCTGCAGTAGGCGCAGTGAAATATCGAAAGGCTCTGCCCCTGGTTTTTTTTTGGAACCAGGGGCAGTGCAAAAAGTAAGGGTGTGAAAAAAAATGTCTCTCTCTAGGTGGAATAGAAAAAGTTGTGCGGATGGTGGTTCTTCTCTGGCAAAAAAGGCGGCCATGGTCGCCGTGCTCCTGGCGGGCGGGCTGCTGCTGGGGGGCTGCCAGGCCGGCGGTAAAAAGGTGGTGCATCCCCCGGCCGGTGGCGCTGAGATGGCCTCTGAACGGGCCGGCGCCGAGAGAGGGGCCGGGGATGAGGCCTTGTCGCAAGAAGATGAATCTGGGCCGGTCTTTCTGGCCAATATCGACAGCGGCCGCTTTGATCCTCTTTTTGTCAAATCAAGGCTGAAGATCTATGGCGACAAGGCCGGGGAGTGGCAGGAGTTGACCCGGGAGATAGGCGCCCTGGGCCTCAGTCACCAACAGGAGGCGCAGTGGCAGCAATGCGTCGGCTTGTTGGAGGATCTGGTCAGCGGCTATCAGGATGTCCTGGCCGGTGCCGGGGATTCCCTGGCCGTGACCCGAAAGGATATCTCCTTTGCCGAGAGCGACTGTGAAAAGATGTTTGCCGTCCATGCCATCCGTGTTCCGGAGCTTCTTGCCAGGTATCAGCAGGAGGCGGCCGGCCAGGCCATGGCCATCATTGACCACTATGCCCTCAGAAAAGAATACCCTCAGGTCATAGCGGCCTATGAAAACGCCGTGGAGTTCAGCGGTAAACCACCTGCTGATCTGCGCCTCCAGGAGATTTACGGTCGGGCCTTGCTCCATACGGGGCAACTGGCAAAGGCGGCAGAGATCTTTTCCCAGGTGCTGAGCCAGGGCGGACCCACGGAAAAATGGCCGTTGCGCCTTGAGGTTGCGGAGCTCTTCATGGCCTCCGGCCAATATGAAAAGGCGCGGACCGAATATCTGCACCTGGCCGACATCTTCACCTCCTGGAAAGAGAGTAACCAGGTCGTTACCGATAATCTGGCCCTGCTCTTTGCCGCTGAGGAGCATGGCCGGGAACTTGCCCTCTACAGTCAGGCCCTGCATTCCTTCCTTTCTTCTGCCGGCGACGGTATCCCCCGGGCCCTTGAGTCAGCAGTGGCCGAGCTGCAAATCACCTATCCGGGCGGTATGCATACCGCAGCTGCCGAGGAACTCTATCAAAAGGCAAAGGAGCAGGTGCGGCAGTATACCGACGTCCGCTTGGCCCGGGTGGAGCGCCTCAGTGCCGCTAAAGACTATAAAGCGGCTCTGGACCTGCTGGCTGGTTTACGGCAGTCCCGCCTGCCGGCTGCGGAGATGGCCCGGGTGGAGGAGGCCATCCTGACGGTGCAGGGGGCCCAGGAGCTCTTTCTCCGGATGGGCCAGGGGCAAAGAAAGGAAAATATGGCTGACCAGTGGCAGGAAGGTCTGAACCTGCTGGATATGGAGCTTTATGATGATGCCATTACGGTATTTACGGATTTGCTGGGCACCGACTATGATGCCCGGGCCGCGGCTGAGATAGAAAAGGCCTCCCTGCAGGCGGCCCGGGCCCTGCGCTCAAAGGCCGCCGCTGTTTTCATGAAGGCGGGCCGGGCTTCTGATCCGGCCCTGCGCCGGACCTTGCTCAATGAGTCGCGGGATCTCCTGCTCGCTATCCTGGCCAGGTATCCCCAGGTGGAGATCGTTGACAAGGTGGAGGTCAATCTGCAGGTCATTGCTGAACAGCTGCTCGTCTTGGAGCAGAGGTAAGGGGGCATCCGGGCCGGCTTATCCTCTCTGAAGCGCCGGCAAACCAGCGGCAATTGCCGGCTGCCCTCTATTTTTTTGAGAAAAAATACTTGCAAAAAAAAGAGGGGTATGGGCAGAGTACCCGGGGTAGTGCCTGGCGATTAGCCGCTGAGGGCGAGAATCTGCCGCCTTTGCTGGCGGCGGTAAAAGGGGGATGGTGATGGGTTTTCTACGAAGTGTGACAAGGGGAAAATATGGCGGATAAGATGCTGGTCAGCCACTTGCTCGATGATTTAGCAATAAAAATTCTGGTTGTGGAACCAGGGGATCTCTCTGCAGTGGGAGAACTGCTGGAGTCTGCCGATAAACTCCTGGCTCATGCCGAGGTGCAGCAGAAAGCTGTTCTGGAGAAGATGGTGGCGGCCTTTAAAAAGGTGCTGGAGGCCAGCATCATGGGGGAGCTTCCGGACTCGCCGGAAAATTTTGACCGCCTGGCCCAAAGTGTCAGCTTTATGCAGGAGGCAAGCCGGAACGAGATGGCGGATGTCCACGCCTTTTGCCGGCTCTTCACGGAGATCGGTTGTGTTCTTGATGCCGCGGATTTCGGCATCTCCTCCTCACCCGAGGAGGGCGCCGCTGCCGGTGCCGAGGAGGGCGAAATTGACAGCCGTTTTCTGGCCGACCCGGAACTCCTTGCCGCCTTTATCGAGGAGGCGGAAGAGCATCTCAACAGTGTTGAGTCAAATATCCTGGCCCTGGAAAAAAGCCCTGGCGACAGTGATATCATCAACACCATCTTCCGCTCTTTCCATACCGTCAAGGGGATAGCGAGCTGTACCGATCTGGATCGGATCAGTACCCTGGCCCATGCCACTGAAAATCTGCTGGACGAGGTCAGGAATAAACGCCTTGTCCTGGGGCAGGAGGCCACAGACGTGGTCTTGGCGGTCTGTGACCGCCTGCAGCGCATGGTGGAAAATATCCAGGAGGTCTTTGAAAAAGGGCTGGAACATTACAAGAGCTTTGAGGTGGACGATCTCATCGCCCAGGTTGAGCGGGTCATGGCGGCCAAACCCCTGACGGCGCCTTCCCCGCCCCCTGCCATGGCGGCAGAGGAGGCCGGGCCCGCCACCCCCCCTGCCGGCCAGGGTAAGGTGGATCTGGGCAGCGGCGATCTCCCCGATTTTATGCAGGATGCGGATCTGGTTGCCGGTTTTATCGCTGAGGCCTTTGAGCACCTGGAGGCCATTGAGGTCCATGTCCTTGATCTGGAGCAGGCCCCGGACGATATCGACATAATTAATAATATCTTCAGGCCCTTTCATACCATCAAAGGTGTTTCCGGGTTTTTGAATCTCACCACCATCAATAAACTGGCCCACAGCACGGAAAATCTTCTGGATGACGTGCGCAATAACAAGCTGCCCATGTCGGCCGATATTATTGATGTTGTTCTGGGGGTGGGTGACTATCTGCGCGGCATGGTTCAGAATCTCAGTGACATGCTGGAGCAGGGACCCGCCGCTTATAAGGATTTTGACATCAGCGATTGGGTGAGCAAAGTGGAATTGCTGCAGGCCGGCGGCGATCTTGAGGCCGCCCCGGCGCCCCCGGCCCGGGAGGAAGCGGTAGCGCCCCTTTCCCCTGCTGAGTCTGTGGCCCCGGTGGCGAAGGGCCCGGCGCCCTCACCCCAGGCCGCCCCCTCCCAGGAGGAACCGGCCAAGGGCGCGGCAGCGGCACCTGCCAAGCAGAAAATCGGCGCCTCCATCAAGGTGGACGTGGAAAAACTGGACGGCCTGGTTAATGCGGTTGGCGAGCTGGTGATCATGCAGACCATGGTGCGCCAGAACCCCCTGATCACCGGTATCGCCGATCCCAAGCTCAACAAGGACTTCGGCCAGCTCAGTCGGATCACCGCTGAATTGCAGAAAACCGCCATGTCCATGCGCATGGTCCCCATCCGCCAGACCTTTCAGAAGATGACCCGCCTGGTGCGCGATCTTTCCAAGAAATCAGGGAAAGTGGTGGACCTGGTTATGGAAGGGGAAGAGACGGAGATCGACCGTAATATGGTGGACTCGATCTATGACCCCCTGGTCCACATGATGCGCAACTCGGTGGATCACGGCGTCCAGAAACCCGAAGACCGGGAGGCGGTGGGTAAGCCGGGCAAGGGCACGGTGAAACTCCTGGCCTATCACAAGGGCGGCAATATCATCATTGAGATTATCGATGATGGCCAGGGCCTTAATACCGACAAGATCCGATCCAAGGCCATTGAACGGGGTCTGATGAAGGGCACGGACCAAGTCAGCGATCATGAAGTCAATAATATGATTTTTCTGCCCGGCTTTTCCACGGCCGATCAGATCACCGATGTCTCCGGCCGCGGGGTGGGCATGGATGTGGTCAAGAAAGGGGTGGAGAAGCTGCGCGGCAAGGTGGAGCTCATCTCCACGCCGGGCCAGGGCACCCAGTTTCTCATGCGTCTGCCCCTGACCCTGGCCATTATCGACGGCATTATCGTCCGGGTGGGCCAGGAACGCTATATTATTCCCACCACCGCCATCCAGGAATCACTGCGCGCCAAGGCGGAGAGCTACAAGACCGTGCAGGGTCACGGGGAGACCCTGATGGTGCGGAACTCCCTGGTTCCCATAATCCGCCTCAGTCATGTCTTTGCGGTGGCCGATTCCTGTCAGCAGATCACGGCCGGCATCATGGTGGTGGTGGAAAACGAAGGGCGGCGGCGCGCCCTGCTGGTGGATGAACTCCTGGGCAAGCAGGAGGTGGTCATCAAGAGTCTCGGCGGGTACCTCCAGGATATCAAAGGTCTGGCCGGCGGTACCATCCTCGGTGACGGTAGGGTGGGCCTTATCTTGGATTTGGCCGGCCTGATCAGCGCCAGTGAGGCCAAGGGCCCTTGTCCTCTGATTTCTGCCCCTGCCCCGGCCGAGAGCGACTCGGCTCAAGAGGGTGCGGAAGAAAATGCAGAGCAGTTGCTTCTCTAAGGCCTCCTCTGTTGAGGAGATACACGGCTGGAGCCGGGCAGAATTGAACCAATTTCAATGTGAAGAAATATCTTTCTGGAGGGAGTGAGGATGAGTAGCCAAACTGTTGCACGTGGTGAGTCTGGAAGAAAAGGAATTGCTGAGCTTGCCGGGAAATATTTGACTTTTGCCCTGGGCGATGAAGAGTATGGCATCAGTATTCTCAAGGTGCGGGAGATCATCGGACTCATGGAGATCACGGCCGTGCCGCAGACCCCCTCCTATGTGAAAGGGGTTATTAATCTGCGGGGCCGGGTCATTCCGGTCCTGGAGCTGCGGATCAAGTTCGGCATGCCCACCCAGAAGTATACGGAGCGCACCTGTATCATCGTGGTGGAGGTGGGCGCCGCCGCCGGCACCCTGCAGCTGGGCATGCTGGTGGATTCCGTCTCTGAGGTCCTCAATATCAGCGCTGAAGAGATTGAGCCACCGCCCTCCTTCGGCTCTCTTGACGTGGATACCGGCGCCATTCTGGGCATGGCCAAGATCAAGGGGGAGGTGAAGATTCTGCTGGACGTCAACAGCATTGTCGGCAAAGGGCTTCTTGAAAAATTCAACGCGGCCTAGGGCGTTTGCCGTTATGATCCTTGCCTGCCAACCCTTAACCGATAAATTGTTCCAGCAGTTCAGCTCCCTGGTTTACCAGCAGACCGGTATCTTTCTGAAGCCGGAGAAAAAGGAACTCCTCAACGCCCGGCTGGGTAAAAGGCTGCGCCATTGTCAGATAGCCAGTTTTCAGCAATATTACGATTTTGTCTTAAACGATGCCAGCGGTGTGGAGCTGATCCATCTCATTGATGCGGTCTCCACTAATTTCACCAGCTTTTTTCGGGAAAAAACCCACTTCGACTACCTCAGTTCCACGGTTTTGACGGAATTTGCCGACCAGGGCCAGGGGGGCGATTTCCGGGTCTGGTCAGCGGCCTGTTCCTCCGGGGAAGAGCCCTATACCCTGGCCATTGTTCTCAGTGAGTTTGCCGCCCGGGAACCGCGTTTCCGTTTTACCATCCATGCCACGGATATCTCCACCAAGGTCCTGGCCATTGCCCAGAAAGGGGTCTATGCCGTGGATAAGGTGCAGGCAGTGGGGACGGATCTGGTCAGACGCTATTTTCAAAGAGGCAAAAGCGGCAGCGCCGGTCTGGTGAAAGTGAAAAAAGAGCTGAGCCAGGCCATCTCCTTCCAGCGTTTCAATCTCATGGACCCCTATCCCTGGCAGGCGGAACTGGATGTGATTTTCTGCCGCAATGTGATGATCTACTTCAACCGGGAAACCCAGCAGCAGCTGGTGGATAAATTTTATACCTGCCTGAAGCCGGGGGGCCATCTCTTCATCGGTCACTCCGAAAGTCTGACCGCCATCAGCAACCGCTTCAAGCAGGTCACCACCACCGGGTACAGGAAATGAGAAGGCAGGCCGGCAGAAGCAGCAAGGGGTCTGGTGAGGAAGGCAATAGAGTTTTTGGGTAACAAAAGTACCTTTTGCGTCCTCTCCATAGGGGAGAGTCTGGAATTCTTCAGCACGGGAAAGCGCTATGAAAGAGATTGTCGGCATATCTGACATGAAGGTGAGCAAGGATCCCAAGGCGACCCTGTTCACCTATTCCCTGGGGTCATGCATCGCTGTATTGCTCTGGGATCCCAAGATCAAAGTGGCAGGCCTGCTCCACTACATGCTGCCTGATTCCAGGATTGATCCTGAGCGCGCCAAATTGAGACCCTTCATGTTCGGGGATACGGCCATTCCCCAGCTTTTTCGGGCCGCCTACGGCCTGGGCGCGGTGAAGGAACGCCTGCAGGTCTATGTGGTCGGCGGCGCCCATCTGATGGATTCGGCAGCGGTCTTTAACATCGGTAACCGCAATTATGATATAGTCACCCGTCTCTTTGCCCGCAACGGTATCAGGCCGGTGAAGGAAGATGTGGGCGGCTCGGTGAGCCGCACCATCAGTCTGGAATTGGCAACAGGGAAAATTTTATTAAAGGTGTCGGGAAAGGGGGAGTTTGAGCTATGAGCCGTGCCGCAGAAGTTCTCATGATGGTAAGCCATGTGCCGCCTTTTCCCAAGGTGGCCCAACGGGTTATGGAATTGCTTGGGGATGCAAATACCACGGCTGCCCAGCTGGCCGAGGTCATCCAGTTTGATTCCGCCATCACCGCCAATGTCTTAAAGATCTGCAATGCCGCCTATTTCGGCTTACCCCGGAAGATCTCTTCTCTGGATGAGGGGTTGGTGGTGGTGGGCCATGATATTTTGAAGGATATTATGGTCACCAGCTGCAGCGCCAAATTTTATAAGGGCAGTGTCGGGGCCGGCTATGATCTTGGCGAGGGTGATCTGTGGCGCCATTCCGTGGCCTGCGCCATCATGGCCAAACAGACGATTACCTTTTTCCCGGAGGTGGAGGGCTCAAGCGCCTTCACCGCCGCCCTTCTCCATGATATCGGTAAACGTTTCATGTCTACCTTTATTGCCGACGACTATGAGCGGGTGGTGGGCATGGTTGCCCGGGAGCACTGTTCCTTTGTGGAGGCGGAAAAGAAGGTGATCGGCATGGATCACGCCACCCTGGGCGGCATGATCCTTAAAAAGTGGGAGTTCCCCGCGGCCATGCAGCAGGCCGTGGAGAGGCATCACGATACAGACGCCCTGGACGCGGGTGGATTGACCGCCCTGGTGGCTCTGGCCAATGCCCTGGTGGTTTCCATGGGCATCGGGGGTGGTGTTGACGGTCTGGCCACCCCCCTCCATGGCGAGGTGCTGGCCCAATTTGATATCACTGCCATTGATCTGCAGCTGCTGATGGCCGATCTGTTGGACGAAATGGCCAGGGCGGAAGAGCTGTTTAATATGTAATTGCGGGGCGGTGGATAAAGGGTATGGCAAAAATAAGGGTTCTCATAGTCGATGATTCCGCGGTGGTCAGAAAGGTCTTCAGGGAAGAGCTGGCCAAGGAGCCCGATATCGAGGTGGTGGGCGTGGCCCCTGATCCCTATGTGGCCCGGGAACTGATCGTGGCCCTCAGGCCCGATGTCATCACTCTGGATATTGAGATGCCGCGCATGGACGGCATCACCTTCCTGCGCAAATTGATGAAACATTTCCCCCTGCCGGTGATTATTGTCAGCTCGCTCACCCAGGCCGGCAGCGCCATTGCCATGGAGGCCATGGATCTGGGTGCGGTTGAGGTCCTGGCCAAGCCGGGTGCCGCCTACTCGGTGGGGGAGATGGGAGAGCAGCTGGTGGAAAAGATCAGGGCGGCGGCTCGGGTGGATGTCACCAGGCTGCGGCCCGCCCGCGCTGCCCTGGCCCCGGTGCGGATTGCCAGCCGGGCCTTGACCGCCTCCACCCACAAAATCATCGCCATCGGCGCCTCCACCGGCGGCACCGAGGCCTTGAAAGAGGTGCTTACCCGCCTGCCCGCCACTATTCCCGGCATCATCATTGTCCAGCACATGCCGGCCAATTTCACCAAAAGCTTTGCCGACCGCCTCAACTCCCTCTGTGCCTTTCGGGTCAAGGAGGCCGAGGACGGCGACACCATTACTCCCGGCCTGGCCCTGCTGGCGCCGGGCAATTTTCATATGGTCATGCGCCGCAGCGGCGCCCGTTATTATGTCAATGTCAAAAAAGGCCCCCTGGTCTGTCACCAGCGGCCGGCGGTGGATGTCCTCTTTAACTCGGTGGCCGCCTTTGCCGGCCAGAACGCGGTGGGCGTTATTTTGACGGGTATGGGCAAGGATGGCGCCCAGGGTATGCTGAAGATGAAAGAGGCCGGAGCCAGGACCCTGGCCCAGGATGAAAAGAGCTGCGTTGTTTTCGGCATGCCCAAGGAGGCCATAGCCGCCGGCGGCGTCGAGCAGATCAAGTCCCTTAGCCAGATGAGCCAGGCCATTGTTGATTTGCTGTGACAAAGGGCTGAAGGGGGATGGAGGGACGGCGCCACCGGCAGCCCGTCATGGCAGTGACGTGGACAGGGTGGTTTGGTAAGGTAACGTGTCGTCATTGCGAGCGAAGCGCGGCAATCCAGGAAATAGCGGCAGCCCCGGAATCAAGACCTCTGGACTGCCGCGTCGCTTCGCTCCTCGCAGTGCCGGGGGCAGGGGGCGAGGGGCAAGGCGTCAGGGGAATCAAAAAAAACGGCAGATTGTCACTCTTTTGCGTCTTATCCTTCACCTGTACAAAATAAGATGTCCTATGTAATGCATGATTTCTGTTCAACACAAGATTGTCACTCTTTTGCGTCTTATCCTTCACCTGTACAAAATAAGATGTCCTATGTAATGCATGATTTCTGTTCAACACAAAGACACGAAGGCATTCTTTATAATACCCCCTTGAGTTATTCCGGGGAAAGTCAAATAAATTTTGTGGGGATGTAAGGCCCCATTTACGTAAAATCGTTCTTTGACAATTCGGTAAAACTTTACAGCTTTTCGATTCTTGGTTATGAAAATTTAGAGGACGGGAGTA
>JAGXFQ010000004.1 GCA_024637145.1 Desulfobulbaceae bacterium
CCTGCCGGAGACGAGGCCGGTTATAAGTGCCGCCTCATCACCGTCGCCACCTTCAGGTCAGCATGCAGCGAGAAACTATACATTTTGTCACGACCATAATATTTTGCCAACCGGCTTACCCATTCGAAACAGCGAGGAGCCCTTTTGCTCGGTAGAAGCTGTGAGCAACCTCCAATGTACTTTATCTTCATCATGTACGCGAAAATCAAACATTAGTAATGGCAAAAAGAAGCTTCGAAAATAGTGCTTAAACCCCTTATCAACCAGCAACAGTCTTTTTATCTCACGCACTTCACCAATAGGAGTGCCATTTATACAAATTCGATTTCCAAATTTCGTCAAATCGAGGTTTGTTATGTATGTTTCGGCAAACTGATCAGTGATTGGTAGTCTCCAAAATTGGATAGCCAAGTAAAGCTTAAGTAAGTAAATGCCATTATCCGATCGGAATGCCTCTTCAGTAATTCCATTTTTAATCAATTTGAAAAATTCACCGTATGGAGTTTCTATTGCACCGAATAACACTTCAATTTTGTCTGTCGGTATATTTTCGAAAATTATCGTATTTCTATTTTTCTCAAAAAATATTGTTTTAGGAGTCTGCTTGTCCTTCAAGAAGCCATTCACGGACTTATCGAAAACTTGAAGCTTACCATCTCCTGCAGTGAAGCCTCTAAGATAAAGCTGCGGGATATAGTGATGATTAACAGATCTCAGAATCTACGCTCCTTTCATATAACAAGTAATTCTACAGTTTCTGTCTATCACCCGGCCCAACTGGGTGGGTGACTTGGTGGTTTTGCTCCACCGGCTGTGAAATGCCGCATTCGTGCGGTGCGCCTATCAGCCTTGTTGGGCAACGCTAATGCGTTAAGAGTATTCTGACAACCTCTTTTCTGAGACGGGATTGTTTTTCTGTATATCCAGCGAGTTAAGCTGAATAAACAGTTTCTGGAAAGCTCCCCATGCTTCCCGTCGTCGCTGGTTTACGGACTCGTTTCGAGCAAGAATTATCCGACAAACGGCGTTCCAGGAAAAGCGCTACAGAGATCGGGGGGCACTGTGCAGATGGCCGTCCTACTTTTTGCGAGGCCATCAATCTCTGGCCCTATTGATTGAGACCGGATTTTCAAAGGGGCAGATCACGTCTGTACAACGCAGCTCTCTATGAACGCACATTCTGAGCCAGGACCTCATGGTAGATATGCTGAATGGGCACAGTCGGGGTCAGGTCTTGAAAAATCACTTGCTTATATTTCAAGACCTGACCCCACTACTTTTCTCAATAAGGAATTTTCCGGAAACCGGAGAGATCGAGCCCCAACCAGCCCCGCACATCCCCACACGCCAAAAAGCTATTTTCTATAGAGTTGACCGGCCCTGTCCGTGACCGGGCTTGTTCAACAAACGGTTCAGATTGTGGTTCGCTCCGCTCTCACAATCTAACCTTATTCGTTAGAGCCTTTTCTCGCTCAAAAAATCTGCCCTTAAATGATGGCATTGGTTTCTAAGCTTGTTAGCTAGTTCTTCCAGTCCATTCCAGTCAATATTCTCATCCCGTAGGCAATATATATGACTACAGATAACGTTGGTTTCGGTGTCACGGGATGTGGGATAATTTGACCACTCGGCATGAGCAATAGCTTTATTTCGTATAAGCATGCATTGCTTGTGCAGATCATGATCAGCCACGGACATTTTGGTAAATGAATTGAAATCTAATCTTGTTGTGGCTTGTGCGTTCTTATTACGCTCATTGGAAGTGAATGGTCTGCAATAACAAATCAACCCAGAAATCAATAAAGACTCCCGTATAAGATCATTTTCAAGATGGTTATTGGCTTTGCTTAAAAATTCGAGAGCTTTCTCAAAGTCACGCAAAGAAATAGAATATCGATTTAATTCTTTGTCGGTGCAGACTTTCATTTGCGGGCCTTCTTTGTTTATTGTGCTCTAACAAGTAATTTTACAGTTTCTGTATATCACCCGGCTCAACTGGGTGGGTGACTTGGTGGTTTTGCTCCACCGGCTGTGAAATGCCGCATTCGTCCGGTACGCCTATCAGCCTTGTTGGGCAACGCTACTGGGTTAAGAGTATCCTGACAACCTCTTTTCTGAGACGGGATTGTTTTTCTGTATATCCTGCCAATTAAGCTGAATAAACAGTTTCTGGAAAGCTCCCCATGCTTCCCGTGGCCGCTGGTTTACGGACACGTTTCGAGCAAGAATTATCCGACAAACGGCGTTCCAGGAAAAGCGCCACAGAGATCGGGGGGGCACTGTGCAGATGGCCGTCCCCTACTTTTTGCGAGGCCATCAATCTCTGGCCCTATTGATTGAGACCGGATTTTCAAAGGGGCAGATCACGTCTGTACAACGCAGCTCTCTATGAACTCACATTCTGAGCCAGGACCTCGTGGTAGATATGCTGAATGGCCACCCCCTGTTCGGTGGCCAGGCGGCGGCACTCTTCATACTCCGGGTAGATGCGGGTGCCGGAAGGGGTGTCAATCTCCTTGACCACCAAGGTGCCAAAGCGGGTTTTTATGCTCTTGGCCCGGCGGGGCAGGGTCCAGCGCCGCTCTTTTCTGAACCGCAGGCCAATGGCCGTGGTTTCGTCCAGGATGAGGCGTTTGCATTGATGGGCATGGGCGCTCTCCGCCAGGACCCGCAGCAGAAAGCCGGGCCGCCCCTTTTTCATCTGGATGGGTATGAGACTGACATCCAGGGCCTGGGCCGCCAGGAGCCGCTCGCAGAGATAGGGGTAGGTCTCCGGAGCCCAGTCGTCAAGGTGGCAATCGATGACCTCCACCTCCTGGGCCTCGATGAGCTCTGTTTCCTGGCCGATAAAGAGGCGCAGCATGTTGGGTCGGTGATCTGTGAGGATATGGCTGCCTGCCCCGTAGCCCGTATGACTCAAAGTGAGAGGGGGCAGGGGGCCGAATCCATCGGCCAGGGCCTTGACAATGGCGGCGCCGGTGGGCGTTACCAGCTCCTGGCTCAGGTCAACCCCGTACACCTCCATGTCTTTGCATAATTCCACCACGGCCGGGGCAGGCAGGGGCAGCCGGCCGTGGGCGCAGTCAATCCAGCCATGGCCCATGGGGAGGGGGGAGCAGATGAGACTGTCAATGCCGAAAAAAGAAAAGCCCACCGCAGCGCCCACAATATCGAGGATGGAATCCACGGCGCCCACCTCATGAAAATGGACCTCTTCCGGGCTGACCCCGTGCACCTGGCCCTCGGCCTCGGCCAGGGCGGCAAAGACGGCCAGGGAGTTTTCTTTGATATCAGAGGCCAGGTGGCTGACCTGGAGGAGCTGCCGTATGTCTTGGTAGCTGCGCAAGGGCTGGCCGTCCTGCACCGTGATTTTTACCTTGGTGGCGCTCAGACCGTGGGTCGAGCTCTTCTCCTGCTGAATCTCATAACCGGCCAGGGGCAGGCGGCTGAAGTTCTTTTCAACCAGGGCAAGATCAAGGCCGGCATCAAGAAAACTGCCCAGCAGCATGTCGCCGCTGATGCCGGCAAAACAGTCAAGGTAGGCTATGGTCATGGCTTTGGGGGGCTGAGGGTTGGCATGGTCCCAGGGTAAGTGGCGCCCGGGCAATAATCAGGTGAAAAGGAGACCCGGCTCCAGGGGATGGCCGCGTAAGAAGGCGTCCACACTCATTTTTTTCTTGCCCTCCAGCTGGATCTCGCGGACCAGAAGAGAGTCTTGGCCCGTGGCAATGACCAGACCATCCTTGGCGACCTTGATCAGGGTTCCCGGGGCCTCCTGCACCGCCCCAGCCAGGACCTGGGGCCGGAAGGGGCGCAGCCATTTGTCGCCGAGATGGGTGTGGGCCTTGGGCCAGGGGTCCAGGCCCCGGATCTGGCAGCTGATCTGGGTGGCTGATCTGTGCCAGTCAATGGGGGCCTCATCCTTGCTGAGCATGGGGGCATCCGTGGCCAGGGCCTCATCCTGCTTCCGGGGCGGCAGCTGGTCCCGGCGCCGCAGGTCCAGGGCCTGGACCAGGAGTTCCCCGCCCAGGGAGGCCATCTTGACGGCCAGGGTGGAGGTAGTGTCATCCGGCTCTATGGCCTGACGGCCGGTGAGGAGGATATCGCCGGTGTCCATGCCCTCGTCCATCTGCATGATGGTGATGCCGGTCTCGGCCTCTCCAGCCAGAAGGGCGCGCTGCACAGGGGCTGCCCCCCGGTATCTGGGCAGCAGGGAGCCGTGGACATTGATGGTGCCTAAGGGGGGCAGGTTGAGGAGGGGGCCGGGGAGAAGGCGGCCGTAGGCCGTGACCACAAAGAGGTCCGCCCCAAAAGAGGCCAGCTCGGTCAGCCACTCCTGGCTGCGGACCTTAATGGGCTGGAGGACCGGGATGCCATGCTGTGTGGCCAGGACCTTCACCGGTGGTGGTTGGACCTTGCAGCCTCTGCCCTTGGGACGGTCAGGCTGGCAGACCACTGCCACCACCTTTTCGCCATGGTCCAGCATGGCCTGCAGGGTGGGCACGGCAAAGTCAGGGGTGCCCATGAAGATGATGCGGTTGATTTCAGCCATAGAGGGACGCCTCTTTTTTTTCTAAAGCCATCACGCCTTCTCTTCGGCCAGCTGCTTGCGGCGTTTTTTCTTGTAGAGGGCCCGTTTCAGGCTGCTGAGATGATCAATAAAAAGGGTGCCCTTTAAATGGTCCACTTCGTGCTGGATCACCCTGGCCAGCCACTCCTCGGCAATGAAATCAAGGGGGTTGCCCTGGCTGTCCATGGCCTTCACCCTGATTTTGGTGAAGCGTTTGACATTGGCAGTGAGTTCCACCACGCTGAGGCAGCCTTCTTCCTCCAGCTCAGAACCTTCCCCCTCCGAGATCTCGGGGTTGATAAGGACAATGAGTTCCGGTTCTTCGTCCTTGGCCGTGATGTCCATCACCAGAAGCTGCTGAGAGACGCCGATCTGCGGGGCGGCAAGACCGACGCCGGGGGCGTCGTACATGGTTGCCGCCATCTCTTCTATCAGGGTCTGTAAGGCCTCATCAAACTCGGCCACCTCTGCCGCCTTTTTGCGCAGCAGCGGGTGGGGGTATTTTAAAATTTCGCGTATAGCCATGATGGTGTTGGGGAAGGAAAAATAAAAGCGGTTCTTGTCAGCCCATTATGTAGCAGAAAGAGGGGGATTTTACCAGTGCCATATTATAAAGAGCACCCAAGGGGGAGAAGTGTTCCCTGCTTTTGCCGTCTGGTTCAGCACCGAGAGGGGCGAGAGGCGGTATGGTTTGGCTAGAGCATGCTGTCCGGATCGACATCCAGGGTCATGCGTACTTTGCCGGTGCGGACCTGGGTAGGGGGAGAGTCCCGTAAAAAATGGCCGAGGCCGGCCAGGGTGGCCAGGTTCCGGCCCTTGAGCAGCAGCTGCCAGCGGAAGCGGTTACGCAACCTGGACAAGGGGGCCGGGGCCGGGCCGAGGATCTCCACGGCAGAGCCGCTTTTGCTCTTTCTGGCCAGGCCGGCACATTCCAGGGCTGCTTGGCGCACCAGCCCTTCCTGTTCCCCGGAAAATTTGACATTGATCAAACGGCTGTAGGGCGGATAGCTCAAGGCGTGGCGGAGGGAAATCTCCCGCTCGTAGAAACTCTGGTAGTCATGCTCCCTGGCCGCCACCACCGCGTAATGGTCCGGCTGGAAGGTCTGGATGATCACCTTGCCTGGTTTTTCGCCCCGGCCGGCCCGGCCCGTCACCTGGGAGAGGAGCTGGAAGGTGCGTTCGGCTGCCTTGTAGTCGGGCAGGGTGAGACTGGTATCGGCCCAGATGATGCCCACCAGGGTGACATGGGGGAAGTGGTGGCCCTTGGTGATCATCTGGGTCCCCACCAGGATGTCGGTCTCCCGGTTGCGCACCGATTGGAGGATGCGGATAAAATCCTGGCGGGATGAGCTGGTGGTGTCGCGGTCAAGGCGGGCAATGGTGGCCTTGGGCACCATGGCCCGCAGTTCCTCCTCGATACGTTCGGTGCCAAAACCGCATTCCCGCACCCGGGCGGAGCGGCAATGGGGGCAGATGGCCGCACTGGGGGATTGAAAGCCGCAGTAATGACAGATCAGCTGCTGCTTTTTTTTATGGAGGGTGAGGGTCACCTCGCAATGGGGACAGGAGATGGAGTGGCCGCAATCCTGGCAGAGCAGCAGATTGGCAAAGCCGCGGCGATTTAAAAAAACCAGGGCCTGATTGCCCTGGGCATAGGTGTCCTGCAGGGCCCGGCGCAGTTGCGGGGAAAAGAGGGGGGATTGCTCACTCACCGTGGGCACCTTTTTTAAATCAATGATTTCCACCTCAGGCAGGGGGCGATCATAGATTCGCTTTTTCAGGGTGAGGGTGGTGAATTTACCCTGCAGGCCATTATAGTAGCTGGTCACGGACGGGGTTGCCGAACCGAGCAACACCACGGCCTGGTTCTCCCTGGCCCTGAGAACCGCCAGGTCCCGGGCGTTATAGCGCAGATTGTCATCCTGCTTATAGGCGCCATCATGCTCTTCATCAACGATGATCAGCCCCAGATTGACCAGGGGGGCAAAGATGGCGGAGCGGGCCCCCACCACGATCCGGGCCTGGCCCCGGGCAATTCTCTGCCATTCATCGAAACGTTCGCCCCCGGAGAGGCCGCTGTGGAGCAGGGCGATCTTGTCGCCGAAACGGGAGAAAAAATGGCCTTCGATCTGGGTGGCCAGGGCGATCTCCGGCACCAGGACCAGGACGGCACGGCCTTGGGCCAGGGCCACCTCGGCAGCCCGCAGGTAGATCTCGGTCTTGCCGCAGCCAGTGACTCCGTGAATCAAAAAAGGGGCAAAAGCGTGGGCCTCAATGGCGGGCAGGATCTGCTCCAGGACCGTGCCCTGTTCCGGGGTGAGGGTTTCCGGCCGCGGGTAGAAAGGGGGTACTTCGCCAAAGGGGTCGCGGTAGACCTGTTTTTCGCTGAGAAGGAGAATGCCCTGGGCCGCCAGCGCGGCAATGGCCTTGCCGGCCCCGGCATAGAGCCGGGTGATATCCTTTTTACTCACCAGGGAGGCCTGGCTCTCCAGCTGTTTTTTGATGAGTTGCAGGGTTTTTTCTTCCGATTTTTTGAGGGGCACCTCGGGCAGGGGCTCGTTCAGGCTGAGGCAAACTTCCGTTTTGGCCTTGGTGGTGGCCTTCTGCAGCACCTCGCTGAGGGTGATCAGACCCCTGGCTTGCCAGTCAAGGAGTGTCTTTTTGCCCTTGCCCCGCCAGATCTTGGTACACACGGCCCGGGAAAGGGCGCCGCTTTCCAGAAGGCCGGCGAGCCAGGTTTCTGTGCCGGCCGGCGGCGCGCCGAGAAGGGGAGAGAGCTGCTGGCGGCCCAGCTCGGTCAGGGTTGCCTGGCGGCCGCTCTGAGAGGTGAGGCCGCCGGGCAGGGCGCTCTTGATTACCTCGCCGATGGGATAGTGGTAATAGGCGGCAATCCACTTGAAAAAGGGTACCATGTCGGCGCCGAACAGGGGCTCCCTGTCCAGGATCTCTGAGATGGGCCGGACGGTATAGGCGGTTTCCTGGGCCGGGACAATGGCGATGATATAGCCAGTCAGCCGCCGTCGTCCCAGGGGCACAAGGACCCGGACGCCGATGGTCGGCCTGGTCTGCGGTAGCGGGGCGTAGGTGAGGGTGTCAAAGAGAGGGGCGGCGACCGCTATAATAAGATGATCCACGGCAGCAGTAATCTACAGGGTCTGGGCTATTTCTTTGAGATGATCGCTGAAGTTTTCACAGACATCAGGGTGGCGGAGGGCAAAGGCGATAATAGCCTTGAGATAGCCGAGCTTGTCGCCGGCATCAAAACGGGTCCCTTCAAACTCGTAGGCGTACATGCCGCGGCTATGGGTCAGGGCCAGCAGGGCATCGGTGAGCTGGATTTCGCCGCCGTGGCCCGGAGTGGTGGTGCCCAGGATATCAAAGATATCGGGCTGCAGGATGTAGCGGCCGATAATGGCCATATCCGAAGGAGTGGTGCCCGGCGCCGGTTTTTCCACCATGCGCTCAATCTTATGCACCCTCTTTGATTGCAGGGTTCCCTCCACAATACCGTATTGGCAGGTCTCCTTCTGGGGAACGCGCTGCACGGCAACCACGGATTCCTGCACCTCATTGAAGAGGTTGATCATCTGTTTGAGGCAGGGCTGTTCGCTCAAGACCAGGTCATCGCCCAGGAGAACGGCAAAGGGCTCGTTGCCCACAACTTCACGGGCCATCCAGATGGCGTGCCCCAGGCCCATGGGTTTTTTCTGGCGCACGGAAACCACATCAATGAGGTTGGAGAGATGGTTCATCTCCTCGGCCAGTCTGGTTTTGCCCTTCTCGATAAGGGCGTGATCCAGGGCGGAGTCATAGTCAAAATGGTTTTCAATGGCTGATTTGCCGGCACTGGTGATCAGGATAATCTGTTCGATGCCGCTGGCCACCACCTCTTCAACGATGTACTGGATGGTGGGCCGATCAACAATGGTGAGCATCTCTTTGGGGATGGCCTTGCTGGCCGGCAGGAAACGGGTACCGAGTCCGGCAACGGGGATGACTGCTTTGCGAACTTTCATGGCGGCTCTGGGCTGGAGGGTTAAGGGCGTGCTGCGGAAACCTATGGAAAATAGGAAAGAAAAACAATACAATAGCCTAGCATTCGGCTCTGGGAATGGCAAGGGTGAATTATGCGCTCAGCCCGCCTTTGAGGCCCCGGGGAAGAAGGCTAGGGGAGAAATCTTCAAGGGGAAGGTAAAGAAATAGAGGAGTTAGAGAAGGTGTAAAAGCCATCCCCCGGATAATGGTTTTTGTGCTCTTTGTGCTTTTACTGCGGTAACTTTTTTAAAAAAAATCAGGTCCCATGCATCCTCTTGAAAAAAAAATAGTAGCGCTGCTCACCGGCCATAAGCTGCTTACTGCCCACCAAAGAGTGGTGGTGGGGGTCTCGGCCGGTCCCGACTCCATGGCCCTCCTGCATCTTCTGGCCGCTCTTGGCCCTCTGCTGCCCCTGGAGATAACCGCCCTCTATGTTGATCATGGCCTGCGGCCGGGTGAAACAGAGGCGGAGGCCGAGTTGGTCAAGGAGGAGGCCGCCAGACTGGCCGTGGGATTTGCCCTGGTCAGGGTGGATCTCCAGGGGGAGGCGGCGCCCAAAAAGTCCCTGGAACACAGGGCCAGGGATGTGCGTTACCAGGCCTTTGACCAGGTGGCGGCCCAAGTCAGGGCCGCTAAAATTGCCGTGGCCCATACCGCGGACGATCAGGCCGAAGAGATTGTCATTCGTCTGCTGCGCGGCGCCGGGCGGGGCGGCCTGGCCGGCATGAAGTTGATGCGGGACAACCGGCTTATCCGGCCCCTGCTCACCACCCCCAAAGCAGAGCTTCTGGCCTATCTGCAGGCCAGGGGCATCCCCTTTCTGGAGGACAGCTCAAACAGGGATTTACGATTTCTGCGCAATCAGGTGCGCCTGGAGGTCCTGCCCTTTCTGGAGAGATATAATCCCGGTGTCCGGGAGACTCTGCGGCGCAATGCCCTGATCCTCCAGGATGAGGAAGAGCTGCTGGCCGGTGAGGCGGCCCGCAGCTGGCAGGAGGTGGCCCAGGTTGCCAAAGAAGAGAAAGAGGGAATGCCCCAGGTTGCCATTGACGCCGCCCGCTTTGTCCAACTGCATCCGGCCCTGCAGCGCCGGGTGGCGGAGATCATGCTTGTCACCATGAAGGCGCAGCCTGACAGCCGGCAGATTGAGCAGTTTCTGTTTCTGGCCAGAGAGGGTCAGGGCAGCAGTCAGCTTCATTTCAGCAAGGGACTGCGCATCAGAAAAAAAGGGGGCCAGCTCATCTGCTGCTATCCCCGGGGCAAGGGCGCCGGGCGAGGTGATCTGCGGTAGCCGTTGTCAAGCCAAGGGGGTTCTCCTGGCCGGCGCTAACTCTAGAAAATATAAAGTGGCCAAAAGGATGGGGGGGACGGCCTTCCTCTTCTTGCCTTATCTCTGGATGCCTGTTATATACTATTTCTGCTATCCTCTCAAGCTTGGGAAAAAAGGGCCTGCGGGAGAATGGAGAACAATTTCGGGCGGGTAGCTCAGCTGGATAGAGTGTCGGCCTCCGAAGCCGAAGGTCGCGGGTTCGAATCCCGCCTCGCCCACCATGGTCAAAGGGCCAACCAGATACTCTTTGGTTGGCCCTTTTTTTTTGGCAAGGGAGCCTGAGGTAAGAATTGACCCTGGCTGGTTATCTCATTAAATTAAAAAAAAAGCGTTGAGGCGGGCCTGGACGGCCTTACCCTAAAAATGAAGGAGAGAGCTATGGTCTATAAGGTTGTGTTTCATCTTAATCTCCCTGACGAGGTGGCTTTTAATCAGGGATTGAACAATATCACCAATCTGCTCAAGTCCATTTCCGGCCAGGAGCAGGAGATCATCATGCTCTTTAACGGCCCGGCGGTCAGCCTGGTTGCCGGTGCGGGCGTTTTGCCCTTTCATGAGAGGATAAAGGAACTGCACGCCCAAGGTGTTCGTTTTCAGGCCTGTCGCAATGCCCTGCAGAAGTTTGAGGTTGACCCGGATACCCTGGTTGCCGAAGGCGAGATTATTCCTGCCGGCATTCCCGCTTTGATTGAACTGCAAAACAACGGTTTTGCTTATATCAAGCCGTAAGAAAAGTGGAGGATGGAGGGGGCCGGAAATGGCTAGGGTGGGTTGTTGTGCGGCTTTTTTGTCTGTACCCCCCTCAAGGCGCGCACCTCTTGCCCCTATTTTTAATGATGTGGATGCGAAAAAAATCTGTTAAATATTATACAGTTAACAGATTATCTTGGGCAATAAGGGGGGGAAGTGCAGACATCAAGCAAAGAGAAATTTGTGCCGGTGAGCCGGGAGGAAATCCTGGCCGGTTCAGAAAAACTCTCTTTTGATCTTTACTCCATTAACCTGGATAAGGGCCAGCTGGAGCCGGCTCTTCTCTGCCGGCGGGGGACCTCGTCTCTCCAGGTGGCCCAGGCGATCTCTGAGGCTCTTTTTGATAAGCTCTTTGTCCGCAAGCAGGCCCTGCAGGACTTTTATGACCATATGGAGGAATCTCTGGGGACCATTATCAGCAATCCCCGCCTGCCCACCCAGAAAAAGTCGGATATCCTCTACAATTGTGCCGCCAATGTGATGCAGGATGTCTATAATGACCCCCGCAGCGGCGAAAATATGGAACGGAGCAGAGGGATCAGTGATCAGATCATCAGATTTAGTCTCCAGGACCCTGCGGCCATCCCCACCCTGCTTTCTCTCTCTTCACATAATTATTACACCTTTACCCACTGTGTCAATGTGGCGGTGTTTGGGGTCGGCCTCTGGCAGTTCATCGGTCTTGGTTCGCCCTCTGAACTTCGGGAATTTGCCCAGGGCGCCCTTCTCCATGATGTGGGCAAGGGCGCGATTGCCGATGAAATCCTCAATAAGCCGGGCAGACTGAGCGCTGCAGAGTTTGAGATCATCAAGACCCATCCCCGGCAGGGCGCAGATCTTATGGCGGGCAAGGTCTCTGATCTGGCCCTGGACATCATTCTCCACCACCATGAAAGGTATGACGGCAGCGGCTATCCGGAAAAATTGGCGGGCCCCACTCTTTCTGACAATGCCAAGGTGGCCATTCTTGCCGATGTCTATGACGCTCTCACCACCAATCGTCCCTATGGTGATGCCCGGCAACCCTTTCAGGCCATGCTGCTGATGAAAGAAAAGATGGTGGGCCATTTTGAACAGGAGAAGTTCATCTCTTTTGTCAAGTTCTTGAGCAAGACCTCAATCTGACCTCTGCCATGGTGCCTTTTTGCCGTTGCTCTCACTCTTTTCATGACCTGGTTTTTGCCGATCCCCCTTTTGCCGGTAAAGCGCCTTGTTTCAGGAATAATTTTTTATTCATACCTCTCTTTTGGAAGATGTACCCATGACAATGCTTGCTGCCCTGGTCATAAAAAATCAGGAAGAACTTGCCGTTTTTGCCGACAAGCTGGACTACATATTCACAGATATCTCCCTGCTCCAGGAGGCCTTTATCCATAGTTCCTATGCCTTTGAACAGGGTAATGACCTGCAGCGCGATAACGAGACCCTGGAGTTCTTGGGTGATGCGGTTCTGGATCTTGCCGTGGCCCACGGCCTCTATCGCCATTATCCGGAGATGAAGGAGGGGGAACTCAGTCAGCTCAGGGCCTCCCTGGTGAACGAGAGTCATCTGGCCCACATGGCCCGACAGATCGACATGGGCCCCTTACTGCTTCTGGGCCGGGGCGAGGATCATTCCCAGGGGCGGACAAAAGACTCCATTCTCTCCTGTGCCTTTGAGGCGGTGATGGGTGCTGTTTTTCTCGATGGCGGCTATGTGGCCGCGGAAAAGGTCGCGGCCCGGCTGGTGGTGCCCTGGTTTGCTGAACGGCGGCAGGCCCTTGATGTGGCCGATGCCAAGAGCAGGCTGCAGGCCATGCTGCAGGAGATTTTCAGTGAAGGCCCGGTCTATCATCTCGAAGAGGCCACCGGCCCCGATCATGACAAGACCTTCCGCGTTTCTGTCCGTTTCCGGGAGCAGGTGCTGGCCTGGGGTGAGGAGAAGAATAAGAAAAAGGCGGAACAGCAGGCCGCCGCCAAGGTCATTGCCAAATTTGACTCCTATGCCTTCAGGAGCAGCCCGGTGGTCAAAGAAGAATGACGGCCCTTTCTGCCAGGCACAGACGGGTCAGGGGCCAGGTGGCTGATTCGGCGGCTCTCCCCCTCTGCCGCCATGAATCTGCAGGGGCCCGGGTGCAGATCTTTTGACCCCCTTTGTCATCCCCTTTTTTATCGCCCACCAGGGCTGCCCCCATCAATGTGTGTTCTGCAACCAACACGCCATATCCGGGGCAGTACCCGGCCAGGTGGGCGCTGATCAGGTCAGAGAGGAGATTGCCCAGAAACTTGCCTGGCCCAGACGCCCTGGCCGGCCGGTGCAGGTCGCCTTTTACGGCGGCAGCTTCACGGGCCTCTCCCGCCGGCGCCAGGAAGAGCTGCTGGCGCCGGTGGCCCCGTATCTGGCTACGGGCCAGGTACGTGAGATTCGCATTTCCACCCGGCCCGATCTGATCACCCCGGCCGGCGTCGAACATCTCAAGGCCTGGGGAGTGAGGCTGGTTGAGCTGGGGGTGCAGTCCCTGGATGAGGAGGTGCTGCAAAAAAGCGGCCGCGGCCATACCGGCCGGGATGTGGAAGAGGCCTTTGCCTTGTTAAGGGCAGGGGGGCTGCAGGTGGGCGGACAGCTCATGCTGGGCCTGCCCGGTGACAGCCGGCGCCGGGCCCTGCAGAGCGCCCGGCGGCTGGCAGGTCTGCGGCCTGATCTGGTGCGACTCTATCCCACCCTGGTCATGAAGGGCAGCCCTTTGGCCACTACCTTTGCTGAGGGGCTTTTCCAGCCCTGGTCCCTGGGCCTCTGCACCAGTGTCTGCGCTGCCATGAAGGATATCTTTGATGACCGGCAAATAGCGGTTGCCCGCATGGGGCTGCAGAGCGGCGCCGCTTTGGAGGCTGATCTGGTGGCCGGCCCCTATCATCCCGCCTTTGGAGAGCTGGTCTTAAGCCGCCAATATTATAAAATGGTGCGCGCCCGTCTCTGTGCGGCCCGGCAGAAACAAGGCGCCGGCCTCATCACCCTGCAGCTGGCTGAGCGCGATCGTTCCCTGTTTGTGGGCCAGCACAGGGGAAACATGGCCCGCTATCAGCGGCGCGATCTCCTTCGTCATGTCGAGGTACTCTTTGTCGCCGCTCAACCCCGCTTTACCGCCCAGCTCCGGTAAGGGCTGCCTGTCTATATAAAGGAGTGGTCAGTGGCCCGACATCTTCTATCTCTTAATTAAGAGCTGCCCTTCAGGAAAACCCGCAGCGGCGCCGGATAGCCTTCCACGGTGAGGTGAGGGTGGTGCGGATCAATAAAATCATCATACGACTCAAAATCCATCCACTCGGTGCGGCGCTGCTCGCTGCTGTCCATGGGGTGGCTGCAGAAGATCTCCACCTCTTTGAAGCCGGCCCGCATCATCCAGTTGCGGGTACAGGCCCCGGTGGGCACAAAATAGGTGCCCGGCGCCTTGGCATAGCGTCCGTCCGGGAAGAGGGCCATTGGTTCCTGCCCTGGAATGGCCTGGGTTTCGACAATGAGGGTGCCGCCCGGGGTCATGGCCTTCTTGATCTCCTTGAGACATTCCACGGGGGAGATGCGGTGGTAGAGTATGCCCATGAGAAAGACGACGTCAAAGCTTGCCGTAAAGAGCCCCATATCCTCGACGCCCAGGGGTTCAAGCTCCAGGTTGGGGCAGCCGGCAAAGCCGTTGAGCATCCTGAAGGTGAAGTAGTGGTGGAGATAAGGCTCAAAACCGACCACCAGCCTGGGGTTATGGTGCTGCATGCGAAACATGTAATAGCCGTTATTGCTGCCCACGTCGGCGATCACCTTGTCCCTTAGATCGGGCAGGACAGGGAGCAGCCGCTCCCATTTCCGGTTTGAGCGCCATTCCGCATCAATATCAACACCAAAGATGGAGAAAGGGCCCTTGCGCCACGGCATAAAGCCTTTGAGGGCGGCCGCCACTTTTTGCTGCTCTGCCGGGCTGATCTCGTCGGCCCGGCCAATGGTCACCACATCACCTGAAAAATCAAGATGTCCGGCCTTGAGATGGGCCAGGGAATCGGCCTGCTCCCGCAGGCGGCGGATCCCTTTTTTCTGGCTGGTCAGCCGTTTTATATTCTCCTCCTGGCGCCGGGCCAGTTCCGCCTGGTCGGCCCTGGGCAGGAGCCGGTAATAGTCGGCGCTGAATTCCATTACTCTTTCACCGCGGCAAAGGAGACGAAGTTGAACCACTGGAAAAAGGTCTCGCAACTGGTAAATCCGGCCGCAGCCAGCAGGTCTCTGTTTTCGGCAATGGAAAAGGGGATGAGGATATTTTCCAGGGCCTCCCGTTTTTTGGTGATTTCAATCTCCGAATAGCCCTGACCTCTTTTGAAATCAAGATAGGCCTGGATAAAGCAGCGATTGAGACAGGAGTGGGGGGAGATGATTTTCTCCGAGAGGATCAGAATGCCGCCGGGCTGCAGGGCCTCGTAAATTTTTTTGAGAAAAGGGGCCCTGCTCACCGGCCGCAGAAACTGGAGGGTGTAGTTGAGCAGCACGGTGCGGCACGGCTCAAGGGGGGCGCTGGTGATATCAGCAAGGTCAAAATCGATCTGGTTGTGGCGGCTGTACATCAGGGCCTTGAGCCGGGCCTTGTTGATCATGGCCTCGGAATTGTCCATGCCGATATAGCGCACTTTTTTTGATTTCAAGATCTCAGCCAGGGCAATGAGGGGTCGGCCCGTGGAGCAGCCCAGGTCGTAGATGAGATCACCGTCCCGGACAAAGGCCTCCAGGAGCTTGCCGGACATGTCGATGACCTGCCGGTAGCAGGGCACCGAACGCGCCAGCATGTCGTCAAAGACCTCGGCAACCTGGTCATTAAAGGTGAAGTCAACGGCATCATTGTTGTTGTGAAAGAGTCTGTCGATGGTCATGGTGGCACGTGCTGAAAGGGGAAGTGGTTGATACTGGTATGCCACCATACCGCAAGTCGCCGATTTTTTTACCGGCAAAATGGCGGCAGCCGGAAAAAAAATCATCCTGCCGGCCGGGGCCACAAGAAGGGGCGTTACCGGTAGCGTTCCTCTTCCTGATAATAGTGGGGAAAACCCACCACCTCCTGGAGACGGCTAAAGGGGATGTGGTCCGGATAGCGGCCCTGCTTGAGAGCGGCCAGGGATTTTTCCATGGCCTCCACCGCCGAGCTGAGCAGGGTAAGGGGATAGGCGGCAATTTTGAAGCCCAGTTCCTCCAGGCGGGCCGGAGGCAGAAGGGGGGTGCAGCCATTTTGGATCATGTTGGCCATGCAGGGCGCCTTGACCTCTGCGCAGAAGCGGGCCATTTCTTCCGCGCTTTGGGGTGCCTCCAGAAAAACAAGGTCCGCACCGAGGGCGGCAAAGTCCTGACAGCGGGCCAGGGCTTCCTGGAAACCAAGGGGGGGCGCGGGCATCGGTCCGGGCCATAATCAAGATATCGGCGCCCTCATGGCGGGCATCAACAGCCGCCTCCAGGCGCCGGCAGGCCTCATGACGGGAAACCACCTCTTTGCCCCGGGTATGGCCGCATCGTTTGGGGCTTAGCTGGTCTTCGATCATGATACAGGCAAAACCAGCCTGGGCATAGCCCTGCACCGTCCGTTTGACGTTGAGGGCATTACCGTAGCCCGTATCACCGTCACCCATGACCGGCAGGGTGGTGGCCGCGCAGATGGCCCGGCCCTGGTCCACTATTTCGCCGTAGGAGATGAGGCCGGTATCCGGCAGGGCCAGCCTGGCGGCGGCAACAGCGAAACCGCTCATGAAGGTGAGCTGAAAGCCGGCCTGTTCAATGAGTTTCGCACTCAGGGCGTCATAACAGCAGGGCATGAGCAGCAGACCCGGCTGACCGAGCAGGGCCTGGAGGCGGCTGGCTGCTGATATCACGATACCTAACCCTTGGGGATATGAATGACTTGGTCGGGGGGCAAATCTTTATTGGGCCGATAAAGGATGAGGATGCCGCCGATGATCTGCACCAGGGCGGAGCCGGTCTCCTTGGCAAGTTTGGCCCCTGTTTCAGCCCGGTCAACATCAGCGGTGCTCTGCATCTTGACCTTGATCAGCTCACGGCTGCGCAAGACATCTTCAGTGGATTGCACCACTTGGGGGGTCAGACCGTGCTGGCCGATCATGACCAGGGGATCGAGAGAGTGGGCCAGGCCCCGCAGAAAACGTACTTGTTTTTTAGAGAGGAAGGGGACGAATCGTTTCTTCTTAGTGGCCATTTTTTTCCTAAACAAGGTTTGAGATGATTTCATAACCGCCGATCCAGGTGCCGATCATGCTGCCGATTGCCGGCAGCAAAAAGGCGAGAAAAACCTTGAGCAGGTTGTTGTGCCACCAGCCCCCAAGGGTTGCCATGTCGGTCATGACTGTTTCAAATTCACGCACCACCGGCGGACGCATCATGGCCTGGACAAAGGCACAGACATAACCGGCACCGATGACCGGGGTCAAGCTGGTAATGGGTGCTGCTACAAAAGCGGTGAGAATGGTTACCGGATGAGCCAGGCCGATAAGGGCGCCTATGGAGGCGGGGATGCCGTTGGCAAGGACCCAGTATAAGGCATTGGCCCCGGCCGCCTGGCCGCCCTTGGCAAAGCCGATATAGGCAATGGAGCCGAGAATAAGGGCCGGGACCAGCCAGGCCACGCTCTTCCAGACTGAGGAAAGAACCGGGATGGTGTTTATTTCCTCCATCTGGGCACTGCGGTCTTCCACAAGGGCCTTTTTCAGGCCAGCCACATGGCCGGCACCCACGACGGCAACGATCTTCTGGCCTGAAGCGGCCTTGATCTTTTCCGACAAAAAGGTGTCGCGCTCATCAATGAGGACCTGTTTGATCTCCGGCAGGGCCTCTCCCATTTCGGCAAGGAGTTCAGAAAGGGCGTCGCTCTCCTTGAGTTCGCTGAGCTTTTCTTCGCTCAGTTTGGTGCTGTCAAAAAGACTGGCCAGCAGGGAGGCGAGCAGGTAGCCCTTTTTGAAAAAAGAGGTCTTTTTCCAGGCCCGCCTGAGGGTGACCCGCACGTCTCGGTCACAAAGGGCGACGGGGATGGCGAATCGTTCCGCTGAGCGGGTGGCCTCCAGCAGCTCTGAGCCTGGCACAACCCCAAGCTGGTCCCCCAGTTTCTTCTGGTAGGAGGCCAGGGTCAGGTTGATCATCAGGGTGGAGAGCTGCTTCTGTTTGATAATCTGTTTGATATCAAGGGATTGCCACTGCTCTTTTTGGGAAAGGGATTGGTAGCGTTTTTCGTCAAGCTCCACGCAGACGCAGTCCGGCCGTTCCCGGTCAATGACCTGCTGCACAAGGTCCACAGATTTCTGGGAAACATGGGCCGTGCCGATCAGGATGATCTGGCGCTCCTGGAGTTGGATGATATGAACGTCGGTGGAACCGTAAGAAGTCAAGGTGGCTGCATCCGGAAAGAGTGATTAAGGAAATGATTAACTTGGATATCAAAAAGAGACCACTGGCCCTCCCTTTGTTCCGGAAAAGATCAAAATCAAAAGGTGGTATTCAGCCCCAGGGTGACAATGTGGGCCGCAGCGTCCTTGAAGTCGCCGACAATAATGGTATTGCCGGCATCAGAGCTGATTGTCCGCTCTTCTTTGTCATCATAGAGGTAGGCCAGGCCCAGTTCGTACTGGTCGTTGATTTTATATTTGCCACCAAGGGAGTAGATCCTGGCATCAGAGTCTGGCAATTCAAACCCCAGGGTCTTGTCTGGCACCGGCGTCTCGTCAAGGGCAAAACCGGCCATCAGGGTGAGCCTCGCCGCCATCATTTTATGGGTAACCCCGATGCGGAAGGCGTCGGCGTCATTATAATCTTTGGCCACGGGATTGTCAAAACGGGAGAAAGGGGGGCTGGTGTAGGTCTGGTCATAGTCAAAATCCAAGTTGTCATAGTCTGACCAGAAGGTGCGGTCCCAGCTCAATTCAACAGTGGTATCCTTGAGGGTATAGGCCACGGCAACGGTGAGGACTTCGGGTAGGGGAACACTTACCTCAGCATGGCCATCATAATTAAAGATGTCGGTGGGGGTATAAATTAAGGTGGCGTCACCTTCAATATTGAGATCCACCTTTGATCGCCAGGTGATGGCGGTGCTCAGGTTGTCGAGAGGTCTGACCGTGAGGGCCAGGTTGTAGCCCGCGTCAAGGGAGTCTCCTTCCAGCTCGCGGGAGATCACACTATCACTGCTCACCCGGCCCTCACTGTAAACAGCACGGACGCCAGCAGCCACGGCCACCCGTTCATGGATCCTGTAGGAGAGGGTGGGGTTGAGCTCGAGGATTTCCAGGGAAAATTCGCCGGCAGAAGCCGCAGGGTAAGGGTCATCCCATCTTTTGGATAGCCCCCCGGGTACGGTGAAGGAGAGACCGAAATGCATATTATGCCATTCCGGGGATACCAGATGAAAAAGAGGCAGCAGGAAATGCTCTTTCTTGGAGTCGCCACTGTAGGCGGCAGTGCGGTTGTCGGTATAGTCGATAGCGGCAAGGTGAATATACATGGCTGCCACTTCAAGCTGCCACTTTTCTGTTTCCTCAGCAAAACTCATATTGGCGGGGTTGAAGTAGGCGGCGTCAGCGCCGTGGGCATTGGCGACATAGGCGGCGCTTAGGGCCGTGGAGTTTACGGACTGCTCAGGGATACGCCAGCCCGAGGCCAACGCAGTGGCTGTGGTGAAAACGGCTGCTAAGACAAGTATGGTGATTTGTTTCTTCATCTCTTCCTTTTGGCTGGCAGGGCCGCCCTGCCTCAAAAAATGAATTGTCGACCCCTGGGCTGCATTATGATCTCTCAGCACAGAAATAGTGTGTGGTTTTACAGGGTAGCGTCTTGATATACGGTTATTGCCGTTCTGTAAAGTGGTGAATTCAGGAAAAGATGGACTGGTGGGCGTTCATCTTGGCTTTGAGCGCCGCCATGGGCTGGCGGCCCTGGTGAGGGTACCCTTTTCCCTGATCCACAAGAGGGCTGAAACGGTTCTAGTGCAGTGTATCACTTAAAGTTTCGTATATTTGTGTAACTCTGCCTTTAACCACAAAGGCATTCTTTTTAATACCCCCTTGAGGGGTACAAAAACACGAAGAGCTTCTTGTTTTTATGTTTTTCTTTGTGCCTTCGTGTCTTTGTGGTTCGAATGCAATAACGAAATTCTACACGTACATTTAAGTTTTACG
>JAGXFQ010000005.1 GCA_024637145.1 Desulfobulbaceae bacterium
CTTGTTTTCGGTATGATTGCTCATGGTTCGCTCCTTTACCTCGTTGTGTGGGCTCACAATAGAAGCCGTTATTGGTATGCTGTATTGTAACTACAGATACAGCATTGAGGAAAGGGGCGGACCATTTCATTAGTGACGGGAATAAATGGGCTTGCCGGCCGGTGACTCAGGCCGAAGAGCCACAAAAAGCAAGAGGGCGACCAGCTGGTCGCGCCCCTTGCTTTTTGTGCATGTTTGCCCCGGCCAGGGGCGCCGCCCTAGCGGGTCAGGTGGCGGTATTTGAGGCGGTGGGGTTGGGCCGCCGCCTCGCCGAGACGTTTCTGGCGGTCTTCTTCGTATTCGGTGTAGTTGCCGTCAAAGAAGTTGACCTGGCTGTCGCCCTCAAAGGCCAGGATGTGGGTGGCGAGGCGGTCCAGGAACCAGCGGTCATGGCTGATCACCACGGCGCAGCCGGCGAAGTTCTCCAGGGCCTCTTCCAGGGCGCGCAGGGTGTTGATGTCCAGGTCGTTGGTGGGCTCATCCAGCAGGATGACATTGGCCCCTTGTTTCAGAATGCGGGCCAGGTGCACCCGGTTGCGCTGGCCGCCGGAGAGCAGGCCCACCTTTTTCTGCTGCTGGCTGCCGGAGAAGTTGAAGCGGCCCACATAGGCCCGGGAGTTGACCTCCCGGTCGCCCAGCTGCAGGAGATCCTGGCCGTCGGAGATCACCTCCCAGATGGTTTTTTCCGGATCAAGGACGTCGCGGGACTGGTCCACATAGGCCAGTTTCACCGTGTCGCCCAGGATGATCTCGCCGCTGTCAGGCGTTTCCTGGCCGCTGATCATCTTGAACAGGGTGGACTTGCCGGCGCCGTTGGGGCCGATGACGCCGATAATGCCGCCCGGCGGCAGGGAAAAGGTCATCTTCTCCATCAGCAGCTTGTCGCCGAAGGCCTTGGTGACTTCTTTGGCCTCAATGGCGATATTGCCCAGGCGCGGGCCGGGCGGAATGAAGATCTCCAGTTCCTTGATCTTCGACTCCTGGTCCTGGTTAACCAGCTGGTCGTAGGACTTGATTCGGGCCTTGGACTTGGCATGGCGGCCCTTAGGGCTCATGCTGATCCACTCCAGCTCCCGTTTCAGGGTCTTCTGGCGGTCGCTCTCCTGCTTTTCCTGCTGGGCCAGGCGCTTCTGTTTCTGGTCGAGCCAGGAGGAGTAGTTGCCCTTCCAGGGAATCCCCTTGCCGCGGTCGAGCTCGAGGATCCAGCCGGCCACATTGTCGAGGAAGTAGCGGTCATGGGTGACGGCGATGACCGTGCCCTCGTAGCGCTGCAAATGCTGCTCCAGCCAGCCCACGGTCTCGGCGTCCAGATGGTTGGTGGGCTCGTCCAACAGCAGGATGTCCGGTTTCTGGAGGAGCAGGCGGCATAAGGCCACCCGGCGGCGTTCACCGCCGGAGAGCACGTCCACCACGGCGTCGCCGGGGGGACAGCGCAGGGCGTCCATGGCCATCTCCAGGCGGGCGTCCAGGTCCCAGGCCCCCTGATGGTCGAGCTTCTCCTGCACCTCGCCCTGGCGGCGGATGAGGGCGTCCATCTCGTCGTCGCTCATGGGCTCGGCGAATTTGTTATTGATCACGTCAAACTCGGCCATCAGGTCAACGGTCTCCTGCACCCCTTCCTCCACCACTTCCTTGACTGTCTTGCCCGCCCCCAGCTCCGGCTCCTGTTCCAGGAAACCCACGGTGAGACCCGGGGAGATGGAGGTCTCGCCCTGGAATTCCGTGTCCCGGCCGGCCAGAATACGCAGCAGGGAGCTCTTGCCGGAGGCGTTAAGGCCCAAAACACCGATCTTGGCCCCGTAAAAATAGGACAGGTTGATGTTCTCGAGAATGGGGGTCTTCTCATAATACTTGGAAACATTGATCATCGAATAGATGATCTTGTTTGGTTCGTCACTCATGGTCTTCTCCTTAACAAAGAAATATATAGGAATCAGCGGTCCTTCTGCAGTCAGGACACGCAACTTTACCAAGGGCCATTCTAGCCGTGAATGCGCGGAAACGATATGTCTTTTTCGGGATTTTTTTGGGGAGCAGGGAGAGTAGCTGCCCCGGGGGGAGAAGAAAGGCGCCTATACCGGCCAGCACTGCACCTGGTTGCGGCCTCCCTCCTTGGCGGCGTAAAGGGCCTGGTCCGCCTTGGCGATGAGGCCTGTGGGGTCGTTGCTGTGGCTGGGGTAGATGGCGATGCCGAGACTCATGGTGATGGAGACCCGCGCCGTGCCGCAAACAAGCTTCAGGCCCGCCATCCGGGCCCTTATTCTCTCGGCCAGGAGCAGGGCCCCTTTCTGGTCGGTGTTTTCGAGAAGAAGGGTGAATTCTTCGCCGCCATAACGGGCCGCCAGGTCAATGGCGCGTACGGATTCGCCTAATGCCCGGGCCACTTCCCGCAGGACCTCATCGCCGAAGGGGTGGCCGTAGGTGTCATTGACCATCTTGAAATGATCGATGTCGCAGATCAGAAGCGCAAATTTTGTGCCCAGGCGCTGGGCCCGTGCCGCCATCTGGATCAGGGCATCTTGAAAGGTGCGGTGGTTGGCCAGGGAGGTGAGGCCATCGGTGGTGGCCAGCTGGTACACCTTTTCGTGGGCCCGTCCCTGGTCAATCTTGGTGGCGATGTGGGCGCCGATGACATCCAGGATGTTGCGTGATTCCCGGCTGAAAAGGCCGGGGGAGACACCGGCCACAACCAGGGAGCCCATGGGCTCTTCCTCTTTTATCAGCAGGGGCAGAATGAGCAGGGAGCAAAAACCGGCCAGGGGCCTTTCCTGCGAGAAAATGGGGGCAGGGCCGTTATACTCGGGCAGGGGCGGCATGGGGCGCTGCATCTTCATGGCCTGATTGACCAGGCAGGCCTCTTCAGAGACCAGGGAGCCCACCAGACCGCTGGCACCGGGACCTTTGGCCAGGACAATGGCGTGCTCTTTTTTGTCTTTGAGGGTGATGGCGATAAAGTCGGCGCCTGTGAGGTCGCGCACCGCTCTTTCCGTGGCCAGGAAGGCCTCTTCCAGCCCCAGGACGCCGTTAAGTTCCTGGAGGGCCAGGCAGATCCGGTTGGTGACCTTCTTGTCACGGTCAAAGTCGGCGAGCTGGATAGCCAGAAAGATGTCGTAACTGATCTTGCGGCCCGCAGCCCGCAGCAATTCCTTTTCTTTTTCTGGCCAGGAATCGGCCAGGTCTCGGTCCACACAGAGATAGCTGGTGGGGCAGGTGGGGCAGATTTTGTCCAGGGTCAGGGCGAAGAAACTCCCCACTGCCTGACCCTGTGGGTAATAGGGCAGACCCCAAAAAAGCGGCGACGAAGGCTGGCCGGCCAGCTCCGGCCTCCCCTGTCTGAGGCTGATGAAGATCCCTGACTCGGCCGGGAAGCTGTGGGCGAACTCAAGCTCTTTGGTGGAATAGGAGGCCCTGACCGCCAAGGTATCGCCTTGCTGGTCGGCTGTTACCAAAAGAGCCGAGGTCAGGTGGAGATTATGGCAGAGAAGCCTGAGCTGCAGGGCAAAGGAGGCGGCCAGGGCCTCGTTGGTTTGGGGCTGGCTGTAGGGCGTGCTTTGGTGGCTGTCAAAAAAAAGCGGGGCGGGCGGGACGGAAGGGGCTAGGGGAGTGTTTCTTCTGTTGGGGGGGGGCGGCACCGGCTGGGGGGTGGCTCTGCTCCAGATATAAAAAGGGGCCAGAAGGCCCATTAAGGCAAGGGGATGTAAAAAAAAGGGCAGGCTGTAGCGGCTGATGATAAGGCCGGCCAGCCAGGCGGAGACCAGGAGGAGTCCAGCCTGGATATGGGGGGGGAAGTCATTGTTTTTTGCAGGCATGGGCGTTATCCCTGTCCGTAACACCCCTCGCTGAAAACGGCCATCGTCTGACTTGGGTCAGGCGATGCTGAGGCAGTTGCTGCAGACTTGAGAGGTGTCTGTCTGGATCATGTCAAAAGAGGCCTGACAAAGTCCTTTTCACCACCTGGGCAGCTTAATGTATTGGCGCCGGCAGCGCCGCACTTTTATGCAGATAAGGAGAGGGGACGCTTTTTTTTTGGCAATTAATCCCCTGGCATAACATGCAGGCCGGCGTCTCCATGGCGGCCATTGCGAGATCATTCTTTTTTTTAAAAAAATATTGAAAACAAGCAAAGTATGTTATAGTTAGTAATCATTATCAATTAATTTTCCCATAAGGAGATTGGCATGGCAAAATGTGGATGCAGTTGCAGTACGGGCTTAAGTGAGGAACAGAAAAAAATTCTGGCCGCCATGGCCGGCATGACAGAGCCGGTGAGCGGCAAGGAGATCGCCGCAGCAGTGGGGCTGGAAGGCAAGGCCGTCAGTTGTAAGCTGACCGGCCTCAAGAACAAGGGCTATATAGAGAGTCCGGTGCGTTGTAAATATGCCATTACCCCGGACGGTAAGGCGCAGCTCTGATTTTTGATGACCTTCTGCACCGCAGATCCCCGGCCCTTGGCTCGCCCGGGCAGGGGGCGGGGTAAAGAGCGGCATGGGGCGTGATGCCCTGATCATAAAGAAAGGCTCCACCGAGATACCGGTGGAGCCTTTCTTTATGGTCAGGGTCTGGAGCCGGATTGTCTCTTAGAAATGATACTGCAGGTAGACGGTGTTGTAATTGCTGCCGCCCTTGATATTGCCGAACATGGAGGAACTGCCGAAGATGCCGGAGCGGTGGTGGATGGCGTAACCGAGCCAGACATCGTCAAGGGCATCCAGGCGCAGGGCCTGCCCCAGGTCAAGATCAAGGGAAAAGTCGAGATAGAGAAGCCATTTGCTCGCCTCTATTTCCTTCTCATCCATCTCCACCTGCTCGATATGGGTAACCTCAGCGGCATAGGAGAGGCCTTCCCCCACCCCGAGACGCCAGGTAAAGGGCCAGGCAAAGGTGTAGAAATGCTTGAAGGCCAGGACAAACTCCTGGCTGGACTCCTGAACGCCGGAATTCCAATGCCAGACAAAGCCCGGGGTGAGGTAGGACTCCAAGGGCAGGCCCAGCAGATCATCGGCCAGGGGATGGCCGTAAAAGAGGGAGGTGAGCTGGTTATTGTCGTGATCCCGTTCCCGGTTAAAGGAGATGATGTCGTTCAGGTCAGAAGGGGTGGCCCAGCCATGGGCCAGCCGGAGGTAGGGTTTGGCGGCAATGGCCGACTTACAGAGGGTGGTGCTGCCGTTTTGGTAGGTGATGCCCAGGAAGATGTTTTCCTGGAAATCATCTTCGACATAGAGGGAGTCCCGGGCCGCGCTGTCCAGCCAGGTGGCCTCCACCGAGCCCAGCAGAAAGACGTCGTCAAAAAGGTGATATCTGGCCTCAAGACCGAGGATGATATCCAGGCCGGAGCCGACATCTGCCATGGTCAGGCCGTAATAATAATCATTGAAGCGCGAGCTCTTGAAGCGCAGGCCCGCATAGGGCTTCAATCGCACCGGGCCGCCGTCTATCTCCAGGCCGGTTCGCCAGTTTGAGGACAGGCGCTGTCTTTCGTCCGCCATGAAATCCACCTCAAAATAGAGAGGTCCTTGCTCTGGCTGGTAGTGAAGCTGGAGGCCCCAGTCCAGGACATCGGTGTCGATCTGGGCATTATATTCGTCGTCCGGCACATCAAAAAAACGCCAGCGGCCCAAGAGACGCAGCTGCCACTCAGCACGGCTCAGTAACTTGACACCCCCTTCAAGGCCGTTAAGAAAAAGATGTTCATCCTCAAAATAGAGGAGGGGGATAAAGTCGTGCAGGCTGGAATCATCGCCCTTGAAAGGGATGGAGGCCACTCGTACCCCGAAGCCGATTCCCCACTTCTGTTCCTGGCAGAGCGTAACCGGGGGGATTTCGTCCTGGCCGGCCACCGGGACCTCATTGGCCACGGCAGGGGAAGAAAAAAGAAGGGCCAGCAAGAAGAGAAGCAGGGGCTTTTTCGATATTTTCATAACAAGGGACCTGGAAAGGTGGCGACTGGGGAAAAAAACAGAACACCTTTGCCTAACCGGCAGAGAGGATCTGGACGGGCAGGGACGGGGCCCTCTGCCAATAAATATAATAATAAGAAAGAGATACCCTGAGGATCTCGGGCCCGAATATACCATATTTTTTCTATTGGCCAAGCCTTTTGGCAGGCGCTTTATGGGTCCGGCCTCCTCTTTGAGCCTGTATCTGGTCGGACTGTTGAGGATAAGGGAGGGGCAGAGGGCGATGGGGCACCCTGTCCAGGCCGGTGGGGTCAGAAGGGTTAATGGCGAGCAGGGCGGGGATGGAACCAGGAAGGAAGAAGATGTGCCGCAGGGAGGAGGAGCTTTACCGGTCAGGGGCCTGCCAGAAAAAAAAAGGGCAAGACTACCGGTACAGATTTGCACGGGGTGGTAGTCCTGCCCTGGGGGCACAAGGTATGAAGGTGTATGGTGCTCAGTTAGAGTGGCTCTGCTCTTTCTCCAGGGAGTATTTTATGAGCAGATCATCAAGGCGCTCTTGCTGATCTGGTGAAAGGTCCATGAACTGCATGCCAATTCTGCGGATAACGGTCTGGTCATGCTGACTTGCCGGCACCATGTCTTTGACATACACAATGCGGCAGGAAAGCTGGCCCAGGAGATAGCCCTCAAGATTATTGAGGATGTTTATTTCGTGTATCTCCTCGCATTCTGAATCTCTATGGGCCAGATACTGCAGGGCCATACCGCCATTGCTGATGTTGACTATCTCGCAGAAATTGGTGGAACTGCAGGCCAAAAATCCCTGTTTGAGCCGAAAACGTTCTTCTTTTCTGGCCCTGACCGGGGCGGGACCGCTATGAGCTGACTGTTTGAAAAGATAGGTCGCTACGCTCTGTCCCATTCTGCTCATCTCCGCTTTTGAAGTTGTCGCTATTTCCCTTTCTCTTGCGGCGTAATGTACGCTAACGTGGGGGCAGCGGCAATTGGCGGAGTGTTTAAAAAACAGCTAGGCGAAACGTTTAGGATGATGGGGCGGTGAGGGGCTAGATGCTGCTCTGCAGGTTGAGCTGATCGCGGAGACGGACAATGAGCTCGCTGGTGGTCTGGCAGGAGAGTTTTTTCATGATATTGGCCCGGTGGACCCGGACGGTTTTGGGGCTGATAAAGAGAATCGTGCTGATTTTGGCGGTATCAAAACCCTGGGCAATAAGATTGCTCAGTTCCTGCTCCCGGGGAGTGAGCAGGGTGCCCTCTGCCGGGGCAGCGGCCGGATTTTTGCCGGTAATGATGGAGTCGATAATCTTGGCGGAGGCGGTGGGGCTCAGGTGGATTTGACCCTTGTGCACCTCTCTGATGGCACTCTCCAGTTCTGTGGCCGGGTCGAATTTAAGGACAAAACCACGGGCCCCGGCCTGCATGGCCTGCTGGATGAAGTCAGGATTTTCATGCATGGTGTACATGACGATTCGGGTCCGGGCCGAGATGGACTTGATGCGCGGGATCATCTCAATGCCGCTTAAACCCTTCATAGTGATGTCAAGAACCGCCACATCCGGTTTTGTGCTGTCGATAACCCGCAGCCCGGCAATCCCGTCGCCGGCCTCACCAACCACCTTTATATCGCCAAGTTCCGAAAGGAGACTGATAATGCCCTGCCGCAGCAGATGGTGATCATCAACCAGGACAGTGGTAATAGGGGGGGAAGTCATTGTCTTATGAAGGCCTGCAGGGTGACCGGCCAGGCGCCGGATAATTTATGGGCAAGAGCACTTGAAAAGAGCCTTTGATAAGAGGTGATGATACGGCAAATAGCAATCTTTGCCACCCTAAATTCATTTTTTCAGAAGGATCCCGGAGTAAGGCTAAATGGCCAGGGCATTGTCCGCCTCGGCATGGAAGAGGGGCAGACGGATGGACATAGTGGTGCCGCGCCCCTCCCGACTCACCACGTCTATGCGGCCATTATGGCGCTTGATGATGCCGTAAATGACGGCCAGACCCAGCCCGGTTCCTTCCACCTCGTCCTTGGTGGAGAAAAAAGGCTGGAAGATGGCGTCACGATGCTCCCTCTTGATGCCCTGACCCGTGTCTTTGATATCGATCTGGGCCATATCCCCCACCTGCAGGGTGGTGATAGTGAGAGAGCCGCCGGCCGCGCCCATGGCGTGGGTGGCATTGTTGAACAGATTGAGCACCACCTGCTTGAGCTGGTCAGGAATACCCAGGATTTCAGGAAGAAGCGGCGTATAATTACGGTGGATGGAAATATTGTGCTGGGCGAAGTTTTTATTGCAGAGCAGCAGCATGCTGTCCAGGATGTCATGGATGTTCACGGCGCCCAGTTTGCCGGTGGTGGGCCGGTTAAAGTCCTGCAGGTTTTTGATCAGGCCCTTGATGCGATCGCACTCCTCAATGGCCATGGCTGCCATTTCACCCTCGCCCTTGTTGAGCCGGCCACGCATGAGCATGTTGACGATGAAGAGGCGGATGGCGACAATGGGACTGCCGAATTCATGGGCTATACTGGCCGAGAGCTTGCCGATGGCACTCAGTTTTTCGGCATGGAGGAGCTGGTCATAGGTTTTTTTGAGCTCCATTGTTTTTTGTCTGACGCGGTTTTCCAGCTGATTATGAGCCTTTTGCAGGGCCAGACCCACCCGGTGTTTTTCGGCAATCTCGTTTTGCAGCTGCCTGTTGGCCTCGGCCAGGGCATGGGTCCGCTCCCGCACCTCTCTTTCCAGGCTGGTCCGGTGGTTGGCCAGTTCCCTGTTTAGATTTTCCAGATCCTGCTGCTGGGTCTGGTCGTCAAAGAGTAAGACCCCGAAAATAGTGATCAGAAATATGGTGTAGAGGAATTCGCCGATGAAAATATTATGAATGACCCCTTGATGAACGGCGTAATCATGGATGCCGCCCAGAAAGGTGCAGAGCAGGGCCAGCCTGGAAAAAAGACCATGGGCCCCATTGGTCTCAACGGTGAGCAGGCGAAAAAGGGTATAGCCGCAAAAGAGAATAACAATGGCGGCATAGAGGCTGAAGATGGGACCCGGGGTGCCAAAGCGGTAGTCAAAATCAATGCCGTAGAGGCTGACTGTTTTTAAGGTGGTGGGGGCCCGGAGAAAGAAATCCGTGGGCACAGTAAGGGCGATAAGGCCGGTGATAAGGAGAAAGAGGCGGGGGATGCGGCTCGACTGGAAATTGATGTCGTAGAGAATGGAGATCCAGGCCGTAAAGCCCAGCATGAGCACAAAGATCCTGGTCCGGTGCAGGATGAGGAGGCGGGCATCTTCAAGGGGGAAGCTGAGCAGGAGTCCTAAAAAAACATAGAGGCAACCGCCAAAGGTTGCAATGCAGAAATAGGTATAGTTGTTGAGCTTTTTATGAACGGTGAATACCTTGCCCAGATGATAGAGCGAAAAGCAAAAGAGCACCGCGGTAATATGTGATAATATGAGTTGATAGGTATTCATGGCCTTTCCAAGGGTATACAGCGGCGGCAGGGAAGTCAACAGGAGACATGGCCAGGAGGCATGAGTTTGCAAGGAAGAACAGGGGATTGGCGGCGTTTTTTCCCCTGAGCCCAAAGAAACAACGGGGAAGAATATGGATTTTAAACAATGTACCTTATGCGCCCGAAAATGGCAGACCCAGGAGGAGCTCCTGAGCGATCCAGAGGTTTCTCTCCTGGGGCTTCAGGTCTCTTTCGGCAGTCTGCTTCAGGACCTTATCCTTTTTAACCATTCCTGCAAAACCACCTTTGCCGTGGAGGTGAGCCGCTTCACCAACCTCTATCAGGGCCCGGTATATAGCGAGAATGCCGCCGGCTCGGAGCAGTGTCCGGAATATTGTCTTTATATCAGGGAACTCAAGCCGTGCCCTGCCAAATGTGCCTGCGCCTTTGCCCGGGAGATTCTCCAGGTGATCAGACATTTTCCCAAGCAGCAAGGGGAGTAGGGTTTGCCCCTTCCTGGCCCCTGCCTGCGGATGCTAGATGAGCTCGGCGCTGCGGGCCGGTATCCAGCACTGGCGGCCGTCGGGCAGTTCAATATGCAACCAGTAGCCCCTCTTGACAACGAGGATAAATTCCGTGCCGCTGTGCAGGGGGGAGTCAAAGGCGGCCTGGTAATTGCCCCCATCGCCCTGGCGGGCCATGATCTCAGGGGCGACAATCACTCCCTCCCTCACCGGGGGCTGCAGGGTGTCGAGCCCCACGGAGGTGCCGGCCAGCAGGGCGGCCAGCAGAAGACCGCCGGCAATCCAGGCGGCCACCGCATCTTTTTTTAAATACCAGAAAATTATAGCCAGCCAGAAGGCCACATAGAGGCCGAGCAGGATCTGGGTGCGCAGGTGGAGTGGCAGCGTGCGGTGCAGGTTGAAGGCGGCCGCAGAAATTTTCTCCTGCCTGCCCCCAAACTGGTCTTGCCGTTGGGCGCGGGCCAGGGCCAGATTGTGCTGGAGGTTGGCATCACCCATCAGCTCCTGTTCAGCCCGGCGGTAATTGACCACGGCCCGGCCCAGATCACCCAGGCGATAATAGGTATTACCGATATTATAAGCGAGCCGGCCGTTTTCCTCACTGCGATAGACCTGTTCGTAACGTAATAAGGCTTGCTGATAGAGCTCCTGGGCCGCGGCCTGCTCTTTTTCGTCGCTGGCCTGTTGAAAGAGGGCGTGGGCCTGGGCGAGAATTTCCTGATCACTCTGGCCCTGGCTGGGCCCGGCCAGGCAGAGGGCGATGCAGAGCAGAAGCAGGGAGGTGATTGCTTTCATCACAGCACCTCGTCTATTTTTTTGGCAACAGCAAGGACCCGCTCTTTTTCCAGAACGTGGCCGCAGCCGCCGTAGCGGGCCGCCTCCCCCTGGGAGAAGATTTCCTCCACCTCCCGGCTAAGCTCCCGGGCCTCCGGGTGGCCGCTGAGGCCGGCCACGGCATCATGGCGGGTGATGGTCCTGGCCGGCCGGTCCAGCTTGTCGCCCAGAAACTCCAGCCAGCTCTCAAAAAAAGCCTCCTCACCACAGCTATGCAGCCTTTGGCGCAGCCGCCTGTAGGCCCGGCGTCGGCGTTGCCGGGCCGCCCTGGTATCGTCGTGGCGGTACTGGTCCCTGAAAAAAAACAGGGCAAAAAGAAGGGGCGGCAGGAGGAGAAGGGCCGCATAAGGCAGCCAGCCCTTTTTGCCCGGCCCCGCCTCCCTTATCTCTGCATAGTTGGGCCGGATATCCTGTCTGGCCTCGCTGATCATGGCGGAGGGCGCAGGTCCTGATTCCTCCTGTGCCGGGCCGCCCAGGGCGTCCTGGGCCCTGATCACCCGGGTGGGCTGGACGCGGAGGGGGATATCCTCACTGCGGGCCACTTCATATTCCCTGGTCTCGGGGTTGAAAAAGGCCAGGCTGAGGCCGGGGATGGCGGTTACCTCTGCATGGCTGGCCCGCAGAGTGGTGATGAAGCTCTTGGTACCGGCGCTGAGACTGCTTTGCGGTTTGGCACTGGCCACCTTGAAGTCCTGGCCCGGCAGGGCCGCCTCCAGGGGCGGCAGGCTGAGGTTGTCGACAAAGGTGCCGTTGATGCGCACGGTCAGGCTGATGGGGTCACCGACCTTGACCGTGGTGGGAGCGGCCTCGGTGCTCAGGCTGTATTGGCCCACCAGGCCGCTGAAATGGGGGGGCCTGCCCTGCTCGGGCAGTGGCAGGATCTCCAGGTCCAGGGGATTGGCCGGGATGACCACGGTGCGGTATATCTTGCGGCGGCCGGAACCGAACATTACCAGGGGATTCATGCCGAAGGAGTCCTGCCTGGACTGGCTGTAGCCCTCAAAGGCGTTAATGGCCAGGGAGGCGGGCGGCAGGCTTATTTTGCCGGGGCTGCGGGGGATAAGGGTGTGCTGAAAGGTGAGGCTGACATAGTTGCGGCCTCCCTGCTGGAGGGGCTTTTTCTCGGCAATAATCTTCTCCCCTGCCACCTCAAGTTCCACCAGATCCTTCTGGCCCCGGGCCGTGGCAGGGGGCTGGGCAAAGAACTCAAAGCGCGGGTCGCTGAAGATGGGCAGGTTGAACTCAAAGCCCTGCAGTTCCTGGCCGATGAGCCAGGTGGTGGTCATGGTGATGGCCTCACCCACGTAACAGCGCTCTTTGGAAAGCGTCAGCCGCAGCTTGAATTCAGCGATCTCGGTTGGTTCCTTGACCTTCATGGTGATGGGTGCGGTGCTGTAGGTGGTGCCGTTGAGGGTGACAGGGATGGCCGGAATGGTGAGGAGACCGGTCTTGCCGGCGGTGAGCAGGTATTGGTGGGTATAGTTTGAGCTCTTGGTGGTCTGCAGCCTGCCGTTTATGGTGATCTGGTAGCTCTGGCTGCGGTTGGATGTACCCTGGGGCTCCACCCGGAAATCGGCCAGGGTGAGAGGGGGCTGCTCGCTGGCCTCGGCGCCGGTGATTTCCAGTTGCAGGGTAAAGGGCTGGCCTATATAGACCTCGCGGCTGGCCACCTGGGCCTGCACCGAGATCTCTGCCGCTGCCTGGGCCCGGGGGACAAGGAACAAAAGGGCCAGCAGGGCAAAAAACAGTCCGCGGCCTGGGTATCTGCGTCTGGTTTTGGATAATGACATGGCGTTACCAATCCTTGCCGCTGGCGGGGCGCTGTTGTTGCCGGCGCAGGCGGCGCATCTCGTGCAGGGCCTTTTCGCCGTCCAGGATGGTGGCTACGCTGCTCTGGTCTTGGGCGGCTTTTGGGTCGGGCCCTTTCTCCCCCGGCCGGCTCGTTGCCGGGGCACTCTCTTTGGCCGCGGCATCCTGGCTGCCCTCAGCGCCAGGGCTGCCGGCGGCTGCTGTCTGCTCCTTTTGGTCAGCGGCCAGGGCGGCGGCCGTCTCCTGCAGGCGGTCTGCTGCCTGCTGCTGCTGGTGCAGGGCCTGGCCCAGATCCCCCTGCTGCAGGGCCGTCTCCGCCTTTTTCTGCCTGCTGATCGCCTCTGTCAATTGCTCGGCGAGCTCCGGCGTCTCCTGGCCGCTCTCCTTTTGGTTCGGGTCCTTCTTCTCCAGCCCAGCCTTTATCTTTTCCAGGGCCTGGCGCACGCTCTGTTGCTGGGCAGCCATCTCTGCAAGCTGCTGCTGGCTGGCAGCTGCCCGGCTGCTTTCGGAGTTGTCCGCTTTGCTCTGGGCAGCCATCTCCTGCTGCTGGCGGCTGCTGTTGGTAAGCTGCTCTTGCAGCTCTTGGCCCTGGCTGCCCTGGCTGCCCTGGTCGCCTTGGCTGCTCTGATTGCTCTGATTGCTCTGGTCGCCCTGGTCCCCCTTCTCCGCCGGCGGAGAAGGGGGCTGCTGGCGGAGTTGGGTGTATTGGCTGCGGAAATCTTCAATGCCCTGGCGGGCCGCTGTCAGGTTTTTATCGGTGCGCAAGGCCTGCTGAAAGGCCTGGTTGCCGTCCAGAAGCAGCTTCTCTTTCTGGGCCTGGTCCGGGGCGCGGCCGGCTGCAGCCAGCAGGGCCCGCCCTTTGTTATAGAGGGCCCTGGCCCGGGGCTTGGGCTTACTGTGGCCCTGGCTAGCGGCGCTAAAGGCCTGGGCCGCCTCTGTGAATTGTCCCATCTTGTAGAGGGCCGTGCCCTGGTTGTACAGGGCGGCGGCATCTGCCGGGTTCCTGACCACGGCCTGACTGAAAAGGTCCAGGGCCTCTTCATGGCGGCCCTCATTATAGGCCTCTACTCCCTGACGCTGCAGGTGGTGAGCGGTGGCGGCCGACAGAGGGGCAGGCAGCCAGAGGAGAGTGGTCAGCAAGAGCATAACGGCCCCGCCCCACCCTGGAGGGGTAAAGTCAAAAACCCGAAATACCTTTGCCTGTGCACCTCTCCTGGGGGCAGTGCCCCCAAAGGCTCCGGGGTGAAGAGAAAGAGAATATCGTGCCGGGGCTCTAAAAATCATTTTCTAATTATTTCCTTTGGTTGTGTCGTCAACATCAGCATATTCAGCATGAGCAACAGCAGGGCCGTAGCCAGGAACCATTGGAATTTCTCGTCAAATTTTTCAATGGTCTCTTCGCTCAGCTGCCGCTTGGCGTCCCCGGCAATCAGGTCAAGATACACCTGGCCCAGGTCAATGGTGCCGGTGGCCACCGGCAGGTAGCGGCCGCCCGGGGTGGCCAGGGCAATTTTTTCCAAGGTCTCGGCATCAAGCCTGGAAAAGACCTTTTTGCCCTTAAAGGTGAGATAGTGTCGTCTGCCTTGTTCGTCCACCAGGGGGATGGGCTGGCCCTGCTGGGCATCGCCGAGACCGATGACAATGAGCCGGACCCCCTCGTCCCCCACCGCCTCAGCGGCATTGAAGGGAAAGGATTCATGGTCCTCGCCGTCGGTGAGCAGGATGATATCCTTGTAGGCCTTGATCTGGTTGTCAAAGACCTCCTGCTGGACTAGGCGCAGGGTGTCGCCGATATTGGTGCCGCCCTTCACCTCCAGATCGGTGTTCAGCCGCTCCAGCATCTGCTTGAAAAAGCCGTAATCCAGGGTGAGGGGGCAGTAGACCCGGGCCGAGCCGGCAAAGGCCACCAGGCTCACCCGGTCGCCCTGCAACCGCTCCACCGCATCCGTGATGGCCAGCTTGGCCCGTTCCAGCCGGTTGGGGGCCAGATCCTCCGCCAGCATGGAGCGCGACACATCAAGAACAAAGACCACATCACGGCCCTCTCGCTTGATGGTGGTGGGTTTCTGCTGCCAGGCGGGCCGGGCCAGGGCCACCACGATCAGGCCCAGGGCCAGAAAGAGGAGGGTGTGCTCTACAAGGGGACGCCAGAGAGGGCTAGGCCCGGTGGCGTCCCGGCTGCAGCAGAAGAGACGTCTTTTCCGGCGGCGCCTTTGGCCATGGATGGCCAGCAGCAGCCCCAGCAGGGGCAGGCCCCAGAGCAGGAGCAGGAAAGAGGGGCTCAGAAACTGAAAATTCATGGCAGCACCGCCAGGATGGTCCACTTCAGGCTGCAGGAAAGGGCCAGCAGGGCCAGGCCGGCCAGGGCGAATTTGCTGAACTGCTCCCGGTAATCCAGGTAGCGGATCGATTCGATCTCGCTCTTTTCCAGACGGTCAATGGTCTGGTAGATCTCCTGGAGGGCTTTGCCGTCCGAGGCCAGCCAGAAGCGGCCCCCGGTTTCCTCGGCCAGGGTGGTGAGGGTGCGGACGTCCACCTCCGGGCCCTGACCCAGGGAAAAGAAGGAGGGCTTTTGGGCCTCGCCGATGCCGATGGCGTAGATCTTGATGCCCCATTCCTTGGCCAGGGCAGCGGCCTGCAGGGGGCTGTGCTGACCGCTGTTATGGATGCCGTCGGTGAGCAGAATGATGATCTTGCTCTTGATCTCATAGCCCCCCTTGCCCTCGGCCTCTTCAGCGGCGGCCCGCAGGCGGGCCGCCGCCAGGGCCAGGCCGTCGCCTATGGCGGTGCCGTCCTCGTGGCGCTCGGCGCGGCTCACCAGCTGCACCTGTTTAACAAAACCTGCCACCGCACCATGGGCCAGGGTCAGGGGGCAGATGGTTTCGGCAAAACGGGCAAAGGCCACCATGCCCACCAGATCATGGGGCCGGCCGGCAAGCTCCTGGTTATTGCCCATGACAAAATCGTGAAAAGCCAGCTTCACCGCCTCCAGCCGGTTCATGGTGCGGCCCTGGTAGACAAAGGTCTCCGCCATGCTGGAGGAGCGGTCCACCACGATCTCCATGGCGATGCCGTGGCTGATCTGTTCGATCTTCTCAATCCCCTCCTGGGGCCGGGCCAGCCCGGTGATGAGCAGGGCCAGGGCCAGGAGCTGCAGGGCAAAGGGCAGCTGGATGAGCCGTTGGCGCAGGGAGCGCCCGGCCCGGGAGGCCTCGCTGAGATCGGCAAAGGCCAGGCCGCTTCGGCGCCGCTCCCTGGTGAGGCGGAGCACCAGGAGCAGGGGCAGTATGAGCAGGGCCCAGAAGGCCCAGGGATCGGCAAAGGTCATGGTTGCTCAGGCTTGGGGAAGGCCATCCTCCGGATGGCAATGGTTAGTGTCACCAGCGGCCACAGGTCTTGCTGTTGGGTTTGGCCGGGGGGCAGCCCGCAAGAGCGGTGCGGATCTGCTCGGTCATTTCTTCTGGTTCGTTGGGCGCGGGTGTCACCTTGCTGAATTTGATCAGGTCGCAGCGCTCCAGCACGACCAGGAAGATCTCCCGGCTCTCGGCGGGGATCTCTGCACAGGCGGCAAGGGCCGGGCCGTATTCGGGGTAGGTCTGCTCCAGGCAGCCAAGGTCAAAGCGGCTGGTCAGATAGCAGCGCACAATATGAGCCAGTTTTTCGATGTGCCGGCGCGGCGGCAGTTCAACAAGAAGTGCTATTTCAGACAGGGCCCGCTCCTTGGGGAGCAGAGGTTTGCCTCCCCCCTTCTGGCGGTGTCGCCGCCACAGCCAGGCGGCCAGGGCGAGGATGGCCAGAAGCAGTGCGGCCAGGGCCACGGTGGTGGTCCCGGAACTTGCCGGGGCCCGGGGGGGCAGGATATCCACTGGTTCCTCCGGGGTGCTCACGGCCTGGACCAGGAGCGGGGAGCGGGGCAGGATGAGCTCGGTGGTCATGGTGCCCTGCCGGCCGAGAATCCGCAGTTCCGGCAGCTGGTAGGAGCCGGGGTTGTAAGGCTCAATCAGCCACTGGCGCTCATGCTCCAGGCCGCGCCTGGTGCGGCGGACAATTGTCTCGCCCTGGTCCAGGAGGGTGAAGTCGCCATAGCTTTTGCCGGTAAAGGCGGGGAGGGTGATGGTCATCTCTGCCGGTGCCGTGATAATGAGCCGGCAGAGGAGCTGATCCACGGCGGTGAGCCGCGGCTGGCCTTGCTCATCCACCAGCAGGGTGTCGCCGCTGATGATGAGCCGGCCATCCAGGGTGCCTTGGCTGCCGTGCAGATCAAGGAGAAGCGTGGCCCCGGCCTTACCGGTTGAAAGCAGGAAAAGACCCAGCAGTACGGCCAAAAAACGGCGCATCAATGTACCCTCCGTCGTTCCCGGGCCCGGAAGAAGCGGACCAGGTCTACCACATAGTCGTCATCCGTGACCAGGGGGATATGGTCAATGGCCTGTTTCTTGAAAAGCTGGGCCAACTCCTGGCGCCGTTTGGCAGCCAGGGCCTGATAGCGGCGCCGCACCTTTTTGTTTGAGGTGTCCAGGATCTGCACCTGGCCGCTCTCGTTGTCAATGAGCCGCAGGAGGCCGGCTTTGGGCAGCTCAAGCTCGGCCCGGTCGGTGATGGAGATGGCAATGACGTCATGGCGCCTGGCCGTGGCAGCCAGGGCCCGGCTGAAATCAGGGGCCCGGAAGTCGGAGATGAGAAAGAGTACGGCCCGCCTCTTCTGGACCCGGGCCACATGGTTGAGCACGCCGGTGATGTCCGTGCCCCGTCCCTGGGGCCGGATATGGAGGATGTCGCGGACCAGGCGCAGGGCGTGGCTGGTGCCTTTTTTGGGGGGGATACAGAGTTCGATAGCGTCGCTGAAGACGATGAGGCCGGCCTTGTCGTTGTTGCGGATGGCGGCAAAGGCCAGCAGACCGCAGAGCTCGGCCGCCACCTCGTTTTTGAGGCGGCCAGCAGAACCGAAGGCCCCGGAGGCGGAAAGATCCACCAGAAAGAGGATGGTGAGTTCCCTCTCCTCCACGTAGCGCTTGATGTGCGGTTCATTGGTGCGAGCCGTGACATTCCAGTCAATGGTGCGCACATCGTCACCGGGCTGGTAGGGCCGCACCTCGTCAAACTCCATGCCGCGGCCCTTGAACACCGAGTGATACTCGCCGGCCAGGATGTCGCTCACCGCCTTGCCGGCCGTGATCTGGATCTGGCGGATCTTCTTGTGGAGTTCGCTGGGGATCATGGCACCTCAATGGTGGCCAGGAGACGGCCGATGAGTTCGTCGCTGCTGATCTCCTCGGCCTCGGCCTCATAGGTAAGCAGCAGACGGTGGCGCAGGACGTCCAGGGCAATGGTCTTGACATCCTGGGGGGTGACGTAGCCGCGGCCGGCCAGCAGCGCCGTGGCCCGGCTGGCCTGGGCCAGGAAGATGGTGGCCCTGGGCGAGGCGCCGAAGCGGATAAAGGGGCCGATGTCGAGCTTGTAGAGCTCCGGGTGGCGGGTGGCGTCCACCAGGTTGACGATGTACTCCTCCAGGGCCGGATCGAGATAGATGGTGGCGGTGAGCCGGCGCAGGGCCAGGATGTCGGCGGGCATGATCACCGGCGTCACCCGGTCTACGGGGTTGCCGGAGCGGGCCCGCATGATGGCCAGCTCTTCTTCCTTGGAGGGGTAGCTGACCTTGAGCTTGAACATGAAGCGGTCCACCTGGGCCTCGGGCAGGGGGTAGGTGCCTTCCTGCTCCACCGGGTTCTGGGTGGCCAGCACCATGAAGGGCTCTTCCAGACCAAAGCTCTGCTCACCAATGGTGATCTGCCGTTCCTGCATGGCCTCCAGCAGGGCGCTCTGGACCTTGGCCGGGGCGCGGTTGATCTCGTCGGCCAGGATGATATTGGCAAAGAGCGGCCCCTTTTTGACGGTGAAGTCGCCGCTCTTGGGGTTGTAGATCAGGGTGCCCACAAGATCGCCGGGCAGCAGGTCCGGGGTGAACTGGATGCGCTTGAAATTGGTGCCCGTGGCCTGGGCCAGGGTGGTGACGGCCAGGGTCTTGGCCAGGCCGGGCAGACCCTCGATCAAGACATGGTTATTGCAGAGCAGGGCGGTAAGCAGCCGCTCCACAAGCTGTTGCTGGCCGATGATGATCTTGCTCATCTCGTCCCTGGTCTGCTGGAGGAGAGGGGCCTGGGCCAGTACCTGTTCGCTTATTTCTTCAATTTGCATAGGGATACTCGGAGGTTGGCAGGGGAAGCAATGGCTGATGAAAGGTTCAAAAATAAGAGGCGGAGGGAATCTTGTCAAGCCCGGCGCCACCTTGGGGGTGCTGCCTCTGTCAAGGGCTGACGGGCTCTTGTACTTGGTGCCTGTCTGCGAAATGGAGGGCCTTTTTGGGGCAGTTCATGATGCAGTTTGAGCAGCGCAGGCATTCAATGCTCGGCACCTGGCCCGCGCCTTTTTCCTGTCTGTAGGCGCCGGGATAGGTTGATATGGGGCAGACCCGCAGGCATTTTTTGCATTGAATGCACTGCTCTTCCACGGTGAGCAGGTAGGTGTTTTTGCTGCTGACGCCCTGCAGAGAGCCCATGGGGCAGACCGTACACCAGGTTCGCGGTTTAAAATAGAGACCCAGGCCAATGGCCATGCCGGTGGAAATAATCCACATCATGCGGAAAACATTACCGATGGCCTTGCTGTCTCCCCAGGCCAGAGAGAGCCGGGTAAGCATGAGCGACATCATGACAATAAAGAGCAGCCAGCGAAACCAGGTGGATTTGAAGAGGGGCAAGATCGGCTTCTGGCGGCTCACCAGGGACAAAAAGCGTTCATGGAAGGCCCCCATGGGGCAAAGCCAGCCGCAGTAAAATCTGCCCCGTTTGCTGGCGATGATCATGAAAAGGGTGATCAGGCCCACCACAATAAAACCCAGGCGGGGGCAGAGGTAGCCACCGACAATCACCACCGGCAGCAAAAGAGCCATGAGCAGCTGGCTATATTTCCGGCAGCATATTTCTTCTATCTTTGATTTTCGCATCTGTTTTTTTGGGGGGATCTGGGGCACGGGTTTTTCCTGTCAGAATGGAGGCATATCTTCCCATAAAAGTTCCAGAGAAACCAGGGTTAGTTTGCTGCGGCGTTATTCTGCCCAGCTGCTTAATGGAGCTATTCAGCCTTAAAGAGGCGGGAGGCACAAGGGCGCGGATACTCCCTTGGCAGCCGGGATGATGCCCTGGCGCTGTGGCGGCAAGCTGGCCCGGGTTTTAAAAATCGATGCCACTCGCACGGCAGATGGCTCTGAGGTCATCTTGTCTTGGCTGCGGCATGAAAGAAAAATAGCAGAGTCCCCTGTTGCCGGGGGGGGGCGGGGCTGTGATCCCCAGGTAACAAGAGCAGAGCTGAGGCTCGGATTTAAAAGGTAATGGGCAATAGTTTCATAATGTTCCAAAAGAAATTGACAGGCCAGGCTAAATATTGGTGAGATATAGGTAAGAAGTTTGTTGGGAAAGGAGTGCGAAGGGCCCATAAGAGTAAAAAATATCTGATTACTACTAGGCCTCAAGGCCGGACGCGATCGCGTTGATTATAGCAACATGTTTTATGACAGCCGGCGGCGTCATCCGTGCTGAGGGGATATTTATCCGAAAGAATTGAAGAAATGCAAGTCTTGGGAAAGATTGCGTAGGAAAGGGGCCATTTTTACTGGACCACGTCACCTGCAACTGGCTGAGAGTCGATGCTAATCAGAAAAAAAAATAGGAAAAATGAGGGTGAAAAAATGAGAAAAGATTGGAGATGCTTGTTTTGTATTCCACTTTTATTAGCAGGGGCCGTGGCCTGCAGTAGTGGCGGCGGCAGCAGCAGTTCAGAGCCGCCGGCTACGGTGGCGGACGACAGCAACAGCGCAGAGCCGGCCGCGGACGCGACAGCGACCTACATGCTTTTTGTGGGAGCACTTGCGGATGGCGATTACGGCAAATTCTTTCCCGTCACCATTGCCAGCGACGGCACCACTGTCACGGTGACGGATCCCTGTGGTCAAGAGTATGCCGGGACGGGCACTCTGAGCGGTGATCAGCTTACCTATACCACCACTGCAGATGAGGTCTATACCGGCACTCTTGAGGCGCTGGTGACCAGTGATGGCCTGACCTGTGGACAACAGTGGCTGGATGCCAAACTCGAAGTTACTCATTCAGATCGCCCTGGTGGTATTGATCCCGAGCAGGACGCCATAGGCGTCCTGCTCGTGGATAATGGCCAGCTGACAGGCCCTTACTCGGGCAGCACCCTTTCTAGCACCGTTCTTTTCAATACCCGAATCCGGAGCTATTTTTACAGTATGTATCATGGGCTGCCCGCCTGGTTCAGATATGCCCAGCCGACCCATACCTTTATCCGTGGCGGTTATGCCATAGGAGGCATCAGCCTGAAGATCGGCACCACCATTACCAGGGGCCAGACCGTGGAGGTGGGGGAGACGTCCTACCCCGATTGTTACAAGGCGGTTTACGCATATATCTATGCAGAGGTGCCTCCGGCAACAGATGACTATCCTCTTCAAATAACACGTTATTTTAAAGAAGGTATCGGGGTGGTGAAGGTGGTTGAAGAGACCATGGCCCCCAACGTCTTTACCGCTGGACTGGTTGACTATATCGGGCATGGGGACGGCATAGTACCTCTGGCTACAGAAAATTCCTGGATATTTTCCTGGTATAAAAATGCAGCCAGCGAGCCGCTCTTTACGGAAATGATCACGGTGACGGACGTGATCCCCAATGGCACCACCTATAATCTTGCCCCAGGCGAGGTGCCTTGATTTTCAGGGGAGGGAGAAAAGGGTGTCTTTGAGAAGGTGACAGCCGCCAATGAAGTTCATCGCTCAGAGATTATTTTTTCTCATAGGCAGCCCCTGAAGATATCCCCATCTTTTCTGCCTCCCTGCCTGTTATAAAAAATCTCGATCTATCTATCTATAATGCTGCGCGACTGTTCTCTCTCACCTGCAATAGTGAAGAAGGCTACAGCTGGGCAGTTATGCATACCCTGATTGCTCCCCTGACTCTGGTTCTCCTCCTCCTGGTCGCCCAGGCTGCGGCGCGGTTGAGCTGGCGACTCCTTGATTTTACTATCTTGCCCAGGCCGCCGGCAGTTCTTTGTCTGCCATGGCTCAGGCGGTGCGGCACACCCGGCCGAAACCGCCGGGAATGGTGCCGGAGGCCCAGAAGACCGAGCCGCGCTTGTAGTCGCAGAACCAGTAACCACCAGGGGCACGTTCCTCGGCCACGAAGATAAAGGGGATATCCCCTGAGAAGGCCGGGTCAAGATGGAGGTCCTGCTGGTTTTTCTTGGGCTCCATGAGCGACAGTGCCTCTTCAAGGGTGGGCAGGCGCCAGTCTGAGAAGCCGGCATACCTTTCCCGGTTGAGCCGCTCAATATCTTTACGCAGCCGGCGGATGGAGCTGATGTCCAGGCCGTGACGCTGCCACATCAGGCCGGTGCTCTTGTCGGTGGTGGTCACCTGGTCACCATTATCCACCAGGAAATTAGTAAAGGTACCTTGGGGATTGCGGATGGCATCATAAAAATTATTGCTTTTAACAAGGTGCGGGATCTCTTCTTCCTGTAGGTGCCTGGCCTTGTTGGGCAGAGAAACCTTGGTCATGCTGGCTGGCAGGGGGGTGTCTGCCCCGGGAAGATTGATTGCCGGGGCCTCTTTCTCCGGCACGGTGACCAGAGGTATCACCCGGGAGTCGTCATGGCTGTCCACCACATGGGCCTGCAGCCACTCTTTCAGGGCGTCATTGATGGCGTAGCTGCGGTCCAGGGAGTGGGATTTGCCCTCGTCGCGCAGGGCCTGCTCGATCAGTTGTTGTGGGGCGTCAATGCGGGCCAGGACCCGGGCGTGTTTGATGCCCCTTTCCATGAGGCAGAGACTCGGCGGGGTGGCCCAGCCGTCGATGAAAAAGTAGTAGGAGCGCTCCTGGTTTGTGATGTTGCGGTTTTTTGTGCCCCAGCTTTCAAAGAGGGTGAAGGTCTCGGCCGGCAGCAGATCCCAGTCAATGGTAGGGGAAATGCGTTTATCATTGGCAAGCTTGTCGAAGAGTCCCATGGATCACCTTTTGGCAAATGGTTAACAGAAAAAGATCTTCTCAAGAAAAAAGGAAAGGCCCGGGCCATAATGGCCTGCTGCCGGTACTTAAAACAAGGGGGATTTCCGGCCTGCTGCCTCGCAATGGCCGTTGTTGGTCTCCCTGGTCAGAAAAAAGACAAATGAGAAGCAGTATGTTATATAATGATCATTGTGGCGTATCTTGTCAATAGTAATTATTCCTAGTTAATATGAAAAAAAACCCGCCCATAGCGTTTGGTCTTGGTGTGCCCCTGCCCCCGGGAGTCAGCTTTCATGAAGAGTGGGTTAATTTTTCCCTCTTTTCCCGGCATGCTGAGCAGGTTTCTCTGCTCTTGTTCCGGCCGGGCCGGACAGAGGTGTGGCAAGAGATTTTCTTTGACAGCGAGCTCAACCGGACAGGGGACATCTGGCATCTTCAGATCTGGGGGCTGCCTCAGCAGGTCGAATATGGCTACCGGGTGGTGGGTCCCCATGACCCCGCTGGCACGGGCCATTGTTTCCGGCAGGAGCGCTTTCTCCTTGATCCCTATGCCGCGGCCTTGAGCAATGGCGGCAGGTGGGGCCATGAGGTCTCCCTGAAAGGGCGCAGCGCTTCCGCACGAAATTTTGTCCGCCGGGGTATGGTCAGCCATAATAATTTTGACTGGGGCCATGACCGTCCCCTCAATGTTCCCCTCAGGGACTCGGTGATCTATGAACTGCATGTCCGGGGCTATACCCGGCATGAGAGTTCCGGCGTTGCCCATCCCGGCACCTATCAGGGGCTGGTGGAGAAGATCCCCTACCTCAAGGAACTGGGGATAACCGCGGTGGAGCTCATGCCGGTCTATGAGTTCATGGAGAATGAGGAGCTCTTTGTCGACCCGGAGAGCGGAGAATTTCTCAAGGATTATTGGGGCTATAATCCCATCGCCTTTTTCGCCCCCAAGGCGGCCTATGCCGCCACCGGTCCGGACAATGGTCAGGTCCGGGAGTTCAAGGAGATGGTCAAGGCCCTGCATGCGGCAGGTATTGAGGTCATTCTTGATGTGGTCTTTAATCACACCGGCGAAGGCGATTACCAGGGTGAGACCTTTTCTTTTCGCGGCCTGGATAACACCATCTATTACCTCCTGGACCGGGATCATCAATATCTCAATTTTTCGGGCTGCGGCAATACCTTTAACTGCAATCATCCCCTGGTGCGTACCTTCATCATGGACTGTCTGCGCTACTGGGTCATTGAGATGCATGTGGACGGGTTTCGTTTTGACCTGGCCTCCATTCTCGGCCGTTCCCCCACGGGTGAGGTTCTCACCAACCCACCCATGGTGGAGCAGATTGCCGAAGATCCGGTGCTGGCCAATACCAAGATCATCGCCGAGGCCTGGGATGCGGCCGGGGTCTATCAGGTGGGCAGCTTTTCCACCCACCGGCGCTGGGCGGAATGGAATGGCCGTTTCCGGGATGATGTCCGCAGCTTCATGTGCGGCCATGAAAAAACAGTGGCAGCCCTGGCCACCCGTATTGCCGGCAGCTCTGATCTTTATGAGTGGAGCTCGCGTACCCCCTATAATTCCATCAATTTCATCACCAGCCATGATGGCTTCACCCTGCTTGATCTGGTCAGTTATCAGGAGAAGCATAACTGGCGCAATGGTGAGGATAACCGGGACGGCGAAAACCATAATATCAGCTGGAACAGCGGCATTGAGGGGCCCACAGCTAACCCGGCCGTCAACAAATTACGGCAGACCAGGCTGCGAACCATGGCGGTTATTCTGATGATTTCCCAGGGGGTGCCCATGCTGGTGGCGGGGGATGAGTTCGGCAGAACACAGCGCGGCAATAATAATGGCTGGTGTCAGGACAATGAGCTGAGCTGGATCAACTGGCAGCTTGCTGAGGAAAACAAGGGCCAGCTCCGTTTTTTTAAGATGCTCATTGCCCTGCGCCGCCGCCACAAAATTTTCAGGCGGCGCGATTTTTTTGCCAGGCAGGAGGCTGGGACGGGGATCACCTGGCAGTCACGGCGGGCAGGGGAACAGGACTGGTCGGAGCAGAACCTCTGTCTGGCCTTCCAGCTCCATGGCGACCAGAAACCGGCAAGCCGGGACCATGACTTTTTTGTCATGTTGAACGGTTCCCTGGCCCCCAAGAGGTTCAGTGTGCCGGCCTTGGGTCCGGGCCACAACTGGCATCTGCTGATCAACAGCGCTGCCCCCTCCCCGGCAGATATTGTTGCCGAGGAGGAGGCAGCAGAGCTGAACCGGAAGGCGGTGGTGGTGGCAGGTATGGCAGCGGTGGTTCTGATCGCCAAGCCCAAGGGCTGGAGGGGCTAGGTTGCAGCAGATTCTCTTTATCGGCGATTCCCTTATCGCCTATTATGACTGGCAGCACCATTTTCCCGCCTTTACCTGCGTCAATCTGGGGATGCCCGGTGAAACCGTGGCCGGCTGCTGCAGCCAGGTGCCCCAGATGGTGGGGCGCTATCCCCGGGCAGAGCTGTTGGTGGTGATGATCGGCACCAATAATCTGCTGCACTCTGATTTTGCTTTTCTGGGCCACTATGAGCGTCTCCTTGCTGCCCTGCATGACAGCTATCCCCAGGCCACCATTGCGGTGTGCAGCCTGTTGCCCTTGCAGCTCCCCTGGCTTGCCCCTGGTGCAGTTGAGCGTCTCAACGATATCCTGCAGGAGTTTGCCCGCCAGGAATGGGGGGTCTATCTGGATATCTGCGCCTCCATCAAGGCAGGCGGCAGCAGCAGCTGTTTTGCCGAAGACGGTGTCCATTTAAATAAGGAAGGGTATCGCCGCTGGTCCCTTGTTCTGGGCCATTGGCTGCATACCCTGCCGGCAACGGTCGACTAAGCGCCAGCAGCGACGGAAAATATTTTTTGCCATTTTCGCCCATCCCTCCTTGTCGTGCCCCCTGTTGCCGCAAACAAGGGCAGGGAGAAAATCGGCGGGACCCCGGCTCCATGGTGCGATCTGCAGGCGGTTCGGGCCAGCATAGAGGAGCCCCAGCCGTTGACTTTTGTCGGGCCGGACCATATGCTGAAATTGGTGAGGATGCTTTGCTGTCCCTGCCCTGGGTCGGCTGCCGAGATGGCAGCGCAGAGAGAACTGTCTGCCGGGAGGAGAGCCTATGTTTATTGAGGTGGAAAAGGAAAAATTCCGGGCGCTGATTTTTACGGCAAGCCTGAAGATAGAGGGCACCATCCATTTGTTGCCCCAAGAGAGAATGACCGATTATCTGGGGGAAGCGGCCAAGCCTTTTATCCCGGTCACTGAGGCCACGGTCTTCAGTATCACCGGTGAGCTGCTGTATGCCACCCAGTTTCTCAGTTTAAACAAAAATGAAATAATCGTCATCAGCCCCCTTACCGGTCAGTAATAGAGACCTTAATTGCTTTGGAGGTGAGGGGCTGTGTTTTGGCGGGGTCCCTTTTTGCCCACGCGCCTTGAAATGCTCGATTTTTATTCAAAATTGTAATATGTTCCCGCGGAAGATGCTGCCTGCTTTCAGCGGGTTTTTTTTGATAATGAGCAGGGCAACAGAGGCCCTGTTGTTGCCGGATCTTTTTTAATGAGCATGATAAAAAACAACACAGGCCACGAACTGGCCGATGTCACCAGTCTCTATGAGATTACCAGGGTGCTGGCAGCCTCCACGGATCTCAGGGAATGCCTTGAGCAGATCATGGAGATTCTCTCCTCCACCCGGGGCATGCATAACGGCACGGTGAGCATTGTCAATCCCGCCACCTCCCAGCTTGAAATCGAGGTGGCCCACGGTATGACGGCCGAGGCCAGGAAGCGCGGCAAATACGAAGTCGGAGAAGGTATTACCGGCAAGGTGGTGGCCAGCGGCGCCCCCATTGTTGTGCCCTCCATCAGCGATGAGCCCCTTTTCCTCAACAGAACACGGACCAGGGGAGATATCTCGCAGAAGCAGATCTCCTTTTTTTGCGTGCCCATCAGTCACGGTCAGCAGGTCATTGGCGCCCTCAGTGTGGATCGGGAATATGACCGGAATATTAAATTCGAAAATGATCTGCAGTTCCTGACTATCCTTTCCGGACTCATTGCCCAGGCCGTAGTGCGCATCAAGGCGGTGAACGAAGAAAAAAGGATGTTGCTCCGGGAAAATATTTCATTAAAACGGCAGCTTTCCGGTAAATATCAGATCGGCAATATCGTCAGCAACAGCTCGCGGATGCGTGAGGTCTTCGAGATGATCCACCGGGTGGCTGATTCCAATGCCACCGTGCTGCTGCGCGGCGAGTCAGGAACCGGCAAGACCCTGGTGGCCAAGGCCCTCCATTATAACAGTAACCGGGCCGATAAAGCCTTTGTGGTGGTGAATTGCTCCGCCCTGCCGGAGACCCTCCTGGAAAGCGAGCTTTTTGGTCATGAAAAAGGGGCCTTTACCGGTGCCACCGCCGCTAAGAAGGGGCGCTTTGAACTGGCCGAAGGCGGCACCCTCTTTCTTGACGAGATTGGTGAGCTCAGTCAGGCCGTGCAGGTCAAGCTTCTTAATGTTATCCAGGATCGGGAGTTTCAGCGCCTGGGCGGTGTCGCTCCTGTAAAGTGTAATGTCCGTCTGGTTACCGCCACCCATGTTGACCTGGAAAAGGCAGTGGAGGCGGGGCGCTTTCGCGAAGATTTTTATTATCGCCTTAATGTCTTTCCCATCTATCTCCCCCCCCTGCGCAAGCGGCGTACCGATATTCTGCTCTTGGCCGAACATTTCCTGGCGGAGTATTGTAAGGAAAACAACAGGCAGATCTCCCGGATCTCGACGCCGGCCATTGATCTTCTTATCCACTATCATTGGCCGGGTAATGTCCGGGAGCTGCAAAACTGTATTGAAAGGGCGGTTTTGATCTGTGATGGCGATACCATCAAGAGTTTTCATCTGCCGCCCACCCTGCAGATGGCTGACAGCGGTTCTGGGAAAAATCCCCTTTCTTTCACTGCGGCCGTGGAAAATTTTGAGAGGGAGCTCATCATTGAGGCCCTGAAACATACCAACGGCAATCAGACCAAGGCCGCCAACTACCTTGATTCATCCCTGCGGATTATCAATTATAAGATTCATAAATATGGCATTGAGGCCCGGGATTATCGGCCGGCGCAGGCAGAGATATGAAGATACTGCTCCATACCTGCTGCGGCCCCTGCGCCATTTACCCCCTTTCTCGCTTGCGGGAAGAGGGGCACCAGGTCACAGGTTTTTTTTATAACCCCAATATCCACCCCTTCCGGGAGTTTAAGAAGCGGCTGGCCGCCATGCGCCTCCTGGCGGCGAAGGAAGATCTACCGGTTATCTATGACAGCAAGTATGGCCTGCAGGAATATCTGCGCCAGGTGGTGTTCAAGGAAGAGGAGCGCTGCCGGATATGTTATGCCATGCGCCTTTCCCAGGTGGTCCGTGTGGCGGCTGAGCAGGGCTTTGAGGCCTTTTCCACCACCCTCCTCTACAGTCGTTATCAGCAGCATGGGGAGATCTGCCGGCAGGCAGAAGAGTTGGCCGCCAGCCACGGCCTGATCTTTTATTATGAGGATTTTCGGCAGGGCTGGCAGGAGGGCATTGACAGATCTCTGGCCATGGATCTGTATCGCCAGCCCTATTGCGGCTGTATCTACAGCGAGCAGGAACGCTATGACAAGAAGATGGCCAGGAAAACCGGCTAGCATGGCCCTTATCAGCAACTGCGGCTGGTAAGAGCAGGGCGAGGCCGTTTCTGGAGGGGGCGTTATGACAACAGCAAAGAATTTTGAAACCAAGCTCTATGAGCCTGGGCAAATCATTATGGCCCAGGGCAGTACCGGTGGTCATCTGGCCTATATCATGGAGGGCAAGGTCGAGATTGTGCGGCAGGGCGCCGGCGGGGCCACGCACGTTGTTGCCACCTTGGGCCCCGGTGATATCCTGGGGGAGATGGCCATTCTCACGGGGCAGCCCCGCAATGCCACGGCCAGAGCCGCCGTTTTAACCCGGATTATTCAGATCTGCGAGCGGACCTTGCAGTTGGGTCTGGTCAATGAACATATTCCTGTTTTAAAGGATATGGTGACCCAGCTTGCCAGGCGCCTCCAGGAGATGGAGGCGCAAAATAGAGAATATCTTGTCCGAATTGAGGAATTAGAAAGGGAGCAGGGCAGAGGACAATGAAAAAAGGCAGGTTGCTTATTGATACCTATCGCTGCAAATGGTGTGAGGCGTGTGTCGTGGAAATGCCGGAGTTCTTTTTCTACGACGAGAGGACAGGCAAGGCCACGGCCACCAGTGAGCCGGTGGAACTGACGGAGACCCTTGAAGCCGTTATTGCCCTCTGTCCCACCAACTGTATTGAAGTGGTGGAGAAATGAGGTCGGGTGCCGTCAGCGGCTCAGCCCTCGGCGCCGCCCGGCTTATATGAAGTGAGATCTTCCCATTCCGGCATGCCGAAATCAGGCAGCCAGTCTGTCCAGGAACCTGCCGGCTTTGTACCTGTTTTCAACAGGGCCAGGGTTTCTTCGGCCTCAGTAACCACCGTGGAATCAGGATAATGGTCGAGAAGATATTCCAGCCGGCTGGTGGCCTGTTGCAGCTTATTTGTCTTGATATAAAAACGGGCCACATACATCTCGTGGTTGGCCAGGAAATTACGGGCAGCCTTGATGCGGCTGCGCGCCTCCTCTCTATACGATGATTGGGGATAACTGCGGATGAGCTTGTTGAAAGCGTTAATGGCGTGGGTGGCGCTGGCTGGGTCACGGTCAATGGTATCCAGCTGGTTATAATGGCTCATGCCCACCTGAAACATGGTGTAGGGTACGGCCTCGTTGGTGGGGTGGCTTTGTTCAAAGGCCTGATAAGCGGCAATGGCCTCGGTATAATGGTTGAGATAATAATGGCAGTCCGCTGATTTGAGTTCTGCCATCAGGCTGTACTGGCTGAAGGGAAAGCGATCGGTCAGGTTTGAGAAATGCTTCAGGGCCGTGACATAACGGCCGCTGTTGAAGGCCTCCATGGCCTCATATTTAACAGCTTCCGGATCCATGGCCTGGTCGGCTGATTTGCCGGAACAGCCGATCAGGAGGCTTAAAAGTAGGGGCGCGATGAGAAGGGAGATGTACTTCATTATGTTCCTCTTTGAAAAACGGGGATAGTGCCAAGGAAGTCAGAAAACGTGGTATCCCAAAACTGAAAATCTATCTTTTATAACTAAAGAGATATCTTCATGTTGGGAAAAGTTCTTTGAAAAAGAAAAGTGCCGGTGATTTCCCTTAAAAAAATAAATCTACCGGGGAAAATGTATTTCTGCCATAAAAAACCAGTCTCGCCAAACAGGCGGTTTCTCTTTCTAAGAGATCCCACAGGCTGGGGTCTTTCTTGCTGCGCAAGCTAACAACTCAGAATTATTCGTTATCTTCAAGATACTCCTCAGCAGAGAGGCAGGCCACGCAGCCTTCTCCCACGGCATTGGCAACCTGCCGAAAGTTTTTATAGATAATATCCCCGGCCGCAAAAACACCAGGCTGCGAGGTGTGCATCTCGAGATCGGTGTGGATAAAGCCCTGGTCGTTGTCAAGTTGATCCAGGGGCAGCATTTCCATATTGGGGCGGGTGCCGATGAGGACGAAAACACCGTGCAGTTTAATGGTGGAGGGGGCATCAGTGCGGACATTTTTGAGGGAGAGGCCGGTGACCCCGCTTTGATCGCCCAGGACCTCGGTGGCTATGGTGTCCCAGATAAAGTCGATCTTGTCGTTGGCAAAGGCCTTTTCCTGGACCACCTTTGTGGCCCGGAGGGCATCCCGCCGGTGGACAACATACACCTTGTCGGCAAATTTGGTGAGCTGGATCGCCTCCTGGACGGCGGTATTGCCGCCGCCGATAACGGCCACGGTTTTGCCTCGGTAAAAGGGGGCATCACAGGTGGCGCAGTAAGAAACGCCGCGGCCTGTGAACTCCTTTTCTCCAGGTATGCCGATTTGGTTGGCCCGGGCGCCTGTGGTGATAATAACGGCCCTGCAGGTCAGGCTGGAGCCATCTTCCAGGTAAAGGGTTTTTACCGGACCCACCAGGTCCATCTTGCTCACGGTGGCCTGTTTTATCTCAAGATCAAAACGTTTGGCCTGGGCCGTCATTTTTTCGGCAAGGTCGAGGCCGGAAATGCCCTCGGGAAAGCCCGGATAATTGTCAATCCAGTGGCTGAGCATAACCTGGCCGCCCGGCCCTGCTTTCTCCAGAAGCAGGGCGTCCAGCATGGCCCGGCCGGCGTAGAGACCAGCGGTGAGGCCTGCTGGCCCGCCGCCCACAATAATCAGCTGGTGATCAACGTTGTCCATATTCTTTCACAGGGCTAAAAAAGGGAGAAGAAAGGCAAAAAAAAGTGGAACCAAGGTTCCACTTTTGAAGGTGCGGCCCGTTCAAAAAAGAGGGCCAATTATTTGGCGATCATGGCCACCAGCTGCGGCTTGCCCACCGCACCGGTTACCTGGTCGGCCACTTCCCCGTTTTTGAAGAAAATCAGGGTGGGAATGGCCCGGATGCCGTATTTGCCGGGGGTTTCCGGGCTGTCGTCAACATTCATCTTGCAGATCTGCACCTTGCCATCATATTCGGCGGCCAGCTCTTCAATCATGGGGCCGATGGCCTTACAGGGGCCGCACCAGGGCGCCCAGAAGTCAACCAGGGTAGGGAGGGCGGCCTTGAGGACCTTCTCTTCAAAATCACTATCAGTAACCGTGATAATTTTATCGCTTGCCATGGGATGTGCTCCTTGTGGATGAAAAAGATTAAGAATAATAAATGCTGAATTTTTGATGATAGGCAACGGTTATCCGGCTCAAGAGACCAAGGGGGCGGCCGGAATTTTTTTAAACGGCTCCGCTGGCTCTTTCAGGAAAGAACAGGGATCTCTATCATCTGTTTAATAGTACAGACTGGCCCTGGCCTTGACAAGAAAATTTTGCCGGAAGTTACCGGTTCCCGCCTGATAAGAGTTCAGCTCCTGGGCGGTCATGACTTCCCTGGGCCCGGGGTCGGGCCGGGGAATTTTTAGTGGCTATTTTCAAACGATTGTTTTAAACAGGCGTTAAAATAAGGCAACAGGGGGTGGGGAAAAACAATATGGCCCAAAGCGATACCAAGACGAAAATTATCAAGACCGCTGAGGAACTTTTCGCCATTGCTGGTTTCCATCATACATCCCTGCGGACCATTACCGCCAAGGCCGGGGTTAATCTGGCGGCGGTAAACTATCATTTCGGCTGCAAAGAGGCGCTGCTTGAGGCCATTTTAGACCGGCACCTTTTGCCGTTAAATGAGAGCCGCCGCCGGCGGCTGCAGGCCGTGGCCGATGAGGTGGACGGCAGCGGCCGCCCACCGGCAGTGGAGGAGGTGCTGCGCTGCTTCACCGAGCCCACCCTGGCCCTGCTCCATGGTGACCAGGCCGCCGGTTATTTTCGGATGCTGGTGGGCCGGTCGCTCAGTGATCCCGATCAAACGGTGCGCCAGCATTTTTTGGGGAGGATACGCGGGGTTTTAGAGCAGCTCCTGGACCTCCTCTGCCGGGCCCTGCCCCATTGTCCCCGGGAGTCTGTGGCCTGGAGGCTCCATTTTGCCCTGGGGGCCATGAGCCATACCTTGATCTTCCAGGAGCAGGGGCCGCTCCTGGGCGGCCTGGACAAGAGCACGCCTCTTGATGAGGTGATTGAGATGCTCACTGATTTTATCGTGAAGGGGCTGGACCGATGAAAGAGAATCTCTGGGCCATGATGCTGGTGGTGCTGGTGGCGGGCTGCACGCTCCATGCGCCCCAGGCCACCCCCTTTGCCGACATTCCCGAGCAGTTCGCGGCGCTGCCCCGTGACCAGGAGATGCCCCTTGCGGCCCATGAACGGTGGTGGCTGCATTTTAACGACCCCCAGCTTGATGCCATTATGGCCCAGGGCTTTGCCGGCAATCTTGATCTGGAGATGGCCTGGGCCCGCCTCAGGCAGGCCCAGGCCCTGGAGCGGCTGGAGCATTCCTCCCAATGGCCCGCCCTGGACCTGAGCGGCAGCGGCGGTCGCAGTCGCGCCGGTGGCAGCAGCAGTGCTGTTGCTACCTATCAAGGCTCCCTGGCCGCCGGGTATGAACTGGACCTGTGGCAGAAGCTGGCCCAGGAGCGCCGTTCCTTTACCCTGCAGCGGCGTGCGGTTGATCATGAGGTGAAGGCCCTCTATCTGACGCTGGCTGCCCAACTGGCCGAGGCCTATTATCAGGTGGTTGAGCTCCGTGATCGTCTGGCCTTAAACCGGGAGATCATCGCCTCCTTTGCCAAGACCGTTGAGCTGGTGGAGTGGCGTTACCAGCGCGGTGTTGCCCCTGCCCTGGATCTCTACCAGTCCCGCCAGACCCTGCTGGGCTCCCGGGCCGAGCTGCCTCTCCTGGAGGCAGAGGAGCAGGCCGCCCAAAACCGCCTTGCCGTTTTACTGGGCGCTGTGCCGGGCCACCAGGATTTCGGCACCCTGACGCATCTGCCCGATCTGCAGCTCTCCTTTGCCCAGGGGCTGCCCGCAGATCTTATCACCAATCGTCCTGATATCAAGGCGGCCTTTTTCTCTCTGCAGGCTGCCGATGCCGAGATAGCCGTGGCCATAGCGGATCGTTTTCCCCGTTTTAAGCTCACTGCCAATTATGGCGGCCAGTCCAGCGAGCTCCATTCCCTGCTCAACTCTCCCAATATATTCTGGAATCTGCTGGCCAATATGGCCCAGCCTCTGGTGGATGGGGGGCGCCGTCGGCAGGAGGTGGAACGGCGGCAGGCCTTCTTTGATGAACGGGCTGCCTTCTACCGCCTCACCGTTCTCAAGGCCTTCCAGGAGGTGGAAGACGCCCTGGTCAAAGAGCGGGGCATGGATGCCAACATGGAAATACTCGCGGAGCGCCGGCAGGTCACGGCCGCCACCTTGCGGCAGGCCCTGGAGCGATACCAGCAGGGGCTGGCTGATTTTCTGCCCGTGCTCACGGCCCAGGTCAGTGATACCTCGGCCCGCCTTGCCCTGATAGCGGCCCAGCGCCAGCGTATTTCCACGCGGATCCAACTGGCCAGGGCCCTGGGGGGCAGCTGGATGCCTGCCGAGATGGACGCCCGTCCTTAAACAATGAGGGCCAGAGATCTCAACAAGAAAAGAGTAGCTGCTACCCCTCCCCAAAAAAAAAAGAAGGGCCGCCTGTGATGAGGCGGCCGCCAAAGGCCATGAGAAAAATATTTATTAAAGTTATCCTGCCCGTTCTGGTCATTATTGTGGCCATGGTGGCGGCCCGGGCCATGATCAGCAGCCGTAAGGTGCCCAAGCGCATCTCCCCCGTCAGTCAGGGCCCCGTGGTGGAAACCATGGAGGTGGAGCTTGTGGATCTGCCGGTGACGGTGCGGGGCACCGGCACCGTGGCTGCCCGCCAGCAGGTGGAGATCATCCCGCAGGTAAGCGGGCTGGTGGAGAGGATCGCCCCCGGCTTGGTGCAGGGCGCCTTTTTCAGCCACGGCGAGCTGCTGCTGGAGATTGAAGAGACCGATTATCTCCTGGCCCTGGAGCAGGCCCGGGCCGAGCTGGCCAAGGCCGAACTGGACCTTGCCCTTATTGACGGCCAGGCGGTCATTGCCCGGCGTGAGTGGCGGATGCTGGGCAACCAGGAGAAGGAGCCGCTGCCCCTGGTGGTTTATGGCCCCCAGCTGGCCTCGGCCCAGGCCACCCTGGCCTCGGCCGCGGCCAAGGTAAAGCTGGCTGAGGCCAACCTGGAGCGCACCAAGATCAGGGCACCCTTTAACTGCCTTATCCGCACCAAAAATGTTGATGTCGGTCAATACCTGCGCGCCGGCACCGTGATTCTGGATATTGCCGGCACGGATGCCGCTGAAATTGTTGTCCCCCTGCCCCTTGCCGATCTGCCCTGGCTGGTGATTCCCCGCCAGAACCAGGGCCAGCAGGGCTCGCCTGCCACCATAACCATGGCGGTGGGCCGGGACAACTACAGCTGGTCGGGCTTTGTCAGCCGTTCCCTGGGTGAGGTGGACACTAAGACCAGGATGGTTGATCTGGTTATTGTTATCAACGATCCCTATCGCCTTGCCAAGGAGAGTCGCCCTGGCCGGGAACTGGCGGTGGGCAGTTTTGTCCAGGTGGAGATAGTGGGGCAGGTCCTGCCGCAGGTGGTCCGCATTCCGCGCCACGCCCTGCATGGTGACAACAGCGTCTGGCTGGTTACTGACCGGGGTGAACTGCTCCAGCGCCACGTTGAGGTGGCGCGCAAGGAAAAAGAGAGTGTGCTGGTGAGCAAAGGGCTGGCTGCTGGCGAGCGCCTGGCCTTGACACCGGTGCGGGGGGCGGCCAACGGCCTGGTGGTGCGAGAGCGGCCCGGGAGTGATACGCCATGAACGCTGCGATTCGCTGGATGGCAGGCAATCATGTTGCCGCCAATCTCCTGATGCTCTTTTTTATGGTGGGCGGCCTGGTGGTGAGCCTGCAGATCAAGCAGGAGGTCTTTCCTGATATAGCCCTCGACTATATTGAGGTCGTGGTGGTCTACCCCGGCGCCGGACCGGAAGAGGTGGAGGAGGGGATCATCCTCAAAATCGAGGAAAATCTCACCGGTATCGACGGCATCAAGGAGGTGCGCTCCACTGCCTCCGAGGGGTTCGGACGGGTGGTGGCGGAAATCTATCCCGGCGAGGACCAGGACAAGATCCTGCAGGATATCAAGAGCGAGGTGGACCGTATCTCCACCTTCCCCGCTGATGCGGAAAGGCCGGTGGTTGCTAAGCTCCTGCGTAAAAGGGAGGTGCTCACCCTGGCGGTTTACGGTGATCTGCCGGCGCGGGGCCTGCGGGAGATGGCCGACACTATCCGCGACGACCTCCTGGCCCTGCCCAATATCACCCAGGCCGAACTTTCCGGAGTGCGGCCCTATGAAATTTCCATTGAGATCTCGGAGCAGACCCTGCGCCGCTACAACCTGACCCTGGAGCAGGTTGCCCGCCGGATCATGCAGGCCTCCCAGGATCTGCCCGGCGGCACCATCAAGACCGGCAGTGGTGAGGTGCTGATCCGCACCAAGGAGAGGCGTTATTTGGGCTCGGAATATGGCGCCATTGCCATTGTCCATCAGGAGCAGGGCAGCGAGGTTCTGCTCAGTGATATCGCTACCATCCGCGATGATTTTGCCGAGACCGATGAAACCGCCTTTTTTGACGGCAAACCGGCCGCCATGATTGAGATCTTCCGAATCGGCGACCAGTCCCCCAAGGATATTTCACGCACGGTCTATCAATATGTGACTGAAAAAAGCGAAAGTCTGCCCGCCAGCATCCAGCTTGCGGTGTGGAAAGATCGCTCCGAGGCCCTGGTCAGCAGGATTGATCTCCTGGTCAGTAATGGTTTCATGGGCCTTATTCTGGTCCTCCTGGTTCTGGGCCTTTTTCTGGAGGTCCGGTTGGCCCTCTGGGTCATGCTGGGCATCCCCATCTCTTTTTTCGGCGCCTTTCTCTTTATGCCCTCCATGGACGCCTCCATTAATATGATTTCCCTGTTCGCCTTTATCATGGCCTTAGGAATCGTGGTGGATGACGCCATTGTGGTGGGCGAAAATACCTACACTCACCGCGCCAAAGGCCTGCCCTTTGGCGAGGCCGCCGTGCGGGGCGCCACCCAGGTGGCCACGCCGGTGGTCTTTGCCATCCTGACCTCGGTTGCCGCCTTTATGCCGCTTTTCTATGTGAGCGGGATGATGGGCAAGTTTATTAATACCATTCCCAAGGTGGTTATTCTTATTCTCCTGGTCTCTCTGGTCGAATGTCTCTTTGTCCTGCCGTCCCACCTCTCTCGGCCCCAGAAAAATAACGGCGAGGTCTGGTTTGTTCTCAGGAAGCCGGATCGGCTGCGCCAAAAGTTTGGCCATTGGCTGCAGGGTTTTATCGCGGGCCCCTATCAGCGTTTTCTGACCCGGTGTCTCAAGCACCGCTATCTCACCCTGAGTGTGGCCCTGGCCACCTTGATTATCACGGTGGGCATGGTGGGCGGCGGTATCGTCAAGTTTCGTTTCATGCCTAAGGTGGAGAGCGATACCGTCCAGGTATCTCTGGAGATGCCGCCCGGAACCGCCGTTGGTAAGACCCGCCAGGTTCAGCAGTTTATCGAGAGAGAGGCGGAAAAGACCATCGCCCATTTTGACGCCACCCTGCCGGAGGGCGAAGAAACCATCCTGCGCCACCTCTACTCTACGGTGGGGAGTGGCGGCTCCCATCTTGCCCGTCTTTCTCTCAATCTGACCCCCAGTGAGTTCAGGTCGGTGGGCTCCAATGACGTAGCCAATTACTGGCGTGAGCAGGTGGGCGAGATTGCCGGGGTCGATGCCTTGACCTTTGAGAATAATCTGGTCCATATGGGGGCTAATATCGATATCCGTCTGGGCCATGATGATTTTCAGGTCCTGGATGCCGCCGCCGAACAGGTGCGGGCCGTGCTGGAGGAGTATCCCGGCGTGGGTGACATCACCAACAGCTTGAGTCGCGGCAAGAAGGAGATGAAGATCACGCTCAAGCCGGCAGCCCGCACCCTGGGGGTCACTGAAGAAGATTTGGGCAGGCAGCTGCGCGCCGCCTTTTATGGTGCCGAAGCCTTGCGCCTCCAACGGGGTCGGGATGAGGTCAAGGTCATGGTCCGCTATCCGGAGGAGGAACGCCGGCATCTCTGGAATCTGGAGAATCTGCGAATCCGCACCCCGGAGGGCAGAGAGGTTCCCCTCTATCAGGCCGCCCAGGTCGTTGAATCAAAGGGGTTCAGTCAGATTAACCGCAGTGATCGTAAAAGGGTGATCAATCTCACCGGCTCGGTGGCTAATAAGGTGGCCAACGCCGAAGATATCATCGCTGATCTGCAGCAGGGCATCTTAACAAAGGTGCAGGCCGATTATTCGGGCTTGACTATTGATCTTGAGGGCGAAAGTAAGGAGCGCCAGGAGTCTTTAAGCAGTATGAAGCGGGGCTTTGCCATATCGCTCATGGTAATTTACGCCCTGCTCGCCATTCCGCTGCGTAGTTACGTGCAGCCGCTGTTGATTATGGTCTCTATTCCCTTTGGCGTGGTGGGCGCGGTCTGGGGTCATTTCATCCTGGGATATGATATCGCCATTATGTCGATGTTTGGCATTGTCGCCTTGGCGGGGGTGGTGGTCAACGATTCTCTGCTGCTCATTGATTATATTAATCAGCTGCGGGGGCGCGGCATTGCCCTGCGCGACGCTATTTCGACAGCGGCCCAGCGTCGTTTTCGGCCCATCCTCCTCACCTCGCTCACCACCTTTTTCGGTCTGGGACCCATTATTCTGGAGACCAGCACCCAGGCCCAGTTTTTGATTCCCATGGCCATCAGTCTGGCCTTTGGTATCCTTTTTGGCACGGTAATCGCCCTGGTCATTGTGCCGGCCCTTTTTCTGATTTTTGAGGATATTCGGAAGTTTTTCAGTCTGGAAGAGGCGGCAACAGAAGAGGAGCAGGCCTGAGCAGGGCGGCTCCCGCTCTTTTCACCCCCAAGAGGCAGGTTGCTGATTTGGGCACGGCCCGTGGTTTTCGGGCCATCAGGGTTCTTCTTCCTTTTGCCTGGCCTTTTCCTCATCCAGAAAGGTCTTTATTTCCAGGGTGTGGTCAAAATCGTGGATCTGTTCTTGGCTGAGCAGCAGATCCTTGAGGGCGAAGATCTGCAGCCGGCAGGCCTGGTTGAAAAGCCGGTTGACCATGAGCAGGGAGGCGATGTCGATCTCCCTGATGGCCCCGGAGGCCGCGGTCTGCAGGGTTTCTTTGATAAAACGTTTGTCGGCCTGTTCCAGGTGCATAATGGAACGGAGCAGCGCCCGGTACTGTTCCTGCGGGTTGGTAAGCTCCAGGAAGCGGTTGATGTCATGATAGAGTTCCATGAGCCGGCGCCTGAATAATGTGTACTGGCTATTGAGAAAATCATTGTCGGCCGCCTCAAATTCTTCGAGATTATGCTGGACGCCCTTGATATTTTTGATGGAATTCATGATGTTGCGGGAGGCGAAAATAATGCGCTCCAGTTCCTTGGCCTCGATTTCCTCCAGCTTTTCATTGAGGAGCTTGGCGTAGAATTCAAAAATTTCGCCGTGCAGCAGCTTGACTTTGTCGTATCGCTCTTCAAGGCGACAGGGTCGGCCCGCCCTTTTTTCAAAGGGCAGGGCATGGTCAAAAACCAGCTTTTCATCAATCTGGAAGGCGCGGAGGTTGTAGAGCTGACATTCTGCCAAGAGATGGAGGATCTCCTTGCGCAGCGAGGTGGTGGCGGCATCCGCAACCGCGGTTGAGGTATTGTTGAGGAATTCAGTGAGGATTTCTTTGTGATCCGGAAAGCTTTTGAGCAGCAGACGGGCCAGCCTGCTGATAAAAGGGAAGAAGAGCAGGACACCCAGAACATTAAAAAAGGTGTGGAAAAGGGCCAGGGCCATGACGCTGTTGCGGGTGGTGTCGACGAAAGAGTTAACCAGCCAGAAGAGGGGGTGGATGGCCATAAAGGCGATGACGCCGGTGACCAGATTAAAGACCAGGTGGCTGAGGCCCCCCCTTTTTTTGGACGGCGTGCCGCCGATGGAGCCCAGCAAAACCGTGATGGTGGAGCCGATATTGGCGCCGATCACCATGGCCATGGCCATGGTGAAGCTGATAAGGCCGCTGTTTAAGGCGGTGAGAACCAGGGCGATGCTGGCTGAGCTTGACTGCATGAGGGCGGTGATCATAATGCCGAACAGGGCATAGAACCAGAGGCCGAATTGGGCGATGTGCTGGAGGTCAAGATGCTGGGCATAGCTTTCCACGCTGCTCTTCATGTAATCGAGGCCGAGGAAGAGGAAGCCGAAACCCAGGAGGAGACGGCTGGGTTGGAAGAATCTGGATAAGGTGCTAAAGACGACGAAGGCCAGGCCCCCCACGGCAATAAGGGGCAGGGCAAAACTGGCTATTTTGATCTTGAAACCGAAAATGGCCAGGATCCAGGCGGTAAAGCTGGTACCGATGTTTGAACCCAGCATCACCCCGATACCGTTTTCCATGGTCATTACCCCGGCCCCCACAAAGGCCAGGACCATCAGGGTGACGGCGGCGCTGCTCTGGAGAACCGCGGTGACCAGGGCCCCGCTGGCCACAGAGCGCAGAGGCCCGGTGGTGTATTGCCTGATCATTTTGCGAAAGGCCTTGCCGGACATGGCCTTGATGGAATCCTCCATGAGGTACATGCCGTAGAGAAAAATAGCCAGGCCGGCCAGAAGTTTCCAGAGATCCAAGGTGTCGTTCATAAAGAGTTCTTTTTTTGAGAGAAGAAGCGGGTCTGTTTTTGGGTGGCGGCGTTTTTTAGAAGGTGTCTGCGCCTTGGTTAGGACGGATTTCGGGCAGGGATGCACCATTTTCTGGACCAGGCTGCCCTCCTTTCCCACCTACTATAATCCATCACTGGAGGAGAAATCCATGGCTTTAGGCGGCAAGCTTATGGTGCGAATCACCATCCTGCTTTTTTATGGGGCCCTGTTGGTGGGGATCTATGGCGGCCTGCACTTCTTTATGGCGACGCCGGTCTCCATCCAGGACAGCCGGGAATATGGTGATGGTGAGGGGCCTGATTATTTCCCGGTCCTGGTGGTGGATGGCGAGGGCGACAGCGTGACCCTTGTCCTGCGCAGCCTGGCCCGGCGGGAGTATGCCGGTGAGACAGAGGCCGAAGAACGCTCTTGGTCTCTGTACCGGCTGCCCGGGGAGGGGAGCCTGCATCATGTTGATCGGGTGCGCTTTAAGGTGGAGAGCCTCTCTGGAAAACGGCAGCAGATAGAGATCGCCATTGAGGAGGCCAACGGCCAGCGGACATCCCTCTACACCTACCAGGTGGAGGGGCAAAAGGTCTCTCCCCGTTCGTATCGGCTCCTTGCCTCTTTTGGCGATAATTTCAGCCCGCTGCCTTTTACTCTGCTTATAACCGTTTTGCTCATTTTCCTGACGGAGAAATTTCTGGTCCGGCGGCGGCCATCTTCTTCCGGAAAACAGCAATGAGCCAGACAGCCGCGCCCTTGGCCGGCAGCCCTTGAGGCGCGGTTAGCGGCAATGGACCAGGGGCAGTTCCTGCCAGCTGGTGGTGTAGGCCGGCGACTTGAAATCCTGGCGCATGGCCCACGGTTTGCTGAGGCCTTCGGCGCCATAGTGCAGGGTGTTGCGGCCCCACCTTTTATTGACGGTGTCCAGGGCGGTCATCAGCGGTCTTGATTCCAGGAGTGGTGGGCTGAAGAGATGGGCCTGGCCGCAGCCGGTGGGGCTCAAGTCGGTGAGCATCACCCCGGCCTTCTGGTAGCCCAGGCCCTGCCGGTAAATGGTGCCCAGGCCGGCCAGGGCCAGGCGGATCAGGGTGGGGGTGTGCGCCGTGGGCCTGGCCAGGGTGTGCATGCTGCTCTTGGCGTAGGGGGGCAGCCGCTGGTCAAAACGGCTGGTGGCGATAAAGACCTGCAGGGCGCCGGCGCTGAGATTCTGGCTGCGTAATTTGACGGCTGCCATGGCCACGTAGGTGGCCACCGCCTCTTTGAGGTCAGCCAGCTCCTGGACCGGTTTTTTAAAGGAGCGCGAACTCAAGATGGATTGGCGATTGCCGGGAGCCTGGTCAAGGGCGATGCAGGAGATGCCGTTTAACTCCATCACCGTCCTGGCCCCGGTAACCGTGAGCTGGCTGCGGATCCATTCCGGCTCCGCCTCCTTAAGGTGCCAGGCACTTTTGATGCCATGGCGGGCCAGCTTCTCGCTGGAACGGCGGCCGATGCCCCACACATCCCCCACCTCTACCTGGCCAAGCAGGTGGTCGCCAGCCGCTCCGGCAGGGAAGGCAAAGACCCCCTGGTGACCAGGTTCCTTCTTGGCCCTGCGGCTGGCGATCTTGGCCAGGGTCTTGGTGGAGCCTATGCCGATGGAGACCGTAATGCCCACATCCTGGAACACCCTCGCGCGGATCAAGGCTGCCTGGCCGGCAAGATCAAAGGGGGTGTCTGTGGGCAGGGAGATAAAGGCCTCGTCAATGGAGTAGATCTCCACCTGCGCCTCCATTTCCTGGAGGATGGTCATCACCCGGTGGGAGAGATCGCCGTACAGGGCGTAGTTTGACGAAAACACCCGGACCTGATGGCGCCGGATCAGCTCCCTGGTCTTGAAATAGGGGGCGGCCATGTCAATGCCCAGGGCCTTGGCCTCGTTGGAGCGGGCGATGATACAGCCGTCATTGTTGGAGAGCACCACTACCGGTTTGTAGCGGAGCTCGGGCCGGAACAGCCGTTCACAGGAGACGTAAAAATTATTGCAGTCCACAAGGGCAAAGAGTTTTTTCATGGGGTAAGCGCGTTGCCGGCCCCAAGAGGGGCGTCCTGTTCCTGGCGGCCACAAGATGCCTGGGTCTGGGGCCACCCTGCATCTGTAACCTTCAGCTGGGCTGGCCGCAATTTGCGGCGGCATTCGGCCAGGGGAGGGGTGAGGTTAAAATTGATGGATAACCGCGGTGACCACCCCCCAGACCTGAAAGTCTGACTCTTGAGTGATTTCCAGGGCAGGATAGGCGGGATTTTCCGCCATCAGCCTGCAGGTGGCGGCGGTCTGTAGCAGCCGTTTGACGGTGAGTTCGCCGTTAATAACGGCAATAACGATCTTGCCGCTTGTGGCCGTCAGGGAGCGGTCGACAAGGAGGATGTCCCCATGGGTGATGCCGGCGCCTGTCATGGAATCCCCGGCCGCCCGCACAAAAAAAGTGGCGGACGGATGGGCGATGAGCAGCTCATTGAGATCCAGGCATTGGTCGATGTAGTCATCAGCCGGGGAGGGGAAACCCGCCGCCACAGGGCAGGAGAAAAGGGGGCGCTCCACCCGGCTCTTTTGGTTCAGGCCAATGATGGCTGCTATGGAGGAATCGCTTTTCATAGGCAATAAGGGGTAAGGGCACGCGGGATTTTTCTCCACCAGGGGGGATCAGGTCAGCCCTTTCTCTTCTCCCACAGAGCCGGGAAGAAGTCAATGGTCCTGTGCTGATGGGCAGAAGTGTAAAGGCTGCAGGGAAGGAGCGGACCTTGCCGGGGTAAAGGCGAAAAAGGGAGTGGGCCATCCTGTTTTGCCTGCCGTTCGTGGCGGTTTTTTGGGCAGGTCAGCCTGCTGTTTGTTTTATCTTGAAAAAGGGGGGGAGAGATGACAGATGTGTTCACACTGGGTGATTTCAGGGTGCATTGGCTGGAGGGCGGCAGGTTTGAAATTGATGGCGGCTCCATGTTCGGGGTGGTACCCAAGGTGCTGTGGTCAAAAAAATGCGCCTCTACGGCTGATAATTATGTGGGCCTGGCGGATTCGGCCATCCTGGTGCAAACCCCGGAGGGCAATATCCTCATTGATACCGGGCTCGGCAATAAATTGAGCGCTAAGCAGAAAAATATCTTCCGGCTCAAGGCAGAGTGGCAGATTCCCGCCGAGCTTGCCCGCCTGGGCCTGAGCCGCGCGGATATCCACCATGTCATCCTCACCCACGCTGATTTTGACCATGCTGCCGGACTCACCATGCATAATCAGCAGGGCGGCGTGGAGCTTACTTTCCCGGCCGCCATCCATCATCTGCAGGCCAAGGAGTGGTGGGATGTCTGTCATCCCAACCGGCGCTCGGCCAGCAGCTACTGGCCCGAGAATTTCCAGGGTCTGGAAGAGGGCGGCAATCTCCACCTTATTGATGGCCAGGCCGAGATCGTCGCCGGCGTGCGCTGCGCACTCACCGGCGGCCACACCCGGGGCCATCAGGTGGTTTGGCTCCACTCAGGGGGCGAGAGCGCCCTCCATGGCGGCGATCTCCTGCCCAACACCGCCTATGCCAATCCCTTGTGGATCACGGCCTATGATAATTTTCCCCTGGATTCGGTGGCTGCCAAGGAAAAGCTCCTGGCCCGGGCCGCGGCCCGGGACGCCTGGTTTTTTTTCTACCACGACCCGGCTGTCCTGGCCTGCAAATTCAATGAGGCGGGCGAGGTATGTCAGGGCTTTCCCGCTCCTTGAGAAGAGGCCGGGGAATTTTGGGGAGGGTGTTGCCGGCTGGGCGCTTTACTGGCCGGTGATGAGGGTGGGCGGCAGATGTTGCGTCTGGATCATGCCGCTGATGCAGAGGATGGAGGCGTATTCGATGATATTTTGGAGCTCGCGGATATTGCCTGGAAAATCATAAGAGAGGAGGATCTGTAAGGCCTCCTCAGAGATTCCCCAGACATCCCGTTTTTTCTGGCGGTTACATTGTTCAAGGAAATGTTCGATGAGGAGATGGATGTCATCAGCCCTTTTGCGCAGGGGCGGCATCTCGAACTTGGCCACGTTGAGCCGATAAAATGCTTTGTCCTCGCAGCCTGTTGCCGAGGTGGCAATAATGAGGACATTGGTTTCGGCGGGATCACGGGCCATGAGCTGCAGTAATTTGACCTGAACGGGCAGGGTGGGTTTGCCGATATGGGCAAGCAGGAGAATGCCGCCCCGGGCGGCATGGAACAACTCACCCCCTTGAGGAACGGCACCGTTTATCTGCGGAGAGGGCCCGAAGAGTTGCTCTTTGAGGAGTGGATCGGCGAGTTCTCCGCATTTGACCGCGACAAAAGCCCCCTCCCTGCGGTTGCTCAGCGTATGGATCGCTCTGCTGATCAGCTTTTTTCCGGTACCTGATTCCCCAACAATAAGGATATTTTGCTCTTTTTGGGCAAGGGCCGGCAGAATATCAAAGAGCTTGTTCATGGCCGGGCTCTTGGTGATGATGTCACCGATTCGTCTCTGTTGGTATTGATGGGTTGGCAGGGCCGTTGCCGGCCGGAGGTCCCTGAATGTTTCCACGCCGCCGATCAGGTTGCCGCCACTGTCATACATGGGAGCGGCACAGATGCTGATGGGAATCTGCACGCCGTCGATATTTTTGATATGGATGCAGCGATTTTTGTCGGCCTTGCCGCTCTTGATGGTGGCGGCTATGGCGCAGGATTTGCCGCAGATACTGGCCTGAAAAATCTCATGGCACGGTTTGCCCATCACCTCAGCACCGGTTCGCCCCGTAATCTGCTCGGCGGCCCGGTTAAAGGAGGTCAGCCGCCACTCGGTGTCAACGGTGAAGACGCCGTCGCTGATATTGTCGAGGATAACGGCGCGATCAAGGAGCGACTGCACGCTGCGAAAGACCTGAACGCCGCCCACCACATTGTTGTCGGCATCAAAGAGGGGGGTGGCGCTTATGGTGGCGCCAATGCGCTTACCATTGGCATGGGTGATAAAAAGAGTGCGGTTTTCAACGGCCCTCTGGGTGCGGACACTTTCCGCCAGAATGCAGGCGGTGGCGCAGCAGTTGGATTTGAAGACGTGGCTGCAGGCCTTGCCCAGGGCGTCCTGTTCCGACCAGCCGGTGAGCAGCTCGGCCGCCTTGTTAAAAGAAGTAATTTTCTTGTTCTGGTCCACCGTGAAAATGCCGTCAACAATACTGTCCAGGATGAATTTGGGACGGGTTTTTTCGCCTTGATAGGCCGAATATCTCTGGGTCAGAACCTGCAAGGGGATGGGCCAATCCACCTGGTGTCTAAAGCGGATGCCGCAGCGGGTTTTGGGATTGTTTTGTGTCGGGGGCTTGATCCAGCAAACCTCGCCATGGCCATAATGGGCATCGAGACCGTACTCTTCCGGCCATATTTCAACATCCATATTGAGGGAAACGGCTGCATCCGTTTCTATCTGGATGCCGGCGGCATGGATGTCCGTGGTTATGGCCGGAAAGGTGAGGTTGCTCTGCTGCTCACGGAGTCGTAAGCTGAGCTTGAAAGGCATTCTGCTGAAATGACGACGCTCATCTTTTGTTTTCATAAATGCCCGGGGAAAAAGGGGGTCAGGTATGGCAGGACAGGTCTCGGTGGAGAGTTGACTAAAAAACAGGCTCTGTTATTGGTCAAATAACCAGGGGGGAGTGGTTGATCCCCAAGCCGGCTTTTTGTCTCGCCTTTGAGATGGCCCGTTGCCGGGGATAACAATTGATTAGCGCATAATAATTTTGCAAAAACCACAATAAGAGTGTGCTGGGCCTGCTTCTCCAATCTTTGGTAAGCAAAATAAGGGCCAATAAGGGTTGGTGTTCTAATATGTTGCAATTGCGGGATATTTTTTTTGGCAGGGGGCCGCGGCAGCCGAAATCGGCCATTTTCTGGGGAAGGGGTGGTCAAGAGCTGGGGTGGTTGGCCTTGGTGGCGGGGCGTTCTGGCCAGGATTCCTTTCTATGCGCAAAAAACCCAACAAGGAAGAAGTGCCAAAAATAGCCTTGTTTTGCCCGTTGTCTGTGTGATAAATTTATAAAAACATCACCTTGATGGATCTCCCCTTGCCATCATCATATCAACATCTTTAACCGTAAGGAGATGCACAATGACTATGAAACGCTTTGGAACGGCGGCACTGTTACTCAGTGCCATGGCACTCGCTGCAACCGGCTGTATGGATAAAGGCACCAGCAGTAACGAAAAAGGAGCCAGGATGTCGAGTGAAGAACATAAAGAAAAATATCCCGAGGGTCATGATCGCAGCGTAGGCAAGAACTGCTATTATGATAGTAAAACAGATTCTTTTTTCTGCACCTTTGATGAGAAATAAGTCGTGCTCTGACGTATTTTTACAAAAAAAATGGCCAGAAGCGCTTTGTTTTATAATGCTCTTGCCGCGCCTGGCAATACCCCACAGAGGCAAAGGCCTCTGTGGGGTATTGCCATTTTAGGACCAGGTTGGCGGCGGGCCAAAAAAGAGGCAGGGCGCGGCCATTTCTGCAGAAGAGCATGGGTGGTAAGGGCCAAAGAGAATGAGGGATGAGGATGATGATCACTGCCAAGTGGGCAAGGCCAGGCGTTTCTGTGAAGCATTGGGAGCCGGGCCTGCTGTTTGCCCTGGTGGCCCTGGCCCTTATGCTCTCGGCAATAAAGCCCTTTCGCTTTCAGATCTGGTTTCTCGAGGTGGCGCCGGTGTTCATCGGGGCTGTGTTGCTGGTTGCCAGCCGCCGTTCTTTTCCACTCACCATGTTGCTTTATCGCCTTCTTGCCCTGCATGCCCTGATTCTCATTGTCGGGGGCCATTACGCCTATGCCAGGGTCCCGGTGGGTTTCTGGTTCCAAGACCTTTTTGATTTAAGTCGCAATCATTATGATCGCCTTGGTCATCTGGCTCAAGGCTTTATCCCTGCCATTCTGGCCCGGGAAATTTTGCTGCGCCGGACCCCCCTTGTCCCTGGGAAATGGCTCTTTTTTCTTGTTCTCTGCGTCTGTCTGGCCTTCAGCGCCTTTTATGAGCTTCTGGAATGGTGGGTGGCGCTTCTGGATGACGGCGTCTCCCAGGATTTTCTGGGGAGCCAGGGGGATGTCTGGGACACCCATTGGGATATGTTTCTGGCTCTGCTGGGGACGCTGGCTGGCCAGCTTCTTTTGGCAAAGCCCCATGACCGGGCCCTGGCCCGGTTGACGCCAGCACCGCCAAAAGCCTCGGATGACTCGGGTGAGGGGTAAGGCGCCGCGGGGTGGGGGGAATCCTGGGCCGGCATTTTTTATGGCAGGGTGCTTCAGGTCAGGAGCTGGCCTCCTGCTGTTGAGGGCTGAAAAGGCAATCCGGCGAAATGGGCATGGAAGGCCGGACAGTAGCGCTCAATACAGGTGTAGATGCGTTTTCTGAGCAGCGGTTTGCGGATCACCTCCAGGACACATTCTTTGCGAACGATGGGCAGGAGTTCTCTCACGGATTGTACGGCGGTCTGCACCACGATATTGGCATCGCCAAAGATATGGCGTGCGGCCCTGTTTTTCTCGACAATGGCGAGGAAATGGTTGCCGTCCACAACGGGCATTATGATATCGAGAAAGACCAGGTCAAACTCTTCGCTGAAATAGTAAAAAAGGGCTTCAGCCACGGAATCCACGGCCGTGATCTGGATATCCTTATTAAATGTTTTGATAAATTCTTCCAGTAAGGTCAGGTTCAGCACCTCATCATCAATAATCAGGATTTTCGTATCCGCCGCAGTAGGTTTGGGGGCACGCTCCCTGGGGCTGGTGGTGACAAAAGGCACCATGGTGGCGGTGAAATTATGCGTGGCGCGACCCTCCATATCCATGGAGCCGTTTTGCTGCAGGTTATCCAGGAGCGCTAGGCAGGCCCTGATGAGTTTGGGGTCCGCTTCCTGATTGCGTCTGGCCGCGGTGTCCAGGCCACGGGCCGCCAGGGCGGTCACTCGGGTGATGTTGTCGAGGCTGAAGAGATTTGCCACTCCACGGAGGGTACGGAGGGATTCTGCGCCGTTGCTGAGGCTCTTTGGGTCGGTAGGTTTTTTCTCCAAGGCCAGCAGGAGTTGTTGGGTCTCTTGGATAAGGGCTTCAGCGGCATCCTGAAAATTAAGGGCCTGGTATGCCATACGAGTCTTCTCCCGTCTTTATTTTTAACCCTGGTGGCAGCAAAGAGTGATGCCCGGTTGACGTCGGAGATGTGGTGGAGAGCAGAGAGCTGATTGTTTTTAAAGTATAGCTTGGAAAAATCCGTAAGTTCAAATTGAAAGTGATGGGGGGGGAATTTTTTTTTAAATCTTGAATGATGTTAGGGGAGAGCGGATTGAGGGCTGGAACAGCGGGGCTTCAGTTTGCGCCTCTCTGCTTTGTGGCCTGCCCCGACCCTTTAATCCTCTTCAGCACCATCGTGCTGGTCTGGGTGGACAGGGGCAGGTCGACGAGTTCGTCAAGAAAAATGACACCGTGGTCAGCTGCCTCATAACGGCTCGTACCGGAGCGGTCAGCGCCGGTAAACTTTGTGACTGGAACAAGGCTGCCGAGGCGGGCATGAAGGCCTCTGGTCTTGAGTATTCCGGTGCGTACGGTTTTGCCGCCACCGAGACCTACTGGCCCATCAACCATATGGTTGCTGCCAAAGAGTGATGCCCTGAAGTGCAACCACTGTCATGGCTCTGCGGGTTGTCTTGACTGGCAGGCCTTGGGGTATAAAGGGTGATCCCCGCACGGTAAAGGGCGCAGCGCCTAAATAGGGCTCTTCTCGCCGCCCTTCTGCCGCCGGCAGAAGGGCGGCTGCCTGCCAATAAAAAAGCCAGGGCATTTTGCCCTGGCTTTTTTATTGGTATTTTGTATGGTGGGGCTGGTTTTACGATGCAGAGGCGGTGTTTTTTTCAGGGCCTTTGAAGGACAAAAAAGTAGATAGGAAATAAAATGGCTGAAACCATTGATGAATTGACCATTGATTGGGAAGAGGATGGTGTGCTGACCTGCAAGGAGATTGACAAGGTCGTCCTTTCCAAGGGGGCCTGGACCACCATTCTTTTCCGTTACCAGCAATGGGACAAGAAAAAAGAGGCGTATGGTGCCGATTTGTATCGCATCCAGCGTTATCAAAAAAGAAACGGCGAGTATCAGAAGAAGGCCAAATTCAATATCTCCAGCCCAGCGCAGGCCCGCAAGATTATTGAGGCGCTGCAGGGATGGCTGGATTAGAGATCAGACTGAAGCAGTCAGAAGAGGGCCTGCTGTTTGGCGGAGACTCTGCGCCACTTATTCCTGCATGCTGCCTTCTGCATCCTGCTTGCTGAATTTTTTCACCCGGCCGCTGCCCTGCCAGCCGGCCTCCCGAATCTCTCGGGTCAGTTCGGCGGTTACCTCCCACTTGTTTAAGGGGCTTATCAGGTAGAGGCCGTCCACAAAGGTCGAGACATCACTCATCAGCTGTCTGGTGTAATCCAGGGCGCATTTGCGCTGATCCTCCACCTTGTCATAGTGCCAGAGTTTTTTGCGCAGGGCCTCCGGAATGGCAATGCCGGGCACCTCGTTATGGAGAAAGTCGGCATTGCGCGCCGAGATCAGCGGAAAGATGCCGGGCAGAACCAGCAGTTCAAGATGGTTCACCGCCTCCATCATCTGTTCGATTTCCGCGGCGTCAAAGATGGGCTGGGTCATCACGAATTTGAGGCCCAGTTCCGCCTTGCGCTCCAGGCGTCTGATCTGCACCTCGGGCCGGGAGGGCCGGAAGGAAAAGGCACCGCCAATGGAGAAATGGGTCTGGGCCTTCATGGCCTTGCCCGCCAGGTTACGGCCCTGATTAAAGAGGTCAATCATCCGGATCAGGCCAAAGGATTTGAGGTCAAAGACGCCGCTGGTGCCGGGCTGGTCACTGGAGGTGGCCGGATCGCCGGTAATGGCCAGGATGCCGCTGATTCCTAAAAGATGGGCCCCCATGATCTGGGACTGGAGGCCCAGGATGTTGCGGTCCCGGCAGGTCAGGTGGATGATGGTCTGGATGTCCAGTTTCTCATGGATGAGATGGGCCAGGGAGAGGTTGTCGGCCCGCAGGATGGCCAGGGGATTCTCGCCCAGGGAGATGGCATTGGCCCCGCTTTCTTTCAGCACCCTGGCCCCCTCAATGACACCGTCTACGGCCAGGTGGGTGGGAGGGTCGAGCTCGACGATGATGGGGAGCTGGTCCCCCGGCAGGTTTTCCAGCAGGGCCCCGTTTGTCTGGCCCCTTTTTTGGTCGACGCTCTGCAGGCTGCTGTCGCCCTGGACATCAGCGGAACGCATCAGGGGGCGCCGTTTTATTTTCAGGTGTTGCTGGAACTCGTGGATGTGGGCAGGAGTGGTGCCGCAGCAGCCCCCCACCAGCCTGGCCCCCAGTTTAATCATGGCGGCCAGGGACTTTACCATATAGGCGGGTTCAGCTGGATAGACCATGCGGTGGCCGACAATCTCCGGGAAGCCGGCGTTGGGGAAGGCGGACAAGGGGACCTTGTCGCGCAGGGGGGAGAGATGTTCAATGGCGGTGAGCAGGGAGGAGACCCCCCGGCCGCAGTTGCCACCCACTACATCAGCACCGGCGGCCAGGGCGGCTTCGCCGCAGGTAAGGGCATCCATGCCGGCGGCGGTCTTGCCCCCTGAGGGATAGGCCATCTGGGCGACAATGGCCGTGTCCGTAATACTCCGCGCTGTTTTTATGGCCAGAATCAGCTCCTCAAGATGGGTGAAGGTCTCAAAGAGCAGGAGGTCAACACCGCCTTCAAGGAGGAGCTCGATCTGTTCGCGGAAGGTTTCCTGCAGCACCGCGACGCTGGTCTCGCCGGTGGAGAGGGGGAACTCCATGCCGGAGGGGCCGATGGAGCCGGCCACATAGATATCAGGGCCGGCAGCCCTCTTGGCCAGCAGCACGCCGGTGAGGTTGATGTCGCGGAGCTTGCTGTCTAAACCCGCTTCTTCGAGCTTGCAGCGATTGGCGCCAAAGGTGTTGGTCTCAATGAGCTGACTGCCGGCCCTGATATACTCCTCGTGGATGGAGTAGATCAGGTCTGGTTCGCTGATATTAAAGCGTTCGGTATCTTTGCCTAGTTCCAGGCCCTTACTGTAGAGATAGGTGCCAATGGCGCCGTCACCAAGAAGGACCTTGTCGAGAAGATAATCGCTTAAATTGGGTTTCATGGGTTTTGTTGGGTGGGCTGGATAAAAAAATGCTTATTTTCAGGCACCATACCATCTCTTCCCCCAACAGCAAAGAAGGAAGCAGCTTTTTGCTGCAAGGATTGAGCGGCGTTGATGCCGCTGAGAGGGAGGTGCGGAAAAGGTGCTTCTGAAAAACAAATGGCAGGGCGGAGATTGATTGGTATTACCTATTGTCTTTTTTGGATGCCAGCCGCTATCAATAGGGGTTCATGAGGGGTGGCCGGTAAAAAAGAAGAGCGCCCCTGCTTTTTGGCTCCCTGGTCGTGCCGGGCCATGACCAGGGGGTGTTTGAAAAAGGAACGAGTATGGCAACACAGGTATTGAACTGCCAGGGGCTCAATTGCCCGCAGCCGGTTATCCGCACCAAGGATCTGCTGGCGGCTACGGCAGAGGGGGAACTTCTGGTCATTGTCGATAATGAAGCGGCCCGGGATAATGTCAGGCGCTTTGCCGAAAGCCAGGGCCACGCGGTGACCGTTAGCAGGGTGGGCGGGCTCTTCCACCTGGCCATCACCCGGGGCAGCGGGGAGGCCGCAGGAGAGGCGCCGGCGGTTGCCTGTCCGCGACCGGCGGCCGGCAAGCGCATCGTCGTGCATATCTCTTCGGAATTCATGGGGCGAGGCGATGACGGCCTGGGGGCGCGTCTCATGGCCGCCTATTTTGACACCCTGGCCCAGTTTGCCAAAGATATCACCCATGTCACCCTGGTAAACTCTGCGGTAAAGCTCATCGCCCGGGGCTCACCCGTGCTGGCCGAGGCCCGGGAGCTGGAAAAGCTGGGGGTACAATTTATCGCCTGCGGGGTCTGTCTCAGCCATTTTGGCCTCGCTGATCAGGTCCAGGTGGGCATTATCTCCAATATGTACTCCATTATCGCCGCCCATAAGGAGGCGGACCTGCTCCTGCGTCCCTAATGGCTCTTGCGGAGTGCCCCTTCTGCAGCAGGGCCCCCGGCCAAAAGGCATAACAGCTCTTTTCCATAAAAAAAGGCCACCCTTGAGGGCGGCCTTTTTTTATGGAAAACACATGTTGTGGTGGCAGCTAGTGCAGTGTATCACTTAAAGTTTCGTATATTTATGCAACTCTGCCTTTAACCACAAAGGCATTCTTTTTAATACCCCCTTGAGGGGTACAAAAACACGAAGATCTTCTTGTTTTTATGTTTTTCTTTGTGCCTTCGTGTCTTTGTGATTCGAATACAATAACGAAATTCTACACGTACATTTAAGTTCTACGGAGTACTAGATGGTGAGGTCTTCCCGCACGATCTTGCGTGGTCCGCCATGGCTGGTGGTTGACCAGTCGCGGATGGGAGCGATCCGGTCTAGGCCTTCGCTCTGGCCGATCCGGATCATCCGGTCATGGATGGCTTGCCAGATGCACTCCACATCCGCATGGATTTCACAGCGACCGTTCACCGAGCCGCCGCAAGGGCCGTTCATCAGGCTCTTGGCGCATCGCACCACCGGGCAGAGACCGCCGGTGAGATGGAGAATGCAGTCGCCGCAGCCGGCGCATTGTTCAGACCAGATGCCCTGTTCGGCGGAGCCGCCCATGAAGGAGGTGTTCAGGGCCGGATAGACGGTGTCTTGGGGGCGGAGATTGGCAATGAAGTTCACTCCCACCCCGCAGGCCGTGGAGACAATGGCGTCATAGGTACCCTTGAACTGATCAATGGAGTCGATAAACTCCTTGTCACACTGGCGGACCAGGGAGTCGCAGCTCACCTGGGCCTCTTTGCCCTCTTTTTTCAGGCCGATGCGGATCAGGGAGGCCAGAATCTCGGCCTCACGCTCGCCGCCGGCAGAGCAGACAGAGACACAGCCCCGGCAGGCCAGGACCAGAATTTTTTTGGCATCCTTGACCATGGCCAGGATTTCCGCCACGGGTTTACGTTCGGCAATAATCATTTTGAGCCTCCGTCAAAAGCAGGACCTAGGGCGCTGATACGTTTATGCATTAACTGGGCAGCCTCCACAAATTCCAGGTGAAAACCGCGGGCGCAATGGAACATCTCGGCCCGTTCGGCGCCCAGGCCCAGTTCCTGTAAGGATTTCTGAACAGCAAGAACCCGTTTTGCCGCCCGTTCGCTGCCCTTTTTGTTGTGGCATGCATCCACTGGGCAGCCCACAAAAAAGACAGCGTCCGCCCCCTCTTCAAAGGCCTTGAGAAGGGTGATCTCCTTAAGTTTGCCGCCGCAGACCAAGCGGTTCAGGGTGACATTCTCGGGCATCCCATCGGCCTTCAGGCTCTCTGCTCCTTCGGCCAGGCTCTGCTGGGAGGTGTAATGACAACAAAATGCTTGGATATTTGGAGTAAAGCTCATCTCACTCTCCGTAAAATTAAACCCGCCGGGCGGGGAGTCCATGGTCCACTTTCTCGTTTTCAGCCGGCAGTGGCAATGAGGCGTTCATCCTCACCCTGGTTCTGCCGGATAGCCTGGGCCGGACATTCCGCAACGCAGATTCCGCAGCCGCGGCAGGTCTCGGCGTCGATAAAGGCCACGCCTTTAACATCAATAACCGGGACCTCAAAGGGGCAGACCCGCACGCAGGTGAGGCAGGAGACGCATTGGTCGCGCTCCACCCAGGCGATTTTCCCCTTTTGGCGCAGATCCTCTTCACTGATAATACCCTCTTTCATGGCCAATTTCTGGAGAGCGGAGATGATGGCCGCAAAGCGGACATTCTGGGGACAGACAAAGACACAGCCCTGGCACTGGGAGCAGTACCAGAGGAGGTCTGCCTTGAGCACTTGCTCTTTCAGGCCCATGCGGACCATGTGGATAATCTTGCGGGGGTCAAATTCAGGAATGGCCTGACTGACCGGGCAGGCGCCACTGCAGGCACCACAGGAAAAACAGGAGTTGAGATATTCGCCACCGGGGATGGCGGTCACCTCAGACCCGAAGTCGGCATTGATCTCTTTACTGGTGATTGCCATAATTTCCTCGTGTAAAAAAAATAAACAAACAGGATTTGAAGATTATTTTTGCGTAGAAAGCTGCGCGCCAGAATGTCAAAAAAAGGGGGTAAGAGACAAGACCGGCAAAAAAAACCAGCCGGGAATGCAAGAAGGGGCTGGCAGGATGGATATGTATCAAAAAGACAGTCAAAGAAGCTACCAGAAGCGCCCACCTTTTGTCAAGGAGATCTCAGGGGGATATCTCTCTATTTCTCCCTGTATTTAGGTAGTTGTACGGACTCACACCAGGAGGCGGAACTCACCTTTGCCCAGCAGGTCGTGGAGGTGGAGGAGGCCGCACAGCTCCCCGGCGGCAGTGGTCACCGGCAGGGCCGTGACCTCGTAGCGCTGCATAATGCTGAGGGCATCGGCGGTGAGCAGATCTTCAGCAATGGTCTTGGGGCCAGGGGTCATGACCTGGCTGGCAATAAGCTGGCCCAGGCCGGCCATGTTGCGGCTAATCTGCCGGCGGATGTCGCCATCGGTAATAATGCCGAGCAGGCCTTTGTCCTCAATAACCAGTACTGCCCCGATGTTCTTTTCGTTAAGGATGGCCACGGCATCTGCAAAGCTTGTCTGGGGAGTGACAATGGGCAGGGCAGCCCCGGTCATCATCACCTCGGAAACCTTAACCTTTAACCGTTCACCCAGGCTGCCGCCGGGATGGTTTCTGCGGAAATCACAGGCGGCAAAATGCTTGCGGTCAATGAGCACCACGGCCAGGGCATCACCAATGGCCAGGGCCGCCGTGGTACTGGCGGTGGGGGCCAGGCCCAGGGGGCACGCCTCTCTGGGCACGGCGGCACGCAGGGTGGCATCAGCAAAGCCGGCCAGAGTGGAGGCGTGGCTGCTGGTGAGAGCGATGATCTTGACTCCCCTTTTCTTCAGGGTGGGCATCAGGAGGTTGAGCTCTGAGGTCTCGCCGCTATAGGAGATGGCCAGCACCACATCGGTTGGGTAGACAATACCGAGATCACCATGCATGGCCTCCACCGGATGCAGAAAGAGTGCAGGGGTGCCGGTGGAATTGAGGGTGGCGGCAATCTTGAGGCCGATGATCCCTGATTTGCCGATACCGGTGATGATGACGCGGCTGGGGCAGGCCAGAATCAGCTCGATGGCCTTGTCGAAATCGGCATCAAGCTGATCAATAACGGCAGTGATGCCTTCTGCTTCGATCTGTAGAACCTCTTTGGCGCGGTTAAGTGAAGACATTTTTTTAGGCTATGAAGTTAGAGGAGTTAGAGAAGTTAGAGAAGTTAGAGGAGGCAAGGAAGAGGTGTCATTCTATACTTCTTTATCTCCTCTTCATTCTTTACATTCCTGATGCAGTAGCATCAGCCGCATCCACATCCCAGGGTATTTTTGTGGAAGCTCAAGTCCGGCTCCACTGGATACGTGCCGTTGAAGCAGGCCAGGCAGAAGGTCTCTTTGGGCATGCCCGAGGCCTCCACCAGCCCTTCCAGGCTCAGGTAATAGAGGGAGTCAAGGTCCAGGTATTGGCGGATCTCTTCCACGGACTTCTGGGCGGCAATGAGCTGGCCACAATCAGGAAAGTCGATGCCGTAATAGCAGGGATTGCGGGTGGGCGGACAGCTGATCAGCATGTGCACCTCCTTGGCCCCGGCCTTGCGTATTGATTTTACCCGGCTTCGGCCTGTGGTGCCGCGGATAATGGAATCCTCAATAATAATGACGCGCTTGCCCTCCAGGAAGGAACGCACCGGGTTGAGCTTCACCCGCACGGAAAAGTCACGCATGGACTGGGAAGGCTGGATAAAGGTGCGGCCCACGTAATGGTTGCGGATGACGCCAAACTCCAAAGGAATGCCCGAGGCATGGGAGTAGCCGATAGCCGCATAGTTGCCGGAGTCGGGAAAGGGCATGACGAAATCGGCATCGATTTTACATTCCCGGGCCAGGATTTCACCGGTGCGTTTGCGGTAATTGTAGACGTTAATGCCGAAGATGTCACTGTCGGGTCTGGCGAAATAGACCTGCTCAAAGATGCAGAAGCTTGTTTTCTGTTTGCCCTGCGGGAAAAAGGATTCAATCCCCTCCTCGCTGATGATCAGGGCCTCGCCCGGTTCAATATCACGGACATAGTCCGCCTCAATAAGATCAAGGGCGCAGGTCTCGGAGGCCAGCACATGGCCGCCGTTGGGCAGTTTGCCCAGGCATAAGGGGCGGAAACCCTGGGGATCGCGCATGGCCACCATCTGGGTGCGGGTCATGAGCACAATGGAATAGGCCCCCTTGATCTGGCAGGCCACCTCATGGACGGCCTCTTTCAGACTCTTGCTGCAGCACTCCTTGGCCAGCAGGTGGACCACCGCCTCACTGTCCATGGTGGACTGGAAAATGGAGCCTTTTTCCTCAAGGCTGTCTCTGAGGGCGCGGATATTGACCAGGTTGCCGTTATGGGCCACGGAATAGGTCTCGCCGCGATGATTGGCGGTAAAGGGCTGGGCATTAACCAGGTTTGAGGCGCCGGTGGTGGAATAGCGCACATGGCCGATGGCCAGGTGACCTTGGAGATGCTCAAAATCCTGTTCCTTGAAAACCTCGGAAACCAGGCCCATGGCCTTGTGTTCATAGACCTTTGTGCCGTCTGAGGAGGTGATGCCGGCACTTTCCTGACCCCGGTGCTGCAGGGCGTAGAGGCCGAAATAGGTGAGTTTGGCAGAATCCTGGTGGTTAAATATGCCGCAGATTCCGCATTCTTCCTTGGGGCGTGTAGAGGCTTGTCTCGCCATGCCGTTATCCTTTGCTGTGGTGAAAAATAATGGGTCGGGTCAGGCATGCCGTCTCCCTGATCGAGAGGCCGGAAACCATAAAAAAAGCCAATGCCTTTCCCATAAAAAAAAGGTCATAATGTACCCCCTTTGATTTGGGGACGCAAAAGATATTTAAGTTTTTTTTTAAGCAGCTGCAATAGCTGGGGATTATTCTTTTTTTGTTTTGGCCCGCTCTGGCTCGGCGCCGCAGCGCCGCTGGCTGTGGTCCAGACCGGCGTAGAAATGGACCCATGAGGAGCCGTCGGTGAGGCTCCAGTCCCGGGGCGGGATATAGCCCTGGCCGGGATGACCGTTCTTTTTAGCACTTTTTAGACGCTCATAGGCCAGGACGTAATGGCACCGCTTCTGGCCGGGGTAGACCTCGCACCAGCCGTCCACACTGCCCCCGCAGGGGCCGTTCAGCAGGTATTTGGCACAGCCGGACTGGGGGCATCTGTAGCCATATTCGGCCAGGGTGCAGTCGCCGCAGTTCTGGCAGGCGAAGAGGATGAATTTAGAGAAGTGCTCCAGCCAGAAAAGGGGGCGGCGCAGGATGGTTTTGTTCAGGGCCAGGCACCACTTCTGGGCCGGCCTGTAGAGGCGGCCCTCAGGGACAAAGGCCAGCTGGTGCATGAAGTTGCTGAAATGAAAGAGCAGGGATTGCCTTTTGGGGGCGGCCAGAGGGGTTTTTTCCTTCCGGTTCAGGCCGGTGGACAGCTCTTGCTGATAATAATAAAAACCAGGGGCAGGGCCTGGCTGAAAGTCGCCCAGCAAATCAGACCACTGATGCTCTCTTGCCGCAGCCTGGCTGAGGACAAAGTCAATATCAGCCATCTCCAGGCCGGGCCCACCGATATGGGCGCCCTTATAGCCCAGGCCCCGTAGAACAGCAAGCTGGCTTGCCGCCCGTTCCAGGCGGGCCTTTTTGCCTTTGTCCCCTGACCGGGATTCCCTTTCCATTTCCTGGAAAATATGGTCCGGGATCATGCAGCCTGGAATGGCCCGGTTGTGCATGAGGCGGGCCACATGGATGTTGGGGATAAAGAGATTGCCAAGGAGGGGAAAATCAAGACCATGCTCCTCCACATAGAACAGGGCCTCCTGATATTTGCGGGCGTCAAAGCCCAGCTGGGTGATGCCGTAATGGGCCCCCGCCCCGATCTTGCGCTGGAGCTTGTAATACTGCATCTTCAGCTCCGCCTCTGAATACTTGAACGGTGAAATGGCCACCCCTATACAAAAGGAAGTGGGGGGCAGATCGTGGCTGGTTTTACCGTTATTGAGATGGGTGAGGAGGTCGATGAGGTGCACGGTGTCCAGGTCAAAGACCGGTTTGGGATGACCGCAATAGCCTTTCTGGGGATAGTCGCCGGCGATGACCAGCAGATTGTGGAGGCCAATGCGGTCCCAGCCGTAGAGCAGGCTTTCCATCATGTTGCGGTTTTTATCCTTGCAGGAAAAATGGCTGATGACATCCATGCCCATCTCCAGGATCTCCTTGCCGATGACATCCGGGGCCAGGGTGGCGTGACCGCCGGCATTATCGGTGAGGGAGACCGCGCAGATGCGGCCATCAGCAGCCATGCTCCGGGCCAGCTCCAGGGCCTTGGTATGGAGCTTGGAACGGCCGCCCCGGCCCGGCACCAGTTCAAAAGAGAGGGTGAACTCCTGGGGGTCATAGAGGGATTTTTGAAAGGGTCCCTGTGTTATTGCTGGCGCGGACATAGGGTTCTCGGGTTACCAGCCTCTTTTTTGGGCCTGAACAAGCAGGCGGCTGGGAGTTTATTGATATGATATGAATAAATGTACTTTTTAAGCACAGCGAATAGTTGAGGGGCTGTCGGGCCACGACCCACCCGTGACCATGATACCCCAGGGCCCGGAGATAAAAAAGGGGTCGCCGTAATTTCCCGCCGCAAATCGCTGCCAAAGAAAAAAAAGTTCCAGGGCTGTGGCCCCCTTCATGGTAAAAAAGGAGAAACGCCTTCTGAGCGGTCTGGGTTCCCCGCCAGGTCCTGGTCGGCAGAAACGGTTTAGTTTATCGAGAAAAAGGAGAGGATATGCGTGAGCAGCATCGGCCTGGGTGGCAGGAGGTTTCCCGGGTTTTTGATGAGCGGGCCCAGGAGTATGACAGCTGGTTCGACGACAGCCTCCTTTTTGCCATTGAACTTGCCGCCTTGCAGGAGCTGGCCACCCCCCTGGCCGAACCGCGGCTGGAAGTGGGGGTGGGACCGGGCCGTTTTGCCGACGAACTCGGGGTGGCGGTGGGTATTGATCCGGCCCGGCAGCCCCTGCTTCTAGCCGCCCAGCGGATTGCCGGGGTCTGTCAGGGGGTGGGGGAGGAGCTCCCTCTGCGGCCGGCCGGGACGGGCACGATTTTCATCATTTTCACCCTCTGTTTCACCCGGCAGCCGGCCCGGGTGGTGGCCCAGGCCGCGCAGGCCCTGCGGCCGGGAGGACATCTGGTGTTGGGTGTGGTCCCTGGCAGTGGCCCTTGGGGAGCGGCCCTGCTGGCCAAAAAAAAGGCCGGCCATCCCTTCTATCAATATGCCTCTTTTTATGAGCTAAAGGAGGTGGAGGCCTGGCTGCTGGCCGCCGGACTGCAGGTGGTGGAAGAGCGCTCCACCCTCTACCAGAGTCCAGAGGCCCTGGTGGGCTTTGAATCTTCCCGGCCCGGCCGGCAGCGAGATGCCGGCTTTGTGGTTCTGGTGGCCCGTAAAGGCCAGTCCGGGTAGCCTGGGGCCAAGGGTCTGCCGGCCGCCAGGGAGCGGTCCGGGCTGATCAGTGCCGGCGGTGGAGCCGGCGCAGGCGCTCCTGTATCTGGTCGCTGCTGAAAAGGGCAGTGGCGCCAATGACCAGGGCAGAGGTGATGAGCAGGGGGAGCCAGAGGGGGGAGGAATGATACTGCAGGGGCGGCAGATTGGGAGGCAGATCCCGGGAGCAGTAGCGGCAGACAATGGCGTTGGCGTAGATGCTTTCCTGGCAGTAAGGGCAGGTTTGTGTTTTTCTATCCATGGGAGTAGTAAGAGGCAAAGGTGGGAGAGCGGCAAAAGGATTTTTTGAAGAACCCTTTTTGTGGATAATTATAATAAATTATAGGTCCCTTGCCCAGGTGTCAAGCGCATCTGGTGAGGCCTCTGATAATGGCGATGATTTTTAAACTTTCTGAAGAACTTCTCTTTCCCCCGCCGGTTCTGGCCAGGGATGACGGCCTGTTGGCCGTGGGCGGCGATCTCTCTGTGGAGCGACTGCTGCTGGCCTATTCCCTGGGGATCTTTCCCTGGTATTCGGCCGGGGATCCGCTGCTCTGGTGGGCACCCGATCCCCGGCTGGTTCTTGTCCCGGCCGGCTTCCATTGCTCCCGGCGCCTGGCCCGGACCCGGCGCCAGGGGAAATTCAGGGTCACCTTTGACCAGGACTTTGCCGGGGTGGTCAAGGGCTGCGCTGCCCCCCGCTCTGATCAGGAAGGTACCTGGATTGTGCCGGAGATGGCGGCGGCCTACAGCCGCCTTCATGCCGAGGGGTGGGCCCATTCCGTGGAATGCTGGCAGGGGGAGAAGCTGGTAGGGGGGCTCTATGGCGTCTCCCTGGGCGGCTTTTTCTTTGGCGAATCGATGTTCAGTACGGTGGCAGATAGTTCCAAGGTGGCCCTGGCCGCCCTTGTTGCCCTGCTTACGGCCTGGGACTTTGATCTCATCGATTGTCAGATGAAGACCCCCCATCTGGTGCGTCTCGGCGCCGTTGAGATAAACGGTCTCGATTTTTCTCAGCGTCTGCAGGCCAGCCTGCAGAAAAAAAACCGGCGCGGCAGCTGGAGCGGAGCTCATTGAGGGGCAGCACTTATTGAGGGGCAGCGCTTATCGGCTGGCTCAGCTGTCGGGCCCCCTCTTTTTTGTCTTGAAGGCAAGAACAGCTTTTTTCAGGCGAGCATCAACCGGCCTGCCAGCCCAGGGAATGGCGGGTGGCGCCGCTTGACTCCACAACAAAACAGTTGCAGCCGGGCTGGCCGTTGATGAAATGCACCCCGGCGGCAGGCTGCATAACCATGACGCTGGTGGCCAGGGCGTCTGCATCCATGACCGTGGGGGCCTGGACGGTAACACTGGCGGCAAGCGCTGGGGAGTAGCCGCTTCGGCTGTCAATAATGTGGTGGAACAGCTTCTCATTATCGTAGTGCACCTCGTAATTGCCGGAGGTGGCAATGGCGCCGTTTCTCATGGTGATGACATCGGGGTACTCCCTCTTCTTGGCCGGATCCTGAATGGCAATGGTCCAGGGCTTGCCCTTGGCGGCTGAGCCGTTGGTGCGGATATCGCCGCCGGCATTGATCAGGTGGTTGCTGATCCCGCTCCGGCTCAGGATTTCCGAGGCCCGATCAACGATATAGCCCTTGGCAATGCCGTCCAGGGTGATGCCCATGGCTGCCTTGCGGAAAGAGATATTGCCGCTGTCAAAACGGAGGTGTTTGGTACCGACATGGTGGAGGGCGGCCTGGATCTGGGTTTCAGAGGGCGGTTGGCCGCCGGCAAAATTGTCTCTGTAGAGATCAATAAGGGGCTTCACCGTGATATCAAAGGCGCCGCCGGTCTGCTGGTGATAATAGAGGGAGCGGGCCACAAGCTCCAGCACTTCCTGGGGCGCCCTGTGCAGGGAACCACTCTTGTTGAGCCGGGAGACCGGAGAGTCGGCGTCAAAGCGGCTCAGCAGCCTGGTGAGCCGCTGGATCTCGGCAAAGGCCAGGCCAAAGGCCTGTTCGGCCTGGTTCCTTGAGGGATGGATGGCGGTCATGTTGACGTAGGTGGCCATGGCCAGCCTGGTTTGGGAAACCTTGTACTCTTTGCTGCCAAAAAGAACCGCTTCCGCCTGCCGGGCTGGCAGCAGGGTGGCTGAAGCAGCGCCCAGGCCCAGGAGGCCGGCGTTCTTCATGAAGGATCTTCTCTGCTGGTCACAGGAACATTTTACAGGACTTTTCATAGCTTCCTCTGTCTCACTCTCAAATGAAAATTTTCTTTTAGCTCGCCATCTTAAGGCCGGCAGCAGCGCGTTTCAGCACCTGGCGACCCTCATATTTTCTGAAGATGTGGCGGGGACATTTCTCCACACACACTTCCTGGCATTCCGGGCCGTATTCAAGGCATTTTGCCTGGTCGATCTGGATCAGGTCATTTTCGGAGCGCACCGCACCGGCCGGACATTTCTTCACACAGATCTGGCAGGAAATGCAGCCCACCGCGCAGACCTTTTTGACATTCTTGCCGAGTTCTTTGGTGGAGCAGGGGACATAGACCCTGGCCTTCAGGCTCTGGAGGACAATGACCTGTTTGGGACAGGTCTTGACGCAGGTGCCGCAGCTCACACATTTGTCGGCATTCACCACCGGAAAATTTTCCACCATGGTGATGGCATCAAAGGGGCAGGCCTGGGCGCATTCGCCGAGACCGATACAGGCGTAGTTGCAGGCCGATGGGCCGCCAAAGCCTAAGTTGGCGGCGGTGCAGGAGGCAAAACCGATATACTCATGCTTGTGACTCACCCGGCCTTCCTGGCGGGCGCAGCGGACCAGGGCGACCATATCCTCCATCTCAGCCATCTTTTTACCGGTGAGCTCGGCCACCCGGGCCGCCACCTTTTCCTTGCCTGGATAGCAGAGATTAGGCGGCACATCAGGGTCATTGACCACGGCAATGGCATAACCCTCGCAGCCAGGATAGCCGCAGCCCCCGCACTGGGCGCCGGCCAGGGATTCGAGCACCTCTTCAATTAGGGGGTCGGTCTCCACTGCGAATTTGTGGGCCGCCAGGGCCAGGCCGATACCGAAAAAAAGGCCGATACAGGCGAGCAGGGCCACGCCGCCCAAGGCTAATTTTACTAATTCTGGATCCATTTTTTCACCTATTCCGAACAGAAGCGGAATGCTTTTACTCCATTAAGAGACGATCGCGCCAAGGGGCTAAAAAATCTGCAGCCCTGAAAATCCTAGAAATGCCAGGGCAAACTGGCCTGCCACAATAAAGGCAATGGGCACACCCTTAAAGGTGGGCGGGATGTTGGCAAGATCCATACGCTCCCGGACAGAACTCATCAGGTAGAGGGCCAGGAGAAAACCACCGCCAGCGCCCAGAGAGAGCATGAATGTTTCCAGGAAATTATATTCATTGTCCGCCAGAATAAGGGGCACGGCAATAATAACACAGTTGGCAATCACCAGAACCAGGTAGACGCCAAAGGAGTTAAACAGGGCCGGGTTTACCTTGCGCAGAATCGTATCAACGGCTTGCACGGTAAGGGATACCAGGCCGATGAAGACCACAATCTGCAGGAAGTTGAGGTCAAAGGGCGTTAAGATGTATTGGTAGAAAAACCAGCTCATGATGGCCGACACCACCATGACAATGGTGAAGGTGAAGCCCATGCCCTTGGCCGTATCCTTGCGCTTTGAGGTGCCGAAGAAGACGCAGAGGCCAAGGTATTTGGTGAAGACAAAGTTGTTGATGAGCAGGGCCGAGAGCAGAATGCCGATGAGGTAGCCCAGGTAGGACTTGGTCACAATAATGGTGGTGGGCTCCTCATCCGGTAGCAGATCGGCAATGGTCACCACATGGCTCTCGGTGGTGTTGAGGGGTTCACTGAAGATAAGGGAAACCCCCTTCTCATCTTCCGCCAGGATGATCTCCTTGATCTGCAGACGGATATCAGGATCAGGCTCTTCATAGACCGTGTAGGTGGCGGAATCTACTGCCGCCTGGGGGGCGACGGGCTGGCTGAAGGTGATGATGATTTCATTGTCTGCTCCGAAACTCTTGTCCGTCACCAGATCCTGGGCCCAGACAAGACCGGGCAGGACAAGAAGGAACAGGAGGGTGAGGGTATAGCGCGTCATGATCTTTTTCATTACTTCTTCCCTTTATGCCTGCTTCGCCTTTTTATAGGCTATTTCTATGTAGTTGAAGAATGCCATCATCAAGCCCACCACAAAAAAGCCGGCGCAGGGCAGGATAAAGAAGAGCAGGGGTTTGAAGCCGAGGATGTCATATCCCATCAGGGTACCCATGCCCAGGAGCTCGCGGACAAAACCGATGGCCATCATGCCGGCCATGAAGCCCAGGCCCATGCCTATGCCGTCCCAGAGGGAGGCTTTTACTGATTCCTTGCTGGCGAACATCTCCAGGCGCATGGTGATAATGGCAAAGGCCACAATGAGTTTCACAAAGATACCCATCTTGGCATAGGCCTCCGGCAGAAAGGCAGCCAGCACCAGATCAATAACGGTTACCCAGGTGGCAATGGTCAGGGTGTAGGTGGGAATGCGGATCCGGGGGTGGATGTAATCTTTAAAAATGGCGATGGTGACGCTGGAAAAGACCTGGACAAAGAGGACCGCTACCCCCAGCATCAGGCCGTTCATCATGGTGGTGCTGATGCCAACCGCTGGACACATGGAGAGGACCAGGCGGAAGATGGGGTTCTCGTTTAAGATGCCGTTTACAACCAGCTGCATGTTTGATTTATCGGTGGCCATGGTCTCTCCTAACTCCGCGGGGCTGCAATCGTGCCACGTGGGTCAAGTTGTCTGTTTGGAAAGGACTTTTTAAATTTCAGCATTTTGGACACAGAGTTACCCCTGGGCCTTAAAAAGGCACAGCAATGTTTTGCCCTTGGATCACCTGGTCAAGAATGGCGATGCGATAGGCAAATTTCCGGACAATACCCTTGGTGCCCCTGGTCACGGCGTCACTTGAGATGGTGGCACCGGTAAGGGCATAGATGTCATGATCCTTATACTGCTCCTGAATGGCGGTGATTTCTTTCTTGCTTATCCCCGATTTTTCGGCCTCCAGGGCCTGGCGGTACTCGTCGGGAAGGGGCGTCTTGGTCACCTCAAGTCTCTTGATGGCGGTAAAAGGCTTGCCCTTGAACTGGTTTTTGAAATAATCCTGAACAATTTCACCACCCAGACCGGGATCCTCCTCATGCTCCAGGATCTCCAGGCCCAGGATGGTAAAAGAGGGGTCAAGGGCCAGCATCACGGAGATAAAGGTCTTGAAGCCTGGAAAGGCGCCGGTGAGCAGGTAGGCCTGGCGCCGGCCCTGATCGGTGACAATGATGGTCTTGTCGGCATAGCGCAGGAACTGGGGGTCAAGGTCAAGACGGGTGGCAATGGCCTTCTGACGCTCGTTCTCATCAATGACCAGTTGGGGTTGGATCTCTACAGGCGTGGCGGAGAGAAACCTGCCATCAAGGTCGATAGTGATAAAGGTAAAGCCCTGCTCCTGCAGAGGGACCAGGTAGCCAACGGTGAGGTTTGCGTCCTTGGTAATGACATAGCGATACACCTCATGCATGGCCATGCTCTCCGGCATGGGGTGGTTCTTGCTGTAACCAAGGAGGCTGGCCATGACCTTTTGCTCCTTGACATGCTCATTATGCTTCTTGGCATTGCTGGTGAAGATAAAGGTGAGGCCCATCACCACCCCGGCCAGGATGCAGGCCAGGGTGAGACGAATGATAATGGTGCTGATATCTTTCATTTTCCACCTCCGGCAGCAAGAGGCGGGGCAAAGCGCTTGGGCTTGAACCAGGAGTCAAGCACGGAGCTCACCGGATTCATGAGCAGGATGGCGTAGCAGACACCTTCGGGGTACCCACCCTTGAGCCTGATGAGAACAGTGAGGCCGCCAATGCCTATGCCATAGATGAGCTGGGAGCTCTTGTTGGTGGGGCTGCTGGTATAATCGGTGGCCATGAAAAAGGCACCCAGCAGGGCGCCGCCGGAGAGGATGGCCAGGATGGGGTCGCCGCTGAAGGTGGTGTCCCCGCCAAAGGCCCAGGTCAAAAGGGCAATGGTGGCCAGCATACTCACCGGAATATGCCAGGTGATATAGCCGCGATAGATCAGGTAAAGACCGCCCAGGATGATGAGCAGGCCGGAGGTCTCACCGATGGTGCCGGGACGCCAGCCCAGCAAGAAGTCGGTGTATATGTTGGGGGCGGCGCCAAAGGCCTCGGTAACGGCGGTCATGCCCTCTGCCTTCAGCAGGGCAAGGGGGGTGGCTGCTGAGACCGCGTCTATGGAGGTGCCCATGTAGGCGAAAATGGAACTCTCCTTTAGGGGGGGGAGCCAGGAGGAGGTCATGGCCACCGGGAAGGTGGCCAGCAGGAAGGCTCGGGCCAGCAGGGCCGGGTTGAAGATATTGTAGCCGATACCGCCCAGGAGATGTTTGCCGATATAGATGGCCATCACCGCCCCCAGTACCGGCAGCAGGTAGGGGACGCCTGGGGGGATGACAAAGGCGAGCAGCAGGCCGGTGATAACGGCGCTGCCGTCTGTTATCGTTACCCTGCGGCCCAGCACTTTCTGGCTGATGGCCTCCATGGCGACACAGCTCAGCACGGAAACAGCCGTGATAATCAGGGTCTGGATGCCGAAAATAAATACCGACATGAGCAGGGGCGGCAACAGGCAGGCCACCACGGTCCACATAATTTTTTCAACCGACTCGTTGCTGCGCACGTGGGGGGAAACAGAAACTTTCCATAACCCTTGTGGTGCCGGCGGCGTCAGGTTGTTTGGATATTGCTCTTTGATGGCTTCACTCCTTAAAAACGAAGGTAAATGTACTGGGCATTTAATTTGTTGCTTTCATTTTGGCCAGCCGGAGAAACTGAACCAGAGGCCTTTTGGCTGGGCAGACATAGGCGCACGAGCCGCATTCAAAACACTCGAAGACGCCAAACTGTTTGGTATCCTGGGCCCGCCCTGCTTCCACATGAATGGCGATCTCCTTGGGCTCAAGGCCCATGGGACACACCTTCAGGCACCAGCCGCAGCGGATACACTGGGAGTGGGGTTTGGTGTCGACTTCCTCTTCCGTGAGAAAGAGCACGGCGGAGGTGGTTTTGGTCACCGGGATGTCGAGGCTGGAAACCGCGAAACCCATCATGGGGCCACCCATGACCACCTTGGCCACTCCAGGGGTAATGCCGCCCAGATAGGCCACGATATCGCTGATCTTGGTGCCCACCTTGACCAGCAGGTTGGCAGGCCTCCTGATCCCCTGGCCGGAGATGGTGATCACTTTTTCGTACAGGGGTTTTTCAAGAACCACGGCGTCATGAATGGCAATGGTGGTGGAGACGTTGTGGACCACCACCCCCACGGTGGAGGGCAGGGCAGCGGCCGGTACCTTGCGACCGGTGATGGCCTGGATGAGCTGTTTCTCTGAGCCCTGGGGGTATTTGACCTGGAGAGGCTGCACGGTAATGGCAACGTCTGAGGTGGCGGCGGCGGCCTCGGTCATGGCGGCAATGGCATCGGGCTTGTTGTTCTCGATACCGATAAAGCATTTCTTGATACCGAGAATCTTTAAGATAATCTTGGCACCCTCAATCATATCCGCGCTTCGTTCCACCATCTGACGATGATCAGCGGTAATATAGGGCTCGCATTCGGCGCCGTTTAAGATCAAGGTGTCAATGGGGGAATGGGCAGGGGGGCTCAGTTTGACGTGGGAGGGGAAACCAGCGCCCCCGATGCCGACAATGCCTGCCCCATGCACCTTGGCCAGTAGGGCCTTGCTGTCAAGATGGGACCACTCCTTTCTGGTATAGAGGCGGGCTGCAGCCTCTTTGTCGGTCTGGATGGTGATGGAGGGGGCGGAAATACGCATGGGATGGCCGGACATGCCAAAGGCCTTGATCTTACCGGCCACCGGGGCGTGCAGGGGAACCCCCAGCCCTTTTTTGACCTCGCCGATCAAGTCACCTTCCTGGATTTCAGCCGATTTTTCCACAGTGGCTGTGCAGGGGGCACCAATATGCTGACCGAGAATGATTTCCAGTTCATCTGCTGGCGGCATCACCTCAATAGCAAGAGCAGCGGTGAGTTTTTTTAATTCCGGGGGGTGAATGCCGCCTTTGGGGAATGTCAATAAAGATGTCATGATGTGTGCTTGCTGTTATTTCAGGCTCGGCAATATTGTCTGCTTTGCGGGGTGCGTAAGGATGGGACTGCGATAGTCTCAAAAAAAGCATTGTTTTCGCCTCTCTGGAAGACAATTTCCTATTCGGTATGGGTTTTTTTGTCAAGAATAAATGGCGAAGGCGCTCTGCATGTTTGCTGAGGGTTGCAGGGTATCGCCGCCTGCTCTTTTGTTTTGTGTTGCAGTTGAGGTAAGGGCGGAATAGATTCCCGCCAGCGGATTTTCTGTTTATGATAGGACGTCAAATCGTGGCAAGGGATTTGTTTGCCGTTGCTACAGCAAGATGTGCAATAAGAGCCCCCTGGCCGTGCGCCACCACCTGCAAACAGTGGAGAAGAGTGCCGTGCCGGCCTGGAGCCACTAAAATCAAAGGAGAAAAAGTATGAAAAAAGCCAAGGACATTATGAGTCGCGAGGTAAAGATTGCCCATCTTGATATGCCCGTCCAGGAACTCGCCTCTCTTCTTTGGGAGAACAAGATCAGCGGCGTGCCTGTGGTGGATGATGAGGGCAAGGTGGTGGGAGTGGTCACGGAAAACGACCTTGTTGATCAGAACAAGAAGCTGCACATTCCCACCATGGTTTCCTTTCTTGACTCGGTTATCTTTCTGGAGAGTGCCAAGACCTTTGAAAAGGAGATCAAGAAGATGACCGGCTCCCGGGTGCGGGATATCTGTTCGGAGCAGCTGTTCACTGTGGATGAAGATGCCGGTCTTGAAGATATTGCCAGTCTGATCTCTGAAAAAGGTGTGCACACTCTGCCTGTTCTTCGCGGTGATACCCTGGTGGGCGTCATCGGCAAGGCTGATTTGATTCGAGTGATGTCCCAGGGCGAGAACCCGGGGCAGAAATAGCGGATCGCCTGCTTTTTTTGTGCCCTCCGGACCTGACAGCCGCCCCCCTGAAGTGGAGGCCTTAGGCGCTTTTGTCCGGAGGGGTGGTCTTTCAGGGGCCGTTTTCTTTAAGATTGCTTTTGCTGAGATTGGCGCTAAGGGCAAGACGTCGCCAGGGGCCTCTTTGCCACGGCAAAAAGGCGGCGAGTCCTTGACAATCGGGCTTGGGGGGAGTATCTTCATGCCCCGGTAAAATGCCCTTCATGGCTAGGAAAATGGCTGTGGCAAGAATTGCATGTTTCAAGACGCCGCAGTAGCTTGAGAGCTGTGGTGTTATCTATTAAATATAAGATATTAGCTGTTAAATATAAAAGGAGTAACACATGTGCCGGTTAGCTATGAAAACCGCGAGTCAGCCGTTCTCCCCCTTTACCGTCGTGGAGGCCATGGAATCCATGCAGGAGGGATACGACGGCAGCGGTCTCGGCTTATTGCTGCGTGGTCTGGAATTTGCGGACTACAAGTATCAGGCTGGAGATCCGATCCTGTCGGGAATTGCCCATACCCCTGCGGCCCTGCATCGTCTCAATGAGATCATGGACAACAAGGGCTTCGAGCTCAAGTATGATCATGAGTTCGAGGTCAAACGCTCGATGATCGAGGCGCAAGATCGGCATAAGTATATTCTTCGGGTTTACAGTCTGCCCAAGGCCTGGGCCCATCTTTCCCAGGAAGAGGTTGACCATGAGTTGATGATGACCCGCCTCGGTCTGCGTCTTGATGGTGAGGCCCATGGTGATGACCTCACGGCCTTCTCTCTGTGGCCTGATGTGGCCATGATCAAAGAGGTGGGGTGGCCCCTGGGAATCGGTCAGGCCTTCAGCCTGAACAATGATCGGATCAAGTCCCGCATCTGTTTCGCCCAGGGTCGCCAGAACACCAATTACGGCATTAACCTCTACGCCTGCCACCCCTTCTTTATTCAGGGGGTGGCCACCATGACCAATGGGGAAAACAGCGCCTTTGTGCCCATCAGGGATTGGCTCTCCGGCAAGGGTTTTCCCGGCTACATGGGCTATCAGTCTGACTCTGAGGTTTTTGCCCATATCCTGCATTACGTCACCAAGCAGCTGAAGCTGCCCCTGCAGGCCTATAAGCATGTCATGACCCCTCTGAACAACCAGCAGCTTGCCGCGCATCCTCAGGGCGACTTTCTCCTGGGGCTGCGCAATGTCTGCCGGCGCCTCATTATTGATGGCCCCAACGCGGTGATCGGTTCTCTGCCCGATGAGACCTGCCTGCTGGTTATGGACGCCAAGAAGCTGCGGCCGGCTACGGTGGGTGGAAAGCCTGGCGAGTGGGCCGTGGCCTCTGAAATATGCGGTGTGGACGCCATGATCCCTGATCGGGATCAATCTAAAGACTTCCAGCCCATGCGTGAACACACAGTTGTTATTCCTCCAGATAGACAGGAGCTCGAGATATGGTCTCAATTCGATCAATTTCCTCTCATCCAGGCAGCTTAAGTCCCAACGACTTGCCCTGGATTATTCATCATCGCGAAGAGCGCTGCACCCTCTGTGGTAAATGTGCGGCGGTCTGCCCGGTGAATACCCTTAAATTAACCTATATGCGGAAACGCATGCCCAAGATCGTCTTGAGCTCCTCGGAACGGGGCAGCTCTTTTCAGACCTTCGTGGGTATCCGGCAGCGAACCGATGTCGGGCGGCGCTGCATCGGCTGCGGATCCTGCGCTATGGTCTGCCCCAATGAGGCCATCGCCCCGGTCTTTAATGACAATGACCGCTACCGTTTCCTGGCCACGGCCGGCGGTGATGCCCCCAAACGGGGCGGCCGTCGTAATGTGCCGGGGGCCAGCCTCCTTGACCGCATTATCTTCAACCGGATCTCCATGCTCACGGATCCGGCCCTTGATGCCGGCCGCCATGAGTTTTCCTACAACACCCTGCTGGGCCGCGTCCTTCCTCCTGAGGAGTATGTCAGGCGCAAGATGAGCGGTGAGTGGATTCCGCCGGTGCGGGAGGTCTTTCCCATTATCATCGGCTCCATGTCCTTTGGGGCCCTGTCACCCAATATGTGGCTGGGTCTGCTGCAAGGGGTGGCCTATTGCAATGAGGTGCTGGGTATTCCGGTGCGCATGGCCACCGGTGAGGGGGGCTGCCCGCCCTGGGTCCTCAGAAGCCCTTTCCTCAAATATATCATCCTCCAGGTTGCCTCCGGCTATTTTGGCTGGGATGAGATCATCCGCGCCATTCCCGAGATGCAGTGTGATCCGGCCGCCATTGAGATCAAATACGGCCAGGGGGCCAAGCCCGGCGACGGTGGTCTGCTCATGTGGTTCAAGGTTTCCAAGCTCATCGCCCGTCTGCGCGGGGTGCCCGAGGGTGTTGATCTGCCCAGTCCGCCGGTACATCAGACCCTCTATTCCATTGAGGAGTCGGTGATGAAGATGATCCAGTCCATGTCCATGGCCTGGAACTTCAAGGTGCCGGTCTATCCCAAGATCTCCGGTTCCACCTCGGCCAAAGCAGTGCTCAACAACCTGGTCCGCAATCCCTATGCCTCGGCCCTGCTCATTGACGGCATTGACGGCGGTACCGGCGCGGCCTATGACATTTCCCTAAACGCTACCGGCCATCCCATTGCCTCCAATGTCCGCGATTGCTACCTTGACCTGTGCAGGCAGGGCAAGCAGAATGAGATCCCCATCTTTGCCGCCGGCGGTGTGGGCAAGACCGGCAATGTGGTGCAGAACGCCCTGGCCTTGATCATGCTGGGGGCCTCCGGGGTCCATATCGGCAAATTCATTATGCAGTCCGCGGCCGGCTGTCTCGGCTCGGAGCGTAACCGCTGTAACGTCTGCAATCTGGGCATCTGTCCCAAGGGTATTACCAGCCAGAATCCCAAGATCTATCGGCGTCTTGATTCCGATGATGTGGCCCAGCGTGTGGTGGAGACCTTCCAGGCCATCCAGATTGAGATGAAAAAGGTTATGGCGCCCTTGGGTCGGTCCCAGAGTCTGCCCATTGGTATGTCCGATGCCCTGGGCATTGCTGACAAGGACGCAGCTGATCGACTCAGTATCCGTTATGTTTGCTAACCCGCCTGAAGTGGAAAGGATAAGTGACTTGGTAGTAGGTGTAAGTCAATAGTTGCAAAACAAGTTCTCAAATTATTTGTTTTTTAAGGCAGCCTTTCTGGGGTAAGTCACTAAAGGAATTTTGATATGAGTAAGAAAATAACAGTAAAGGGCGTGGATGAAAACGGCCGGCGGCTCAGCACCCAGATCTTCGATGTGCTGGTGCAGGAGGCCTTCACCAAATCCCGTGATCTGGTTCTTGAGACCTATGGTCAGCATAATGTCGGCGGTCGCCTCAATTCGGGGGGTGAGCCCGTGGCCATTGAGGTCAACGGTCCCTGTGGGCAGCGTCTGGGCTGCATGGGCATGCCCGGCACCAAGATCGTTTGTAACGGCCCGGCTGCGGACGATGTGGGCTGGTTGAATATCGGCGCCGAGATCACGGTGAAGGGTGAGGCCACCAACGGCGTCTGTAATGCCATGGCCGAGGGCAAGGTGCAGATCGGCGGTTCCATTGGGGCCCGCGGCCTCACCATGACCAAGTGGAATCCTGCCTATAATCGGCCTGAGCTCTGGGTCCTCGGGTCCTGCGGCGACTCCTTTGCCGAGTTCAACTGCGGCGGCATTGCCGTGGTCTGCGGCGTGGAGGCCAAGAACCCGGAGAACATTCTGGGCTACCGGCCCTGCGTGGGCATGGTGGGCGGTTCCATCTATTTCCGGGGCAAGATCGACGGTTCCTACTCCCAGATCAATGTCAAGGCCATCCTGCCTGATGACGAGCAGTGGCAGTGGCTGCTTGAGCGTCTGCCCGGCTATCTTGAGGCCATCGGTCGTTCCGAGCTCCTTGAGGAGCTCGGAAGCCGTGACCAATGGTCCATGCTGATCGCCATTCCTCCCCAGGAACGGGCCCTGATGAACACCAAGCCCATGTCCATGGAGGAGTTTAAATACAAGATCTGGAACCCCGGCTTCGGGGGAGGCGATCCCATTCGCGACCTGGCCCCCGGCCTGGACCGTTCCGTGATCGGCATGGTGGAGCCCGGCGATCTGCGCCGCAAGAAGCCCTTCTGGGCCAACCGCGACAAGGCGGCACCCTGCGCCTATTACTGCCCGGTTCATATTCCCACCATCGACCGTCTGCGGCTGATGCGGGAGGGCAAGGGCAAAGAGGCGTATGAGATGTTGATGGAATATACGCCGCTGCCGGCCACCATCTGCGGCCATATCTGCCCCAATCTCTGCATGCAGAACTGCTCGCGCCAGAAGGTGGATGAGAAGATCGACGTCCAGATGCTGGCCCGGGCCGCCAAGGACCAGCCCGCTCCCAAGCCGGCGCCCTCTCTGGGCAAGAAGGTGGCCATTATTGGTGGTGGACCTGCCGGCATGAACGCGGCCTGGCAGTTGGCCAAGGCCGGCGTTGAGGCCCATATCTTTGAGCGTGACAGCAAGCTCGGCGGCAAGCTGGCCCAGGTTATTCCCTGGGAACGTATGCCTCAGGCCATCTGGGAGGCAGAGGTTGAGCGCTTTCTCGCCATGGAGAATATCCACGTCAACTTCGGCGTTGCCATGACCAAGGAGAAGTTTGCCCAGCTCAAGAATGATTTTGACCATGTCATCATCGCGGTTGGTACCCATCAGCCCCGCACCATTCCCTTTCCTGGCCATGAGCGGGTGATCCCGGCCCTTGACTTCCTGAAGGATGCCAAGAGTGCCACGCCCCCTAAGGTGGGCAAGCAGGTGGTGATTATCGGTGCCGGTAATGTGGGCTGCGATGTGGCTTGTGATGCCTACAGGCTGGGGGCCGAGCAGGTAACCCTGGTGGATATCCAGAAGCCCCTGGCCTTTGGTAAGGAGAGGGCCGCGGCCGAGGCTCTGGGCGCCCAGTTCAAGTGGCCGGTGCAGACCAAGGAGATTACGGAAGAAGGGCTGATTGATGCCGCCGGCCACCTTATTCCGGCCCAGACCGTGATCATTTCCATCGGCGACGTACCAGCGTTAAAATTCCTGCCCGACTCGGTGGAGGTGATTACGGTGGGTGGCGCGGGCTGGATCAAGTGTAATGCCGCGGGCCGCACCTCTGATCCCAAGATCTCGGCCATTGGTGATGTGGAACGGCCGGGACTGGCCACCAACGCCCTGGGGGCCGGCAAGAACACGGCAGAGGCCCTGTTGGCCGAGTTCAAGGGGGAGGAATGGCACTCTTTTGGCAAGGAGCTTATTCCCCAGGAGAGACTGACCCATGCCCATTATGCCCCGGATCAATGTGGCGGTTCCGAGGCGGGCGAGGCGGAGCGCTGCATGAGCTGCGGCACTTGCCGTGATTGCCATCTCTGTGAGACCATCTGCCCGGAAGGCGCCATCAGCCGCGAAAAGCTGCCTGACGACACCTTCCGCTACGTCTCTGATGATGATAAATGCATTGCCTGCGGCTTTTGTGCCGACACCTGCCCCTGCGGTATCTGGGTGATGCAGCCTTTTTAGGGACGCATCTTTATTTAAGGATGTTATGATGAAAGGGGTTTTGCCGTTACGGCAAAACCCCTTTTGTTTTTTCAGGAAGGAACAAAAGGAAGGCAAGGGGCGCAGCTATGACCCCTTCTGCCGGAGAGGATGAGAGCCGGTTCTTTGGTTTTTTTTAAGGAAAAGGTCTGGCCAGACGTGTAGAGCATCAGCAATGCAAATTTCCCACTTTGCCCGGCTCAGCCCCTGCTTGATGGGGCCTTGGACCGAGGCGGCCCGTCAGAATGCGGAATAGAGCCCTGATGCGCATCAGGAGCTGCAGGCCCGGATCACCCGGCTTTGGCTGGAGACAGGGGTCGCCTAGTTTTTCTTTTTTTGTAGTAAAAGGAGATTAATTGCCATAAAGGATTTATAATTTTTCTTCTAAAAAGGCATTTTGTTGTCTCAGGAGCCGGTGATCAAACCCGCCGGTCCATTATGACTGTTTTTGGTCTCTGTGAGGGTGGGAGATGGCACATTTCAAGTTCGAGACCCTGGCTCTGCATGCCGGTCACATTGTGGACACAGATACCCTGTCGCGGGGGGTGCCTGTCTATCGCACCAGTTCCTATCTCTTTCGGGATACGGAGCATGCGGCCAATCTTTTTGCCTTGAAAGAAATGGGGAACATCTACACGCGGCTGATGAATCCCACCCAGGATGTTCTGGAAAAGAGGGTGGCTGCCCTGGAAGGCGGCGCTGCTGCCCTGGCGCTGGCTTCAGGGACCTCTGCCATCTTCTATGCCATTATCAATATCTGCAGCCAGGGTGATGAGGTGGTGGCGGCCAATAATCTCTACGGCGGCACCTATACCCAGTTCAGCACCATTCTGCCCCAGCTCGGCATTAAGGTGCGTCTGGTGGATCCGGCGGATCCTGCCAATTTTGCTGCCGCCATTACGGAGCGGACCAGGGCCATCTATTGTGAGACCCTCGGCAACCCAGGCCTGGAAATGACGGATCTGGAAGCGGTGAGCAAGGTGGCCAAGGAGCATCATCTGCCCCTTATTGTTGATGCCACCTTTACACCGCCCTGCCTTTTGCGGCCCCTGGAGCATGGTGCTGATATCGTGGTCCACTCCCTCACCAAATGGATGGGGGGCCATGGCGTGGCCATTGGCGGCATTGTCGTTGATGGCGGCTCCTTTGCTTGGACCGACCCCAAATTCAGCCTCTACAATGAGCCTGACCCCAGCTACCACGGTCTGCGTTTTGGCCATGATCTGGGTGAGCTCAAGCCGGTGGCCTTTGCCCTGCGCATGCGGCTGGTTGCCCTGCGTAACCTGGGGGCCTGCATCTCGCCGGACAATGCCTGGTATTTTCTGCAGGGCATCGAGACCCTGGCCCTGCGCATGGAGCGCCATTGCGCCAATGCCATGCGGGTTGCCGACTACCTCAGCGGCCATGCAGAGGTGGAGTGGGTGAACTATCCCGGCCTGGCCAGCAGCGCTCTGGCCCGTAAATATCTGCACAACGGTTTCGGCGGCATAGTGGCCTTCGGGGTCAAGGGAGGGCGGCTGGCAGGCCAGAGGTTCATTGAGGGGCTCAACCTCTTTTCCCATCTGGCCAATGTCGGTGATGCCAAATCCCTGGCCATTCATCCGGCCACCACCACCCACTCCCAACTCAGTGGCGAGCAGCTTGAGGCGGCCGGCCTCTCTGAATCCATGGTGCGCCTTTCCATTGGCATTGAAAATATTGACGATATCCTGGCGGATCTGGATCAGGCCCTGGCTGGTTGCCGATAAGGGTGGGGGACGTGGACGAGAGCGGCCGGAGATATTTCACCTTTGCCGCCCATGGTCCGGGCCTGGAGCTTGACTGTGGCAGCAGCTTGGGCCCGGTGACCCTGGCCTATGAGACCTATGGCCAGCTCAACACCGCCCGGGATAATGCCCTCCTCATCCTCCACGCCTTTACCGGCGATTCCCATGTCGCCTCCCATCCCGGTCTGCCCGGCGAGGCCGCTCTGCCCGGCTGGTGGGAGACCATGGTGGGGCCGGGCAAGGCCATTGATACGGATCGATATTATGTGATCTGCACCAATATCCTGGGCAGCTGCCGGGGATCCACAGGCCCCACTTCCTTAAATCCAGCCACCCAGGCCCCCTACGGCCTGGCGTTTCCGGTGGTGACCATTGGAGATATGGTGCGGGCCCAGAAGGCCCTCATCGACCATCTTGAGATCAGCAAGCTCTTGGCCGTGATCGGCGGCTCCGTGGGGGGCATGCAGGCCCTGCAGTGGTGTGTCAGCTACCCGCACCGGCTACGCGCCGCCATTCCCCTGGCCACCACCATGCGCCATTCCGCCCAGGCCATTGCCTTTAATGAAATTGCCCGCCAGGCCATTATGGCCGATCCCAAATGGAATATGGGTGAATATGGCGACAACCCCCCTGAACTGGGTCTGGCCGTGGCCCGGATGATCGGCCATGTCACCTATCTCTCCGACCAGGCCATGCGCCGCAAATTTGGCCGCCGCCTCCAGGGACGCCAGGGCTTTTCCTTTCATTTTGAAAGCGACTTTCAGGTGGAAAGCTATCTGCACCACCAGGGAACCAAGTTTGTTCGCCGCTTTGACGCCAATTCCCTGCTTTATCTCACCAAGGCTGCTGATTATTTTGATCTCACCGGCAGTGACCAGGGCTCCCTGGGTGCCCTGGCTGGTGCTGATATCCGTTTTCTGGTGATCTCCTTTACCTCGGACTGGCTCTACCCTACCTACCAGTCACGGGAGATGGTCCATGCCTTAAAGAGAGAGGGGCTTGATGTCAGCTTTTGTGAGATTGAGGCGGACTGCGGCCATGATGCCTTTTTGCTGGAAAATGAGCGGCTGGCAAAAATGGTGCGCGGTTTTCTGGGAGGGGTGGCAAAAAATGGCTGAAGAGGGCATGCGCTTTGACCTGCAGGTCATCTCCTCCTGGATTGAGCCGGGCAGCCGGGTCCTTGATCTGGGCTGCGGTCGCGGCGACCTCCTCGCCTTTCTCCAGGACCGCAAAAATGTGCGGGGGGTGGGTATTGAGGCGGACCGGGAAAAGGCGGCCTACTGCATCAGCCGCGGCCTTTCCGTGCTCCAGGAAAATTTCAATGAAGAGGTCCTGGAGTATCCGGCCAACCATTTTGATTATGTGATACTGAGCCAGACCCTGCAGCAGGTCTACCGGCCCGAGGAGCTGATCCGCAGTCTCCTGGTCATCGGCAGCAAGGTGATTGTCAGCTTTCCTAATTTCAGCCATTGGCGGGGGCGTTTGCAGCTGCTTTTCACCGGCACGGCCCCCAAGAATGAACATCTGCCCTATGAATGGTACACCACTCCCAACATCCGGGTCATTGCCATGAAGGATTTTCGCAAATTCATCGCCATGATCAACGCCGAGATCGTTCGCGAAGTGGCCATCAACAGCCACCATCACCAGTACAAGGGCAATATCATCCACTTTCTGCCTGATTGGCGGGCCACCTACGGGATCTTCCTGGTGAGGGCCCAGGGCAAGTAGGGAGATCCTGCCTCCACATTGGGCCGCACTGCCGGGTATCTTCTCTGGCGCCCCACACCGCAAGTGCGACCGGGAAAGGGTGTGGAGGTGCCAGGCAGGCAGGCAGCGCCTACCCGGTGAAATTCTGTACCTTTATTGTTGATAATAGTTATCAAACCTGTTAATAACCTCCTGTGGTTGCAGCAGATGGGTATGATCAGAATCAATAAAGGCAGGGCGGCCATGAGGACATTTCTTGACGCATTCCCCATGAAGCCCTATTCTCAGATATAACCATTTTATGCAGTGTCAATTCTGCAAGGAGGAGTCCTCATGGCTCAAATTACCTTGGAAGGCAAACCCTGTCAGACCGTGGGCGCTTTGCCCGGCAAGGGCAGTCCTGCCCCGGCCTTCACCCTCACTGCCACGGATCTCTCGGAAAAAAGCGCCCAAGATTTCAGCGGCAAAACCCTGGTGCTCAATATCTTCCCCAGCATTGACACCGCCGTCTGCGCCACCTCTGTCCGCCGCTTCAATCAGGAGGCCAGTGCCATGGCCAACACCGTTGTCCTCTGCATCTCTGTTGATCTGCCCTTTGCCCAGGACCGTTTCTGTGCGGCAGAAGGCCTTGCCAATGTCGTGCCCCTGTCGGCGTTTCGTGCTGATTTCGGCCGCGATTACGGGGTAGCCATTGCTGATGGCCCTCTGGCGGGTCTCCTGTCCAGGGCCGTGGTCATTATTGATGCCCAGGGCCAGGTTATCTACACGGAGCAGGTCCCTGAGATCACCCAGGAGCCCGATTATCAGGCTGCGCTGAAGGCCCTTGCCGCTTAGTTTTTTGCCGATATAGCCATGGCCAATGAAAAAGGCCCTCTTTTCTCTTGAAAAGAGGGCCTTTTTCATTGGTTTTTGCGGAAACCATTGTGCCCTTAGCGGCTCAGCTCTCCCTTAGAAATCTTCAAATTCATCATCGTCAAAGGGAATGACATTTTCGGCCTTGCTGCTGCGTTTTTGTGCGGCTGCTTCTTTTGGGGTCTGCTTCTTCGGCGGGGCATCAGGCAGGGCAAGCCGCTTGGAGCCAGGCCGTTGAGCGGGGGGCGGCCCCATTTTTTTGGGATGGCCGGGACCACCACTCTCCTGTTTGGCACCCACAATGGCGGCCAACATGGCAATGAGTTCGTTCAATTCCCTGGCCTGACCGGAAAGCTCCTCGCTGGCCGAGGCGGACTGCTCGGAAATGGCGGCATTTTTCTGGGTAACCTTGTCCACCTCGCTGATGGCAATATTGATCTGGTTTACCCCTTGGGACTGTTCTGTACTGGCCACGGAAATTTCCTGGGCCAGGGCGCTCACCTGGGTCACCTCGATGCCGATTTTGGTGAGGATATTTTTGACATCAGCGGCGGCCTTGACCCCGTTGGCGGCATTCTGCTGAGATTGCTCGATGAGGGCGGCGGTATCCTTGGCTGCCCCGGCACTGCGCATGGCCAGGGAGCGCACCTCGTCGGCCACCACGGCAAAACCGGCCCCGGCCTCTCCGGCCCGGGCCGCCTCCACCGCCGCATTCAAGGCCAGCAGGTTGGTCTGGAAGGCGATGCCGTCAATGGTCTTCATGATGACGGCGGTCTCGTCTGCTGATTTTTTGATCTTGGCAATGGCCTCACTCATCTTGTCCATGTGGGCCTGGGCAACCTCGGCATCTTGGCGGGCGCTTTCCGTCATCAGGCTGGTCTGCCGGACATTTTCGGCATTGAGATTGATCATGGAGGAGGTCTCCTCCAGGGAGGCGGAGGACTCTTCAACGCTTGCCGCCTGTTGGTTGGCGCCGTCGGCAAGCTGGCCGCTGGCGGTGGCCACCATATTGGCGGCATCGAGGAGGTTGCTGGAGTTGGCGGTTAAGTCATCAATAATACGTTTGATCGGTTTAATGACCGCATTGGACACCAGACCAATGACCAGGGTGGCAAAAAAGATGGCCATGATGATAAGGCCGATGACCACAATCTTGGTGGCCTTGCCTATGGAACTGGCCAGCTGCATGTCTGCTGCCGCCAGGGATTGGATAACCTCAAAGGCGCCATGGATTTCACCCACCTGCCAGTTCTCCATGGGGCCGCCGGTGGCATCAAGGCCCTTATTATTGCCCCAAAGTTTCTGGGAGTTGGCCGGGTCGCCGTGGCAGAGCAGACAGGTCTCAGAGAGGCGGATGGCCCGGAAATAGCGCACGGCATTGAGGGTAGAATCGACTTCATAATATTCATCGACATTCTGATCCTTCATGTGCTTGAGGGCCTTGGCCTCCAGGAGATCAGGTTTGTTTTTGGGATTGCGGGGGGAAAACTTGGGGACCTTGAAGGTATAACCGCCCTCATCCGCCTTGCGCATGGCAGCCTGCCAGGCCGAAAATACCGGGACCGTGGCCACTACCTTGTCCCTGTGCCCTTGCCGGGCCAGCTCTCTTACCTGGTCGGCGGAGAAAAGGCCCAGGGACCACTTGGCCTCCATTTCATCACGGGTGGATTCAGCCGTGAGGCAGATCGCCCTGGCCTTGGCGGTAAAGGCGCTAATGGTTTTTTCCCGGGCCTCACTGATATAGAGCTGCATGAGCAGGGCGATGAGGATGGTGGGAAGCAATACGCCTAAGAGAACAATTTTGCCGCGCAATGACCATTGTTTCAAATCCATTCCTGTTTTCTCCTGGAGGTAATATCTGGCCACTGGGGAGCTCTGCCCCTGGGCATCTCAACATGTTGGACAGCAAGGTCTTGGCCAGGCACAGATCGTCCCTGGCAGGGATAAAGATCCTGCTAATTCCACGTCAGAACGCCAGGAAAGAGCCGTATTGCGTGGAATTAGTAATCACTCTTAACCACCGGCTCAAGATAGTGATACGGAAGGAATTATGCAAGGAATATGATGGCAAAAAGAGAGGGGGAAGGGGGTGCCGCCCGGGGAAGAAACGGGATTGGCCAGAAAAAAACAGTTTTTTCATGATCAGGGTGGTAGAGATTATGTTGGTGAAATCGATGAACAGGCGCCCGCAAAGGATGATTTTCCGGACCTTTGAGGGCTGATTGTTGTGGTGAACGACTTCATTGTAGCTATATTATAGGCATTTTGTTGTCAGCCCTAGGGTTCTGTTGGCGGCTGAAACAAAGAGGAAAGCCAGAAAAAAATAGGCGGGGTACAAAAGGCGATGGCGAGAAAGATATTTAACCAGAAAAGGGGATCCCGACACAGAGGTCTCAAGATTCTTTTTATTATGTTTTTGGCGGCAATCATCGGCTTTGAAATATTTGTCGCGCTGGCAATAAGAAAAAGCCGGGGACCATTGCCGCCTCTGGTCGGTAATTTTGCCGAGATCCGTGCGGGGCTAGTAGAGGCGCCCCCCAAAGAGGAGTTTTCCTTTGCCCTCTTCGGGGGCACGGCAGGGGGCACAGCCCGCTTTGATCTGCTGGCCCGGAAACTGCGCCAGCAGCCCGTGGACTTTGCCGTGCATCTGGGGGATGGGTATGCCAAGAGCTACCCCTATTGGCGTGCCCAGCTCAGAGGTGATCTTGCCCTGCCGTTTCCGCTCTTTTTTGTGGAGCCGAGTGATGAGCTGGATGCCCTGTCCCGGGCCCGTTTTGAGGAGGATTTCGGCCCTTCGCGCTTCTCTTTTGTCTACCAGGAGTGTCTTTTTGTCGGTCTGGGAAGCCAGCTGGAGCCAGGGGGGACGCTGGCAGGCGTCTCTTTTTTGGAAGAGGTGCTGCAGGGGGCCGGGCCCCGCTACCGCCATATTTTCGTCTTCCTGCCTGCACCCACCCAGCTTTCAGCCGCCCCCAAAAAAGCGGAGTCTGCACAATTGCAGGCGCTTTTTAGTCGCTATAAGGTGGATTATGTCATTTCTGGCCAAGATCATGGGTATGCCCGGCTTCAGAAGGAGGAGACAGCCTATCTGCTTAGTGGTGCAGGGGGCGGGGCGGTTGGTTCCTATGGTCAATTTGACCATGGCCTGGTGCTGACGGTGGGCCGCGATTTTATCTCTGAAACCGTGATGCCGCTGCCCGCCGCCACGCCTCTGAAGAAGAGGCTGCACCGTTTTGCCTTTGTTGAGCTTTATCCGTGGCTCGTGCAAAACCGGGCCCTGGCTTTTTTGGGCAACCTGGTTCTCCTTCTCCTTGGCCTGGTGACTATCAGATCCCTGCGGGATAGAAGCAGATAGAGGCAGGCAAAATAAAAAAAGAGGGTTCTCGTACTCCGTAAAACTTAAATGTACGTGTAGAATTTCGTTATTGCCTACGAACCACAAAGACACGAAGGCACAAAGAAAAACATAAAAACAAGAAGCTCTTCGTGTTTTTATGTCTTCGTGGTTAAAGGCAGAGTTGCATAAATATACAAAACTTTAAGTGATACACTGCACTAGTGTCCTGTCACATCTCTAATGTTGGATAAAGGCGTTTCAGTTTGGTCCGGGCATCCTCGGTAGTAAATTGCCAGTTGACCCCGGCTTTCATCCCGTTTCTTGCTGACTCCCATGCCTTAACCTCACTGCGCATAAC
>JAGXFQ010000006.1 GCA_024637145.1 Desulfobulbaceae bacterium
AGGTAAGGCACCCTTACCCCTACCAGCGACTTTGTGTCACCAACCCGAGGTAGGAGCCGTATGAGGTAATTCCTCACGTACGGATCTGTGCGGGGGGCGCCGGGAGACCGGCGTCCCTACCGCGACTGCTTTTGACTTTTAAAAGGGGTCATCCTTGCATGCCGTCAGCCGGGGCCTTTACCGTCGCACCAGCCCACGAACAGCGTTTTAAAAATAAAAGCACGGCATCCGCCTTGAGTATTGATCTGTCATCCTCTAGACTGAAAAGATGTTGGTAGAATGCCTTTTTCTCCAACCACACAAACCTCGATAAGTGAACCTTATGCATGTGATTCAAGCCATTGAGACACGACGGGCGGTCAAACATTATGACCCAAACCATACCATGTCCCAGGAAGAAATTGATAAAATCATGGCTCTGGCCCTGCTTTCACCCACCGCCTTCAATATCCAGAACTGGCGCTTCGTGGTGGTGAAAAGCCCCGTCTTACGCGGTAAAATCAGATCCGTGGCCTGGGACCAGGCGCAGGTCACCGATGCCTCGCTGTTTGTCATCTTGTGCGCGGATCTTAACAGCTGGCAGAAAGAGCCGAAACGATATTGGCAAAACGCCCCCGCCGAGGTCCAGGATTTGATTCTGCCCGCCATTGACGTCTATTATCGCGACAAGCCCCAGGTGCAGCGGGACGAGGCCATGCGCTCCTGCGGCCTGGCGGCTCAGACCCTGATGCTCGCCGCCAAGAGCATGGGCTATGAATCATGTCCCATGGATGGTTTTGATTTTGCCGAGGTGGGCAAACTGATCAAACTGCCGGCCGATCATGTCATTGCCATGTTCGTCGCCATCGGCAAAGGAATCAAGGAACCCTGGCCCCGCGGCGGCCAGATCCCGGCAAGCGAGGCGGTGATCATTGACAGCTTTTAGCGGCCACTCTTCAGCACCCATGCCCACGCCGGCGGGTGCAGCAACCCGTTGCAAACGAGAGCGAGAAAACGAATAGCGGGGTCATAATCACCTGTTTAATTTGACTCTGACCCCGCTATTCTGCTGAGGGCACCCGCTATACGAGTGGAGATTGGTTTTTGTAAAGCACACTTTGCGCAAGGGCTGATGATGGGAAAACTGGTAATTGCCACAGCGGCCGCGATGCTCGTCTGCGCGCCCGCCGCAGGGGCACAGGTTGCTGAAACGCCGAATTTTTCGGTCAACGGCTTCGGTACGCTCGGAGTGGTCTATTCCGACGAGGACCAGGCGGACTTCGCCTCAAATGTGTTCGCTCCCGACGGGGCAGGTTACACCCGTGATTGGAGCCCCGAAGTAGACAGCGTGCTGGGACTGCAGCTCACCGCCAATCTCACGCCCCGGTTTTCCGGCATCCTGCAGGTAGTCTCCGAGCAGCGTTACGACGAAACCTACATGCCGGAGGTTGAGTGGGCCAATCTCAAGTTCGACATCACCCCGGACTTGAGCGTACGCGCCGGGCGTATGGTACAGCAGACGTTCATGGTTTCCGAGTACCGAAAAGTTAGGTATGCGACTCCATGGATCCGGCCTCCCAAGGAAGTCTATAAAATGATACCCGTCACCAATGTTGACGGTATCGACCTCAATTACCGTTTCCGTTTCAAGGGTTTCACCAATAACCTGCGAGGCTTGTACGGCACCAAGGACATCGATATACCCGACGGAAGCGAGGTAAACGCCCGCGACGTTGTGGTGCTGAGCGATACCCTGGAACGGGGTGCAGCAACCCTGTTTGCCTGTTATGGCCGCTTCCGCCTGACGATGGAAGGTCTTAAGCCGTTCTTCGATGCTTTCAGGCAATTCGGGGCGCAGGGCGATGCCATTGCCGACCGATACGATGCTGACGGCAAGCGCTTTGAAATCATGAGTTTCGGCTTGCGCTATGACCCTGGCGACTGGTTCGTGATGGGCGAGTGGACGCGGGCGAACACCCGTACTTTTTATGGCGATATGGAAGGCGGGTATATCACCGGCGGCTATCGTTTCGGAGAGCTCACCCCCTATCTGACCCTGGCGCGAGCTCGGGCCTGCAGCGACACCTCGGACCCGGGTTTGTCGGCGGCGGGCCTGCCGCCAGCGCAGGCCGCTCAGGCCGCAGGGCTCAATGCCGCGCTGAACCAGCTGCTGGGGTCCGCAACCCAGCAGAAGAGCATAGCCGTGGGTGTACGCTGGGATTTCATCCGGAATGCGGCCCTGAAAGCACAGTACCAATACCTTGATCTGGACGACGGATCACCGGGTGTTCTGACCAACACCCAGCCGGGATTTGAGCCCGGCGGGTCGGTCAACCTGTTCAGCGCCGCCATCGACTTCGTATTTTGAGATGATTGGATTGCCGATGCAAATAATGCGAATAACGATGATTGCCTGGATATATCTGTTAAGCCTCATGGCCGGTACCGTCTGCGCCGCCGAGGTGGTGGTGGTGGTCTCTTCGCAGAACCCGATCGAGACCCTGTCCCGCGCCCAGATCACCGACATCTACCTGGGCAGGATGAACCGCTTTCCGAACGGGAAGCCCGTGAAACCCATCGATCTGAGTGAAAGCTCGCCCCTGCGCAGCGAATTCTACAGCAGGTACCTGGGGCGATCCCCGTCGCAGATCAAGGCCCACTGGTCGAGACTTATCTTTACCGGCCGCGGCCAGCCGCCGCCAACCGTTGCCAGCAGCGCTGTCATGGCTGAGTTAGTGGCTGAAAACCCCGAGGCCATCGGCTACCTATACCTCGACTTTTTGAACGAACGCCTGCGGGTGGTGTCAATTGATTAAGGTAACCGAGCAAACGAACGAAAATGTGCCACAGGTCGACAGCCCCGCCGGCCGGAGCCGGCTGCACCGGCTGATCGAGCCGCCCGTTTTGTCCATCGTCATGACCGTTCTGTTTCTAACGGGAATCTGGGCCCTCACTGGCAATCTCATCGCCAGAGAACGTGCCTCAGCCGATCGTACTGCCGCGGCTATGGCCATGGACGTGGCTGACACCTATGAAGCTCAGGTCGTGCGGGCTTTGCGCGAGATCGATCACACATTGAAGATGGTCCGCTATCAACTGGCCGACAAACCCGCGCCGGAAATCCTGAAAGATTTGCGCTCCGAAGCGTTGCTGCCGCCCGAGATCATCTTCACAGTCAGCATCATTGATGCCCGTGGAGAGATCCTTGACAGCACCAATCATTCTTCTCTCCCCGAGAACGTGGCGACAATGGATTTTTTTAAACGTGCGAAAGAGCAAGGGGGTGTGGTCATCGGACAGCCCCAACGCGACCGGGCGTCAGATGAATGGCGGTTGACTTTCAGCAGACGCTTCGGGGAGGCCGGACAACGGTTCGCGGGGATTGTGACGCTCTCGGTGCATGCCGGTTATTTTGTCAGCGGCTATGAGACCGAGGCGCTGGGGGAACACGGCGTCCTTGGACTGGTGGGAACCGACGGCGTTTTCCGGGTACGACGCACCGGTAATGATATATCCGCGGCCACAACGATCGACTACAATGCCCTGGTACAGGAGGGCACCACCGCCGAGGCAACGGCTGAGGTGACTGTCAACCGCTGGGACGACACGCGACGCTACACCATCGCCAGAAAACTTTACGAATTCCCACTGGCAATTGTCGTGGGTCTTTCCGAAGCGGAACAACTCGGCCCCGTTGTCCGGATCGAGCGGAGCTACATCTGGCGCGCCGGTATGGCCAGCATACTGGTGGTCGCGATCGCAGCCCTGCTCGGCTGGTTGAGATGGCAGCTTCAGAAATCGCGCCGGCGCGTCGTGGAAGAACGGGCCGCACACGCACGGAACGTCGAATATCTCGCCTATCACGATAATCTCACGGGTCTGCCGAACCGAGCTCTTTTCAGCCGGCTTCTTTACCAGCAAATGCAGCAGGCGCGCCGTTATGAAAAAAGGCTGGCGTTGATGTTTCTCGACCTCGACCGCTTCAAAGCAATCAACGACTCGCTTGGCCACGAGGCAGGCGACGAGCTCCTCCAGAAGATGGGCAGACGACTCAAGGAATCCCTGCGGGAAAGCGATATCGTCGCGCGGCTGGGAGGTGACGAGTTTACCATGCTGCTCTCCGAGATTACCGAGGAAGCCCAGGTGACAACGGTTGCCGGAAAAATCCTGGCGGCAGTCGCAAGGCCCTTTACGCTCGCTGAGCAGGAGTTTCGCATCACGATAAGTATCGGTATTGCCATGTTTCCGGCCGATGGTGAAGATGAGCAAACACTTATGAAGAGCGCCGATACGGCAATGTATCACGCAAAAGAGGGAGGCAAGAACGACTTCCGGTTCTACTCCGAAAAACTGAACACGGACTCGCTGGAGCGCCTCACCCTGGAATCAAGCCTGCGCAAGGCGCTGGAGAACAATGAATTTCGCCTTTTTTACCAGAGTAAGCAGGACATGACCACCGGCCGCCTTACCGGCATAGAGGCGCTGCTGCGCTGGCAGCATCCCGATCTCGGGTTGATTGCGCCTATGCAATTCATTCCCCTGGCAGAAGAAAACGGGCTCATCGTTCCTATCGGGCGCTGGGTTTTCAAAACAGCTTGCCGCCAGAACCTCGCCTGGCAAAACGAAGGAGTTCTCAGGTTGAGCATGGCCGTGAACATTTCCAAGCGACAGTTCTTTGATGAAGATTTCTTAAAGGACGTCGGGGACGCGCTGCAGGAAAGCGGCATGGCACCCGAGCTGCTCGAACTGGAAATCACCGAGGCTATTCTCATGCACGACATGGACCGGACGATCCGGATTCTCAAGGATTTGAAACAGATGGGGGTGCGGGTAGCGATAGATGATTTCGGTACCGGTTACTCATCGCTGTCCAAATTAAAGGACTTCCCGCTTGACACCCTCAAAATCGACGGCTCGTTCATTCAAAATATGATTCCTAACGCCGAAATCAAAAGCTTGACTACGGCCCTCATTGCTCTGGGCAAAAGCCTGGGTTTCACGGTAGTCGCAGAAGGCGTGGAGTCGAAGGAACAGGCCGATCTTCTTAGAACCCATTCGTGCGACCAGTTCCAGGGTTTCTACATAAACAAACCGATGCCGCCGGAGGAGTTCACCTCGGCGGTACGCGAAGAGCTGAAAGGATATGCGGAGACAGTATCGCCTGATAACTAATGCTTACATGCTTGGATGCTTGGTTGATGCTTGGGGTCGGGCCAATCTAATTTGCTGAAAAGATTGGTATTCATTGTAAGAAACAGGCCTTTTTAGTAAGCAAGTTCCGGGGACGCTTTATTCCAAGCAAGTTCCGGGGACGCTTTATTCAATTATGGTCAGCCTCTCTGGTGTCGGGTTGTCGGTCTTGACCTGTTTTTTTACTGTGTGGAAGGGACATCTCTGGCAGGGAAGATTCGGTTCGTTTCCGATGGATGAGCAGTAGCTGATCGCCACGGCCCGGTATATCGAATTAAATCCTGTCAAGGCAGGCATCGTCACAAAGCCGGAAGATGACAAATGGAGCAATGCCCAGGCCCATCTTCAAGGTGAAGATGACATATTGGTAAAGGTTGAGCCACTGCTTTCGATATGCCCTGATTGGCGGGAGCTGCGGGCCAGCGATCTGTCTGCAGAAGAATATGAAACCCTGCGTCGTCATGAAAGGACCGGCCGCCTGCTGGGCAATGCCGATTTTGTCAAAAAGGTCGAAAAGCTTACCGCCCGTGTACTCAGAAGGCAGAAGCCTGGACCGAAAAAGCAATAGTTGAGTATGGTGTCCCTGGAACTCCTGCCTGGAACTCCTGGAACTCATGGTTAGCACCAAAAAGTTCAGATATGGCAAAGGTTAAGAAAAAGAGCACTTCGGCTCAAAAGAGAGCAAGGAAAGCCGCGAAAGCAGAGCGGCAAAGGAAGTACAAGTGGTCTTTATGAACGGCAAGCAAGTCAAAATAAAGCGGTCACCAGCCGTGGATGGTATGCCTGTCGCCCAGTTCATTGAAGAGAATGCTGATCCGATCTGGCTCCATCAGAATGGGCTGTGGGAGCTGATGCCGGTTGAAGACGCTCATTTTGTTCCAGAGCCGTCTGTCGAATCAGATGCAACAGGAGACGAGGACGGAATACCATTTTAACTTTTGGCACCGGTGATGGCGGGCGTTAGAACTACCCCAAAAATAGGCATCCTTCTGTTGACAAAAGGCACACTTGGTGGCTACATATAAAATATGGTAGCACCCCATGCAAACAATGTGAGTAAAAGGCAATTTGCGAATGTACTTTAACTGGAACAATGAGAAAAATGAGCTCCTCAAAAAAGAACGTAAAATTTCATTTGAAGAGGTTGTGTGGTCTATCGAGAATGGGGAAACTCTCGACGTTATTGAACATAAAAATAAAACAAAATATGAAAATCAAAAAATCTTCGTTCTCCAAATGAATAACTATGTTTGGCTCGTACCGTTTGTCGAAAATGAAGAAGAAATATTTTTAAAAACCATTATCCCTAGCAGAAAAGCAACAAAAGAGTATATAGACAAAGGTGATGCAAATGATTGATTTTACAAAAGAAGAAAAAGAATTTTTAGAATCATACGAAAAAAACGAATGGAAATCTGTCAAAAAAAAAGGGGCAGAAATATCCCGCTATCAGCAGATTGCCAAAAACACCTTCAAAAAAGACAGCCGTATCAATATCAGAATGTCCAGCAAAGACATCCATGCCCTTCAGCTTAAAGCCCTTGAAGAAGGTATTCCATACCAAACCTTAATTTCTAGCGTATTACACAAGTACGTAAGCGGGAAATTGTCAGACAAAAAGTTCTAACAAACGATAATTTTCAGGCATAAAATCGCCATTGTAAGGCGCGGACGGTTCCCAAAATTGGCTGGCGTCGCCGCTTCTATCCCCCTGTGTCAGGATACCTTTCGCCCGGTTCCTCGTATTCCGTGCAATTGCCTTAAGTGCTCATTTTCGATATCGAAAATGGCTCTCTAAGGATAATGCCCGGCCGCATTTCTCTCTTTTGTCATGTTATATTAGTAGGTTGAATCGGTCTGATCTTATTCGTAAGAATTCCAGACCAGCCCCTGTAAAGCGGTTTGTAAAACTGCGTAGGGGATTTTTTCCTGTTCAAGACGCAAGGCCTCGGTCAACTTATTATTCCGGAGATCGTTGTACAGGAGGGTTTCCGCCGCATTCAGGCGGGGCAGATCCCTGGTTACCTGGATCTTTTCATGGCCCCATTGCGCCCGATGTTGCAAGGTGGTGTTTCGATCCATCAGAAACGAGATGGTTTGCGGGAAATAGGCACGGATCTGGTCGAGCATGGCGAAGCCGTGGGTGTCGATGTCGCTCCAGTAGTAGATTGTTTTGTCTTGGAGCCAGCTGATGTCGGCCAGCCGGTCGAGCCCATAGCCCAGCCCGAAGATCACCAGCGATTGGGCGAGATCTGGAAAGGCCAGGCCGTTGATCAGGTTCTCGGTGATGAAAACTCGGTTGACCGGCAGCGGCATTCGGGCAAAATCAGCGACTGGTATCTGGAGGTCCGCGAGCCCCTCCAGGTAGAGGGCCGGATCCAGTAAGCGGAAGCGGATCTGCACCGGTTTGGCCCGGAAGCCGTAGCGCGGCTCAAAACCGGTGCCTCCGGTAAAGTTTTGATTGATAGCCGCATCGGGCAGGACGAGATCGAGCAGTTCGCTCAGCAGTTTTTTGTGTTTCTCGATAAATTTGGTGTCGACCCCAGCCACATCGAGCTGGCGGATGTAGATGGCGGGCCTGGGGTTGGCCTGGAGAAAATTGATGACCCCCAGGAGCTTCGGCCACACATCGGCGTGGGCCAGGGCCTGGAGCGGTTTCCTGGTGAGCCAGGGCCGCAGGGCGGGGCAGCTCTTGAGGATTTCTGCGCAGAGCTGATGGAATTGGGCGGCTTCCCCGGTTTTGCCGATGAAGGCCAAACTATCGGCGGGCCGATGGAAGATGGCGGCAACGGGGATCTTGTTGCGGCCGAGCTGGCGGTGATTGATCTCGAGCCATTCCAGTTCGTAGCCGTTACCGGTCAGGGACTTGCTCTGGCTGTCGAGCTTTTCCAGCCAGGCCCGGGCCTCGGCAAAGGAATTGCTGAGTTCGGTGCCGCTCGGGTGGCGCAGGGGCATGCGGTAGGGGAAAAGATCCTCGCCCTGGAGCTGGGCGGTAAGCAGCAGACCGCTACGCCACTTGCGGCGCAACAGGTCTTTAAGATCCTGGGCGGTGGTCCAGCGGCCCATCTAGGCTCTGGCCTCCCTTTCGGCCCGGTACTCGTCAATAGTCAGGTTGCGGAGCAGCGATTCCCGGCCCTCCTCATTGTGGACAAAGCCGACACTTGCCACAAACGGTTCAATGATGTGGATCTTCTGGAGCGGGGTGACAATGAGCAGCTGCAGGCCGAGTTCCTTGAATAGTTCCAGGCCGTAGCGGGCCGATTCGTCGGAGCCGCGGCCGAAGGCCTCATCGATGACCACAAAGCGGAAACTGCGGGAGCGAACCGCGCCCCACTCCAGCCCGAACTGGTAGGCCAGACTGGCGGCCAGCACGGTATAAGCCAGTTTTTCCTTCTGGCCGCCGGATTTGCCGCTGGAGTCGGTGTAATGTTCATATTCACTGTGGTCCTCCAGCCAGCGCTCCGAGGCGGCGAACTCAAACCAGCGCCGCACATCGGTTACTTTTACCATCCAGCGTTTATCCAGGTCGGTCGTGCCTTCCCGGCCCCGGAAACGGTCGATGATCTCCTTGACCTGCAAAAATTTATTTTCCGCGTACTGATCATCTTCCGAACCGGTCAAGGCACCTTCGGTGCAGGCCCGCAGCTGTTGCTGGAAGGCGCGGATATCCTGGTCCGGGCTCAGCTGCGCCTCCAACAGGATGTAACGGCCCGGGTTATACTCGATATCGGTGAGGGATTTGTTGATGAGGTCGATCCGCTCCTTGATGTTCTGGCGTTCCTTGGTCAGGTGTGATTGGAAATTGGCGATTTCCCGGATGGTATTTTCATTGAGCAGTTCCTTGAAACGCTTTTCGAAGCGGGGCAGGTCATCGGCCTGCAGCTGCGCCAGCAGTTTCAGGTACTCGCCGTCGGCCTCGACATTGGCATCGAAATCCTGGGTTTCCAGCTTGAATTCGTGGCAGAATTTCTGCATCGCCCTGATGATCCGTTCCGTCACTCCTTTGAGTCGGCGTTCCTCGTTGTCGATTTTCTTTTGCAGCCAGTCGCGCATCTCCCGTTCCCGGTGGTCGCATAATTCCACAGTCAGGGGCCGATTGGCCAGGGCCTCCTCCTGGCACGGTTTGAGTCTGGCGGCCAGGGCCAGCCGCTCCGGCTCGCTCACCGTGGCGATGGTTTGCCGGCAGAGCTGCAGCTGCTTGCCGGCCTGTTCCCGCTTCTCCTCGTTTTTGGCCAGTTCGCTTTTTACGGCGTCGAGTTTTTGGCCGTTGCGCGCAATTTCTTCTTCCAGATTCTTGAGCTGTTGGCCAAGGGTCTGCAGGATATTGGAGGCGCTCTCCAGGTCGCGTAATTCCCTGGTCAGTTCCGCAATTTTCAGGGCCAGCTCCTGCCAGTCGAGGTCGCCAAAATGGCGGAATTCGCCGAGCTGGACCAAGGTGGTTTTCTGCCCGGCCAGCTGCTCTTGCTCCTGCCGGATTACGGTAAGGCAGGCGGTGATGGTTTGCATGCTGCTCTCCAACTTGGCCGCCGCCGCGGTCAGGGCCGCGATTTTAGGCTCATTGCTCCAGCCGAGGATATAACGGCTGCGATCATCAAGCCGGTGGCGGTCATCCTTTTCATGCCGCCGGCCGCCGGTTTTGATCTGGCCGGCCAGGGTGACGGCCTGCTGCTCCCGGCGGAACTGCTCGAGGGTCTCACAGCAGGCGTAATCGAAGCGGCGGGCCAGTTCATATTCGAGCCAGCCGTAAAATTCGGAGTCCGGTTTGATGATGATTTTTTGGCTCAGCGATTGCGGATGGGTGGAGGGGGTGGTGGCCGGGGCCTCCGGCCTGACCCGGAAATACACAAGCCGGCCCTTGAGCCGGGTGCGGTCGACCAAGCCGGCAACTTCTTGGTACTGTTGGTCGGGGACCAGCAGGGAGAGGCCGAAGTTGTGGAGCAATCGTTCGGCGGTCCCCTCCCACACGCCCTCTTTTTCGCTCACCTTGATTAATTCACCCACAAAGGGCATCACGCTTTCGTCCAGGCCGAGGGCGGCGCAGATTTCGCTGCGGATCCCGATCTGCCGGGAATCAATATTGCTGCGTCTGTTCTTGAGCGAGTCGATTTCGGTGCTGAGTTTTTGGTGTTCCTGCTGGAGCTTAGCCAGCTCCACCGATTTTTCGGTGTGGTTATTCTGGAGGGTGGCTTCCTGTTGAGCCAGGTCGGTCCGCAGGGTCTCCAATCGGGCCAGGTTGGCGAAGAAAGCGGCGCTGGTAAGCGTTTCCGGCAGCCCTACCTGCCGGGCCAGCCCTTGGTAGCGCTCCGCCCGTTCCTGGCGTTTGGCTTTTTCCCGGGTCGTCGTCCGGATCTCGGTGGCCAGTCGCTCCAGGCGGTCGCCGCCGTTGGCACTGATATTTTGTTTGAGTTGGTCCCGGTCCTCGAGCTGGGTCCGGCGGGCCTCGTCGAGCTGGTTGATCGTTTGCTCCAGGCGATTTTCCTCACCGGCCAGTTTTTCGAGGCGTTTGTGCAGCAGCGCACCCTTGAGGGTGGCGAAATAGACCCGCAGGCCATCCCGTCCCTCGCGCCACTGGTCCGCCTGGGCGGCTGAGGTCCGATGTTTTTGGCAATCCGCAGCCAGCGGGGTCAGTAGGGTGACCTGTCTTTTGGCCTTGATCACCGCTTCATGGGCCCGGCTCAGATCGTCAAAATGGCTGACCAGGGCCTCGATCCGCGGCTGGATATCGCCACCTTCCAGCATGTGGGTGCGGACAAATTCGGTCAGGTTGCCCACCGATTTCAGGGAGACGGTCTGGTGGAACAGTTCCAGGGCCTGGTCGTTGTTGATGCCGAAGCGGCGGCGAAAGGCGGCGGCATAGGGCGGGAAGTTGTCAAAGAGTTCGACCCGGGGCATACCCTTCAGCCGTTTGCGGAGCTGGTTTAAATCCGGGCCGAAGTTGGCGAAATGTTCGGTAATGGTCAAGGCCTGGTTGGCTACCAGGTAAAAGCGGGCCGGTTGACCCTGGAGGTCTTTACTCCAGAAAACCTGGGCCAGGGTCACCTCCTGGCCGTAGCCGCTATTGGCGAAGACCCCGAGAATGACGGAGTAGCTGTTATGGTCCCGCAGGGCCACCGGTTTCGAGACCTGGCCGGACGCGCTTCGTTCGGATTTGTAATAGCCGAGCACATAGGAACGCAAACTCCTTTCCCGGCTGTCGGCCCCGGCCGCCTTGTTGTAGGAAATCCGTTGGGCCGGGACCAGCAGGGTGGTGAGCGCGTCGACCAGGGTCGATTTGCCGGAACCGATATCCCCGGTGAGCAGGCAATTCCGGCCATGGGGGGCAATGGCCCAGACCCTTTTATGGAAGGTGCCCCAATTATAGACCTCCAGCCGTTTGAGGCGGAACCCGGCCAGCTCATCGCTGGCGGCAAAATCAAGCAGCTGGTTCCGCATGATCGCCTCCATCGCCAGGGGTGGCCTCGGCCTGGAGCCGGTCGCGGTACTCTTGGAGGCGGCGGTCAAACTCATGCAACCACTGGCCGTCGACAAAGGCCTTCAGGATCCGGCGGACCTCAAAGATGTTCGGTTGGCCACTTAAGCGGCGGATAAAACCCAGCTCGACGATTTTATTGATATGGGCGTCAATCCGGTCAATCAGCTTGGCCTCGTTGCTGCCTCCGGGCAAAAAAGTCCTGGCCATCTCGACAATATCGTCCCGGCTGAGAATCAATCTGGTGTCGCCGCCGCCGGCATCGCTTTCCGCCAGTTTGCGGCGGAGCAGGGCGATAATGAGGCTCACCGGGTAGGAGAGCTGGCGGCGGCCCACTAATCTGGGGAGCGGGGCAGCGCCCTCCTCGGGCTCCGGGGTGTGGAGCCAGGCATAGCCTTCGGTCTCATCGAGCAGGAGGGTCAAGCCCATCACCGCGACATAGTCCCGGACGCTGGTCTGCAGTTGCAGCAGATCCTGCCAGAGTTTGGGGTCGTTATCCTGGTAGAGCACCCCCTTCAGCAGGGAGATGACGACCCTGGCCAGGGCGTCCGGTTGGGTTGGGTTTTCATTCATCCGTTTTACCTGTTGGCACTACTATAATCTGCTGAGTGGAATAATGAGAAACACCATGGTCTAAACTTTCGGCAGTAGTCCGCGTGCCGAGGAGGTGTTGCCGGGCATTTATTAGCGGTTAAAGATAATGCGGGGCAGGGTCGCGCACCGTTGTCGGTCCTTATCGTCGTGCCAGCAGATCTTCTCGCTGATGTTTTCAGCAAAGATCGCCTTGCGATGGTCAGCACCGGCGATGGCAAAGTAGGTGATAACCTCGGCTAACCCCTGGGTCAGCGGACATTCCTGGAGGACCTCGGCCAGGGTCACCTGGTTTCTGCCCTGCAGGGCTCGGCGAATATTAGCCTTTAGTTTGGCTTTATCAATAATAATCTGCTCAAAAAGCGGGTCGGCCGTGATGCCGCGATCGTCTCCGTCGCGCACTTCGGCGGTGATCACCGGTTTGACCGGCGGGGAGTAGAGCGGCCGTTCCATGGGGAGGTTGATCGTCGGCGCGGTCTGCTCCAGGGTCATGAATGCGGGCCCGGGCGGCATCGCCTGGCGGACGGCCAGGGCGTTAATCTCAATGGTTTGCAGCACCTGCATAATCCGCTTGTTTTCCAGGTAGGCCTGATTGTCGAGATAACGCCGCAGCTGTTGGGAGAGTTTGGCCACTGTCCGCTGGGTATGCTCTCCCGCTTCCAGCCAGTCATAGTGGATCCGTTTGAGGCGGGTGTCGGCGTGCAGGGTGGCGATGCTTTCCATGGCGAAGACCTTTTCCAGGAGCCCGGTCAGCTCTTCCTGGCGGTCCTGCGACATCAGGAAATCCCAGAAGGCGCGGAAGCTTTTGCCCTGGTCGGAGTCGGCAATGGCGTCCCGTTCGCCGAAGATCTGTGCCAAGAGCTCACCCTTGCGGCCTGCCCAGGTGGCGATCTGTTCCCGCAGATTTTGGTCGAGTTGCCGGAAATTATGTTCAACCTCCCTGAAGTCGCCCAGCAGTTCCCGGGCCAGGCCGCTTAATTGCTGAAAGCGGTCCCGGAGGGCGGTGGCGTCGAGAATTGCAAAATCACCGGCCCGGATCCGGGCAATCTGCTGGTCGATGGCCTGTTTTTGTCTTTCCAGTTCGCTGATCCGGGTCTCGGCATCATCTTCGGCGCCGTCGACCATTTGGCGCAGGAGTTCAAAGACGGTCAGCAGCCGCGATTCGGTGCCGACAAAAGACCTTTGCAGCAGGCTCTCCAGCCAGGACACCGCTTTTTCGGCCGCCGGGGTCAGATCGAAATGTGGTTCATCGGAACCGGGTGGATAAAACTTGCGGAGCCAGCCCCGGTCATTGTCGGCCCAGTCGTTCAGATATTCGATTGAGCTGCGGGGGAAGACCTCACCGTCGGCGCTTTCCCGCAGCTGGAAAAGTTCATCGTCAAGTTTCGCCACCAGTTCATCCTGGGCCATTATCCGGATATTTGGTTCAATAAAGACCCGGTGCAGAAAGCCGGCGATCAAGGGCGCGTTCCCGGCCAGCAACAGCCGCCAGGCCGGGTGGTTGCTGCGTAAATTGGTGAGGGTGGTGAAATCGAGGCTCACGACGGGGGTTCCTAGGGAGTAAATTTATCGATGGTCCTTTGAGTTTTGTTCAATTTTTCTTATTAATTCAGAAAGCTAAATGACGTTGCCGGGATAATCGCCTTGGATTTGAGGTCAGGCTTGACTTCGTGACATTCTCTATAGATCTTCTTTGATCCCCCGTAATTTACGAGCCATATCAAAAAAAAATACCAGAGGGAACAAGAATGTCAAGATGCCAAGTCTGACCCGGTTTCACCTTGGAAGACGGCCGATAACGGACCATCTGCGGTGTCGGCACTCGGTGATATACCATCAGTATAATCAACATTGATCGCCTCCTTGCATTCGACCCGTTCTGGAACGCTCGCAGGCAGGATTGCCGTGGCATACGCAACAAAGCAGGTTTTCTGGCAAAGTAATGGAGCCGGGAAGCAGTCGCCTGCAACACCATTATTCATCACAGGACATGGCCTCATATCTTAGCTGTTTCCAGAAAAATAGTGGTAAAAATTGTTAATGGTCACGGATCAATTATGCCTGACATGGCCTTGCGGCTATCCAGGACCTTTGACACCTCCCCGAGTTGTGGCTCAACTTCCAGAAAAACTCTGACCTAGGGCATGCAGCCCACGCTCCAACGGCATGGAAATCAGAGGGGCGTATTGCGGGCCTGTAGCTCGGAAAGCCCCGGCCCCCTCACAGCGGCCAGGCCAGCAGCAGCAGCGGCAGGGCGATGGCGACCACCAGCATCTCCAACGGCACACCCAGCCGCCAGTAATCGCCGAAGCGGAAACCGCCCGGCCCCAGGATCAAGGTGTTGTTCTGATGGCCGATGGGGGTGAGGAAGGCGCAGGAGGCGCCGATGGCCACCGCCATCAGGAAGGAGTCGGCATTCACCTCCAGCGCCGCAGCGGTGCCGATGGCGATGGGACACATCACCGCTGCCGTGGCGGCATTGTTCATCAGGTCGGAGAGGAACATGGTGACAACCAGAATCAAGGCCAGGGCGGCCACGGCATGCCCCTGGGCCACGCTCTCCAGCATGAAGCGGGCGATGAGGTCGGCGGTGCCGGTGGAGGCCATCGCCTCGGCCACCGGGATTAGGGCGGCCAGCAGCACGATGACCGGCCAGTCGATCGCCTCGTAAACCGCGCGCGGCGGCACCGTGCGCAGCACCATGGAAGCGAGGACGCCGGCGGCGAAGGCTATCGCCGCCGGCAGCAGACCGAAGGCCGCGGCGCCCACAGCCAGGGCCATGATGGTAGTCGCCTCCCAGGCCTTGCGTTTGTCGGGAATGCGCAGCTCGCGCTCGGCCAGCGGCACGCAACTATTGTCGGCGGCGAACTCCAAGATCGCCTCCGGCGGTCCCTGCATCAGCAGCAGGTCCCCCGACTGGATCGCCACCGAACGCAGCCGCTTCATCGAGCGCTGCCCCTCGCGCGACAGCGCCAGCAGGTTGAGGCCGTAGCGGGTGCGCAACAGGATGTCGCTGGCAGAGCGACCGCTCAGCGAAGAGCCCGGCAGCACGGCAAGCTCCATCAGCACGATATCGCCTGAGCCTGCCGCCTTATCTTCGTCCTTCGCCTCCTCTCCGTCTCTCTTGCCGGCCTGCTCTTCCGGAAGCGCCTTGCCCTCCTCCTGCTTCTCCTCTTCGTCTGCCTCGGTTGACGCCACCGCTTCTTCGAGCTGCAGGCCCAGGGTGGAGAGGACACCGGAGAGCCCTTCGGCCTCCGCCTCGATCATCAGGATATCGCCGGCCCGCACCCTGCGCCCGAGATTGGGGGCCGTCAGACGCACCCCCTGTTGCGCCAGGCCGAGGATCTGCACATCCTCCTCCAGCGCCCCCTCTATTTCGCGCAGCGTCATGCCGACCGTCTTGCTCTTATCCGAGACGCGCGCCTCGGTGATGTAGGCGCCCGACTCGAAGCCTTCAAGGTCGGCAGGCTGGCGCTTCGGCACCAGGCGCCAGCCGAGCAGGACGACGAAGAGGATGCCGCCCCCGGCAACTGCCAGACCGACCCGGCTGAAATCGAACATGGCGAAACTGCCGGTGCCTGACTGGGCACGGAAGCCGGAGACGATGAGGTTGGGCGGCGTGCCGATAAGGGTGGTCATGCCGCCGAGGATGGTGCCGTAGGCCAGCGGCATCAGCACCTGTCCCGGTGTCAGCTCCAGACGGCGTGACAGCTGGATGGCCACCGGCATCAGCAGAGCCATTGCCCCGACGTTGTTCATGAAGCCTGATAACAGCGCCCCCAGCGCCACCAGAGCGGCGATACTCAGGGTAACGCCTGCCTTGGCGGGTAATACATAGCGGATCAGCGCATCCACGGCCCCCGAGCTCTGCAGGCCGCGACTCAAAATCAAAACACAGGCCACGGTGATCACCGCCGGGTGGCTGAAGCCGGCAAAGGCCTCGGCCGGTTTCACCAGACCGGCCAGCACCGTGGCCAGCAGGGCGCCGGCGGCAACCATGTCGTGACGCCAGCGGCCCCAGAGGAACATGGCGATGGTGGCAAGCAGAATAAGGAGAATGAGGAGCTGGTCGGTGGTCATGGTATGGTCCTCGTGCCCGGGCAGGGAAGCTGTTTGTCTCCCTGCCCCTGGCCGCTGACGGCCAGCAGGGGGCCAGGTGGGTGATACAGCAACAGAGATGTACGCTTCTTTTTACTGGGCTGTGAAAGCGGCCGTCAATGGGAATCACCCCGGCCGCCTCCCTGCCACCCAGGCCGCCGGAACTCCTTGTTTGAACTGCGAGAGCTTCACTCTTCACTGCCACCAACTGCGCCGGATATTAATCGCCGACCGCTGTTTTCATCAGCCTGCTGGTGTCATAGCCCTGTTGCTGCAATCGGGAGAGGATATCTCGGTATACCTTTTCTTCCATCTGCCTTGTCCTGCTGAGAATCCAGAGAAATTTCCTTTCAGGATGGCCGATGACCGCATACTCATATTCTTCCCCCAGATCGATTATCCAGTAATCACCGGAAAAAGGCCAAAAAAAGGAGACCTTGAGCTTGGCATTGCTGCTCTTGTCCATGACCGAGGCCTTGCCTTCCGCCTGCCGGCGTTGGCCTGTGCGCTCATCAGTGCATCTATTTAAGACGGAAATTGTGCCATCTTCGCCTAAGGTGTAGGTTGCCTGGCTGTTAATGCATCCTTTCTGGAACCGGTTGGCATAGCTGGCAATTTCATACCATTTGCCGCTATATCTAACGAGATCAACATGGTCGACTGTTTGCGGAGGTTTTTCTGTGGGTCCCTTTTTCAGGGCTATACAGGAGGCCAGGGCGATAAGTAGAACGCCTGCACCAATAATAATCTCGATTCCCTTCATCTCGTTCCTTTGGTTATTTTTTGTTAACGGCATCTGCAGGAGATTAAACTGCCTGGGCAAAAAAACAATGTAAAGAGCGCCCTGGTGGGCCAGAAGATCTCCCTGTCCAGCCTGCCCTTGTTGTTTTGGCATTATACGGAGAGGGCCGCCAACGCCCTTGCCCCTTTCTTCCGGATTTTCGGAAAAATTTTAAGATGTTTTCAGGAATCTTTCCATCCTTACCTGCATATATAGCTGTTTATCTGGATCATTTCCCGCAGATTTGGCGGCAGATTTTTTGCATGCCACTTGGGATGATAAGCCATGGTGAGGGTATTAATCCAGGTTAGATTTACGTGTTAAGGAAATATGGATGTCGAACTTCATTGCTGTTCTTTTAAAGCGGCTGGAAAGGATATTCGATCCGCAGCCCTTAACAAAAATCCTTGTCGATTGGTTGCTGAGCATCATCGTGAGCATAGCTGTCATGGCGGCTTTCTACCTGTTATGGTCGTTGGTTAGACTGGTTTTGCATTTTTCATTGCGGCGGAAAGTCGATGAAACGACCTTTTCTTTTATAGAAACCATCGTCAAGTTCTTTTTGTTTATCGTCGGCGTAATAACGGCACTGGATTCGGCTGGAATCAAAACGTCAGCCCTGTTGACCTCCCTGGGGATCGTCGGACTGACTATCGGTTTTGCCGCCCGCGATGCCCTGTCCAATCTCATTTCAGGCATACTTATTTTTATTGATCGTCCCTTTGTGCTCGGCGACCTGGTGGAAATTGACGGGCAGTACGGCAAGGTTCACCGTATCACCCTGCGTTCAACGCGGGTGGTGACTTCCAATGGTCGCATGCTGGCTGTTCCCAATACCGAGATCATTAACAAGACCGTCGCATCCTATACGAATTTCCCGAACCTGCGCATCGATGTCGGGGTGACAGTGGGTGTCAACGAAGATCTCGACAATGTCCGGCGGCTGTTGCTCTCGCTTGTGAAGGATGATCAGGTATTTATGGCCGAACCCGCACCCAGAGTCGTGGTCACTGCGCTCAACGACTACAACGTGGCCATGGAACTTCAGGCGTGGATCGACGATGAAAGGCGTCATATCGAAAAGCGTTTTGAGTTGCGTGAAAAGGTATTCAAGATCCTGACGCAGGCGGGAGTCGAGTTGCCCTTTGAAACATTGCAACTGCAACCGATTGAGGTCAAGTCGCAAGATAGGGGGCCAGCCGATAGCCTTAAGGAAGAAAGAAGTATCGCGCAATGATCTCGAGTCGTTAAGCGCTTTCCCGAGAAGGCAGTCTGTTGTCTTGGCGGCAGGACACATGTGCCACCTCGTCAAATAAAACTTGCATTTCCGGGGGGCTGGAGTGGTTTAATAAAAATGGACACTGAAAGTGTGCGGTGATTAAGACACAAAATGTATCAGTAGAAGCCCTGGCGGCAACATCTTCATGACCACTATCCGAGGAAATAAAATGAAAACAAAACCTAATTATTGGCCCATTGTGCTCCTTATGATCACTCTGCTTATTGCCGGTTGCGGCGGACCAAAACTCAAAGTTGAACCCATTCCCGTCCCGGAGAACCCAACGGAAGAAGCCGCAAAACTCGAAAATTCAATCACTCGTGCTCGGCAACAGCAGGTCAACATCCTCTCTCCGACCTGGTTTTCAAAGGCGGAAACCTCGCTCAGGGAGGCAACTGAACTCATTGCCGGCAAAGGTGAAATCGGACAAATAAGCAATCACCTGTCTAAGGGGTATGCTGAACTGGAAAAAGCTGAGGAAATGGCTGCATTGGCACGTACAGCTATCCCCGCGGCGATCAAAAGCCGTGACCTTGCCCGCACAGCCGGTGCCACGGTATTTGAGACAGACTACATTGCTCTGGAGAGTGATTTCCTCCGCCTGACCCGGGCGATAGAAAACAATAATGTCAGTTCCGCGCAACGCAACGAGCAGAAAGTTGCAGATGGTTTCCGGGCCCTTGAGATCCGTGCCATCAAAGAAAATACACTGGGTGATGTGCGCAAAACTTTGACCCGGGCGGAAGCGGAGAAGGCCGAAAAACTCGCTCCCAAACTTCTTGCCGAGAACCGTCAGGGGCTTCTGCGGCTGGAAAACTATATTGCAGCCAATCCATACGCGACAAAAGAGATGCAGGAAATGGCCAGCGACGCCCTGTTTAACGCCAAACGTCTCTTGCAGCTTACCCGGCAGAGCGCTCAATTTCAGCAGATGATCCCAATTGATATCAGTCTCTGGACCGAAGACCTGATTGCCGGTATTGCTCGCAATCTCGGGGCACCGGATATGCGGGATCAACCTTTTGACACCCAGAAAAGCAATATTCTTGGTGCGGCAACGGCTTTGACTAAAGACAGAAACTTCCTGTCGGATCAGAGCAGTAACCAGGTTCACGAAATTGCTTTGCTGAAAATGAGACTGATTGAACAAGCTGAAAGGCTTGAGCAGACGGCAGCTACAAAGAGCACGGAACAGGAACAGCTGGCAGCCGAGAAAAAAGCCGCCGAGGAACGGCTCGCCGCCGAGCAGAAGTTCAATGCACTTTACAGCCAGGTACAGGCCATGTTCTCCAGCGCTGAAGCAGAAAGCTACAAACAAGGGCAACAGATGGTTATCCGCCTGCGCGGCATGAACTTTCCTGTAGGAGAGTCGGTCATTATGCCGGGAAACTATCCGCTGCTCAGCAAGGTTCAAAATGCCATACGTACATTTGAAGGCGCAGAAGTAATTATTGAAGGACATACTGATTCCAGCGGCTCTGAAGAGCTCAACCTTCACCTGTCACAGAAACGCGCAGAAGCCGTACAGGACTACCTTCTGGCCAACCGGGTCATCGCCAGCGATAAAATTACAGCGGCCGGTTACGGCCCCAGTCGTCCACTGGCACCCAACAGCACGGCAGAGGGGAGAGCCCAGAACCGGAGGATTGATGTGATCATCACTCCCTGATCATCGCCTGCTGATTTGAGCCAAATATGATAATGCCGGGGCCTTTAGTGCAGACTTTTGTTGCCTCTGAGGGCACCGGCCTGGCTTTGAATCCTTTTCAGGAGACGGACTGTACGCAGGTTTATACGAGGCCGTCTGAAGGAAAGTGATGCCAAGGCAAGAGATGTCCGGATGGCCCCCAAAGCCTCTGTTTGGATTTTAATCACGGCCGGGAAAATTTAAATGCAAAAAACCGACAAGGAAATGTCCCGAAAGAAACTGGAGCGGCTGGCCTGGTATCTCGACAGCTCCATCAGGGTTCCAGGCTTAAAGGCACGTTTTGGTCTTGACGGGTTGATTGGCCTCATTCCCGGGTTTGGCGATACCATCGGGGCTCTTATTTCCAGTGTGGTCATTTCGGAAGCAGCTCGCATGGGTGCCCCGAAAGTTCTGCTTCTGAAAATGGCCTTCAATGTTGCCCTTGATGCGCTCGCGGGCACTGTGCCGGTGCTTGGCGACCTCTTCGATTTTGTTTGGAAAGCGAACCAGCGCAACGTGCAGCTGCTCAACAGCTATCTTGAGAGTCCGCAGGAAACGGTGGTCGCCAGTCGACTGTTTGTCTGGGGGCTCATCGTGGTGCTGGCAGGATTGGTGCTTTCAATCGGCATGCTTGGATTTGTTCTGATCCGGGCTTTGTTTAATGTGGCCGCTGGTGTCTGATATTTAGAATAGTTGTTCTTCCGGAACCCCCCGGAAAAGCTGAGATAAGGAGAAAAAATATGGATCTGTTTCGAGTTTTGATTGCGATTCTTCTGCCGCCGCTCGGTGTTTTTCTTCAGGTGGGAATCGGTGGAGCGTTCTGGCTCAACATCCTCTTGACTCTTTTGGGATATATCCCCGGCATCGTGCATGCCGTCTGGATTATCGCTAAGCGCTGAAGCCGGTACGCATCCTAATTTAGTTTCAAATTCAAAGATCTGAAGCCCTGAAAAAGAAATTGGCCGACAGGATGTCAAAACTCCGGCCTGGAAACGCTGTATGGCGCAGCGCGCGGCTTTTTCGGGCCGGTTATAGGAACTTTAGACCGCAGAACAGCCGATCGAAGTTTGCACCAAGGAGGTGCTATGACCAGGCTGGGCCCGACCCTAGCCAAGCAGTTTTCTCCTTTTTCTGATATGAACTACAAGGAATTACTTATAATGGAGGAGCCGGACCGAACAAGCCTGTCTTGGCCTTCCCCGGTCCGGCCGTGGATTGTTAATGGTTTCTGCCTCCTTTTGAGCCGGTCACAATGGTTGTCTCGGTAACCGTGTTGTTGTTGAGGTTCACATCATACTCACCGGGGGCGGCCGCTGCCGCTGTGGCTGTCCAGGTGATCTTGGTCGGCACATCCATGCTGAAAAAGAAGGTCCAGCTCTTGCTGAAACCCGCGGGCAGGACGAACTCTTCAGGGACATCGAAGATCGGCACATCGGTGGGGGCGCCATCAAGCATCGCATAAAGAGGGGTGACGGAGTTGCCATCCGAGTCTAGGCCGGAAACCATCACGGCGATGGTGGCCTCGGCTGGACCCGCATTGGCCACGGTCACTGTGCCTTCTCTCCCTTCCGTACCCGCAACCATGCGGACCGGTACCTGCAGACCCGAATCAGCGCTGATAGAGACATCATAGAAGATTCCGCTGCTTGCCTCGCAGGAAAGCGCTGTGGCATAATTGCCGGGTACCGGCCAGGTATGCATAAACTCAATGACTGCTCGAGTATCGTCGGCCGCCTGGGTAAAACCGGCGAGGTTTGAGGTCCGTAAGGAGGGATCAGCCCAGAGCTCTGGGACCGCAGCCAAGATCGGCCCCTGGACGATGTCGAAGGTACGGGTTGACTCACTCAAAAGGCTCAGGTATTCAAACCAGCCCTCCTGGGGGGCATCAGCAGGAATATAGGCCGGAGAGGGCAGCGAGCTGAAATTAGTGTCCCGGTCATAGTTGTAGGCACTGTAATCCAGGAAACACTTCTTTACCCACTGCACCTTTCCCTTCACCTCTTCCCTGACCGTGATGCATCTCGTGGGCAGCATGGTCGAGGTGTTCGGATCGGGTAGGCCGAGGATCTGGTTGGCGTATACCACCATATCGACGGTGACCTCGCCATCCTTAGCCGAGGCGACGCCAAACGCCCTGGCTGCAGTAGCAAGCCAGTCCGTCAGGGGCACTGCCGCGCCGAGGTTGCCCTCCAGCAACAGCTGGCGATAAATCGCCAGATTTTGTATCGGCGAGTCGATGGTGCTTGTTTTGGTCACGCCATCCTTGGTGCTGCTGGCCACCAACCGGCCGGCCGGGTCAAGGCTGATGCAGTCAGCCGTGGCCAGCGTGCTGGTAGCCTCCTTCAGTTGGGACTCGAACACTGAATCGGGAAAACGGAGTGCATTGATGCGGCCAAAGTCGACCTCTTGGGTGTAGCTGGCATATTCCGGCAGGACGGTACAGGTGTCCGGATCAATGGGAATCAGGAGGCAATCACCGGGGGCCGAAGAAATATCGAGGCAGCCCGCGAACTCGGCGGCTGCGAGCGGCTGCTGACACCCGTCCCGCGTGGGAATGGGGACACCGTATGTATCACGGTAAAGAACGAAGAGATCCCCGTAATCCGGGGCCTCAGCGCCGCCCCCACCGCCACCACCAGCGCCTTTGCCGCCTTTGGCGGCAAAGGCGCTGGTGCTGAAAGCCAGTAGGCATGTGAGGGCGAGTAGCACTGCAATGGTCGGGAAAATTCTTTTTTTCATGATATTTTCTCCTTTTAATTTTGCGCCTTGGACGATTCCCATCATGTGATGGAACTGCCGCGACACGATAGGGCACCGGGGTCGGATGGACTTAAGCAATTGCCTTGTCTGGATAAATACGCCAACAATGTCCGTCTTCTGTTTTCGCTTTTTTCGACTATTGTGGCGAGGCCGCCAATTCTCATGGTCTCGCCTATTTCATGGAGACCGGACATGTATGGTAAGCCGTGCTTTTAGCAACGCCATTACCCCTTGATTTCGATCTTCTTCGCCTTTTCTGATTCTGTGCCGGGCAGCTTCGGCAGCGTCACCTTCAACACCCCTTTCTTGAATTTTGCCTCCACCTTGTCGGCATCGACTTTGGCGGCCAGCGGAATCATCCTCCGGAATGAACCGTAGGACATCTCGCGATAAAAATATTCTTCATTGTCTTCCTTCTTTTCTTCTTGCCGTTCGCCCTTGATAAGAAGAAAATCGTCTTCCAGGGAGAGGGAGATATCTTTCTCATCCATGCCGGGAAGTTCGGCTATTACTTTGATCTCTTTTGGGGTTTCCTTGACATCGATATGAGGGGCGAAACGGGACAAGGACTCCTCCATTATTTTGGAGGGGAGAAAATCGAACCCCCCGAAAAAATCATCGAACATTCGATTCATTTGCCGTTGCACAGCGGTTATGTTGGTCAAATCCGTCCCTCTTCTCCCTAAACCACCTTTCCCTCTCCTGGCCGGTAACATGCTGGATAATGCCATTGTGGGTCTCCTTTTCCTTATTGATTGCTATCTTTTGATCTGCCCCTTATGGCAAACCAGGGTTGCAATTCCTAGCAATTTAATGGGTGCAAGGGGGGTGCCAACTTTTCTCCGCCGCTCCCTTGGCATTCCGGGCCGGTTGGGCAACGATATTTCCCAGGCCTATGGCATGTACTGATGCGGCCGGCCTCGGCTTCTCTTCGATCTCCAGTAAGGAGGAACCCTAGAGGGAAAGGGGTGCCGATCCGGCAGAGGGCAATGGGTAATTGTGGGGAGAAACCAGGTCGTGGCGACGTCTTTGTTAAGTCATCATTGCTTTGACAAAAGCAGAGAGGTGGCCCTTTGTCGGTTGGCCGGGGCAGAGGGCACCGGCAACGCCCTTGTCCTTTCTTCCTGATTTCCGGATACATTTGTACGGGATTCAGGAATATCGACCCTTACCTGAATATCTGCCTGTTAATATTTTTCATTTCTCCCCTGTTTTGATACCGTAAATTTAGCGGCAGACTTTTTGCAGGTCAACGTCTGCACGGGCTCTTATGGGCACACCGGTAATGGGCCGTTGGTGACAAAGTGTTGAAAAACAACAATAACAACAACATAAGGAGGAAAACTATGAAGATGCTTAAGGCAATAGGGCTACTGGTGGCCACCCTGCTGATGCTGACAGGGGGCGGGCCGGTGATGGCTTCCCAGCTTGATGAGCGCATCGAATCAGCAGCCAAGGAGTCGTATGTGTTTAAGACCTATCTTAAGGATGAAGATGTGCGCATAGAGTCTCAGGACGGCGTTGTCGCTTTGACGGGGAGTGTCTCTGAAGAAGCCCATAAATCATTGGCCCAGGAGACCGTAAAGGCCCTGCCCGGGGTGAGGGAGGTGGAGAATAAGCTGGAGGTTGAAGGGGAAGATTCTGCTGAAAATCCAGATCTGTGGCTCATGACCAAAGTGAAAACCACGCTGCTCTTTCATCGCAGTGTGAGCGGTCTCAAAACAAATGTGGACGTCAAAGACGGCATAGTTACCTTGCGGGGCAACGCGGACAATCAGGCCCAAAAGGATCTGGTGAATGAATATGTCAAGGATATTGAAGGGGTTAAAGAGGTCAAAAATGAAATGAGCGTGGCCAAGACCCCGACAATGGGGGAAAAGATTGATGACGCCTCCATTACCGCCCAGGTCAAGATGGCGCTGCTCTTTCATCGCTCAACCAGTGCCCTCAATACCTCGGTCTCCACTGAGAATGGTGTGGTTCTATTGTCTGGCCAGGCCAGCAATGAAGCTGAAAAAGAACTGGTGAATGAAATAGTCGCCGATATACAAGGCGTCCAGAGCGTGGTCAACAACATGCGTGTGGAGAAAACCAAAACCCCTAAGAAGCGGACTGTTATCGAAGGCTGTTGATGGCTATGCAGCGCCGGTTCACGGCCGGGATCTGCCAGGGTGGTTGGCCCCGAAAGGCTCGATCCTGAGGTGAAAAAGAATGTGGGGGGCCCCAACCAGAAGGTGGGGGCTAAGACCGCTGACCTGAGGCTGGCGGCGCCAGATCTTCAGCAAGACAAAGACTTAAACTAAAAGAGAGGTACTAAATATGGCATTCAGGCAGGATAGTTCCCAAAAAATGCGGCAAGAAATGCAGAACATCATCAATCATGCCCACGCCCTCGTGGATGCCACTTCCGGAGAGCTGGACGACAAGATAAAATCAGCAAGAAGCGCCCTGCAGCAACGTCTGGACGTGGCCAAGGGTGAGTACGGCCATCTTGAAACCCAACTGATGGACAAGGTCCAGGCCGCTGATAAGTTCATTCATGGTAAACCCTATTATGCCCTTGGCAGCACCTTTGCCGCTGGGCTGCTTCTGGGCTGGATCATGTCCCGGGAATAAAAGCGTCTTGGGTGCCGGACATCATAAAGAAGCAGAACAGGCTCACGCTGCACCTCTGCCGGGAATCGGCCAGGGATCTCATTCCCCAGGCAGATAACGCCTCACTTCGGCAAGAGAGGAGAACCCCGATTTTGCCGGTCCACAATGTTGATATCGCCAAAAATTTTTGAGCAGATCGCCGATCTTCTGGAGATCCAGGATATCAACCCGTTCAGGGTCCGGGCCTATCGTAATGCGGCCCGGACCGTGTCGAGCATGGCCCGCGAGGCTGCGGACATGGCGGCCAAAGACGAGGATCTTACTGCGCTGCCCGGCATTGGCAAGGATTTGGCGGGAAAGATACAGGCCATTGTTGCAGCCGGCACCCTGCCTTTGCTGGAGGAATTACAGCAGGCGTTGCCGGGGAAGGCAAGAGAAGGAGATTGCCGTTGGCAACAGCAAAGAAAAACAAAAATATTCCTGAGATCGATCCGGCAGCAATCGACAGCAAGGCTGCAGCGGAAAAGGCGGTGGCAGAGCTGCGGGAGGCGGTGCGCTACCATGATTACCGGTATTATGTGCTGGACGAGCCGGTTATCGCCGATGCCCAATATGACCTCCTCTTTGAGAACCTGAATCTCCTTGAAGAGAAATTTGCTCTGGTTTCACCTGATTCGCCGACCCAGCAGGTGGCAGGGGAGCCCAGGCAAGAGCTGGGCACGGTGAACCATCCCCTGCCCATGCTGAGCCTGAAGGCCGCGTATGACGAGAAAGAGATCAGGTATTTTGACCAAAAGTGCCGCAACAAGCTGGGGGCCAAGGGTGTTGAATATGTGGTTGAACCCAAGTATGACGGCCTTTCCATTGAACTGATCTATGAAAACGGCAGCCTGGTCACTGCCGCCACCCGGGGTGACGGGGAGACCGGGGAGGATGTGACCGCCAATGTTAAGACCATTCGCGCCCTGCCCCTTTCGCTTCTTGCCAGCCAAGGCCTCTCCGTGCCCACTCGCCTGGTGGTGCGGGGAGAAATCTACATGCCCCTGGACCGGTTCAACGAGCTTAACCGGCAGCGGGGAAAAGAGGGGGAGCAGCCCTTTGCCAATCCCAGAAATGCTGCCGCCGGCTCGGTACGGCAGCTTGATCCAAAAATCACCGCACAGAGAACTCTGCATCTTTTCCTTTATGAAATACCTCTTTGTGAAGGGTGCGACATCAAGAGCCACTGGCAGGCGCTGGAGGCCATGCCCAAGTGGGGATTGCCGGTAAACCGCACCATGCAGTTTTTGGTTAAGGGGATAGACCATGCCCTGGAATATCACGGCAAGATGATTGATAAACGTGACGAGCTCAATTTTGAGATCGATGGCGTGGTGATCAAGATAAACGATTTCAAGGCCAGGGAAAAGCTCGGCAGGCGGCAGCGTGATCCCCGCTGGGCCATTGCCTATAAATTTGAGCCCCGCCAGGCCTTAACCCGGGTCAAGGAGATCATCGTCAATGTGGGCCGCACCGGCACCCCTCACCCCCGTGGCCCTGCTGGAGCCGGTGCAGATCGGTGGTGTGGAAGTAAGGCGCGCCTCGCTGCACAACCTGGGGCAGGTGGCAGAAAAGGATATCCGCATCGGCGACACCGTGATGGTGGAGCGGGCGGGTGATGTTATTCCCTATGTGGTCAAGGCCCTGGCAAAAAAGCGTCAGGGCCAGGAGAAGAAATTTTCCATGCCCAGCCGCTGTCCCTCCTGCGGCGGCGATGTCCTGGTGGCCAAAGATAAAAAAAAGAGCCGCTGCACCAATATGAATTGCCCGGCCCAATTGCAGCAGCGGATTCAGCATTTCGCCTCTGCTCGCGCCCTGGATATCGACGGTCTGGGAGAGAAGCGGGCCGCCCAGCTCGTGGAAAAGGGTCTGGTCACCTGGCTCCCCGACATCTTGACGCTGAGGCCGAATGACCTGCTTGCCCTGGAAGGATATGCGGATAAGGCAGCGCATAATCTTTATAACGCTATTCAGCAGGCCAAGGAAACCACCCTGGCCCGGTTTATATATGCCCTGGGCATCCCCTTAGTCGGCGAGCATCTGGCCGGCCTCCTGGCGGCGCGCTATGAAGATCTCCCTGCCCTGCAAAGGGCCGCAGAAGAGGAACTGCTGGAAATTCCGGAGATCGGTCCGGAGGTGGCCCGCAGCCTTGCCGTTTTTTTTACGGAAAGCCACAATTGCAAGGCAGTGGCGCGGATGGTTGCAGAGGGGCTCCGCCTTGAAAATCCCATCTTTTCAGGCAAGAAGGGGATCCTTCCTCTTGCCGGGCTCAAGTTTGTCTTCACCGGCTCTCTCCAGGGCTGGAGCCGTGATGAGGCAAAGGGCCTTGTCCAGCGGTTGGGCCGCCGGGCAACGACAAGCGTATCGTCGGCAACCGATTATGTGGTGGCCGGGCCCGGCACCGGCTCCAAACTGGCTGCGGCGGCAGAGCTCAACATCCCCATATTGTCTGAGGCACAATTTCAGGATCTTCTCAACAAAAAAGGGGTAAGGGTCGGCACTATCCGGCAAAGGGAGCCATCAGGCAGGAAGTATTGATGAAGGAGGGTGCGCCCCGCCTATATCGTCTCCAGCTGAAAGCAACATTCAGGCTCGATTAAAAAGAAGGGGGATAGCCGTTGCCCTGTATCCCCCTTATGCAACGGCAGAGGTCCTCTCTCCATGAGGGGATTTCAGCGTTTATCAGGATGACCCTGAAGGAGGAGTTATGGATGTGGCGCCCATCTGGAGTACTGTGCTCAGTTTTGTCTTTCTCGGTGTGGGTGCGGTTTGCCTTTTTCTCATATTGAAGGCGCAAGGTCGGCCGCAGGTTGAGGACTATCAGCGTCTCGCCCGGTATCATCGGTGGGGCGGCTGGCTCTTTTCTGCGCTCTTTTTTCTCATGTTCGTCTTCATGCTGGCAAGAATTGAAGATCAATGGGAAGAGTCTTCTGCCCGCATTGCCATCCATGTTGCCCTGGCAACGGCGCTGCTGGTGCTCATTATCCTGAAGGTCTCGATTCCGCGCTATTTCCCCAAGCTGCGCCAGCACCTGTTTTTGTTGGGTGTTTCCATCTATGTGGCTGCCTTCACCATGGTGGGGATTACCGCCGGCTATTATCTTATCTGGAAATATCAAGAGGTTCCCTACCTTTCCCATGCCGAATTATCCCCTGAAATGCTGGAGACGGCGATGGGCAAGCAGCTTTTTATTGAAAAATGCTCAACCTGCCATCTCCTGGAAAACATTATGCATCCCAGAAGTGAGGAATCATGGGAAAAAATTATGAACAGAATGATTGAACTGGCGGCACCGAGAATTACCCGGGCGGAGGGGGGCCAGATTCTGCACTACCTGGCCCTAACCCACACCCCCCGTTCTGGCCGGGAGGGATCCCTTTTGCAAATGTACTGTTTTCCCTGCCATGCGCAAGAATCCGAGATTCTCGTGGAAAATTACAGCAGGTCTGATTGGCGGGAAGCCGTGCGACGGATGCGGGAATATGGACCCGACATCATTCCGGAGGAAAAGGTTGGTGAGATTGTCGATTTTCTGGTTCAGGAAACAGCGGAAGGAGATTAAGCAAAGACGATGCCTGAAGGAGAGTTAACTGCCAAAGAGATTCTGATCATGCTATTATGTTGGGCAGGGGCAATTATCACCATGGGGTTGCCGGTGACCTGCTTATCCAGATGCAGAAGCAGCAAAGCAGCAAAGCCTTAGGGCAACCTGAAACTTGTGGGGGAAGATGATGAAAGTGCTGATTGTTTATTACTCAATGTACGGGCATGTCCATAAGATGGCGCAAAGCGTTGCCCAGGGGGTTGCCTTGGTTGCCGGCGCAGAGGCAGTTTTGCGGCGGGTGCCGGAGACCCTGGCCGGTGACGTTATCGAGAAGATGGGGGCGGCGGCAACCATTGCCCTGCAACAGGAGGTGCCGGTTTGTACTGTCGAGGAACTTGCCGAGGCGGATGCGGTTATTTTCGGTACCCCCACTCGTTTCGGCAACATGTGCGGCCAGATGAAACAGTTTCTTGATGCCACTGGTTCCTTGTGGCAGAAGGGGGCGCTGGTGGGCAAGGCGGCCGGAGTCTTCACCAGCTCCAATACCCAGCACGGCGGCCAGGAGTCGACCATCCTTAGTTTTCATATTGTCCTCCTGCATCAGGGCATGGTGGTGGTGGGCCTGCCCTATGCTTTTCCTGGTCTGAAGGAGACAGGTGAGATGAGCGGCGGCTCTCCCTATGGGGCCAGTACCATCGCCGGTAATGACGGCAGTCGGACCCCCAGTGACAACGAACTAAACGGCGCTCGTTATCAAGGAGAGCATATCGCCAGGATTGCCGCCAAGCTGGCGGCCTAAAAGGGGTGGCAGGTAGGTCAAGCCGGTGATAATGCCTTTAATTCAATGCAGACCGGTTGCGTTCTGGCCTTAAACGCTCTTTCCCATGAGGATCGCGGTGTGGGCTATTATCTGGCCGGTACTGCCTCTCCTTCCCGTGAAGGCCCCAGTCAGAAATTTCTGCGCACATGCCGCCAGGGAACGTTCGTGCTGCTGTAAGCGGCGGCACAGGATGTCAAAGGGGGCATCTGGTGGCTAGCGGCTCGCCCCTGTCAAGATGAAGAGAACAAGAAACCACTGCCTGAGGATATGATGTTTAAAGAACTTGAGCTGGGACCAAGGCAACGGGGGACTATTGCCGCGGCAATGACTCTGGGCGCGGTGCTACTGCTGGTGGTGGTTTTCAGTGCCATCGTCTGGGGATTGGCGCGTTTTGTCGGGGCCTTTCAGAATGTATTGCTGCCGCCTGTGGTTGCGGTTATTCTCACCATGCTGTTGCGGCCCTATTACAGCTGGCTAGTGGGGCTCTGCCGGGGTTCCAAGGCCGCGGGCCTGGTTCTCTTTTTTCTTTCCGCGCTCCTGCCCCTGACCCTCTTTATCTGGTTTGCCGTCGTCTTTGTCGCCAATCAATTGCTGGGGATGTTCGAAGAATTGCCCTCCATGATCAATACCATGCTGGAAGCGGGGCAATCGCATTGGCCGCAGGCTGCTGCCCTCTTGGAGAAGTACGGGCTGATGGCCGATTTTGGCGCCTTGGTGGACAATCCCGGCGAAATGGTAACCAAGGCCCTTCGGGCTTCAGGGGAGCGGCTATCCCACTCCCTGGCGAAGATGTTTCAGTCCGTGGCCGGGCTGTTCGCCTGGGTGGTCCTGCCCGTCTACCTGGCCTTCTTTCTGATGGCGCAACCATTTCAGCCTAGGCAAATCGGGGAATTTCTGCCGTTTCTCAAGGAAGAAACCAGGGAAGACGTTATCTATCTGTTTGATCAGTTCATCGGCATCCTCCTCACCTTTTTCCGCGGCCAGATCATCATCGCCCTGGCCCAGGGCATACTCTTTGCCCTCGGTTTTGCCCTGGTGGGGCTGCCCTATGGCATTGTCATCGGCATGGTGCTGGGGCTGCTCAACATCATCCCCTATCTGGGCAGCATCGCCGGTCTCGGTGTCGCGCTTCCCCTGGCCTATTTTAACGACGCAGGGGGCATCCTGCAGGTGGCACTGGTGCTGGCGGTATTCAGCTTGGTGCAGGCAATTGAAGGCTATCTTCTCACTCCCAAGATTATGGGCGACCGCACCGGCCTCCATCCCGCCCTTATTATTTTCGCGGTCTTCTTCTGGGGAGTTGCCTTGGGCGGTATCTTCGGCATGATGCTTGCCATTCCTCTCACTGCCTTTGCCGTGGTCTTCTGGAGGTTGCTGAAGAAGAAGTATATGACGGAAGTGGTCTAGAAAAGGCAGCAGCACTTGCGTCACTATCGAGGCGGCAGGTGCCAACAAATATCCCAGGATGATGGTCATAGGCAATGAATTCTGCATACCGCCTGTGCTAAGCGACATTTTAGAGGGCAGAACGGGGAATCTTGACTGAAAGAATGACTCATAAATCCGTAGCGCTCGGCGCTCCTGGCCATCGGGGCAGGCGGGTTCTCCATAGATTTTTATGGCTGGCAGTGGGCGCCTTGTTGTGGTCTGGACATCTTCCTGCCATCGCGGTCGCCCAAAACTCCTGTGTCGGGATCAATGTGGTGATTCCGAATATTAAAAACAATGACGGCGCTGTCGCCTGCGCTCTTTTTTCGGAGCCTGAAGGTTTCCCTGCCAAGTTTATGCGTTTTGCCGACAAAATAGTGATGACAAAAATTGAGGGGCGGCAGGCGAGCTGCGATTTTATCAGCATCAAACCGGGCACATACGCGTTGGCTGTCATTCATGATGAAAATTTGAATGGTGAGCTGGACACTAATTTTTGGGGAGCGCCCACCGAAGGCTATGGTTTTTCAAGCGGGGCAAAAGTTTCGATGTTCAAAGCGCCTTCCTTCTCTGCTGCCCAGTTAACTTATGACGGTGAGATCCTGAATCTGGAGATAAGTTTGAAATACTAAATCCGAGCTGGGAAAGGGCCTGAAAACGGCAAACAGGATGACTAACCAAGAGTATGTCCAAGACGGCAGAGGCAAAGCATGCTGAACCCTCCGGCAAACATTTTCCGCCGGCCACAGAGAGCGGGCTCACTTTTTTTTGTATCAGCGCCTTTTCAATGAGAATTGCTTGTTTTGATTCAGGTGTGATACAATTTTTTCAGTGCAGAGAAGGGAAAATGGCGCAGGCGCTTAGGGGAGGCGGCAATTTTCGTCTCTTCTCAGTACCCTCCCCCCGCCAGCGGCAAGATTCTTCATTCCAAAAATATCGTCTCGTCTGGCCTGAAAAGAGGTGAAACGGCTGGCAGCCAGCGCTTTTGTCTGCAATCCATTGGATTTTTTCATAAAAAAACAGGGAGACTGACTGTCATGGGTAAAACCATCAGCCAATATTGGTGGACTTTTTTGCTGCGCGGCATGATCGCGGTTTTATTTGGTATCGCCGCAATGGTTTTACCAGGGATTACCCTTGGGGTTTTGGTCCTTTTCCTGGGGGCCTTTCTCGTAGCTGACGGTTTGGTTACCCTTTTTTCTTTATTTTACGGGCGACAGCAGCGCGCCAGCCACTGGTTCTTGATGTTGCTGGAGGGTTTGGCCGGCATGTTCATCGGTGTGGGAATCTTTATATGGCCAGCCGCCAGCATTCTGGTCATCATTCTGCTGGTGGGGATGTGGGCGGTCATTACCGGTATATTGGAGATTGCCGCGGCGATTAACCTGCGCGCCTACATTGAACATGAATTTTTGCTGGGGTTGAGTGGTCTCCTCTCCATACTTTTTGGTGTCATTCTCTTTATCTATCCGCAGCTCGGCGGTGTTGCCATGGTGTGGGCAATTGGTATCTATGCGTTATTATTCGGTATTTTGCTTATTTTCTTGGGGTTCAAACTCCGTCGGCTGGAATTAGATGTCTAACAATTAAAAAAATTGTTTTGCTTGCTATGGTAAGAGTTGTCAAGGCCTGGTCAAAAGAGGGGAGGGAGCCCTTTTTGATACCGACTAAAGGGAGGGGTATGAAGCTTTTTCGGTTTTCAGCGGTAATGTTCCTCTTGCTCTGGGGGTTGCTCCTCTTGCCCAGGGAGGAGGTCCGTGCCGAGGAGTCAGGTTCAGCCTCTGCAAAAAGCCCTGATTTTAGCGATCTTTTTACGCTCTATCAGCCTTATCTGGGCAACATCGCGGCCTATGAGCCCCTCTTTTTTTTAGTGGGAACCGAACCTGAAAAAAGTACCTTTCAGATCAGTTTCCGTTACGAACTGTTCAATCCCCAGGGCCCTTTGGTCACCAGCCATCCCTGGGTTAAGGGCTTTAATTTCGGCTATACCCAGACATCCTTCTGGGATCTCAAGTCAGACTCTGCAACTTTTGAAGATACCAGCTATAAGCCGGAGCTTTTCCATCTCACCGGCAATCTGTCGGCGTGTCCCTCCTGGCTGCAGGGTTTGTTTCTGCAAAGCGGGCTCCATCACGAATCCAACGGCCAGGGGGGAAAGGAGTCGCGCAGCGCCGATACGCTCTACCTGAAGCCGCTGCTGATCTTTTACCGGGGAGACTCCCAGCTTGGGCTGCAGCTTGCTCCCAAGGTCTGGATATACATAGATGAGAGCGGTAATAACGGCAATATCGCCGACTACCGGGGTTATTTTGAAGTGGAGGCCAAGATGGGCAAGGCCGACGGCCTGGTGGCCACTACGGCCTGGCGGTGGGCCAAGGAAGGCGGTTCCGTGCGGGTTGATCTGAGTTGGCCTGTGCATCACTATCTATACGATAATATGGCCTTTTTTGTTCAGATGCAGTACGTCAATACCCTGGGCGAGAGTATGCTTAACTACCATGACCGCACCGAGGCCTTCCGCCTGGGTGTCTCTTTTGTCCGCTAAAAGACAAAGAAGGCCTGTTGAAAATTATTTTCTTTCATAAAAACCTCTCCTCAAGATAGGCAGCGGCTCATCCCGCTCAGCCCTCTCAAACGTGACAATGGACTTTTTGCAGTCCATCAAGAGATGGGAAGTACTGCCTCTGGCACGCTATCAATCCCGGCCATGGCACTTATTGCAAAGATTTCTCTGGAAGCGGGCGTAATCGCTGGCCAGGCGGTCATAAAATGTTTTCGCTGTTTCAGCGGCAGTACGACCTTGGGCCAGCTGGGCAGGGCTGTTGTTGTCGATGCCAGGAAAGGCACCCTCATAAGTGATAAATTCGGCATTCATATTCCAGCGGAGCATGTTGTCCCAGCCTGAGGCATGGGCCCGGTGGCAGGAGAGACACATGACATTCACCCCACCGGCAGGTCCGCTGCTGCCCAGGGTTGCGGCCCTGGTTTTTACCAACGTATAGTCCTTGGAGCCAATCTCGTAGGGAACAAGGGAGGTATAGGAGGAAGTGTAATTGCCTGTTGCAGCCCCTGAGGATATGTAGCTATTATAATTACTGATTATCTTGGAGGTAAAGACGGCGCTGCTGCCCACTGGATGTTTATAGGCACTGTTGAGTTGGGGATGACAATTCTGGCACCACTCTGTCATGCCGCTCCCATAAACAACACGGGTATCGCCGGACGTTTCTGCCCTGTTGTAGCGGGAAGGGGCAATGGCCACAGGGGGGGCAGAACTGAACACGGGAACCTCGGGGCTGCTTTTCGGGTGATACCCCTGGCCGGCCAGCAAACGGTAGACGCCAACGCTCTTGTCCGTCTCAGGATCAGGGCTGTCGGTATATGAACCGGAGGCAATGATGGGCGGGCCCGTGGTGGCTATGGTGCCGTCTTCAAGGCGGCGATAGCTGCCATGGGGATCGTGACAGCTGATACAGGAAAGGCTGGAGGCAGGGTAGGTGCCGCCCGGAGCCACGGCATAGTTGCTGTCCGGGCCATAACCATAATCAAGGGCCACGATATTGTGGCCATGGTTGTCCCCTTTGCTGCTCAGGGTGAAATTCATGCCCTCAGCAACGGGCCAGGTGTAATTTTTTTTCAACCAGCAGAAGTCGCCACCGGGCGGGAGCTGCAGACAGAGAGGGGAGCTGGCCGTATCCGTGGCAATATGATGCTGGTTGGTCAGGGGCGTCCCTGCCCGGCCCTGGTGACACCTGAGACAGGTAGAACTGGCATCGCTGCCGATCAATGCCGGCGGCGTGGTGTGGCATTCCTGGCAGTCGCCTGTGCCGCCATTATGAAATATCTCTTGGCAGAAAGCTGCTGGCCTGAAAAAGAGGAGTGGTGACAAAATAAAAAAATGGCAGGAAAGTATTATTATTTTCATAGGTTATTGATTTTCAGTGTATTACTGCGAAGCTGGTCAGGTTCAAGGGGTCTGCCTTTGACAAAGCAGACGTGGGGGCAGAGATGCAAAAAATATGCTTGTTCTGTCAGCAACTTCTCCCTTCTTTTTATTTCAGACAGTTATGGGCCTGAGAAGCGGCGCGCCGCAAGAGGGAGGCAAAACATTTTCCGAAAAGAGAATATGTTTTTTCCTGGATTGCGGAAGGACTCTTTCTGAAGCCATTTTCACAGCAGAACTGCTGCCGAAAGCAAACCGGCCACCTTTTTTGGTGATGGCTGACCAAGGGGAGGGCTGAAGGGCACACACCAGAGCGCTAACAAAGAAAGGAGGGGATTTGTGCACAATGGACGAGGCATGATCACGCTCTGTGGCGCGCAATATGCGATGAGCATCAGGAGGAGTTGTCAATAATCTTCTGACAATACCTCTTTAGGGTCCTTTTTTTTCACAAAAAAGAGAGAGAACGCGCCATGAGAGGTACAGATACAAAAGGCAGAGAGGTGCAGCCTCTCATCAGCAGATGGTGGCTGCCATGGCGAAAGAATATTTCGTCTTAACGAAAAAAACAGGGGTTCAAAATGGCAACAAATGCAACATCAATCGTGAAGATTCTTGGTATCGCTTTATTGGTTCTGGGCGTTGGCCTGGCTTTTTGGGGCTATCAGCTGTCAGGTTCCGTTGGCTCGGAGATAACGGAAACCATAACCGGCTCAAACCCTGACAAGGTGATGACGCTCTATATTGGGGGGGCTGTCAGTTTTGTGGTTGGTTTATTCCTTTATACGAAAAAATAAAAAAGGAAGCTATCATGGCTCAAACAGTTTGATTATCTTTTTGGCAATGGGCGCCCTGGTTGGCCGGGAACATCATGCCAAGGGAATGGCTTCGGCATTATCGGCACTATTGTTGTGGGTATTGTCGGGGCCGTGGTCGGCGGATTTTTACTCAACTTTGTCGGCATAGCAGCCGGGGTCTTGCTGGGTTCTTTGATTCCCGCCACAGTGGGTGCTGTTGTTCTGTTATTTCTCGTAAGTTTAGTGAAGAGGCGCTGATGAAAGCCTTGTGCAGCCACCCCCGGTAGAGGGGGCATGCACCGCGAAGTTCGTCAGAAGTCGGCAGGTTTTTTAGGGGCGTCCTGCGTGGGGCATGATTTCTATGTATCTTTGCCTCCTCACCTGCCGGGATAATGTAAGCCACTATCCAGCAAGTCCCGCACTGTCTGCCCCAGTTCTCGCACGGAAATAGGTTTCATCATATACGCCTGGATACCCAAGCCCTGAACCTCTTCTTTGGTGGTCAAGTCACTGAAGCCGCTGCACAGAATAACAGGCAGGTCTGGGCGGATAATCAGCGCCTTTCTGGCCAGTTGAACACCCGTGAGGTGGGGCATGGTCATGTCCGTAATCAGTAGTTTAAAGAGCAGGGGGCTTGCCTCAAGGCGGGCCAGGGCCTCAAGGCTGTTGTTGAAAACAGTCACCTCATAGCCAAGACTCAGCAGGATGCTCTGTAACATGGTGGTGATCATCTTTTCATCATCCACCACCAGCAGGTGTTCCGTGCCAAGGGGGATGGGGATAAGACCATGAGTCTCAGGCAACGAGGGAGGCTCCGCTAGACTGGGGAGATAGACCTGAAAGTTCGTCCCTTTATTCAGCTCACTGTACACCGTGATATCCCCTTGATAACTCTTGACAATTCCGTGGACCACAGCAAGACCGAGGCCGGTGCCTTCTCCCTTGTTTTTGGTGGTAAAGTAGGGATCAAAGATATGGGCCAGGTTTTTTTGCTTTATGCCGCAGCCGCTGTCACTGACTTCAAGCAAGAGATAGTTGCCCGCGGCAAGGTCAGAGCCGGGAATCTTGCTGTTCTCCTCAAGGGTAATTCGGCTCAAGCGTACTCCCAGCATGCCGCCGCTCTCCTGCATGGCTTGATAGGCGTTGGTGCAGAGATTCATGATGATCTGGTGGAACTGGGTGGGGTCGGCCAGAATGGTTCCACATGCCGCAGCGAATTCGGCGCGGATGGTAATGGTGGAAGGCAGTGAGACCTGGAGCAGCTTGAGGACCTCCTTCACTATCAGCTGCGGCTGCAGGGGCTTTTTTTCCTGGGGCGCATGGCGGCTGAAGATCAAGATCTGCTGTACGAGATCCTTGGCCCGCTCAGCAGCCCGGGAGATTTGTTGCAGATGGCCGGCCAGGGGATCGCTGTGGGCAAGGCTGGACAAAGCCAGCTCTGCATAACCGAGAATAGGCGTGAGAATGTTGTTGAAGTCATGGGCCACGCCGCCGGCCAGGGTGCCCATGGCCGCCATCTTTTCGGCGTGTCTGAGCCGCTCCTCCAGCTTGATCTGGGTCGTAATATCGCGGACGCTTTCAATGCCGGCGATGATCTTGCCATCCGCATCTTTCAGGGGGCTGGCGGTGACCTCCAGATGGATGATCCCCTTTGGTGTTGGCGCGCTGGTCACCTGGCGATGAACCTTGTCATCGGCAAAGGATTGCACCAGGAGGCAGCCTGCACAGATGGTGTCGCGGTGTTGATAGGCCTGGTAGCAGTATTCACCGGTGTGCAGGCCCTGTTTTTCTATGTGCACCTTGTTTTGATACAGGATCTTGAAGTCGCGATCCTGAACAGTGATGCCGTCGGTGAGGGTGGCCAGGAGGGACTTGAATTTATTTTTTTCATGGCGGAGCGCCCTGGTCTGGGCCTGGCGCTCGCTGATATCGCGGACCACCGAGATCAAAAAATTCTTGCCCTCGCGAAGAACATGGCTGGCGGTTATCTCCACCGGGAAGCGGCTGCCATCCTTGCGAATATGCTCACTTTCCAAGATCAGGCCTTGCTGGCGGACCCGGGCCACATGGTGCGACCAGGCGGCTATGTCCGCCAAATCCCCTGAGATATCGATGACCCTGAGGGCCAGAAGTTCAGCGACGCTGTAGCCCAGGTTCGAACAGGCCTTGTGGTTAACGTAGATGAAGGCGCTGGTGTCGGCATCAATGATGAAGATGGCGTCATTGCTCTGGTTGATAAGGGTCGATAACAGGGCGAGCTCTTCCCGGGCCAGGTACTCTTCCGTGATGTCCACGATCAGGGACTGTCTGGAAAGGGTGCCATCGCCATTGGTGATCATGCTATTGGTGATATTATACCAGCGCTCATCCTTGGGGCTTTTCATCTGCCACTGGCAGCTTTTTTGGTCGCTGAACAATTGGTCATTGCGACACCAGGGGCAGACATCTTCTTGGTCATGCAGGACTTTGTAGCAGAATTCGCCGGTGGCGTCATAACCGGTACGTTCCTGTAGTTTAGTGTTCATATACTGCAGGCGATAATCCTGACTGCAGATATAAATAAAGCCGTCAAAGGCCAGGATCAGGGCGTTAAGGTCCGGAGTGCGCGGCAGAACACCGCTCTTTTGGGGTGGATCAGCGAGGGAGGACATCTCTTCTTTTTGTACCTTTTTAAAAAAAATCGGACACTGTTGCTGGCTGGCATGGGGGCCCAACAGCCGGCAGAATTTGTTTCTTTGGCCTCCGCTTCGCCTTAGATCTGGGAGGGAGACCCCTTTTTTCATCGATAACATGTAATGGGTATTTTGTTTTTGTGCCCCCTTTTTTCTGTGGCATTTTGTCACCTGTGCCGGCAGCGGAAAAAATGTGGCAGGGGTATCTTCCCGGAGTTGTTTTTTTGAAAGCAAACCTGCTACCATGAACCTGACCGGTAAATGACTTTACAGGTGCCAATCCTGGAGAAAACCTGATGGTGGCGGCATGGACGCAGGCTTAAAAGACAGAAGCTGCCCGGAAAATTCCGGGGTTGTTGTCTCGGTGCGGGGCAGCGTGGTGGATATACGCTTCGAGCATTGCCTCCCCTCCATCTACACCTTGCTGCGGGCCGGATCAGAAAACGAGATCGCCATTGAGGTCCTGTCGCAGCTGGATGGGCAGCGGGTGCGCGGCATCGCCTTGACCCCCACCCAGGGACTGGGTCGCGGCATGGCCGTGCAAGACACGGGCGGGCCGCTCAAGACCCCGGTGGGGGAGGCGATTCTGTCGCGCATGTTCGACGTTTTCGGCCAGACCATTGATCGCCGGGAGGCGGTTACGGGGGTGGAATGGCGGGGCGTCCATCAAGGGCCGCCCCCCCTGGCGCGTCGCTCCACCAAGACCGAAATATTTGAAACAGGCATTAAGGTCATTGATGTATTGGTACCCCTTGAGCGCGGCGGCAAGGCCGGCCTCTTCGGTGGTGCCGGGGTGGGAAAAACCGTCCTGCTTACCGAGATGATCCATAATATGGTAGCCCATCATCAGGGGGTCAGTCTCTTCTGCGGCATAGGTGAACGGTGCCGGGAGGGCGAAGAGCTCTATCGCGACATGCAGGAGGCGGGTGTCCTTGCCAATATGGTCATGATGTTCAGCCAGATGAATGAGCCGCCGGGCAGCCGTTTTCGGGTTGGCCATGCGGCCCTGACCATGGCTGAATATTTCCGTGATGACCAGCATCGCGATGTCTTGCTGCTCATCGATAATATCTTCCGCTTTATCCAGGCCGGCTCCGAAGTGTCCGGTCTCATGGGGCAGATGCCGTCGCGCCTCGGCTATCAACCAACCATGGGCACGGAATTGTCGAGCCTGGAGGAGCGCATCGCCAACACCGACACCGGTGCCATCACCTCCATTCAGGCGGTCTATGTGCCGGCGGACGATTTTACGGACCCGGCCGCGGTGCACACCTTTTCCCACCTTTCCGCCACCATTGTCCTCTCCCGCAAGTTGGCCGGGGAGGGGCTTTATCCGGCTATTGATCCTCTCCAGTCAAGTTCCAAAATGGCCATGCCGAGCATTGTCGGAGAGCGCCATTATGGCCTGGCCCGAAAAATAAGGCAGACCTTCGCCCAATATGCGGAACTGAAGGATATCATCGCCATGCTCGGGCTGGAGCAGTTGTCGCCGCAGGACCGCAATGTTGTTTACCGGGCCCGGCGCCTGGAACGTTTTTTCACCCAGCCTTTTTTTTCCACGGAACAGTTCACCAGCATGAAGGGAAAACTGGTGCCCCTGAAAGACGCCCTGGACGGCTGCGAACGGATCCTGGCGGATGAGTTCAAGGATATTCCGGAAAGAGCACTCTATATGATCGGCGCCATTGACGAGGTGAAAACAGCCCAGAGTGCGGACCAGCCCGATTCCGGAACTGCAAAGGGGGGCGAGGAGGATGCAGATCATGTTGATGAAGCTTAAGGTGCTTTTGCCCTTTCGGGTTTTTACGGTGCAAGAGGAGGTCAGACACCTGGTGGCTGAAACGCCCCAGGGGGCTTTCGGCTTCCTCCCCCACCGGCTCGATTGCGTTGCCCCCCTGGCCCCCGGCATCCTCACCTATGAAACCGCCGCCCAAGGGGAGGTCTATCTTGCCGTTGATGAGGGCGTGCTGGTGAAGAGCGGCTATGAGGTCCTTATCTCCGTGCGCAATGCCATGGGCGGCATTCCTCTTAAGGAATTACGGGGGGCGGTGGAGCGGGAGTTTCTGGACCTTGATGAGCGGGAGCAGCATTTCCGTGAGGTGCTGGTCAAAATGGAAAGCGGCTTTATCCGCCGGTTCATTGAGTTTCGCCATGAATGAAGAGCAGAAAAAGGAGAACGACCAGGGTGGCTCAGCCTTCAGCAGGCTGATCGGCGCCAAGGCGGCGCGCAAGCTCAGGAGACAGCGGCATGGGAAAGATACCGTCTGGTTCGGCCTGGGCATGATGGGGTTGATCGGCTGGTCAGTGGCCATTCCCACCCTGCTCGGTGCAGCGCTTGGTCTCTGGTTGGACAGCCGCTACCCAGGCAGCCGCTCCTGGACGCTGGCCCTGTTGGTGGCGGGTTTGACCCTGGGCTGCTTCAATGCCTGGCGCTGGTTGACCAAGGAAGACCTGGCCATGCGGCAGGAAAGGGAGGAGAAGGATGAATGAGATTACGGGTCTGGTCATGGCGGGGCTGGCGGGCCTTCTGCTGGGGATGATTTTTTTCGGCGGCCTGTGGTGGACGGTTGGCAGAGGGGTTACCTCCAGCCGGCCGGCGGCCTGGTTTCTGGGCAGTATGGTGGTGCGGACGACCTTGGTCCTGGCCGGCTTTTATTTTGTTGCCAACGGCCACTGGCAAAGAATGGTGCTCTGTCTCTTGGGCTTTGCCCTGGCCCGGCTCGGGGTGACCCGCTTCAGCCGCATCAAGGAAAAGCCAGCGGCACCAAGCAGGACCTGCCGCGGAGCCCAGCCATGAATCTCAGCCCTGACCAGATCATCTATTGGCAGCAGGGCTTTCTCAGCCTCAACGCCACCATTGTCTTTACCTGGGCCCTGATGCTGCTGCTCGCTGTGGGTGCAAGATTCATTACCCGCAATCTCTCTACGGACCTGGAGCGCTCCCGCTGGCAGAATCTTCTCGAAACCATCGTCACCACTATTGTCCAACAGATTGAAGAGGTGGGGCTGAGTCAACCGCGCCGATATCTCCCCTTTCTGGGCACCCTCTTTCTCTTTATCACCGCCGCCAACCTCTGCATGATCATTCCCGGCTACGAGCCCCCCACCGGCTCCCTCTCCACCACGGCGGCGCTGGCCCTCTGCGTATTTGTGGCAGTGCCTCTTTTCGGCATCCAGGAACAGGGTGTCATCGGTTATTTCAAGTCCTACGCTAAGCCCACCATGTTCATGCTGCCGTTTAACATTATCAGCGAGATCTCCCGCACCCTGGCCCTGGCGGTGCGTCTCTTTGGGAATATAATGAGCGGGTCCATGATCGCCGCCATTCTGCTGAGCATCACCCCCTTTTTCTTTCCCATCATCATGGAGGCCCTGGGGCTGCTCACCGGCATGGTGCAGGCATATATCTTCACCATTCTGGCCACGGTTTATATCGCGGCTGCTACCCGGGTGCGTGTATCCAGGTCAACAGACGAGGCAAAAGAGTGAAGCATGAACGACAACAGATAAAGGAGGGAGTATGGACAGCATGACCTATATTGCAGTGGCATCCATTATCATCGCCGGTCTCACCACCGGTATCGGCTGTATTGGGCCGGCCCTGGGCGAGGGCCGCGCCGTCGCCACAGCCTTGAGTTCGCTGGCCCAGCAGCCAGATGCCTCCGCCACTCTTACCCGGACGCTCTTCGTGGGCCTGGCGATGATTGAGTCCACCGCCATTTACTGTTTCGTGATCTCCATGATTCTCCTCTTCGCCAATCCATTTTGGAACCATGTTATCAGCCAGACAGCAGGACAGTAGCCATGTTAATCGATTGGTTCACCATCAGTGCCCAGGTCCTCAATTTTCTCATCCTGGTGTGGCTTCTGAAGCGGTTCCTCTACAGGCCTATTCTGGACGCCCTTGATGCGCGGGAGAAAAGGGTGGCCGCCAAGTGGGCGGAGGCGGAGGCCAAAGAGGAGCAAGCCCGCCAGGAACGCAACGCCTTTCAGGAGAAGAACCAGGCGTTTGCCAAAGAGCGGGCCGGCCTTTGGCGGGAAGCCACCGAGGAGGTGCAGGCTGAACGGCAGCGGCTCCTGGAAGAAGCGCGGCAGGACGCCATGACCCTGCGGCAACAACAGGGAAAAGCGGTGCGAGAAGAAGAGCGCTCCCTCTATGAATCCATCAGCCGCCGCACCCGCCAGGAAGTTTTTGCCATTGCCAGGAAGGCGCTGGCTGATCTCGCGGGCGCCACTCTGGAAGAGCGGCTGGTTGAGGTCTTTATCCGGCGGCTGGGGGCCTTAAAGGAGAAGGAAAAGGGGGCGCTGCTTTCGGTGCTCAAGGAGTCATCTGCCCCGCTGCTGGTGCGTACCACCGTTGAGCTGTCAGCGGCTCAGGCCGAGGCCACGGCCGAGGCGATCAAGGAAATCCTGGGCCGGGAACGGCAGGTGCGCTTTGAGACCGCGCCGGACCTGATCAGCGGTATTGAACTTGCCGCCAATGGGCAAAAGGTGGCCTGGAGCATTGCCGAATATCTGGCCTCCCTGGAACAGGAACTTGCCGAACTTCTGCAAGAGAAGGCCCAACCGACCGGCCGGGCAGAAAGTCAGGCTTCAGCGCCCTGAGGTCTGGCTTTCTGCCCGGGTGCCCCTGTTCTTTATCATTTCGGGGAGACTCATAGTCCGCCGTTTTTCAACATCAGCGTCCACCAAGAGCCCATGAACAACAACCCCGAAAGTCTCCAAAATCTCTTCGACACCACCTTTGCCGAGATACATCAGGTGCGGGAAGCATTCACCCCGTCCCTGGCGCCCCGGGAGGTGGGAACCATCATCAGTGTGGATACCGGTATTGCCCGGGTTGCCGGCCTGCCGGGGGTCGGTTTTGAGGAGTTGCTAAAGTTTCCGGGTGAGGTGTACGGCATTGCCTTTAATATCGACGAGGATGCTGTCGGCGTGGTGCTGCTTGGTGAATACCGCCTCCTCCATACGGGCGATGAGGTAGAACGCACCGGCCGGGTCATGGATGTGGCCGTGGGAGATGGTTTGCTGGGGCGGGTCATCGACCCCCTCGGCCGGGCCCTGGACAATAAAGGGCCCGTGCCCTACAGCCAGAGGTTGCCCATAGAACGGGAGGCCCCTGCCATCATGGATCGTGCTCCGGTGACCCGGCCCCTGCAGAGCGGTATCAAGGTTATCGATGCTCTGATTCCCATTGGCCGCGGCCAGCGGGAATTGATTTTGGGCGACAGGCAGACCGGCAAGAGCGCCATTGCCATGGATACCATTTTGAACCAGCGCGGCAAGGATGTGATCTGCGTCTATTGCGCCATCGGCCAGCGGTCTTCCGCCGTGGCCAAGGTGGTGGCCAATCTCCGGGAAAAGGAGGCCCTGGAGTATACCGTCGTTGTGGTGAGCGAAGGCAATGATCCACCCGGCCTCACCTATATCGCGCCCTACGTGGCCACCAGCATTGCCGAGCATTTCATGGAGCAGGGCCGTGATGTGCTCATCGTCTATGACGATCTCACCCACCATGCCCGCTCCTATCGGGAACTTTCCCTGCTGCTCCGCCGCCCTCCCGGCCGGGAGGCCTTTCCCGGCGACATTTTCTATATCCATTCGCGGCTCCTGGAGCGGGCCACCCATCTGCGCGAAGAACTTGGGGGCGGTTCACTTACCGCCTTGCCCATTATTGAAACCGAGGCCCAGAACATATCGGCCTACATTCCAACGAATCTTATTTCTATTACCGATGGCCAGATTTACCTGTCGCCGAATCTGTTTGAGCTGGGGGTCTTGCCCGCTGTTGATGTGGGTAAATCCGTATCGAGGGTGGGAGGTAAGGCGCAATTGGCGGCTTATCAGGCCGTGGCCGGCTCCCTAAAGCTTGCCTATTCGCAGTTTGAAGAGCTGGAGAATTTTGCCAAGTTCGGGGCGCGACTTGACGAAGAGACCCGGAAAACCATCCAGCATGGCCGGCGCATCCGCGCCTCGCTCAAGCAGCCGGAGTTCTCCCCCATCTCTGTGCCTGAACAGATCATCGTGCTGCTGGCTCTCATGGAGGGGCTCCTGGATAATGTGGAGCTCGACAAGATGGCAGAGGCCGAAGACGCCCTGCGCCGCTCTGCCGGGGAATTGCCGGAGGACGTGGTGGCGCGGTTTTTCACAGCGAATAAATTGGCGGCTGAGGATCGCCAGCTGGTGCTGGAGAGGGCGGGCAAGGCCCTGGAGCCTTGGCAGGGGGAAGCATGAGCGAGACCCTGGGGAATTTGCAGCGCAAGATGCAGAGTGCCGAAAAGCTCCAGGCCGTGGTGCGAACCATGAAGGCCCTGGCCGCCTCCAACATAGGCCAGTACGAAAGAGCGGTTCAGGCCCTGGCTGATTATGACCGCACTGTGGAGCTGGGATTGATTGCCTTTTTTGGGGGGCAGGGAGTGGCTGGGGGCGCGGCCCCCTCAGAACCACGGCAGAAGAGGGCGGTGGGGGTGGTGGTCTTTGGCTCCGACCAGGGGCTGGTGGGCAAATTCAATGAAGCGCTGGTGGATTTTACGGGAGAGGCCTTGGGGGCGCTGGCCGGGGAGAAAAAGGTGTGGGCGGTGGGCGAGCGGCTGCACCTGCGGCTGGAGGATGCCGGGCTGCCGCCGGCAGGAGGCTTTATAGTGCCCAATTCCGTCACGGCAATCACCCCGCTGGTGGCAGAAATTCTCACTACTCTGGAGAGGCAGCGCCGCCACGGTGAGATCGACCATGTTTACCTCTTTTACAACCGCCCCCAGGCCCAGAATCTTTATGATCAAGTCAGCCAGCGCTTGCTGCCCCTGGACGACAAATGGCGTCGCGAGCTCAGTGAAGGCCGCTGGCCCACCGGCAACCTGCCTCAGTTTCTGGTGGAGAGGGAAAGGACCCTGGCGGCGCTCATCCGCGAATATCTTTTTATCTCCCTGTTCAAGGCCTGTGCCGAATCCTTGGCCAGCGAAAACGCCAGCCGCCTGGCGGCCATGCAGCGCGCTGAAAAAAATATCGAAGAACTGCTGGAGGAGCTGGGCGGCACCTTTCATCGTCTGCGGCAGAGCGGCATTGATGAAGAACTCTTTGATGTCATCTCCGGTTACGAATCGCTGGGTGTCAGGAAGAACTGATAGCCATTTTGTTCCAGCATTTTTTACGGGAAAAATCTTGCTGCCGTCACCTAACTTCTGGGTAAGAGGGCTTGTGGCCTGGAGGCAGCGCAACCGAAAAGGAGATAAGAGATGAATCAAATGAGCAGCTGGGCAGGGAGTGAAGGAGTGGGGATGTGGATGCCCATCGGCGTATTGGTGGTGGTTCTGTTGATCTTCTTGGTTATCAAGGTGTCCAGAAAATAAGAATATGGAGGCGCTGGCCTCCCGGTATCCGGAGGCCTTTTCGGGGCATCCGGCATCTGGAACATACAGGGCTGCTGAGCAGAAAGGCCATCCTGGCGGTGACGGGATTCCCGCCAGGAAAAAACATCTTTGGCAAAGGAGCTGCTGAGGCGGGCACCCTTCTCCCTGATCAAAAAGTGACGGGCGTTTTTTATGGCTAAACAGGCAACAGAACTCCGGTACACGGTGCGCCTTCGGGTGGTTTTCAACTACTTCGGCCAATTCTGCCTGGTGCTTGCCGCCCTGACCCTGGTGCCGCTACTGATGTCGCTGCTCTTGGGCGACACTGCCATCAGCCTGCGCTATGGCCTGGTGACCAGCGGCCTCGCCATTCTGGGGGCCGGCCTGGCCCGGTTGCGCACCCCGGCCATGGTGCAGAGCAATGAAGCCATGGTCTTGGTGGCGCTGATCTTTCTCTTTACGCCTCTGGTGATGTCCTATCCGATGATGGCAACGGGAATGGCTTTCGGGGATGCCTTGTTCGAGGCCATCTCTGGCGTGACCACCACCGGACTGAGTACCAAAACGACCCTGGTGGCTGCGCCGCCCTCCTATCTTTTTGGCCGCGCCTGGATGCAGTGGTACGGCGGCCTGGGCATTGTCGTCTTCTCCCTGGCCCTGGTTGTGCAACCGGGGTTGATGGCCAAGGGGCTGACGGCCGCCGATACAGAGCACGATGATTTGGTGGGTGGCACCCGCACCCACGCCCGTCTGGTCCTCAAGGTCTATGGCGCCTTGACCATCCTGGGCATCCTTGGCGCCTGGTTAACGGGGATGGGGACGCTGGACGGCATCCTTTATACCTTGGCAGCGGTCTCCACCGGGGGGTTTGCTCCCCACGACAGCAGTCTCGGGGCCCTGGGCTGGCCTGCCCAGGTGTGGATTACCCTGCTCTGTCTCAGCGGCGCCATCCCCCTGCTCTTTTATTATCGAAAAGTCAGGACCACTCGTCACAGTGCCGTGGAATCTCTGCAGCTCCGGGCCGTTGTTGTCGCCTCTTTTGGTGTTTTTCTGGCAGTGGGGGGCACCATGTCCCTTCGGGGAGATATGGCCTGGCCGCAAATCCTCCACCACGCGCCCTTACTGGCTGTTTCGGCGCAGACAACCGCTGGTTTTTCCTCCATATCGTGTGGTGAGCTTGATGCAGGCTCCAAGCTGGTTCTGATCTTCTCCATGCTGGTGGGGGGCGGCATGGGCTCCACGGCCGGCGGCTTCAAGCTGTTGCGGTTGTTGATCGTCCTCAGCGTCTTTAGGCTGGTGCTGCTGCGCACCTGTCTGCCCAGACATGCTGTTATCGAACCCCGCCTGGCCGGTCGCCGTCTGCAGGAGGGCGAGATCCATGCGGCCCTGCTGCTTATCCTGCTTTTTATGGCGGTTGTCGCCCTCTCCTGGCTCTTCTTTGTGGCCATGGGCTACGATCCCCTTGATTCCTTATTTGAAGTGGTTTCGGCCACCGGCACGGTGGGGCTCTCCGTGGGGTTGAGCCGGGAAACCTTGCCCTCCTTGCTCAAGTCGGTGTTATGCCTTGATATGCTGATGGGGAGACTGGAAATTATCGCCTGGTTGGTGCTGCTCTATCCCGGCGCCTGGTTTGGTAGAAGAATGGAGGGAATATGAGAACAGTATTTGTCGGTGCCGCAAATTTGAGCATTGAAACGGCCAAGGCCCTCATCAAAAAGGGGCACCAGGTCATCATCATTGAGACCAACAAGGAGAAGATCGATGAATTGTCGGCAGAGATGGATTGCAGCTTTCTGCATGGCGATGGCAGTCAGCCCAATCTCCTGCGGGAGGTCAATCCTGCTCAGACTGACTTCCTGTTCTGCCTCACCAATAGCGATCAGGCCAATGTCATTGCCAGCCTGGTGGGTCGTTCCCTGGGCTTCAAACGCATCGTGACCAGCATCGGCGATTCGCAGTTCGAGGGTATCTGCCATGAGCTGGGCCTGACGGACACCATTATCCCCTCTCGCACCATAAGCCGTTATCTGGAAGGGCTGGTGGGCGGTGGCGAATACATTGAATTGTCGACAGTGATCAAGGGTGAGGCCCGCTTTTTCACCATGATTGCCAAAGAGGAAGAGGCAGCGTCGGTCAAGGATCTGGACTTGCCCCAAGATGCCAAGGTCATCTGCTATTACCGGGATGGCAAGTTTCATCATGCTGAGGAAGAAACCACTTTTCGCAAAGGCGATGAGATCGTCATTCTCACCCACAGTAAAAACATGCCGGCCCTCCAGAAGCGCTGGCGACTAAAAGCTGAACCTGGGGAGCCTGAAGGTATGGAGTTGCCGGAGTGAGAGGCAGCCGGCCACCTTTTGGTGCGCCTTTTAGGGCAGCAAAAGAGCGTAAAGGGCAGGGGCTGCTCTTTTTGTTTTGGTCCGGAAGGTACTCTTGATATAAAGCTCAATAGATCGACTGTTTAAATTCTGTAGTGTAACTGAGAGGGGTATTGTTATGACCAAACAGAAACAAACCATTGACGAGAAATCTCTATGGGATGATGCCAGGCAGATGCTGCGCAAGGCGGAGAAAGATGGGGTGGAGACCGCCTGGGATCGGCTGGAACAGCAGACTCCCCACTGTCTATTCTGTGCCAGCGGCCTTTCCTGTCGAAACTGCACCATGGGGCCCTGCCGCATCAGCAAGAAAGCCCCTCTGGGGGTCTGCGGGGCCGATGGCGATGTGATTGTGGCCCGTAATTTCGGCCGTTTTGTCGCCGGGGGGGCTGCCGGCCATTCCGACCATGGCCGGGACTGTATCGAGGCCCTCCAGGCCGTGGTCCTGGGCACGACTCAAGATTATATTATAAAAGATGAGGCAAAATTGCGGCGCCTGGCCGCTGAACTGGGGATTGTCAGCGAGGGGCGGACGGTTCTTGAGGTGGGCCGGGATGTCTGCGATTTGTTTTTCGCCAATTACGGCAGCCAGCTGCCCCAGCTCTCTTTTTTATGCCGGGTTCCTGCCAAGCGGCGGGAGATCTGGCAGAATCTGGGCATAACCCCCAAGGGGGTGGATCGGGAGATTGCCGAGATGATGCATCGCACCCATATGGGGTGCGATAATGATGCCGCCAACACCATGTTGCACTGTGCGCGTACCTGCCTGGCGGACGGCTGGGCCGGCTCCATGATCGCCACCGAGGTTTCCGATATCCTGTTCGGGACGCCAAGGCCCCGCAAATCACTGGCCAACCTCGCGGTTATCAAGGAGGATCAGGTCAATATTCTGGTGCATGGCCATAATCCCATTGTTTCCGAGAAGATTGTCGAGGCAGTGAATGATCCGGCCCTGATTGCCCTGGCCCGGAAAAAGGGTGCTGCCGGCATTAACCTGGCCGGCCTGTGCTGCACCGGCAATGAATTGATGATGCGACAGGGGATTCCCATGGCCGGCAACCATCTGATGACAGAGCTGGCCATTGTCACCGGCGCGGTGGAGCTTATCGTTGTTGATTATCAATGCATTATGCCCAGCCTGGTGACGGTTGGCAATTGCTACCACACCAAGATGATCACCACGGCGGATAAGGCGAAGTTCAGCGGCGCCGAGCATGTCAAATTTGAGATGCATAATGGTAGGGAGCAGGCCTGGAAGGTGGTGGAGATGGCCATTGACCGCTTTTCCTTGCGGAACCCTGACAGGGTTGAGATTCCCCAGGGGCCTGTGGCCTTGGTTACCGGCTTTTCCAATGAGTTTTTGCTGGAGGCCCTGGGCGGCACCCTGACCCCCCTTATTGACGCCATCAAGGCGGGCAAGATCCGGGGGGTGGTTGCCATTGTCGGTTGTAATAATCCCAAATATCAGCAGGATTATTGCAATGTCAATCTGGCCCGGGAACTGATCAAGAAGGATATTCTGGTGCTGGTAACAGGTTGTGTGACCACGGCCGCCGGCAAGGCCGGCCTGCTGGTGCCTGAGGCCATTGCCATGGCCGGCTCAGGGCTCCAAGAGATTTGCGGTTCCCTGGCGATTCCGCCGGTCCTGCACATGGGGAGCTGTGTGGATAACGCCCGGATTCTGCAGCTGGCCGCCCTTCTTGCCAACGAGCTGGGCGTTGATATCTCTGATCTGCCTCTGGCCGGCTCGTCGCCGGAATGGTATTCGGAAAAGGCCGCTGCCATCGGTATGTACTGCGTTGCCTCCGGCATCTACACCCATCTGGGCCATCCTCCCAATATCACCGGTTCTGAGCTGGTGACCAAGCTGGCCGTCAAGGGGCTTGACGATCTGCTGGGTGCCTGTTTCGCTATTGAACCTGATCCCTTTAAGGCTGCTGATCTTATTGATGAGCGGATCAGGCAAAAACGGCAGGCCTTAGGCCTTGCTCAATAGGCAAAAGAGAGGGTGCCTGGCCCGGCTTTTGTCCCGTGCTGCTTGGCGGCAACCGGTGAGGACAACAGCGCCAGGGCAGAAGGAAACCAACACGCCTGGGCAGAAGAGGGGATTTTCCTGGCATGACCGCTTTCTTGGTGGCTTTCCCTGCTTGCGTGGTTTATGCATGGTGCAGACCAAAGGCAGCCGGCCGCCGCCACAAAGCGTCTGGCCGCTGCAAAGATGATAAAAGAGGCACCTGGTGCGTTGCGGTATTGAAAAGGGATCAAGATGGAAGTTGCCATAGTGGGAGGGGGGGCCTCTGGTTTCTTTGCGGCCATTACGGCCAAGGAAAAATATCCAGAGGCCCATGTGGTCATTTTTGAAAAAACAGAAAAACTCCTGGCCAAGGTCAAGGTGTCCGGGGGCGGCAGGTGTAATGTCACCACCGGCTGCCCTTCCGTCAAAGAGCTGGTTGCCGCCTATCCCCGCGGCGGCAGGGCCTTGAGAAAGGCTTTTCACAGGTTTGACAACCAGGATGCCATGGCGTGGTTTTCGTCGCGGGGTGTGCCCCTGGTGATGCAGGAAGACAGGTGTGTCTTTCCGCGCTCCCAAGATTCCCAAAGCATCATTGACTGTTTTCTGGCACAGGCCAGCCGCTTAAAGATCGACATTGAAATGGGGTGCGCCATCAAGGCCATCAGGCCGGTGGGGGCGAGGCTGAAATTGGAGTTTCGCGGCGCTGCCGGCGAGGCGCGTCTTTTTGACAAGGTCATAGTCGCCACCGGCGGCTCCCCGCACAGAACGGGTTTGGTATGGCTGGAAAAGCTGCAGCACCAGATTGTCGATCCGGTGCCCTCGCTGTTTACCTTCAGCATGCCGACGGAATCGGTCACAAAACTGCAGGGTATCGTGGTGGAGAAAACCCGGGTGGCCATCCAGGGCACCCGGCTCAAGGCTGAAGGCCCCCTGCTCATTACCCATTGGGGCATGAGCGGCCCGGCCATTCTCAAACTCTCCTCTTTTGGGGCCCGGCTGTTGAATGAAAAAGGCTATGCGTTCAAGGTCCAGGTGAATTGGCTCCATGAGCCCAATAATGAGGTGGTGTCGGCGCGGCTGCAGGCCCTTGTCCAGGAGCATTCCCATAAATTCCTGGCAAATGTCAGACCCTATGGTTTGCCGGAGAGATTATGGCGTTATCTGCTGGAAAAAAGTGCACTGCCGGCGGAGAAAAAATGGGGAGAACTGGGCAAGAAAGGGCTGCATAAATTGGTGAATGTGTTGACCAATGATGTCTATTGTGTCACGGGGCGCACCTCTTTTCGGGAGGAGTTTGTCACCTGCGGCGGGGTAAGCCTGGAGAGTGTCGATCTGCAGACCATGCAGAGCAAGGTGTGCCCAAACCTCTATTTTGCCGGTGAAATATTGGACATCGATGCCATTACCGGCGGCTATAATTTCCAGGCCGCCTGGACCACCGGCTTCATTGCCGGTCACTTAGAGTGACCGGCCCCGGCAAATGCCGGATGCCCCTATTTTTCTGTCCAGAGGCCTGCTAAGGGAACCACCTTAGGGCCTATTCGCTGCCTAACGGTTTGGACCTTTTTTATTTTTTTTAAAAAATAAAGCCAAAAGCGGGTCTGACTCCCTTTTCCCTCCCCCTTTTTTTTTCAACCAAATTCAAGACTTAACAATAAGCCGAGATGCTTGTTGCGAAGATTGCCCTTATTACAAGCGGATAAGGAGAGGTGTTGGCCTGCAGATTATCCTTGACGGCGGCAGTCTGCCAGTTCGATAATAAAATGGAAGGATCTATTCGGCAGGCGGCCTGCCAAGGGGATTGGGGAGCCCGATAATCTGAAAGAGGGCAAAGCATCGTTGCTGCCCGAAGAGATCTCCTCTTCGGGCCGGCAGCCCGGATGTTGTTTTTTAGTTTGCCCTGTGGAAAAAGAATAATCTCTCCACGGCCGCCCAACGCCCCTTGGCCGCTCCCTGAGGGCAGAGGTCATAGGGTTGGCGGTAATGGTGGCGCTGGGCGGCCAGATAATTTTCCTTGCCGCAGCCCAAGGTTGATGAACTCTTTTTAAAGCATTATCCGCAACAGGAGATTGCCATGAAAAGTAGTAAATACCTTGCAGCCCTGACGTTCCTGGGAATAATGGTGCTTGCCGCTGGCCTGCTGTACGGGGAAAAAATATCTTTGGTAGAGGTCGAGTTGGGCAAGGGAGAGAGAGAGCATCTGATCTTCATGCGGCTTACGGAAAAACTTGGCCGCGATCTCTCTATTACCTTGGGAAATACCTATTTCGCCGAACAAGTGTTTGCCCATATGGTGCCTTCGCAGCAAAAATATACGGACTCCGTGGAGGAAAAACTTGCCAGGTATCAGGTGGATGATCCGATTCATGATCCGAAAACGGATGACCCGGTGGGGGTTTTTCTGGATCCCGTCTATGGCGCCTATTTTGAAGATCGCTTTAATGCCTTGGTGGAGCGTGGCATGGAAGATGTTCTGGAGGCCTATTATGCAGGGGCCTTTAGCGCGGAACTCAATATGCAGGAAGTAGCGCACTGCCCGGATTTCATCGTGAGGACTTTCTCTGATATCGGCAGGGGTGAATGTGGCCTTGACCATACAAAAGAGAAGGTGCTCATCAAGACCTATGGCACGCTGCTGGGGGGCTCGGAGGAACATCTCCGGGCTTATGTGCGGAATATAGAAAAAATTATTGGTGAAGGCGGCTATGTTGCCCAGGTACTGAGCCAGGAAGAGGTGGCTGAAATCCTCGGTCGTTAGAGAATGTATGTATTGCTGATCCTGCGGCCCGGTGCTGTAGCCAAAACCGGGCAGAGATTCTCCGCCAGCAGGTTCCCGGCCTTCATGATTGTTGAGGAGGCCTTATGAGGGTGATAGAAAAGAGAGATTTTAAGAGGTGGCCCTTCTTGGTTTCAAGAGTGTAACTTCTTGTTGTTATGTGTCTAAGTCGTTCTTAAAAAAAAGGAAAGGAGGTGCGTGGTCAACAGAAGACTCTTTATCAAATAAGGATAAAGAGGGTTAAGAATGAGGTGAAAAAGGATAGAACAATCTGCTAAATATGAGATAAGGAGAACTGAGATGAAGAAATTAGCCATGGTTTTAGGAGGAATGTTTTTTGTTTGCTGTCCCCTGGTCGCCCATGCCCAGTCGGAAGATTTTCGATATGCAGCCGGCGATATGGAACTGGCCTTATCCGGCAGTGGCAGCAGCGACGAGAGTCTCGACGGTACCACCCTTGCCACGGAAGCCTTTTTTGGTTATTTCCTGACAGAGTCATGGGAGGCTTTTGTTCGGCAGGGATTGGCCTTTGCGGACCTGCCCGGTGGCAGCCAATGGAATGCCTCCACCCGGGTGGGCATGGATTATAATTTTGATTTAGGGCAGTTTAATATGCCCCGGTTGACACCGGTGGTCGGTGCCAGTTTCGGTTGGGTGTATGGTGATGAAATAAAGGATCAATTTATTGCCGGACCGGAGGTTGGCCTCAAATATGCGGCCACCGAAAGCACTTTCTTCTATGGCATGATAGAATATGAATTTCTTTTCAAGAATGCCAACGATGCGGATGATAATTTTAACGATGGCCGCTTTGTTTACACCGTAGGTATCGGTTATAATTGGTAAAATTATCTGAAGGAATGCTCGAGAGGTCAGGGGTGGAATGGACTCTGGGAGATGCGCAAGGTGGACGGCCATGGCTGGCCACCTTGCGCATCTGCGGTAAGGTATATCTGCCCTGCAAAAAAAGGGGATGACGTTTTTATCCTTTGGGAAAAACCGTTTTCCCCCCTTACATTTGGCTGATGATCTTTCCCAGAACAGCGCCAAACAGCGCCTGTTCCTCTGCGGACAGGGTGGCGGTAATCTCTTCCGTGAGCCGCAAATGGTATTGGTGGTGTTCAACAAAAAGGGTCTGCCCCTTTTGGGTCAGGGCAATCAGGTAGGAACGGCGGTCCGTGTGGTGGGGCGTTCTTTGTAGCACTCCCTGCTGTTCCAATCGGTCAATCATGACGGTGAGGGTGCCGGTGGTCACGCCCATCTTTTTGGCCAGTTCCTTCATGCGCAGGGGAGAACCCTCTTCATGGCCGACAATCTCAATGGTGTGCATCTGGGCCGTGGAAAGGCCGGAGTTTTTCACCACATCCTCCTCCCAGGACGAGAGCTTTTCATACAATTCAACTAACTGCTGGGAAAGTTTGGCAACCTCGCTCATAGGGGCAGGCATGACTCTTCCTCACAGGTGTGGATTTCAAGGGTGAGGTGGGAGAGCGTGGGGAAGGCGCCCAGCAACTTTTTGTAGTAATCGATCTTTTGCGGGTAATGGGTGACAATGGAGATGATGGCTGCATGATGGGCCGGCCCCACCTTCCAGACATGCATGTCGGCAATCCGGTTATCCAGCGTCGCCTCGATTTTTTCTTTGATGGCGGCCAGCTCCTGTGGGGGCATGCTGCCATCAAGCAGGATGTTGCCGGTTTCCCGCAACAGTCCATAGGCCCAGTGGGAGATAACCACGGCGCCTACGATGCCCATCAGGGGATCAAGCCAATTCCAGCCCAGATATTTGCCGCAGATAAGGGCGGCAATAGCCAGAAGAGAGGTGAGGGCATCGGCCAGGACGTGCAGATAGGCGGCCTTGAGATTGTGGTCATGATGGTGGGGCTGGCTGCTCTCATCATGGCCATGGCCATGATCGTGGTTGCCCTGCAGGAGGAAGGCGCACAAGATATTAACCAGCAGCCCCAAAACGGCCACACCAATGGCCTCGTTGAAATGGATCTGTTGCGGGGCCAGGAGGCGCTGCCCAGACTCGATGAGCATGATCAGGGCCACCACGATGAGGGCGATGGCGCTGGCAAAACCACCCAGCACGCTCACCTTGCCGGTGCCAAAGGCAAAGGCCTTGTTGTCTGCATGCTTTCGGGCAAAACGGTAGGCGAAAATGGTTATCATGAAGGCGGCAACATGGGTGCCCATGTGCCACCCGTCCGCCAGCAAGGCCATGGAGCCATAGGTTATGCCGGCGGCGATCTCAAAGAGCATGGTGATGGCGGTGATGATCAGCACCTGCCAGGTCCGTTTTTCACCCTGTGCCTTGAGCATGGCGAAATCATGGGGGTGCTGCCAGGTGGCAAGGGAATGGGTATGCATAGGCGGTGCTCTCTCTTTGGAAAAGGTGTTGTCCACTGCTGCTGCGGGCCTGTGGCACCGCAACCTGAAGGCAATGGGAAAGAGAGGGAAAAATAGAGAAATATTGTTTGATTGTCAAGATGTTTGTTTGTCAAGCAATTTACAGAGATAACACTGCGCAGATTGGCCGCCTCGCCGGTCACCCGGCAGGACCATGTCCTGTTCCCGTCTTTGAGGGGCAAGGAGAAGGGGCCATGAAGGTAGAGACATTCTGATCGGGTGCGGCACAGGCACCAGCCGGGCCGCCTGGTTGCCGGGCAAGGGCCTCTGAGTCGCCACGCCAGGCACCGCGACTGAAAGCCGCGGTGCCTGGCAAGGATTTGGTCAGATCTCCAGGGTTAGAGTTTCTTTTTTTCAAACCAGAAGAAGAGGGAGATCGCTGCGGCCCAGAAGAGAGGAATGATGAGCCATGGTGAGACTCCCAAGGCCTCCGGCAGCCCGATCTTGCCGAACTCTTTCCATGTCATCACCGTTGCTTGGAAGAAGGGGTAGAGTTCCGCGTAAAGGGCAGCCCCTGCCACCATGCCCGCAATGGCGAACAAGGCATGCCAGCGTCCTTCACCCAGGGCGCCGATGGAGGTGCCTGGACAGAAGCCCATCACGGCCCAGCCAACGCCGAAGAGGGCCCCGCCCAGCAGCACAGCGCCCAAGTTCATGGATTTGTGGCTGGCGGTGATAATCCCGGCATCGGTAAGCAAGGTTATGCCCACCATGCCGACGAGGATCGCCGAAAACATGAACTTGACTATGGTCATGTCCTTCAGCAGCAGGGCGCCGACCTGTTTTTCAAAACGTAGAACGCGGCCTTTCTGCAGTAACAATCCGAAGAAGACTCCGGTAATCAGGCCCAGCCATTGATCAATGCTCATGACAATCTCCTTCCATAGACGAGGGCGGCAACGATGATGCCGAAAATAAAGAACATGGCCACGGCCACCAGGGAACTCACCGAGAGCTGCATGACGCCGCTTAAGCCGTGGCCGCTGGGGCAGCCGCTGGCCAGCCTGGCACCCACCATGGCGATGATGCCTCCCAGGAAGGCACCGGCCCCCCGTTTCCAGATGCTCGGGCCGAACCGTTCCTGCCAGATGGGCGGTACGCTTTCGAATTTGAAGCTGCGGTCTGTGAGGGAAGAGAGCAGCGCCCCCAGGAAGATGCCCGTAACCAGCATGAACTGCCAATCAATGCGAACCTTGGTCTTGGTAAAATAGGCATTGGCTGCCACGTGCTCCGGAGATATTGTTTGCTCAAGAAGGCCGGCTGCCCGCACAAAGGTCGTTGAGGCGCCCAGGTAGCTGCTTTTTCCCAGCCACAGGGTGGTGGCATATACGGAAAGGATAGCCAGTATTCCCAGCAAAGCCCCGGCCAGGTAAGGATTCCAGCCTCCATCCTCTTTTGTCCATATCATGTAGATCTCCTCAGTTTTAAGAAAAGGGAACCTCGTTGATGACGATTAAAATTGGTCAACAAGGCGTTTGGGGGGTGCAACCACTTCGTAATAAATTTTCCGTTGAAATGACCTGTATGGGCCAAGTGTTCATCACGCCTGAGGCTGGGCAGTTGATCTGGATCGTGCTCCTGTTCAGCCGCCATCAATGTTTCCCATGATTTTCCGTAAGCAGCTGCCCATAGAGCCGCTCCACATCCTCGCCACGACAGAGTTCCGAGCCGGGAGTCATGACGGCGGCGGCCCCTGCGGCGATGCCAAACAGTACAGCGTCCCGCACTTCCTTCCCTCGGGCCAGGCTCAGGACAATGCCGCCCACCATGCTATCGCCGGCGCCGACTTTACTCTTGATGGGCACCACCGGCGTCTGCAGGCGTTCATGGCCGTCAGAGGTGGCGAGTAGAACCCCGCCCGCCCCCAGGGAGAGCACCACCACCGCGCATTGGCCGGAATCCACCATTTCCATGGCGATTTCTCCCTGATTGGTCTCATCCGCCAGTTCCAGGCCCATCAGTTCCCCCAATTCCCGGATGTTGGGCTTGATCAGGTAGATCCCCTCCTCCAGCGCCAGGCGCAGGGGAGTTCCTGAGGTGTCAATAATGACTTTGGCACCCAGTTTCTTGCCGATGCGGGCCACCTGGGCGTAGAAATCGTCCGGCACACCGGCGGGCAGGCTGCCGCTGGCCACGATAAAGGCCGGGTGCTGATCCACGGCGGCGAGGGTATCGAGGCAGGTGTGCCACTCCTGGTCGCTGAGGGGGGTGCCCGGCATGGTAAAACGGAATTGGAGGCCGCTTGACTCTTCAAGCACCACCAGGTTCTCCCGTGTCCATCCCTCCACCGGCAGCGGTCGACCGGTGAGGCCCTCCTGCTGGAGAAGCTCCAGCAGAGCGTCGCCCGTGGGGCCGCCGCAGGGAAAGAGTGGTATTGATGCACCCCCTATTTTGCGGATGGCCCGGGAGACATTGACGCCGCCCCCTCCCGGTTCAAAGCGGGGAGAATGACAATAAAGTTTCCGTTCCACAATGACCTGCGCCACGTTGGCACTCTTGTCGATGGCCGGATTCATGGTGAGGGTGATGATGGTTTTCATTTTTGTATCCTTATCCTCCCCGTTTGCCGTAACCTGCGGCACCCTGCGACCGCTTGTTCCGTGGTTATTTGACCTTCGGGGGCTTATCCTGTGATGAGTTACGTCTGCTTTGCCGCCCCGGATCGGCATAAGCAGGCTGGGGCATGATTGCCGGGCAGAGGGCAGCATGGTCTGGTTGCTCTCTTTGCTCGGCCAGCCAGTCAGGTTTGCTCAGATCCCTCTGGGAGAAGAGCACTGGTTCAGCGGCGGCCCCACTCTCTGCGCCGCTGAATCGGAGGTCAGGGGAGGGCTATTATTTCTTGAACTTCGCTATGGATTCATGGACCCTGGACTTCAAGGAATCCCAGGCAGCATCCACTCTCTCCTTCATCGACTCCCAGGCCTCTTCACTGGCCTCAGAAATTTCCGCCAGTTTGCCCTTGCCCTCGGCAATCTTTTTTTCCAGGCTCTTAATCTGCTCCTTCATCTTCACTTGTGCCTCTGCTGTGGCTCCAGACAGCTTGGCCTTCAGTTTGTCCACCTCAGCCTTCCATTCGTCCAGCTGCGCCTGTTTCTTCTGTTGCGAGATCTTTTTGTCACTCATTGTCCCCTCCCTTCTATTGTCTTGGTTTTCACCGCACTTTTTTATCAGCAGCGCGGCAGGAAATCCCCGTGGTAATTTTTTTTCTGCTTCTTGTTATCATCTCCTGGCCCGAGAATCTATGGTTCAGGCGCCACCTGTTCTGCAATTTCTTTAAGAATATCATTTTTTAAAGGAATTAAGAAAGGTTAACTGTTTCAGGAGCTGCACCACCACCAGGGGAATGAGGCTCATGCCGAGAATAAAGAGCCATTCCCCGGGGCTGGGCGTTGCCATGGTCAATACCCTGGCCAGGGGGGGGAAATAGACGGCGAGAAGGAGCAAGGCAATGCTCAGGGTCACGGCCCCCCAGACAAAGGGGTTGCGGGTCACATCGTTGACCAGGAGATGGGAGCCGAAATCGCGCATGTTGAACACATGCCATGTCCTGGTGAAGGCCAGGATGAGAAAGGATATGGTCACCGCCCGTTCCGCAGGCAGCGACCACTCTCTCAGGGCTATCCAGAAACCGGTCAGGCCGGTGCCGGCAATAAGAATGCCGTAGCCGACAATGAGCAGCCAGAGGGTACCGGTGACCACGGGTTCGCTGGCAGGTCTTGGCGGCCTGGTCATCACGGCATGCTCTCCCTTGCCCACCCCCAGGGCCAGGGCCGGAAAGACGTCGCTGATCATATTCAGGTAAAGAATCTGCAAGGGCAGCAGAGGCAGGACCGTGCCAAAAAGCATGGCCAACCCTACAATGAGGATGGCCCCCACATTGCCGGAAAGCAGAAAGACAATAAACTTGCGGATATTGCTGAAGATGATCCGGCCCTCTTCCACGGTCAGGGCGATGGTGGCGAAGTTGTCGTCTTTGAGCACAATGTCCGCGGCTTCCCTGGCCACCTGGGTGCCCCGCCTGCCCATGGCCACGCCGATGTCGGCTTTGGTCAGGGCGGGTGCGTCATTGACGCCGTCGCCGGTCATGGCCACCACTGAGCCATCGGCCTGGAAAAGAGAGACCAGGTCCAGTTTCTGCTCAGGGGAAATGCGGGCAAAAACGGATGACTGCAGGATGGTGTGCCGTTCTTGGGGGCTGTAATCGGCAGCAGCCTTCAGATCGTTGCCGTGTATCACCGACTCCACATCGCCGGGCAGATTCAGTTGCCGAGCTATGGCCGCGGCGGTGCCCGGATGATCGCCGGTAATCATCACCACCCGCACTCCGGCCTGCTTGAGATCCTCGATAACCTCCTTGATCCCTTTTCGGGGTGGATCCAGGAGTCCGACAAAGCCCATGAAAACCAAGGAGGTGTAAGGATCGTCTGCAATGGCCTCACGGGACTTACTGGCCACCCCCAGCACCCGCAGCCCTTTGGCGGCCAAGGCATCATTGGCCTGCAGGAGTTTCTGCCGCCGGTCGTCAGTCAGTTCCTGGGGCTCCGACTCCGGGGTCATAATGTACTTTGAGGCGCGGAGCACGGCCTCAGGCGCCCCTTTCACCGCCGCTAGAAAACTCTGCTCCCGGCGGTGCCAGGTGGCCATCATTTTGGTTTCCGGTCTGAAGGCCTCTTCCTGTTCCTCAGGCTGGGCCTGCAGCAGCGTCTCCCGTTGCAGCCCCATCAGGCCACCGGCTCGAAGCAGGGCAATCTCCATGGGATCGCCAATCCCTTCCCCATCTTCTGAAAGCTGGCCATTATTGCACAGCATGCCCAGGGTGAGGGTCTCGATAAGGAGTTTTTCTAAGGGTTCTGTTCCTGTCCCCTGGCTGTCCGTGGCAAAGGGCGGTTCTGCATCCGGATCCCACTCGAGATACGTCACCCCCTGGGCGGTGTTTAAGACCAGCATGGCGAGGGTCATTCTGTTTTCTGTCAGGGTGCCGGTCTTGTCCGTGCAGATGATGCTGGTTGAACCAAGGGTTTCCACGGCCGAAAGCCGATTGACCAAGGCGTTTTTGCGGGCCATCCGCCACATACCCCGGGCCAGGGCCATGGTGGCCACAATGGGTAAACCCTCTGGGATGGCGGCAACAGCCAGGGCGATGGAGGTCTTGAAGATCAGTTCCAGCTCTTTGCCGGTGAAGAGGCCGGTGACCCCTATCACGGCGGCGATCCCCAGGGTGATCCAGATCAATTTCCGGCCCAGGATGTTCAAGCGCTGTTCCAGAGGGGTCAATGCTTCTGCTTCCGCCCCCTGGGCCAGTTCCGAAATGTGGCCTAGTTCCGTGGCCATGCCGGTGGCTATCACCACTCCCTTCCCGGAGCCCTGGGTCAGGGCGGTGCCCTTGAAAAGCATATTGGTCCGCTCCCCAAGCGTCCTCTCCGGCGGCAGGGGCTCGACTTCCTTGGTCACGGGCACAGATTCGCCGGTGAGGGCGGATTCATCGGCCTGCATCCGGTTGGCCTCGATCAGCCTGAGGTCTGCAGGGATCATGTCTCCTCCTTCCAGAACCACAATGTCGCCAGGGACAAGTTCAAAGGCGGGGATTTCCCGGATCCGCCCCTCACGCAGGACCCTGGTCTGCATCCTGGTCATCTGCTGCAGGGCCTCCATGGAGCGAATGGCCCGCAGCTCTGTGCCAAAGCCAATGAGCACATTGATGATCAGGGCCACCAGGATGGAGTATCCTTCCAGCAATTGGCCGAGGAGGAAGGAGACGCCGGCGGCCACGGCCAGCAACAAGACGATAAGATTCATGAACTGGTCGATCAATATCTGCCACGTCGGCCGCTGCTTTCTGGCTTTCAGCCGGTTGTGACCATATTGGTGCAGACGGCTGCGAACCTCTTGAGGACTTAAACCTTGGTCAGGATCTGACTTGAGGCGGGCAACCGCCTCTGTTGCCGCCATTGTCCAGGGATCTTTGCCGTTCAATGGCCGCTGGCCGGCCTCATCATTCTTCATGTTTTTCCTTCCTTCCTTCCTTCCTTCCTTCCTTCCTTTTTTTCTTTATCCCAGGCGCAGCTCTTGGAGGCTGGCATATGCCTCTTGACTGTCGATATCAGGGGTGATGGCGAGCTCAAGCAGGGTTACCCGCGAGAGATCCACATGGATATTCTCGATTTCTTCGTGGTTACCTTGGGGGCTGAAGTTCCATTGCTGGCGGACAATTTGCTGGAAGGTCTCGCCGTGGTCCGGTGACAAGCGTAGCACAAACTCCTGGGTGCGTGCTCTGTCTGGTTCCAGGAAGTGGAGCCAGATCCGCTGTAATCTTTGCGGTTGATTGAACAAAAGCCTGATGGTCTGAGCGCCGGGCTGTGCGGCCCGCCAGCCGGAGGAGCTGCCGGGAACCAGGGCGTGTTCTATGGGATGATCAGGATCTTCGGAGGTGATTTCCACCTCAGCCACTTCTTCCAGATTAAGCCAGTAGCCCTCGGGCTCGGTGCCCATCTCGTGCCCGGGCCGGATGATGCGCTTACGCATGGTGCTCTTCCCCCTTGTCCTGATTCCAGGATAAAAATGTGATGGCCTATTACAACGTATTGCTACGGATTGCTCAAAAAAAGAGCAATGCAAAGAGCGGCGGGAAGCCCTGTCCGCCTCCCTGCAGAGGCCGCCTCTTTGCCGCCCTTTTTTTAGGCGTTCTTACGCCGCCAGGTGCCGCTGTCGCCTTTTTCATAGACCTGCTTGACGGCAGACCAGGCAACCCGGTGCGCGGTCTCTTCCCTCTCTGTCTTGCCGCGCCGTTTTTCCGGGGAAGCATACTGATCCCAGGCCGAGTTAAAGGCCTGGCGATAGATGGTCTGGGCCTCTTCAGGCAGATTGTCTCGCACCGGCGCCGGCAATTCCTGGTTTCTGTCATAGGGCATGGATGCGTACCTCCTAGTGTTCTTCACATCTCTAATGTTGGATAAAGGCGTTTCAGTTTGGTCCGGGCATCCTCGGTAGTAAATTGCCAGTTGACCCCGGCTTTCATCCCGTTTCTTGCTGACTCCCATGCCTTAACCTCACTGCGCATAACTTCAACCTCGG
>JAGXFQ010000007.1 GCA_024637145.1 Desulfobulbaceae bacterium
CCATCAGGGCACGGAGGGCAAAATCCTCCAACAAGATGCCGGATATATGGCTGCAACTATTCCTTCATGCTCACAACATTTCTCTCTTGCAAACCAGGGGCGGACCATATATGCGAGGAGCGGAGCGACGTGGCAGTCCAGGGGTTTGGATTTAGGGGCCACCGCTGTTTCCTGGATTGCCGCGCTTCGCTCGCAATGACGTGCTTTTATCAGGTGCAAGATGCAAGGCCCAAGGTTCAAGGGAAAGGCGGGGCAGATTGCGGGGCTGTAGTATCTACCGTGCCGGCGCATCATTTCGCAACGCCGCCCACCCCGCATTTCGACACGAGCAAGGCATCACAGGACCACCCCTTGAACCTTACATCTTGCCCCTTGAGCCTCCGCCGTCACAGCAAGGAGCGGGGCGATGCGGTAGTCCAGATGTGCGCCCCCCATTCACCCTTTTTGTGCTATTGTTGGTTAGATCTTTTCTGTGCCTTTTTATACACTTCGTTCTTGTTTCTTTTGCCAATGGCTATGACGAGAATACAAATTTCCTCATCTATTACTTCATATACTAAGCGATAGCCACTTGACCTCAATTTGATTTTATAATGGTTTTCAAAGCCCCGGAGTTGGCTGCTGGGTGCGTGGGGGCTTTGAAGTCGTTCTTTTAATTTTTTTTTGAGCTGAGTTTGAATGATGTTATCAAGCTTTTTCCATTCCTTAAGGGCAGTTGGTAGAAATTTTAGTTTATAATGCATCGATGTCCACTTCGACGGCTGAAATTTTCTCGTTTTGCCTTTCTCTTACAATAATTCCAAGCTGATAGTCTTCTATGCTCTCCAGTAAAGCTTCATAGGTTTCAGCCGGGATAAGGTAGGCAGTTGGTTTGTTGTGGTTGAGGATGGCTACAGGCTCTCCTTCTGCTTGTTCGATGAGGGCGCTCGGATTACGTTTTAATTCGGATATGCTCGCGGAGCAGTTTGCTAATACAGCTTTCATTTTGGTTACCATATATAGATTTTAAATAAGTGCTAAAGTGAGACTATAATTTAGCGCCAAATATCGATCTGGTCAATGGACTTTTTCAGGTCATGATTTAGGTCCATGATTTAGGTCATAGTAAAAATAAAATTGCCTAGGTGGTAGAATTCAGGGGCCACCGCTCTTTCCTGGATTGCCGCACTTCGTTCGCAATGACGGCACATTATAATAACGGCACATTATACAGACCCCATTTGGAACATTGCGAGCAGCGCGAAGCAATCCAGGGGGTGTTGGGGCTGCTTTCGTCACCTTTGTTTATTCCTGGAAAATATCGGCGTATATTTTTTCGAAATAGTCGGCTTCCTTGTCGGTCAGGGCCGCGAACTCCCGTTGCCGGGCTCGTCCGGACAACCGCCCGTTGTCTTGCCGCAGAAAGCGCAGAAGCAATTCAACGGTGCGGTCCGGCATGTCAATCAGGGCCTGGACGGATTCCCTGAACTGATCATGTCGGCGCAAGAATTGAGTCTCCTGCGGCAAGTCTTCCTCGATAGTCTTCCGGACACAATCGTAAAGAAATTCCGCGTGCGGGGTGGCATCGAAGAAGCGGTAAAAGTCGCCGGTATCGTTTAAGACCTGCACATTGTAGCGTGGGGTCGGAGCCCATTCGATCAGCGGCAGCAGGCGCCGCGCATACTCTTCCAAAACCTGGCGGTAATCATCAAGTCGTTCCAGGATCGCCGAGGATATCGGAAACACCACCCCCGGCGGATTAAAACCGCGCTGGGCCAGAACGTGGTGGATCAGGTAACGATGAATTCTGCCGTTGCCGTCCTCAAAGGGATGGCTATAGACGAAACCAAAAGCCAATATCGCGGCGGCGATGACCGGGTCGAGCTGTTTGGCCGCCCCCTGATCAAAGGCGATCATGCCGTCGAGCAGCGAGGGCAGATCTTCCGGTCGGGCGCAGATGTGATCCGGCAGCGGCTGGTGGTTCTGCCGGTCATGTTCACCAATAAAACCGCCCTCCAAGCGGATTCCCAGTCTGACAAATCTGGCATCACCGATAACCAGCCGCTGCAGCCTGAGCATCTCCGCCAGGTCAAAGGGGCGGCGGCCGGCTTCGCCGATCGCTCTGCCCCAACGCTGAATACGGTCCTGGGGCGGGCGTTCACCTTCAATGGCATAACTGGATTTGGAGTCCTTGAGCAACAGGAAGGCGGCCGTTCTGGCCAGGAGATCACGCGGCACATCGGCTATGAAGGCGCGGGCGAGTTGCCGCAGGGAGAGGGCCATAGAGTGGTCCAGCGCTTCCGTGCGAAACACCAGCGGGCAGAATCCGGGGGTGCCGGGAAGATTGTTTTTCACCCGATGCCGCCGGGAATTTTCGCCGGCCACTGTGTATTGTTTTTTGGGATCGATAACAGGTACATAGCGTCCGCCCGTTGCGTCCGCCAGATCCAGGGTAAGGCCGGTGAGCCATTCGTAAAGAAACCAGGTGCGACGGCTGTAGATGCCGGTTGGAGCCGCCTGGACCAGGGCCAGGATCGGATCGGGGCCGGTGGCCAGGAAGAGCCGTTTCAGGACGGCGAGGTCCACCCCCTCATACTTCAAGGCAAAGCCGAGATGGCCGGCAAGGCTCGGTTCGGGCGCGTGGCGCGGGGTCAGAATACGCCAACCGTCTTGTTCCACGATCCGATGGCGCTCGCCGGTGGCGTAAAGTGTCCGGGGCAAGGGCACCGCCAGTCCATAAGCATCGATTAAGGCACTGTATCCGGCGGTGGTGGCTTGCACTGGCAGACGATTTTCCCGATAAAGGGTACTTGGTCCTGAAAATGGTATCTTGGGCGGCTTATTCATGAAAAACTTTTCCGTGGTGTGAAAACTGGCATTAAAAGCCTTTTTTTTGTGAATTTTGATTTTCAGTATAGCCGTGAACCGTACGGGGGGCAATCGATAACTCTGGTGACGCCGTTGTTTTCGCGATCAGGCGATATTGCCATGGACTATGGCAGTAATAAAACAAGGGTGAAAGGCCAAGGGACAAGGCCCAAGGTTCAAGGGAAAGGCGGGGCAGATTGCGGGGCTGTGGCCTCTAGCGACGCGGTAGTCCAGAGGCGAAAAGTATCCAGCCACAGGGGGAGATCCTTTTTTTCAACACAAAGACACAGAGACACAAAGGGGAAAAAACCTCTGTGCCTTTGTGTCTTTGTGGTGAACAGGAACCATGCATTACATAGGACATCTTATTTTGTGCAGCTGAAGGGTGAAACGCAAAAGAGTGACCCAGAGGTTTTGACTCAGGGGCCACCGCAATTTCCTGGATTGCCGCGCTTCGTTCGCAATGACGGCACATTACACGGCACATTATAATGACGGCACGTTATGGCGAGGCCATAGTATGGTTGTCTGGTTCTATGAAAAAAAAGAGAGGGGGTAAAAAAAGAGAAGTTGGCTGGGAGACAGGGATTCGAACCCCGATAGGCAGAGTCAGAGTCTGCAGTCCTACCATTAGACGATCTCCCAGCGCGATGTGGAGCCGTTTATTTAGCAAGCCGGGCCTGCTTTGTCAAGGGGAATTGGCTTTTTCAGAAAGGGCGGCTTTATCTATATCTTGACCTGCCAGGTGGTGCCGCTGGCAGAGTCTTTGATTTCTATCTGTTTGACCAGCAGTTCAGCGCGGATCTGGTCGGCCCGGTCCCAATTTTTTTCGTCCCGGGCCCTGTTGCGCTGGGCAATCAGGTTGTCGATCTCTGCCGGGCTGATCTCCAGGGAGGCCAGCACCTTCTGCTGTTTGGCCTGCAGATAGGCCACCGGCTCCTGCTGGAGGATGCCCAGTATCTCACCGACTCTTTTCAGGGTGTTGCTGCTCTTTGTCAAGAGATCCAAATCTTCCTGGCCGGGGTTCTCCGGCAGGTGGTGGGTGATTTTGTTGATGGTCTTCACGACGTCGAAGATGTGCCCCAGGGCCTGGGCCGTATTGAAGTCATTGTCCAGGGCCTGGCAGAAGCGTTCTTCCAGCTTTTCCAGCTTCTGGCGGTCCTTTTTGCCGATGGCGGAGGCGCCGCTGCCGCTCTGGGGCAGTCCGGCCACCGCGGCCAGGCAGGAGTACATGCGGTCCAGGCCCGTCTCGGCATCGTGCATGGCCTGGTCGGTGAAGTCCAGGGGCGTGCGATAGTGGGCGGAAAAGACAAAGAGGCGCAGGATCTCGGCCGGATATCTTTCCAGCATCTCGCGGATGGTGAGGAAGTTGCCCAACGACTTGGACATCTTCTCATCCTTGATGGTGACAAAGCCGTGGTGGATCCAGGTGTTGACAAAGGGCTTGCCGCTGGCCCCTTCGCTCTGGGCGATCTCGTTTTCATGGTGGGGGAAGATGAGGTCCTTGCCGCCGCCATGGATGTCAAAGGTGTCGCCCAGGTATTTTTTTGACATGGCCGAGCATTCGATATGCCAGCCGGGCCGGCCCGGGCCCCAGGGGCTCTCCCAGGTTGGTTCGCCGGGTTTGCTGCTCTTCCAGAGGGCAAAATCCATGGGATTCTCCTTCTTGGCGCTCACCGCGATGCGGGCCCCGGCCATCATGTCGTCCAGATTACGGCCGGAAAGGGCGCCGTAATGGGGGAATCTCTCCACCCGGTAATAGACATCGCCTTCCGTCTCATAGGCCAGCTCCTTGGCCATCAGGGTCTCGATCAGCTCGATGATCTCCGGGATATGCTCCGTGGCCTTGGGCTCCAGGTCCGGGGTGAGATTACCCAGGCTTATCATGTCTTCGTGGAAGGCCTGGATAAAACGGTTGGAAAGTTCTTCTGTTGTGGTATTTTGCTCAGCAGCCCGCTTGATGATCTTGTCGTCGATATCCGTAAAATTTCTGATAAAGGTCACCGTCTTGCCCCGGTAGCGCAGGTAGCGGACGATCATATCAAAAACCAGGGTGGAGCGGGCATGGCCAAGGTGGCAGTAGTCATACACTGTGATGCCGCACACATAGAGGTTGACGTGGTTTTCTTTGATGGTGGCAAGGGGCTCTTTCTTGCCGGTCCTGGTGTTGTATGTCGAGATAGTCATGGCGTAGCTGCTATGTAGATAAGTATTTTTTTGCTGGATAAGGCGTGGTCTGGGGTAGGTCCCGGGGCGCCTGCGATCATAACCCCTTCCGAAAATTGAGGCAACCATAGCATAGAATGATGAAAGATTTTAAGGAAAAACTGATTGAAACAAAGACCCTGGCCAACGGGGTCAAGATATCCCTCTTTGATTTTTGCCGGCCCGTTGCCGGTGACCGCTGGTATATCAAGATCCTCTGCCGGCTTGAATTGCCGGTGCCTGTGGCGGAAATGGCCGGCTCCGGCCTTGACGCGGCCGGCCAGGCGGCCTTTCGCGATCATTATAAAGATCTTCTTGTCCATGAATTTGCCCGGGAACGCCATTTTGTGGATGAAAAGGCCAAAGAGGAGGCAGTGGACTTTCTGATCTCCCAGATCAACGACAACTCCCTGGGCTATATCGCTAATCCGCTCTTTGCCGAGAAGCTTTTCCTGCAGAAGGTGGAGGAGTTTGCCAAGGAGCTTGACAGGCGCCGGCAGATGGAGGAGGCGGCTGACGAGAAAGAGGCAGATGAACCTGCGGATTTTTCCGCCTGTTTTCAAGACTAAGGCGGGATAGGGAGGCGGGGTTTGCCCCCCTGGAATGCCGGAAATATGCTTGACAAATCACGGTGTGCACAGCATATTGCGCGTTTCTGTGCCTCAGATATGGCTTTCACTGTGCCGGCCATGGAGAATTTTAGACCGCACCTGGTCTATGGAATATATCGTTATCGTTAAGGAGATATCATGAAGGTTTTGATCAGCGACAATCTTGAGCCCATCGGGGAAAAGATTCTTAAGGACGCCGGACTCGAAGTGGATGTAATCACCGGCCTGGCCCCTGAAGAGCTCAAAAAAATCATCGGCGGTTATGATGGCCTGGTTATCCGCAGCGCCACCAAGGTAACCGATGAAATCATCGAGGCCGCTGATCACCTGAAGGTTGTGGGCCGGGCCGGCATCGGCCTGGATAATGTCAATATTCCTGCCGCCTCCAAGCGCGGCATCGTGGTGATGAACGCCCCGGATGGCAATGCCACCACCGCTGCCGAACACGCCATTGCCATGATGATGTCTCTGACCAGAAATATCCCCCAGGCCACCGCCCGCCTCAAAGAGGGGGGCTGGGACAAGAAGAAGTTCCAGGGCCGCGAGGTGACCAACAAGACCGTGGGTATCATCGGTATCGGCCGCATCGGTGCTATTTTTGCCGACCGGGCCAAGGGCCTGAAGATGAAGGTCATTGCCTATGATCCCCATATGCCCAAGGAAATCGCCGAAAAGATCGGCGTGGAGCTGGTCAGCCTGCAAGAGCTGTGTCAACGCGCTGATTATTTCTCCGTCCATGTGCCCCTTACCAAAGAGACGGCCAAACTGATCTCCACCAAGGAGTTCAAGGCCATGAAGCAGGAGGCCATGTTCATTGACTGTGCCCGCGGCGGTGTTGTTGATGAAGAGGCCCTGTACGAGGCCCTGAAAAACGGCGAGATCAGAGGCGCTGCCCTGGATGTCTTCGAAAAGGAGCCCACCTCTGTAGAGACCACGCCCCTGCTTGCTCTGCCCAATTTCATCTGCACCCCCCATCTCGGTGCCTCCACCTCCGAGGCCCAGGTCAATGTGGCCATTGCCATTTGTGAGCAAATGGCCGATTTTCTCCTTAACGGCACGGTGACCAATGCCATCAATGTGCCTTCCGTCAGCGCCGATGTCCTGGCCAAGATTGGCCCCTATGCCAAACTGGCCGAGATGATGGGTTCCATGCACATGCAGATTGCCAAGGGCGGTGTTAAAGAGGTCACCCTGGAGTTTGCCGGGGAACTGGCCGAGATGAAGACCGATCCCATTACGGTTTCCTTCCTGAAGGGGCTTTTTAGCCCCATTCTCAAGGATGCGGTTAATTTTGTGAATGCCCCCATGATTGCCAAGGACCGGGGGATCAAAGTGATTGAGGCCAAGACCGGCGATTCCGATGCCTTCACCAGTCAGCTCACCGTCACCGTCACCACCAGCGAGGGTGAAAATACCCTGGCCGGTACGGTTTTCGGTAAGCATGAGCCCCGTCTGGTTCGCCTCAACTCTTTCCGGCTGGAGGCCCTGCTTGACGGCCCCATGCTCTTTGTGGCCAATGACGATGTGCCGGGAGTTATCGGCTCCCTGGGTACCACCCTTGGTGGTCTGGGGGTGAATATCTCCCGGATGACCGTGGGCCAGCAGGTGGAGGCCGACTCCACCAGGAACGTCATCCTGCTCAACACCACCATGCTGCTGAGCAAAGAGCAGCTGGCCGTGGTCAAGGATCTTGATCATATCACCGATGCCATGGTTCTTGATATGTAGCAAGGGCTGAGAGTTTTTCGCTCCACTGAGGCTGCCTGTTTCTGGGCAGCAGCGGTGGCCGGTTGCCAGGAAAAAGGAAGAGGTGCTCTGATGGATGAAAAAAAATGCCGGGATGCCGGCGGGGTTGTCAAGGACGGCAAATGTCAGATGCCGGAGGTGAGTTTTACCGCTTTTATCATGTCCTTGAATACCTCGGCCCTCTTTTATCTGGGTGAGATTCCTGACCCGGCTACGGGGCAGACCACCCAGGATCTTACCCTGGCCAAGCATACCATTGACACCCTTGACCTTCTGGAGAAAAAGACCAAGGGCAACCTCAGCGAGGATGAAAAAAATATTCTGGAAAAATTCGTCTATGACCTGAAGATGCGCTATGTGCAGGTTTCCAAGTAGGGCAGGGTGACTCGGCGTGCACCTGCTGTGACTTCCGGAAGGTTCAATCTCCCCCCACAAGTTGTGACTGCCATAAAGTGCACAGGCGCCAGGTGTGCCTGCCCCTGGTCTCTTCTACAGGTTCACCAGGCAGAGAGGAGCTGTTAGATCATGTCCACCTCCCTTGAGCTCAAGGCCCCGGCCAAGGTCAATCTCTGCCTTGAGGTTCTGGCCCGGCGGCCCAATGGCTACCATGAGCTCGACTCGTGGATGCATAAAATATCCCTCTTCGATTATCTCACCTTTCAAGCCGCCACCGAGCCGGGTATTCATCTCCGTTGTTCTGACCCCTCTCTGCCCTGTGACGACACGAATCTTGTCCACCAAGCCGCCTCTCTTTTTTATGAGCGGATCGGGGCGGATCCCCGGATACGCATAGCCCTGGAGAAGAATATCCCTGTTGCCGCTGGTCTTGGGGGGGGCTCCAGTGATTGCGCCGCCACCTTGGCCGGGCTTAATCGTCTGGCTGGTCATCCCCTGGATCACGAGCAGCTGCTGGCGCTTGGTAAAACCCTGGGCGCCGATGTGCCTTTCTTTCTCTACCCCTCCTGTTCGGCTCGGGCGCGCGGTATTGGCGACCTGCTTTCGCCTTTGCCGCCTCTTGCCCATTGGTTTCTGGTTCTGGTTAATCCCGGCATCGCTGTTTCCACCAAATGGGTCTTTGAAAATTTACAGAAAAATTTCAACGGGTCATCTCTGCCTGCGCAGGGGGGAAATTCGCCCAAAACAGCCAATTATGCGTTGACAACAGCGGCCAAAACCTATAATTTAGGCCGCGCATCAGCACCGTGCCTTGACTTCAAGCTCATTAATGACCTTGAACAGGTCACCATCGCCAAATATCCTGAAGTATTGGTCATTAAAGAATTTCTTTTGGCCCATAAATCCTCCGGCGCCCTTATGAGTGGCAGTGGCTCAACGGTTTTTGGCCTCTTCTCGGATAAAAAAATGGCCCAGGCCTCTGTTGAGGCGATGAGGGCCGCCTACCCCCATTGGCGCACTTTTGTAACAACCCCTCTTGGTGATTCCAAGGAGTGCCTGCCCTAGCAGCAGAGACGTTGTAACTTACTTGACTTATATATTAATGGGGCGTCGTCAAGCGGTAAGACACAGGCCTTTGACGCCTGCATTCGTAGGTTCGAATCCTACCGCCCCAGCCAATTTTCTTATTATACCACAAGGGCATAAGTTTCGTTTGAGTAGACAAGCTGCTCAACTCAGCTTTATTTTCAGATGATCACAGGGTAGTAAACGAGGCAATGATGAAAGACAAGAAAGACATAATGCTTATCTCCGGCAACGCCAATATTGAACTTGCCCAAGATATCTCTTCAATCCTCGGCATTCCCCTTGTGGAAAGAGAAGTGAGGACCTTCAGCGATGGTGAGACCTACGTTGAAATAAAGGAAAATGTCCGCGGGCGTGATGTCTTTATTGTTCAACCCACCTCTACCCCGGTCAACGATCACCTGATGGAGCTGATGCTCATTGCCGATGCCCTGCGCCGGGCTTCCGCCCGCAGGATTACTGCGGTTATGCCTTATTACGGCTATGCCCGTCAGGACCGCAAGGTGGCGCCCAGAGTGCCCATTTCCGCCAAGGTGGTGGCCGAGATGATCATGGCGGTGGGCATCCGCCGCGTTCTGACCATGGACCTCCATTCCGGCCAGATCCAGGGATTTTTCAGTATTCCTGTTGATAATATGTATTGCGCACCCGTCATTCTTAATGATATACGTTCCTGCTTTAGTAACGGCGACGTGATAATGGTCTCGCCTGACGCCGGTGGTGTTGAGCGGACCAGGGCCTTTGCCAAAAGGCTGGACGCTGACCTGGCGATTATTGATAAGCGTCGGGAGCGGGCCAATGTTGCTGAGGCCATGAATGTTATCGGCGATGTCCGCGGCAAGGTAGCCATTCTTCTCGATGATATGGTTGATACGGCAGGCACCTTATGCGGCGCTGCCTCTATGCTTATGAAGGCAGGGGCAAAAGAGGTTCATGCCTATTGTTCCCATGCTGTTTTGTCAGGGCCTGCCATTGAGCGGCTTAATGACTCTGAAATAACCACTATGGTGGTCACAAATACCATTCCTTTGCGGGATAATGCCAAGAACTGTTCAAAAATAAAGGTTCTTTCCGTTTCCAATCTTCTCGCTGAGGCCATACATTGCATTCACTCAGAGGACTCGGTGAGTTCTTTGTTTGTTTAATTGTTTTTAATTGAGGAGGTCCTCCCCCATGATCCAGATTGATGTTACAGCCCAGGTAAGAGACAGTTCCGGCAAAGGCGCCGCCCGCACCCTTCGTCGTGACGGCCGCATTCCTGCTGTTTTATACGGCCCCAAGACCAAGCCGGTTTCCCTGACGGTTGATACCCATTCCTTCACCAAGTCCCTTTTGGGTCTGCAGCGGCGTAACGCCATTGTTGCCCTGACCATTGAAGGTGATGGACTGAAGAATGTCATGGTCAAGGATATTCAGGTCGATCCCGTTACCAACGCTCTCAAGCATGCGGATTTCTATGAGCTTGATCTCAATAATGAGTACACCTACACCGTGCCTGTTCTCTATTCAGGAAAGGCCAAGGGTGTTGATTCAGGTGGCGAATTGGAGATATATGTCCATACTGTTCGCCTCAAAGGAAAACCCCTGAGTGTTCCTGACGCCATTGAGGTTGATGTTACTCGCCTGCAGCTTGAAGAGGAAATCACCATGGCCCAGCTTGCTGTCCCTGAAGGGGCCACTCTGCTTGGTGAACCTGACAGTGTCTGTGTTGCGGTGGTGCCTGCTTAACACACCGTTGACAAGACACGGCCCCTTGGGCACTATTTCGTTGGAAATGGTCTCAGGTGGGCAGCGAGTCTGCGAGACTCAGAAATGTTCATTAGTTAAAATAAAAGGGCTGCCCCCGCCGGAAATTGAGGTGCTTTTTGGCTCCATTTTCACCCCTTCGCGACGTTTTTCCAGGGGCTGTTACATTTGATCTGCTATTTTGTTCTGTTTTGAAATCGGCTGGGAAAGGGTACGCCTTTTCCCAGCCGATTTTGTTTTGACTGGAGAATCATGTATCTGATCGTCGGCCTGGGTAATCCGGGTGAGAAATACAGGGGAACCAGGCACAATGTCGGCTTTTTGGCGGTGGAGCGACTGGCTGAGGAGGCCGGCGCCTGCTTTGGTCAGTCAAAATGGTCGGCCCTCTCTTGCAAGGTAGCCCTTGCCGGCCACAGTGCAGTGCTGGTGAAACCACAGACCTTTATGAATCTCAGCGGTGAGGCAGTGGAGCCCATTGCCTCCTATTACAAGATAGAACCTGAGAACATTGTCGTCATCCACGATGACCTCGACCTGGAGTGCGGCAGGATAAAACTGGGCGTAAACAGAGGGGCAGGGGGCCATAACGGTATCAAGTCCATCATTCAGCGTCTGGGCAGCAGATCCTTTAACCGGATCAGAATAGGCATTGGTCATCCAGGCCAGGCCATGCCTGTTGAGCGTTATGTCTTGGGTCATTTTGCAGGTGCGGAGATCCCCCTTATTTCCCCGGCCATAGAAAGGGCAACAGAGGCCGCCAGGCTCATTGTGGAGCAGGGTATGGCCGCGGCCACCCAGACCATGCACAGCAAATAGCAGCTCCCTTCTTTCACCTCCTGCTGCTTTGGCAGAGGTTCCTCCCAGATCCCGCCTTGCAATTTCTGCATATTGTGGTATCATAAAAAATTATTGTAATCATTTAGTTATTATTCCTGCCCCCTTATTTCTTAACTTACGTGTCAAGATGGTTTCTGGTTTTCCTATCAGATGTGCCAGCTTGGCACTGACAGGATTCGCTCGTTTAAAGGAGAGTTAACGTGTTTAAAAAAGGCGATATGGCTGTCTATCCGGCCCACGGAGTCGGTGAAATTCAAGCGGTTGAAATGAAAAAAATGGCAGGCTTGGAGCAATCCTTTTACGTCATGAAGATCATGGATACCGCCATGGTAGTGATGATTCCCTGTGGTTCCAGTGAAAAAGTGGGTCTGCGGGCCATTGTCAGTTCCGCTGAAGCGGATAAGGTTTTTGATATTCTTAAAATGGAAGATGTCGAAATCGTTCAGCAGCCCTGGAATCAGCGTTATCGGGAATATATGGAGAAGATCAAATCAGGCTCCATTTTTGAGATTGCCGGTGTTCTTCGCGATCTCTTTCTGCTGCAGCACTCCAAAGAACTCTCCTTTGGCGAGCGGAAGATGGTTGATACTGCCAAGTCCCTGCTGGTGACGGAAATCTCCCTTGCTTACCAGGTCAAGGAAGAACAAATTACCGAGCAGATTGATAATATTTTTGTCGCTTAATTTTTTCGTTTTTAGAGTGCCTGCCTACAAAAAGGGGTCCGCCTGTATCAGGTTGGGCTCCTTTTTTTGTTTCTGATGACCAGGCCAAATACAGTCACCCCGCGCCACCGTTTCTGTAACGCAATCCGGACCTCTTTGGGTGAGGGCGGCGATCTAACGTGTCGTCATTATAACGTGTAGTCATTGCGAGCGAAGCGCGGCAATCCAGGAAATAGCGGTGGCCCCTGAGCCAAAACCTCTGGACTGCCGCGTCGCTTCGCTCCTCGCAGTGACGGGGGGCGAGGGGCAAGGTGTCAGGGGAATCAAAAAAAAAATGCAGATTGTCACTCTTTTGCGTTTCACCCTTCACCTGCACAAAATAAGATGTCCTATGTAAGGCATGGTTCCTGTTCAACACAAAGACACAAAGACACAAAGGTTTCGGGCCTTTATATTCTTTGCACCCTTCAAGGGGGTATTGTAAAGAATGTCTCTGTGTCTCTGTGTCTCTGTGTCTCTGTGTCTTTGTGTCTCTGTGGTAAAAAAAGGATCTCCCCCTGTGGCAGGATAAATGTCGTCTCTGGACTGCCACGTCGCTCCGCTCCTTGCAGTGACGGCGGTGAGCAGAAAACGATAATGGAAAAGATTTCGTTATTCATTTGTAATTCATTCGTTCTTCAGAAGATCACTTTATGACACAGCCAGCCGCATCCTTTGCCAACAGGTATGATATTGATGTCCAGGCTTTTGAGCAGGGTCATCGGCTGGACAAGATTCTGCACAATAATTCCCGTCTTGCCGAACTGTCCAGGTCCCGCATCCAGAAACTGATCAAGGAAGGGTATGTGCAGGTCAATGGCCAGGCTGTCAAGCTGAGCTACAAGGTGCAGCACCGAGATCATATCCTGGTGGCCATTCCTGCGCCCAAAGAGCTTTTTCTCACCCCCCAGGAACTCCCCCTGGACATCCTTTTTGAGGATGAACACCTCATTGTTGTTAACAAGGATCCGGGGGTAGTGGTTCATCCGGCGGCCGGCAATATGGAGGGCACTCTGGTGCAGGGCCTTTTGTATCATTGCCATGATCTTGCCGGTATCGGGGGTGTTATGCGGCCGGGAATCGTCCATCGCCTGGACAAGGATACCTCCGGGGTTTTGGTGGTTGCCAAAACAGATCTGGCCCATCAAAACCTGGTGGCCCAGTTTGAAAAGAGGCAGGTCCGTAAAATTTATCTTGCCATTGTGGTGGGGTGTCCGGCCCCGCCTGTGGGTACCATTGATACTTTCATCGGCCGGCATCCGGTTCATCGTAAAAAGATGGCAGTGCTTGCCAGGGGCGGCCGCACCGCTCTTACCGAATATAAGGTCCTTGAGGCCTTTGCCCAGGCCTCTTTGGTACAGGTGGTCATCAAGACAGGGCGGACCCACCAGATCCGGGTCCACATGAGTCATATCGGCTCTCCTGTCATGGGCGATACGGTCTATGGTGGCAAACGGGCCCAGATGGTGGGAGTGGGCCGCCAGTGCCTGCACGCCTCCCAGCTCATCATCTCCCATCCTTTGACTGCTGAAATCCTGCAATTTGATGCCCCTCTGCCCGAAGATATGAGTTTGCTTTTGGCGGCGCTTGGTGGGGATAATGGCTAGGGGAGGGGGAATGACAGGGCAGGGGGGGAATAAAGAGGGGGTGGTGGGTGTCACCGGCTTTATCGGTTCCGGCAAGAGCCGGGTGAGCCGTTTTCTGGCCAGCCGCCTGGCCTGGCCCTGTCTGGAGGCGGACAGGATTGCCCGCGATCTCATGCGGCCGGGCGAGCCTGGTTGGCTGGCTGTCAAGGAGTATGATCATAAATATATCAGGCCTGACGGCCGGCTGGATCGCCCTTTGCTGCGCCAGGATATATTTTCTGACCCGCAGGTGAAGTGCGCGGTTGATGGCCGTATCCACCCCCTGGTCAAGGCAAAACTCCAGGAGCTTTTAGGGCCGGGAGAGCGGGCCCTTGTCGAAGTCCCCCTCCTTTTTGAGGCCGGCTGGGACACCTTCTTTGGCAGGATCATCCTGGTCTATGCCGACCAGGATACCTGTCTGCAAAGGGTTATGGCCAGAGACCGGGTCACTGCCCAGCAGGCCCAGCAGGCCTATCAGTGCCAGATGCCGGCCATGGAAAAGATCAAGCGGGCCCACCATGTCATTGATAACAGCGGGGCCTGGTGGAATACCCAGCTCCAGCTTTTGCATCTCCTTGATATTTTAATGGGGCGCCGGGTTTGATCTGTGGAAAAAGCTTGACAGTGAAATTGTGGCCAGCTATAAATACACAGCATCATTAATTCCTGTTCGTCTCCGCGTCACCTTCCTTTGTTCGTATCTTTTAGTTAAACCGTCAAGCACCTGCTTTTGGGCGCCCATACCTGCATTTTTTAAAGGCCTTCTTTACATACCTTTCAATAGGATTTTCATCCTTTCTTATCTTGATCCTCATTACAACCCTTTTGCCTCAAACCTCTTTTTGCCTCAAACAAGATGTTGAATGATCATAGCTGATCTGGCGAGAGCACCAATCAATTTCACTGCCCCACCGGCGGTGGGCACACAAAAAGACATAACTATTTTGAAAGAAGAAACCACCCCCCCAGAGGCCAAAAAGCCCAGAAAATCCCCGGTCAAGGAGCAATTAGTCTCCTCCATTCATTTAAGTGAATTAAAGGCCAAAAAGATCCAGGACCTCACTGATCTGGCTAAGGATCTTGGTATCGAAGATTTCAGCTCCTTGCGCAAGCAAGAGTTGATCTTTGCCATCATTCACACCCAGGCCGGCAAGAAGAACAGCCGAAATATCAGCGTACGGGCGGATGGTGTTCTGGAAATTCTGCCGGATGGTTTCGGTTTTCTCCGCGCCCCTGATTATAATTATCTGCCCGGTCCGGATGACATCTATGTCTCTCCGGCCCAGATCCGCAAACTGAGCCTGCGCACCGGTGATACCGTGGAAGGACAGGTGCGCCCTCCCAAAGAGGGGGAGCGCTATTTCGCCCTTCTCAAGGTTGACAGTGTCAATTTTGAAAATCCGGCCAACAACCGGAAAAAGACCCTTTTTTCAAACCTGACCCCTCTGCATCCCAACGAACGCATAAAGCTGGAATACCAGCCAGACAGCTATTCCATGCGGGTTATGGACCTGATGTGTCCCATCGGCAAGGGGCAGAGGGGGCTGATTGTTGCTCCCCCCCGCACCGGCAAGACCGTGCTGATCAGGGAAATTGCCAATGCCATCACCAAGAACCATAAAGAGGTCAAACTCATTGTTCTCCTTATTGACGAGCGCCCCGAAGAGGTCACGGATATGGCCCGCAATGTCAATGCCGAGGTGGTCAGCTCAACCTTTGATGAGCCTCCCCAGCGCCATATTCAGGTGGCGGAGATGGTTATTGAGAAGGCCAGGCGTCTCGTGGAGCATAAATATGATGTGGTGATCCTGCTGGACAGCCTCACCAGGCTGGCCCGGGCCTATAACACCGTGATCCCTCCCAGTGGCAAGATCCTTTCCGGTGGTGTGGACGCCAATGCCCTGCACCGCCCCAAAAGGTTTTTCGGTGCGGCCCGAAATATCGAAGAGGGCGGCAGCCTCACCATCATTGCCTCTGCCCTTGTTGACACCGGCAGCCGGATGGATGAGGTTATTTTTGAGGAGTTTAAGGGCACGGGTAACATGGAAGTTATCCTTGACCGGAAGATGGCCAATCGCCGTATTTTCCCCTCCATTGATATGAATAAGTCGGGAACCAGGAAGGAAGATCTCCTTCTGGAGCCGGATGTCTTGAATCGTTCCTGGATCCTGCGGAAACTTCTTTCCTCCATGAATCCGGCTGATGCCATGGAGTTCATGGTGGACAAGATGAAGGGCACCCGGAATAATGAGGAATTTCTGGAATCCATGACACGCTGAGCAGCGCCAAAGTCTCTGGACATAGCCTTTCTTAAGTGTTGCAAATAAAAAATTTGCGGGTATAATATTGTCCTTTCGTCATGAGACGCTGTTTTTGTTTAACTTACCAGAATAGCGACTTTTCTGGTTTTTTGTATCAGGAAATGTTCAGAAAACGGCTAGAATGCGCCCATAACCATAATAGGATTTAGCAATGAAAAACGATATCCATCCCGAATATCATGTAATTAAGGCCAGCTGTGCATGTGGCAACGAAGTCGAAGTCGGTTCCGTCAATACCGCCATGAGTGTGGAAATCTGTTCAGCCTGCCATCCCTTTTTTACCGGCAAGCAGAAGCTTATTGATACTGCCGGCCGGGTTGAAAAATTCCTGAAGAAATACGGCCGCACCATGGAGAAATAAGAAGGAAAAGAGCCCGCTGTCTTTTTTTTTTCATCACTATATGGATATTTTCAGTAGATTTGCCCACCTGGATGAAAAGCTTCTGGAGCTTGAAGGGAAACTTTCAGATCCGGCCATACTCGCGGATCAATCTCAGTACGGCAAGGTTGCCAAAGAACATTCACAGGTAACCTTCCTTAATAACCTGTACACCCGGTATAAAAAAACGCTGCAGGAGATTAAGGAGAACCAGGACTTACTCCATGATGATGAGGCGGATGACGAGCTCTGTGCCATGGCCCGAGCCGAAATAGTCGAGCTCACCGAGGTCTCCGAGCGCCTTCAGAATGAACTGCGGGCGGCACTTCTGCCCCGCAATCCCAACGATGAAAAGAATACCCTGCTGGAGATCCGAGCCGGTACAGGCGGCGACGAGGCAGCTCTTTTTGTCAGCAATCTCTATCGCATGTATAGCCGTTATGCTGAATCGCAGGGCTGGCGGGTGGAAATTCTCTCCAGTAACCCCATAGGTATTGGCGGTTTTAAGGAGATCATCTGTCTGATCAGCGGCAATCAGGTCTATTCCAAGCTCAAACATGAGTCCGGTGTCCACCGGGTGCAGCGGGTTCCGGAAACAGAAACCCAGGGCAGAATCCACACCTCGGCAGTGACCGTGGCCGTCTTGCCCGAGGCGGAAGAAGTTGAGGTGGATATTGCGCCCGCTGATCTCCGCTTTGATGTTTTCCGGGCCTCAGGACCTGGTGGTCAGTCTGTTAATACCACGGACTCGGCAGTACGCATCACCCATCTGCCCACCGGTCTTGTGGTCAGCTGTCAGGATGAAAAGTCGCAACACAAGAACAAAGAAAAAGGTCTCCGGGTTCTGCGGGCCCGGCTCCTCAACAAGATGCAGCAGGATCAGCATGACCGGATCTCTCTAGACCGCAAAAGTCAGATCGGCAGCGGTGACCGCAGTGAACGGATCCGGACCTATAATTACCCCCAGGGACGTATCACCGATCACCGCATCAATTTGACGATCTATAAGTTGGAGGATGTCCTTATCGGCAAACTTGAGCATATAATCGACCCGCTTATTGCCACCTTTCAGGCCGAGTCCTTGAAGACCTTGCAATAATCCTTTCTCATGGGAACGGATCCATGACCACCACTGCCGCCCTCTACGCCCAGGGCACCGCCTTGCTGCAGGCTGCCGGCATTGATGATCCCCAGCTCGAAAGCGCCTTTTTTCTCTGCGATATTCTCGCCCTGTCCCGTGCCGCCTTATATCTGGAGGATAGAGAGGTGGGGCCTGCAGAGGAAGCCCTCTTTTTCACCTACCTTAAGCGCCGCGCCCATCGTGAACCCTTTGCCTATATTGTCGGCCACCAGGATTTTCGAGGCCATGATTTTCTCGTTTCGCCGGCCGTTCTTATTCCCAGGCCGGAAACAGAGATGGTGGTGGCAGAGCTCCTCTCTCTTATCCCTGATCCCCTGACCTTTTCCGGCACCATACTTGATCTCGGCACAGGCAGCGGCATCCTGCCGGTGAGCCTGGGCCTGGAACTGCCGCAGGCGACCTTTGTGGCCGTGGATATATCTATGGCCGCCCTGGCAGTGGCCCGCCAAAATAGCCAGCGCCATGGCTGCGCCCAGAGAATATCCCTGGTCAACGCCGATTTCCTTGCCGCCTTCGGCCGGGAGGCCCTGTTTGACTTTATCGTGGCCAATCCCCCTTATGTGAAGAGATCCACCTTTGCCAACCTGCAACCTGATGTGGTGGATTATGAGCCTCATCTCGCCCTGGATGGTGGCGGGGAGGATGGTTTAGCGCGTATCACCTCTTTTGCCGCTGCTGTGGGAAAATATCTGCGCCCCCATGGCTGGTTTCTCATGGAAATCGGTCATGACCAGAAGCAGGAGGTGCTGGAGCTCTTTGGAAGTTTTTCTTCCTTTGACCACCTCACTGTGCTAGATGACTATGCAGGCCTGCCTCGCCTTTTAAAGGCCAGGCGCAGCCGCTCTGAAAGCATTTTTTGATCATCCTCCGTCCAAGGTGCTTTTTCGCCCCTTTTGGCCTTGTCTTGTCACCGCTGACAACATTTTTCATCGGGCTGATAATTGCCCACAACAACAAAAAAAGAATATGGATAAAATAATTATTGAAGGCGGCCGGCCCCTGCATGGGGAGATTTTTGTCAGTGGCGCCAAGAATGCCGCCCTGCCACTTATTGCCGCTACCCTGCTCTGTCCTGGTGAACATACCCTCTATAATGTGCCCGATCTCAAGGATATCAGAACTATCCTGGTGCTTCTGGAGACATTAGGAATTACCTATCATTACCCAGAGCCCCATACCCTGGTTATCAATTCCGATCATGTGGAGGGCTATGAGGCCTCCTATGATCTGGTCAAGACCATGCGGGCCTCTGTCCTGGTTCTGGGTCCGCTCCTGGCCCGTCTGGGCCGGGCCAGGGTCTCTCTGCCTGGTGGCTGTGCCATAGGCGCCAGGCCCATCAATTTTCATATGCAAGGGCTGCAGAAGCTGGGGGCGCAACTTGAATTGGAGGCCGGTTATGTGGATGCCTCTGTAAAGGGCCGGCTGCAGGGAAATACCATCTATTTTGATTTCCCCTCAGTGACCGGCACCGAGAATATGCTGATGGCGGCCTCTCTTGCCCAGGGCAAGACCATTATCAAAAATGCCGCCAAAGAACCTGAGATCGGCAATCTCATTGATATGCTCACCGCCATGGGTGCCAAGATCGACGGCCGGGGGGGCGATATCCTGGTCATAGAGGGGGTGGCTGAGCTTAAACCCGCTGCCACCACCATTATTGCCGATCGCATTGAGACAGGGACCTACATCGCTGCCGTGGGCGCAGCCGGTGGTGAGCTTACCCTGCGCAATTGCAATCCTGCCCATCTGCCCTCCTTTCTGGAGAAGATGAGGGCGGTGGGCATCTTTATTGAGGAGAAGGATACCGTTCTTGTCGCCGGCCGCTCCGGCCCTATTAAGAGCGTTGATATCAAGACCATGCCTTATCCTGGTTTCCCCACTGATCTGCAGGCCCAGATAATGGCCCTGATGACCTGTACCAACGGCTTGAGCGTCATTGATGAAACTATCTTTGAGAACCGTTTCATGCATGTGGCTGAGCTGCAAAGGATGGGGGCGGATATCCGGGTGGAGGGGGGGAGGGCCATTGTGGCCGGCACCGGCATGCTCACCGGCGCCCAGGTCATGGCCACCGATCTCAGGGCCAGTGCCTCCCTGGTGGTGGCCGGGGTGGCAGCCCAGGGCGTCACCACCATTTCCAGGGTCTACCACCTGGATCGTGGCTATGAGAGGCTAGATGAGAAATTGCGGCAGGTGGGAGCGAAAATCTGGCGGGAAAAGGAGTAAGAAGACTATTGCAGTATATCACTTAAAGTTTCGTATAGTTATGCAACTCTGCCTTTAACCACAAAGGCATTCTTTTTAATACCCCCTTGAGGGGTACAAAAACGCGAAGAGCTTCTTGCCTTTATGTTTTTCTTTGTGCCTTCGTGTCTTTGTGGTTCGAATGCAATAACGAAATTCTACACGTACATTTAAGTTTTACGGAGTACTACGTTGTTTCCGGCAGGGCCGTTTCCAGGGCCTTGGTGTGGACATGGCCGGCAAAATGGAGAGGGCTGTGACCGCTGATGGGATCAAAAGCGGCCGGGTCGGCCTGGCAGTGAAACTGGACCTCTCTGGCTACTTTTTCCAAGGCCTCTGCCGGGCTGCATCCTTGCAGCCTGGCGGCGGCCAGCCAGGTGGCGCCGCAGGAAGCGCCGCGGAGCACCTGGATGGTACTGATCCTGCCGTCTGTCATGGTTATCTGATATTCCGGCAGGCCGAATTGCCGGCCATAGCCGCCCAGACCCTCTTTGGGGGCCAGGCCGCAACAGGTGAGCGGGCAATGTGCCCCTGCTATCTTGCGGGGGCCGCTTGCTATCATGGCGAGCCCTTGCCGGCGACAAAAGTGGGCCGCATAGTCGGCCAGGTCCGGGTGCTTGAGAAAGCTGAGCACCAGGCTGCCCTTTATCTGGGCGGGGAAATAGTCCTGAGGCTCGTCGATGAAATCAGGAAGGGTGGTGGGGAAATCGATAACCTCAACAATTTTGAGCCCCTCTCCGTAGAGGGCGATACCCTGAATTTTCTTTTCTCCTGTGCCGTTTTGCTGAAACACAGTTAGCAAATCATCGGGGCGGCAGGGGGCAGCTGGTTTTTTCATGAGGAGACAAAGGGAAACAGGGGCAACGGTTGGGGCTCTTGGTCTGCCAGGGCAGGCGGTGACCCAGGAACTTAATGAGTCATTTCACTGACCTCGGGGTGCAAGGCCTGATCCTCATCCTCGTCGTCCTCGTCGACTTCGTTATATAAATACAGTTCTTCAACAATCTTGTCGCGGCACGTTTCCATCTTCTCATAGGGCAGGTCGAGAATAAGGGCGAGATCGTCGAGTCCGCGGCCTTTGTTGAAATGTTGATCAACGATGAGGTTTTTCAGAAAATCATCAATAATGATGGAACGAAGGGCCTGGTTGATGGCGGTGAGAGCCAGGGTCGCCTCATTAAAGGTCTTGCCACTGGCTATTTCTTGGCGGATGGTTTTGACGGCAATATCATAAATCTTACTTGTTGCCTTGTTGGTGTAGTCATTAAGATCGAAGTTGTTTGATCCGGGCATGAATTACCTCAAATAGAGTGGACCGCCCTTTTGAAAGTACTAATACTCTGGCCAGGTCGGGAAATGCTGGGGTTAAAAACTTATAGTTACACTAAGGAAAGAACCGTTTGCTTTCATACTTTTTCAGCTCTTTCCCACTGTACAAACGCGGTCAGTCTAGCAGAAATTGATTGGCGGGCCAAGCTTTTTTAAGCAAAAAAAGGTCCCTCAAAAGTGCCTAAGCGCAACCCCTTAAAATGGTTTCTATTTTTTCTTTATTATATTCCTTGAGACGCCAGAGGGCAGCCAGGGGCAGGCTTTGTTCAGCCAGAAAAGGGATCTCAGCAGGATCTATCTGCAGCTCTGTCAGGCTGGTGGGGCTGCCTGTTTTCGCAAACCACTTCTGCAGACGGCGGATGCCCTCTTGGGCGGCTCTGGGCGGATCAGTATCCTCCACCTGGAAAACTCTCCTGGCAAACTGGCTGTATTTGTGGGGGCTGGTTTGGGCCTGCAGGTTGAGCCAGGCCGGCATCACCACGCTGAGTCCGGCCCCGTGGGGAACGTTATGGAGGGCGCCCAAGGTATGGGCAATCATATGCATGGGAAACCCCACCAGGCCCAGGCCGGCGGCGGTCCAGCCATTCAGGGCCAGGGTTGCGCACCACATCAGGTCGGCCCGGCCCTGGTAATCTTCCGGCTGAGCAAGGACCTTGTCGCAGCTTTCCATGATATTGATGACCAGGCCTTCCATGAAACGGTCCTGCACCGGTGTCGCGGCATCAGAGGTGGTGCAATAGAACTCCAGGATATGGGCGATGGCATCCACGGCACCGTAGGCCGTGTAGGCAGGGGAGACGGAATAGGTGGCAGTGGGGTCGAGGATGGAAACAGCGGGGTGGAGCCTCTTGTTGCCGGTGCCGAATTTGAGTTTTTTCTCGTCATGGCTGAGCACCATGCCGCCATTCATCTCTGAGCCGGCCGCCGCCAGGGTAAGGACCGTGGTGAGGGGCAGACATTTTTTGATCGATTTTTTGCCGGTAAAGAATTTCCAGACATCATGGGTGACCAGGGCGCCGGCGCTGATCGCCTTGGCGCTGTCAATGACCGAGCCGCCGCCCACCGCGATGATCACCTCGCTGTGCTCTTCTTTTGCCTTGGCAATACCTGCCCGGACATGGCTGAGCAGGGGATTGGACTGGACCCCGCCGTGCAGGACAATCTCCATACCCTGCTGTTCCAGACTGCTGGTGACCATCTCAAAGATGCCGTTTTCCTTGATACTCTCTTTGCCGTACACCAAAAGGGCCCGGCGGCCAAAGGCCCGGCTTTCCGGGCCTATTTCCGGGATTCTGCCGGCGCCGAAGATTATTTTGGTGGGGTTGTGGAGGACAAAATTCTGCATCTATTTCCTGCCAGGGTAAGGGCCTAACAGCCCGTTGAAAAACTACTGCGCTCGAAGGTCTCTCTTCGTTCGCTATCTGCTGATGCGGCGTCAAAATTCGGCTCAGGTAAGCGAACCTGCGAGACTCCGAAATGCTCATTTACCACAGCTGTTTTGTCTGTTATGTGAGGGCGGACGAGGAGCGGATCTGGGTCTGGGGCCGCCTGCGGCGCTGTTTTTTTTGAGCTTTGAAGAGGAGTCCATGGAATTTTTCGAGTTTGCCGATGTTGTCACAAGTCAGGAGGAGATCAGGGCGAAAGTCTCCGTCGAGACGCTGCCTGATTATTGCGCGGAGGTCGAGGCGGTGGACGCGCTGGAGGAGTTGGGGCGGGTTATTTATTTTCGCCAATGGGGCCGGTTCCATATTCGGCAGGAGACGGTGATGGGCGGGGTACGTTTTTCCGTGCCTGACTGCCCTAATGCCCTGGCCTGGACCGTCACCACCGGCTATCCCCCCTGCTTTGAGAAGATCGTCCTCCACGCCACCATTAACCGGACCGAGCATAGTCCCGAATTCATCGGGGCGACACAGGCGCTGCTCGCCGCCTTCAAAACAGGTCTGGAAGGGAATTTCTCTGGTGAGTCCGCCAGGGACGCCTCCATACGCTTTCGCATCCCTTGCCTCTGAGGCCAGCTGAGACAAGGATAAGCGGCTGAGGTATGTAGAAGTATATAGAGGTATATCTTGTTATATCGGGCCCGGTCTGGCCCTGGCCAGCCGGCCTCACTTCGTGGACCTAAATATGGCGGCCTTTTTTCAGGGCGGATCAGGCACTAATTTCTGCCTGGGCCCCAGGGCAGTGCGGTTGCCAGGCCTCAGGGGGAGTGGCCTGGTCGCTCTCCGGCAGGGTGTCTATCACAATCTGGGCGGCGATCTCTCCTCCGCAACGGCCTCCCATGCCATCGGCAATTGCCAGTAAGGCAGTGTTGGCTGAGAGGTTTCTGATCAGAAAACGATCTTCATTGTGCTCTCTCAGCAAGCCGGTATGACTCAGCCCCTAGGTCTCCATGGCCCTCCCTGCTGGCAACTATGGGAATTTCTCTTGCGGTCAGCGCTTTTTGCTTTGGCCGCTGGCGTAGGGCTGCAGTTCGAAATTCTTTTTATGGGGGTCTATCTGCAGATGATAATAGCGGTTTTGCGGCATATAGACGTAAGGGACCTCCTCTTTTTGCCGGAAAAGGAAATCAGAGAGGATCATGCGGTTGACGGCCCGGTGGCCGACAATCATGATGTTGTCGTCATAGTTGTTTAAGTAAAAGACCTTTTGCAGCCCGCGGTGGATGCGCTGTTCCATGGTTGCATAGCCCTCGCCCTCCGGATAGGTGTAGCCGTATTTATCCTGTTTTCTGGCATCAGCCACCTCCGGCATGCGCGCCAGGATTTCCTGGTAGGTCATGCCATCACAGATGCCGGCGTGGATCTCGTTGAATTCGGGCAGGGCGATAATGGAGCTGTGCTCCTGTTTCTCGGCAATGGGGGCGGCTGTCTGCAGGGTCCGCAGGTAGTTGCTGGTAAAGATAATGGGAATAGGGATGGTGCTGAAATGCTCGGCCAGGGCCCGGGCCTGGGCCAGACCTTTGGCCGTTAAGACCGAATCCCCGCCGATGCGGTCTTCCAGGTTGAAATAGGTTTCTCCGTGGCGCACCAGAAAGAGATTTTTGACGATGCGGGTGGTTATCAGGTCACGAATTCGGTCGTAATAGGGTACCACGTCCGCTAATTTCTCCTGCAGGATGGAGCCGGTAAAGGAATCCACCACAATGCAGTTGCGCTCAGAGTGCAGCGGTTCATACATGGTTTCATAAAAGGAAATGCGCTTGGCAAAGCTGTCGATGGCCTTTTGGGGGGAGAGATGGGCAAATTCTCTGAGGGAGGATTTGCGGACCAGATTGGCTTCCAGGGCCTCTTCGTCCGCGTTGCGGCACTCCAGGAAAAGAATGGGACGACCTGCCATGGTTTCCTCAATCATTTCACGGCGCTGCCTGGAGACATTACTGGCGTCGATGATGGCTATGTCCCCCTCCTCCTGCAGGAAAGATTGGGCCAGATCGAGGTTTATCCGGGCGCATTTTTCCCTGAAGGCGACCCCTTCCGGATTCTGGGGCGAGAAGAACTCCGGCGCGGAGCTGTTGCCCTGGGCAAGTTTGCGCCGCAGTTCGCCATTGTTGAAAACCCGCACCTTGAGCTCATCACGCTCCAGGGTGCGGGCTATCTTGCGGGCCATGGTGGATTTGCCGCGGGCAGGCAGCCCCACCAAGACGATCACTAATTTTGAATCCATAGGCCACATCCTGCATTGATTGCCTGAAATAAGGGGTGCCGATCTCTTTTAGTATTATAAAAGGGGAGGTGATTTGCCAGCTTTTGCTGAAAAATTATTTGGCAAGGCAGGTGATGCTGCTGATATGTCGAAGGCGCACGGCCTCGGCGATCAGGGCAGGGAAAAGATCTTTAATGATCGCCCAGCTGGGCGGATTTCTGCAGGTAATAATCGTAATTGCCGCCATAGAGGTGCATGGCGCCGTGGTCTATCTCCATGACGTGGTCCACCAGGGAGCGCAGGAAGTGGCGGTCATGGCTGACCAGTACCACGGTGCCGCTGAATTTCTGCAGAGCCGCAAGCAGCACCTCGCGGGAGAGGAGGTCCAGGTGGTTGGTGGGCTCATCCAGGATCAAGAGATTCAAGGGTTGGGCCAGAAGGGTGGCCAGTACCACCCGGCTTTTCTCGCCGCCGGAGAGGTTGCTGATCCGTTTGTCGATGTCGTCGCCCTGGAAGAGAAAGGCGGCGCACAGGTTGCGGATCGTGCCAATATGGGCCTGGGGCATGGCATTCTGCACCGTGTTGAACACGGTCTGGCCGCCATCAAGGATATCCATGGAGTGCTGGCTGAAATAGCCCACTGCCACATTGGCGCCCAGGCTGACCCTGCCCCGGCTGGGCTCGGTCCGGCCGGCCAGCACCTTCAGGAAGGTGGATTTGCCGGCGCCGTTCACCCCCACCACGGCGATCTTGTCGCCGCGCCGGATCATGCCGGAGATGCCGCTGAACACCTTTTTCTCGCTGTGGTCCGCCAGCGGCCAGCTCTTGGCCAGATTATCCATGGCCACCACATCGTCGCCGCTGCGGGGCGGTTCGGCAAAGGCAAAGCGAATCACCTTCTGCTCGGCCGGCAGCTCGATGCGCTGGATCTTGTCGATCTTCTTGATCCGTGACTGGACCTGGGAGGCGTGGGAGGCCCGGGCCGCAAAACGGGCGATGAACTCCTCTTCCTTGGCCAGCATCTCCTGCTGGCGGCGGTAACTGGCCACCAGTTGGTCGCGGCGGATGTCGCGCTCGCGCAGGTAGAAATCGTAGTTGCCGCTGTAGGTGGTGATGGTTTTGTCGGCCACCTCTATGATGCGGCTGACCAGGGAGTTCATGAAGGTGCGGTCATGACTGGTCATCAAAAGCGCGCCCTTAAACTCTTTTTTCAGCCATTCCTCAAGCCAGAGAATCGACTCGATGTCCAGATGGTTGGTGGGCTCGTCCAGCAGCAGGACATCGGGATTGATGGTGAGGATCTTGGCCAGGGCGATGCGCATCTTCCAGCCGCCGCTGAAGGATTTTACCGGCCGCAGGTAGTCGTCAGGGCCGATGCCCAGGCCGGTGAGCACGGTCTGGGCCCGGGTTTCCAGGTCATAGCCGCCCCGGTGTTCAAACTCCTGCTGGGCATCACCGTAGCGCTCCAGGAGGGCGGCTAGGGCGTCATCGCCCATGGGCGTGGCCATGGCAGCCTCCATCTCCTCGATCTCGCGGCCCAGGGCCATGACCTGGGCCACGGCGGACATGGTCTCCTCCAGCGCGGAGCGGCCGGCCATCTCGCCTGTTTCCTGGGAGAAATAGCCGATTACGGTGTGCTTGGCGCAGGAGATCTCGCCGCCATCCGCCACTTCTTCGCCGGTGATGAGGCGGAAGAGGGTGCTCTTGCCGGCGCCGTTTGGGCCCACCAGGCCGGAGCGCACCCCGGCCAGGATCTGAAAGCTGGCCGCGCTCAAGAGGATCTGGCTGCCGTGCTGTTTGCTGATATTGGTGAGATGGATCATGGGGAGTCCTTGGGGGCCGTTAACAAAGAAGCGGCATTTGAGAGGAGCCATGTGGTTATGGCCCTGCAGGCGTAGACGGCCTGGCAATGGTACGGATGTTTTTGCACAAAAAGGCCCTGGCAAAAAGAAGAAATTTTTAGCATGCCCACCTCCCGGCTGCAAGGTAATTCTGGGTACCGCCAGGGGCGGCTACCGTGCCTTGTGGCGGGAAACCAACTAACAGGGCGTAAAAAAAGATGATCCTTTTTTGCTTCCCCTTGTTTTCCCAACAGGGGGCATGATATGCAATAGAAAGGACTTGTGTCCCGTCACTGCGGGCTACAAAGGGGCATTTCGGGGGAAATCAGGCCCTTTTCCCTGACATTTTAATGGGTTAATCCGGCAAACCTATAACACGAAGCCTGGTGAGAGGAGGTCGCGGCTCAATATGTCATCCATCATCAAAAACAAAGCAGAGCAGACAATTTCGGAAGTTCTTGCCCTGGCTGATATCAGCATCAACGGCCCCCGGCCCTGGGACATCCAGGTCCACAGTCCCGAATTCTATAATCACCTTCTCTGTAATGGTTCGCTGGGCCTGGGGGAGTCCTACATGGCTGGCTGGTGGGACGCTGTCGCCCTTGATCAGTTCTTCTTTCGGATCCTCAGAGGCGGCCTGGAGCAAAAACTCAGAAAGTCCAGGGCCGCTATTCTCTGTGGCATCAAGGCCACCCTCTCCAACTGTCAGAACAAAAAAAAGGCTCTGGAGGTGGGGAAAAAGCATTACGATGTCGGCAACGACCTGTTCGAGTCGATGCTGGACAAGCACATGACCTACAGTTGTGCCTACTGGCAAAACGGCGCCCATGATCTCACTGCGGCCCAGGAGGCCAAGCTGGATCTCATCTGTCGGAAGGTAGAGCTGGAACCTGGCATGCGTGTTCTGGACATCGGTTGCGGCTGGGGAAGTTTTGTGCGCTATGCGGCCCAGAACTATGGCGTGGAAGCCGTGGGGGTGACCATCTCCACGGAACAGGCCAAACTGGCCCGCACGCGTTGCGCCGGCTTGCCCATCGACATCCGCCTCCAGGATTATCGAGATCTCTCAGAGCAGTTCGACGCCATTGTTTCGGTGGGCATGTTCGAGCATGTGGGCTATAAAAATTACCGCCAGTTCATGCAGGTGGTGAACCGCTGCCTGAAGCCGGAGGCTCTCTTTCTGCTGCATACCATCGCCTCCAACAAGTCGAGTTATCACGGCGATCCCTGGTTGGACAAGTACATTTTCCCCAACGGCATGCTCCCCTCCATCGAGCAGGTGGGCAAGGCCAGTGAACAGCTGCTGGTCATGGAAGACTGGCATAACATGGGCGTTCATTACGACAAAACTCTGACCAGCTGGTTTGCCAATTTTGATCGGAGCTGGCCCAAACTGAAAGACAGATACAACGACACCTTCTATCGGATGTGGAAATATTATCTCCTCTCCGTGGCCGGGGCATTCCGAGCCCGGAAAATACAGGTGTGGCAGGTCGTCCTTTCCCAGAACGGCAGATTGGGCAGCTATCAGAGCCATCGTTGAAAGAGCGGAAATCAAGGGGATCGGTCTGGCCCCTGGACCCGGGCGCCGGGTCAAAGAGATGGAAACCAGGGGCGCCACTTGCCGTCAAGACAGAGGCGCGCGCTCCTCTGTCGTTGCTCCTCTCAGCGCCAAAACATCTCCCGGCTCTGCCGCCATTTCCCTTAGAAGTTGTTTTCTGTCCCCACCTCCCCAGCCCGCGCAGGGCCATAGAGTTGCCCATCTCACTTTATGGTGGGTGGCGGCAGGCAATGAGATGGCCCTTGGTGGGTGGTTGGGGCGCCTCCCTTGGCAGGGATTGCAGGTTGACACTGCCGGTCGCGTACCATAAAAATAAGGGAGAGTTGTTTTTTTTTGGTCAATACCGTCTCCTGTTTCCCTGGTAGCTGACACCCTTGTCGGCAGGCGATGATCGTCTCCTCAACCTTTACGGCAACCAAGGAGGACGCAGAATGAAGCAGAACCCTCATCCCACCCTGGCCCCCCCCGGTGCTGATCTCGGCCGTCGGGTCTGGATTAAAAATATCAGACCTGCGGTGGATAATGGCCGCTACCCCATCAAGCGGACACCGGGTGAGGAGGTGCGGGTGAGCGCCGATGTCTTTGCCGATGGCCACGACGTCCTGGCTGTCATGCTCCGTTACCGGCCCACTGCGGCCGAGAAATGGCGGGAGGTGCCCATGGCTTTTCTCGGCAATGACCGGTGGCGCGCCTCCTTCGCCATCACCAGCCTGGAACCTTACTGCTATTCGGTGATCGGCTGGGTGGATTTCTTTGCCACCTGGCAGCACGACTTACGGAAAAAAGCCGGCCTGGGCCAGGAGGTGGGCAGCGAACTGCTGGAAGGGGCGGCCATGGTGGCGCAGATTGCTGATCGTGCCGCTGACCAGGATCGGACCCTGCTTGTTGATCACGCCGCCCTTCTTGCTGATCAGCAGCAACCTGTTGCCCTCCGTATTGAAGCAGGTCTGGCCCCTGACCTGCAGAGCGTCATGGATCGCTATGCTGATCGTCAAGGGGCCACGGAGCATCCCGCCCTGGCCGTGGATGTGGACCCGATACATGCCCGGTTCAGCGCCTGGTACGAGCTCTTTCCCCGCTCCGCCACCACGGAACCCGGCAGGTCCGGCACCTTCCGGGATGCGGAGGGGCTTCTCCCTCATGTTGCCCGGATGGGATTTGACATCCTCTATCTGCCGCCCATCCATCCCATCGGCCGCACCCATCGCAAGGGCCAGAATAACAGCAGGGCAGCTGGTCCGGATGATCCGGGCAGTCCCTGGGCCATCGGCGCTGCAGAAGGGGGGCATGACTCCATTCATCCGGATCTGGGCACCCTGGAGGATTTCCATCATTTCGTGGAAGCGGCCCACACCCAGGGCCTGATGGTGGCCCTGGACATCGCCTTCCAGTGTTCCCCGGACCACCCCTGGGTGAAGGAGCATCCTGAATGGTTCCGGCATCGACCCGACGGCACCATCAAATACGCGGAAAATCCGCCCAAGAAATATGAGGATATCTATCCCCTTGATTTCGACTGCCAGGAGTGGCGGGAGCTCTGGCAGGCCCTGGCGGCTATCGTGCTTTTCTGGATGGATCAGGGCATCACCATCTTCCGGGTGGACAATCCCCATACCAAGCCCCTCCGCTTCTGGGCCTGGCTCATCGGCCGGATCAGGGCAGCCCGGCCCGAGGTGATTTTCCTGGCCGAGGCCTTTACCCGGCCCACGGTGATGTATACCCTGGCCAAGGTGGGCTTCAACCAGTCCTACACCTACTTCACCTGGCGCAATACCGGCCTCGAGATAAGCCAATACCTCTCCGAGCTTACCCGCAGCGAGGTGCGGGAGTTCTTCCGGCCCAACTTCTTTGTCAATACCCCGGACATTCTGCCCGAGTATCTCCAGTTCGGGGGGCGTCCCGCCTTTATTGTCCGGCTGGTCCTTGCCGCCACCTTGAGTTCCTGCTACGGGGTGTACAGCGGCTTTGAGCTTTGCGAGGCCGAGGCCTTGCCCGGCACCGAGGAGTACCGGGACTCGGAGAAATTCCAGATCCGCCGGCGGGAGTGGGATCGGCCCGGCAACCTCACCGAGCACATCAGGCTGGTGAACCGTATCCGGCGGGAGAACCCGGCCCTGGCCCATAATTTCCATCTGCGCTTCTATCCCGTGGACAATGAGCAGATCCTCTGCTACGGCAAGACCACCCCGGACAACAGCAATATCATCCTGGTGGCGGTGAACCTCGACCCCCACCATGCCCACCAGGGCTGGCTTGAGCTGCCGGTGGGGGAGTTCGGCATTGCTGAAAACGAAGTCTATCAGGTGCATGATCTGCTGGGCGCGGGGCGCTACCTCTGGCAGGGGCCCCGCAACTATCTGCGCCTCGACCCGGCCTCGTCGCCGGCCCAGATCTTCCTGGTGCGACGGCGGATACGCACGGAACAGGATTTTGATTATTTCATGTAAAATGCCGGGCCCAACCTGCCGGCCGATAGGCGGCGACAGCCTGAATAAGCCATTTCTGAGGGCACCAAAAAAAATATGGACGCGAAAAAACAGGCCCCACCTCTCTGGTACAAGGATGCCATTATCTATGAATTGCACGTCAAGGCCTTCTTCGACCAGAACGGCGACGGGCAGGGTGATTTCCGGGGGCTGATCAGCAAGCTCGACTACATCCAGGCCCTGGGCGTCAATACCCTCTGGCTGCTGCCTTTTTATCCTTCACCAGGCCGGGACGACGGCTACGACATCTCCGACTACCGGGGGGTGCACCCCGATTACGGTACCCTCCGTGATTTCCGCCACTTTGTGAAGGAGGCCCATGACCGGGGGTTGCGGATCATCACCGAGTTGGTGATCAACCACACCTCGGATCAGCATCCCTGGTTCCAGGCGGCCCGCCGGGCCAAGCCGGGCTCAGCCCGGCACCGCTACTATGTATGGAGCGCCACAGATAACAAATTTCCGGAAACACGGATCATCTTCACCGATACCGAGACCTCCAACTGGGCATGGGACCCGGTGGCCGGGTCCTATTACTGGCACCGCTTCTTCTCCCATCAGCCGGACTTGAACCACAACAATCCCCAGGTGGTGAAGGCGGTCACCCGGGTGCTCAATTTCTGGTTTGACCTGGGGGTGGATGGTCTCAGGCTCGATGCCGTGCCTTACCTCTGTGTCCGGGAGGGCACCACCAACGAAAATCTGCCGGAGACCCACGCGGTGATCAAGGAGATACGGCGGCAGATGGACCGCAATTATAAGGACCGCATGCTGCTGGCCGAGGCCAACCAGTGGCCGCAGGATACAGCAGCCTATTTCGGGGAAGGGGACGAGTGCCACATGGCCTTTCATTTCCCGCTTATGCCCAGGATATACATGGCCGTGCGCAAAGAGGATCGCCGGCCCATCACTGAGATCCTGGAGTCTACCCCGGCTATTCCCGCCAACTGCCAGTGGGCCATTTTCCTGCGCAACCACGACGAGCTCACCCTGGAGATGGTCACGGATGAGGAGCGGGACTATATGTACCGCGAATACGCCCAGGATCCCCGTATGCGTATGAACGTCGGCATCCGCCGCCGGCTGGCCCCTCTTCTCAACAACTCCCGGCGGCGCATGGAATTACTCAACAGCCTGCTCTTTTCCCTGCCCGGAACGCCGATCATCTATTACGGCGATGAGATCGGCATGGGGGACAACATCTTTCTCGGCGACCGCAACGGCGTGCGCACCCCCATGCAGTGGTGCGCCGACCGCAATGCCGGCTTTTCCCAGGCCGACGCCGCCTGCCTCTATATGCCGGTCATCGTGGATCCGGTCTACGGCTATACGGCCATTAACGTGGAGGGCCAGGAGCGGGACCCCTCGTCGCTGCTCCATTTCATGAAACGGATGATAGCGCTGCGCCGCCAGCACAAGGCCTTTGGCCGGGGCAGCCTCGAATTCCTGCGGCCCGAGAACCGCAAGGTGCTGGTCTATCTGCGGCGCTATAAAACAGAGGTGATCATGGCCGTGGCCAATCTCTCCCGCTTTGTCCAGCCCCTTGAGCTCGATCTCTCTGAATTCCGGGAATGGGTGCCGGTGGAGATGATCGGCCGCACCGAGTTTCCCACCATCGGCGATCTGCCCTATTTTCTCACCATCGGCCCCCATTCCTTCTACTGGTTCCGGCTGGAACCGCCGGCCGAGGCCATTCATCTGGCTGCCACCCCGGCTGGTGTTGCCCCCCCTATTCCGGCCCTGGCCATTGAGGAGAACTGGAGCGGTGAGCTGGAAGGGGCCTTCCGCTATGCCCTGGAAAACGAGATCCTGGCTCCCTGGCTCCCTGGCCAGCGCTGGTTCCGGAGCAAATCCCGGACCATCACCGGGGTTGCGGTCCCTGACTGGAGCAAGATGGGGGGCGGCTTCTTCATCCTCTTTTTGAGGGTAAGTTTCAGCGAAGGTGACAAGGAGACATATTGCCTGCCCCTCAAGGTGGTGACCGGCCCGGCTGCGGAGCGGCTGGCTGCCGAGGCCCCGGAAAGTGTCCTTGCCCTGTTCAAGACCCCCAAGGCGGACGGGCTCTTCCTGGATGGACTGACGGACCGGATTGCCTGTTGCGAACTCTTTGAGGCTATGGCGGACAGCCGTACCTTTTCTACCGTTGCCGGGGGCACCATCCAGGCCTTTGCCACCCATGCCTTTGAGCAGGCCCTGCCCGTGGAAAGCCCCTGCGGTCAGGTGCGCCGCCTGGGGGTTGAACAGAGCAACAGTTCCGTGGTCCTGGATGAGCGGGCCATTCTCAAGCTGTACCGGCGCCTTGAAGAGGGCACCAATCCCGATTTTGCCATCAGCCTGCAGCTCACCGATCATACCGACTTCAGGGCCCTGGCGCCTGTGGCCGGCGGCATTCTCCTCAACTTCCAGGGTCAGACCTCGGCCCTGGCCATGCTCCAGCCGTACCTGGCCAGCGACGGCGACGGCTGGGGCTATGCCCTGCAGTCGGTTCAGGACTTTCTGGAGCGCAGCCGGGATCTGCCCGCAGAAGAGCTCCGGCCCTTTGCCGGTCTGTCCCTTCTGGCGGCGGCAGCCGCCTATGGCGAAAGCAGCGGCTGTGCAGTCTTTGGCGAAGGGCTCACCACCTTTGAAAACCTGGGCAGGCGGACCGCCGAGTTTCATGTGGCCCTGGCCGGCTCCACCCGGCAAGCCGACTTCAGGCCGGAACCGCTGGCTGAGGCCTATCTGCAGGGCCTGGCTGATGTTTTCTCCCGGCATGCCCGGCAGGCCCTGGAGCATCTCAACGCCAGGCTGCAGGAACTGCCCCCCGATATCCAGGTCCGGGCCAATCTGGCCCTTGCCCAGGGCGACCGGCTCATCAATCGTTTTTATGACCTGGCCGCCATCAAAAGTCGGGCCACCCGCATCCGCTGCCATGGCGACTACCACCTGGGTCAGGTGCTGCGGCAGGGCACGGACTGGATATTGCTCGATTTTGAAGGGGAACCTATGAGGAGCCTGGCTGCCCGCCAGGAGAAACAATCCCCCCTCAAAGACGTGGCCGGCATGCTCCGCTCCTTTGCCTATGCCGCCACCAGCACCCTTTTTTCCCGCCAGGAAATAGCCGCCCCGGAAGCGGCCTTGTTGGGGGAGAGGCTGCATGGCTGGGAGGAATGGGTCCGGGCCGCCTTCCTGCACGGCTACCTTGAGGGCGCCGAAGGGGCCTCCTTTATGCCTGGCAGGGAAAAGCACCTGGAACTGCTGCTTCACTCTTTTCTTCTGGATAAGGCCTTCTACGAAACCGAATATGAACTGAACAACCGGCCCGACTGGCTGCGCATCCCCCTGGAGGGGATCCTGGCCTTTCTGCCGGGCAGTAAGGAGATATCGTTATGACCAAGACCTCTTTTCTCTCCGAATATGACCTGCACCTGCTGGGGGAGGGGGTGCACTACCGGGCCTGGGAAAAGCTTGGCGCCCATTCCGGTGAAGAGCAGGGCAAGCAGGGCTGCTGGTTTGCGGTGTGGGCGCCGGGCGCAGCCGCGGTATCCGTGGTGGGGGATTTCAATGAGTGGCAGGAAGGGGCGGCCATGCTGGAAAATTATCTCAGCAGCGGCTTCTGGGTGGGATTTGTGCCAGGGGCCGGTCATGGCCAGCTCTACAAATACGCCATTGACTCCCGCTACGGCGAGTACCGGGTCCAGAAGGCCGATCCCTTCGGTTTTGCCGCTGAAATCACCCCCCAGACCGCTTCCCGGATCTGGAATCTGGAGGGCTATGAGTGGGGAGATGGCGTCTGGATGGCGGAGCGTAAGGAGAAAAACGGTCTGGCTGCCCCCATCTCCATCTACGAGGTCCATCTGGGCTCCTGGATGCGGGGGGAGGGCAATTGCTGGCTCACCTACCGGCAACTGGCTGAAAAGCTGGCCGCCTATGTGGCGGAGATGGGGTTCACCCACGTGGAGTTCCTGCCCGTCACCGAACACCCCTTTGACGGCTCCTGGGGCTATCAGCCGGTGGGTTATTTTGCCCCCACCAGCCGCTTCGGCACCCCCCACGACTTCATGTATCTGGTGGATTCTCTGCACAGGCACGGTATCGGCGTTATCCTCGACTGGGTGCCTGCCCATTTTCCCCGGGACGAGCATGGCCTGGGCTATTTCGACGGCACCCATCTTTACGAGCACGCCGATCCCCGCCAGGGACTGCACCAGGACTGGGATACCGCCATCTTCAATTTCGGCCGGCGGGAGGTGGCCAATTTCCTCCTGGCCAATGCCCTCTTCTGGCTGGAGGTCTACCATATCGATGGTCTCCGGATGGACGCGGTGGCCAGTATGCTCTACCTTGATTATTCCCGGCAGGAAGGCGAGTGGATCCCCAATATCTACGGCGGCCGGGAGAATCTGGAGGCCATCGCCTTTGTTCGGCGCTGCAATGAGCTGGTCTATCAGGAACACCCGGATGTGCTCATGGCTGCCGAGGAATCCACGGACTGGCCCATGGTTTCCCGGCCCACCTATGTGGGAGGGCTCGGTTTCGGGCTCAAATGGAATATGGGCTGGATGCACGACATTCTCCTCTACATGAGCAAGGATCCCGTCCACCGCAAGTACCACCACAACCAGCTCACCTTCAGCCTGGTCTACGCCTTCCAGGAAAATTTTCTGCTGCCTCTTTCCCATGACGAGGTGGTGCACGGTAAGGGCTCGCTGCTGGATAAGATGCCGGGGGACCGCTGGCAGCGCTTTGCCAACCTCAGATTGCTGCTGGGATTCATGTTCACCCATCCCGGCAAGAAGCTCCTTTTCATGGGGGATGAATTCGGGCAATGGGCGGAGTGGAACCACGATGTCAGCCTGGACTGGCATCTCCTTACGAATGCCGACCACCGCGGTCTGCAGCGCTGGGTGCGGGATCTCAATACCACCCTGCGGGGGGAACCTGCCCTGTATGAACTGGACTTCGAAGGTGCCGGCTTCTCCTGGCTGGATGCCAATGATTCCGAGGAGAGCGTCATCTCTTTTAGCCGCCATGGCCGCAACCAGAAAGACGTGGTGGTCTGTGCCTGCAACTTTACCCCTACTCCCCGCCACAACCACCGGCTGGGCGTACCCACCGGTGGTTTCTGGGCAGAGATCCTCAACAGTGATGCCCCCCTCTACGGCGGCTCCGGCCAGGGCAACCTCGGCGGGGTGGAGGCCACCCCGGTGGCGGCCTTTGGCCATTACCACTCCCTCATGGTGACCCTGCCGCCCATGGCCATGGTGGTTTTCCGGAGAAAGGCCGATGGTTGAACCCGAAGAGGCGGCGGGCGGCCAGGCCCCGGAGGGCGATGACCCCAATCGCAGCGGCAAGCCGCCCGCCGCCATCCAGGAGGCCCTGCATCTCCTTGGTATCCGCCACCTCCTGCTGGGCATTCAGGATGCGGCCTTTCCCTGCTGGCCGGAGGAGGATATCGGCCGGGGCTCCCCCTATAGTCAAGGATCCCGGGATTTTCTCGCCTTTATCCGTGGTCTGGGCTTTACCGGTGTGCAACTGGGTCCCCAGGGCATGACCTCGCCCAGCAACTCTTCGCCTTACGACGGCACCCTCTTTTCGCGCAACCGCCTTTCCCTGGCGCCCCTGCCCCTCACCACCGCGGCCTGGGGCACACTGCTGCGCCGGCAGACCCTGGCGGAGCTGGTGGCGGAGCGGCCCCAGGCCGCTCGGTTCCGGACGGTGCACGAGTATGCCTGCTATGCCCGGGGCCGGATTCTGGAGGAGGTATGGCCCGCGTTCCAGGCCGGTCAAGGGATGGGGGTGCTTGCTGATCTGGCCGGGGAATTTGCCCTTTTCCGCCGGGAAAATAATGGCTGGCTCAGGCGGGACGGTCTTTACGAGGCCCTGCGCCATCATTATGGCAACCGTAACTGGCAGGCCTGGGAGGGCAGCCCCCAGGCCGGGCTCGACCGCCATCTCTGGCAGGGGGGAAAGCAATGTGCCGCCAGACGGCGCACCTTGTTGAACCAATACAGTGAAGCCATTGCCGCCTATGCCTTTGCCCAGTTTCTGCTGGCTCGCCAGCACCGGCAGTTGCGGGGCTATGCCCACCGGTTGGGCCTCCAGCTCTTTGGTGATCTGCAGATAGGGTTTTCCGATCGTGATGGCTGGTTCGTGGAGTCCTTTCTGCTCACCGGCTATGTTATGGGCGCCCCCCCTAGCCGTACCAACCCGGCGGGTCAACCCTGGAACTATCCGGTGCTGGATCCAGATCGTTATTTCGTAGGCAGCAGTGACCGCCCCGGTGCGGCCCTTTGTTTTCTGCGCCAACGACTGACAAAAATGCTCCGGGAGTTCGACGGCCTGCGCATTGATCATCCCCACGGTCTGATCTGCCCCTGGGTTTACCGGGCGGATCAGGAGGACTCCCTGGCCGCGGTGCAAGCCGGTGCGCGGCTCTTTGCCTCGCCGGACCTCCCTGACCACCCGGAACTTGCCGCCTTCGCCATCCCCCGTCCCGAGCAGATCAATCACCACCGGCCCCGCTATGCCGATGACTGGGTGCGGGATCTGGAGCCGGCCCAGGTGGAGCGCTATGGCCTGCTCTTTGCCGTCATCATGCAGGCCACCCACGGCCAGGGCCAGGAATCTCAGGGCATTGCCTGTGAAATTCTTTCCACCCAGCCCTATCCGATCCGGCGGGTCATGGAGCGCTATGGACTGGGCCGTTTCCGGGTCACCCAGAAGGCGGATCTGGATAATCCGGATGATGTCTACCGGAGCGAGAACGCCCGCCCTGAGGATTGGATCATGCTGGGCAACCATGACACCCCCTCCATCTGGTTCCTGGCCGAGCAATGGCGGGCCTCGGGTGCTGCCCGCCGCCAGGTCGACTATCTGGCCTGGCGTCTGCGGCCTGAGGGTGCGGAAGGGGAGGGCTGGAGCGCCAAAGTGGCCGCCGACGTGGGTGAGCTGGTCCAGGCCAAGGCTGCTGATCTCTTTGTCGGACCCGCCGGCAACGTCATGATCTTCTTCACCGACCTGCTGGGGATTCGGGATATCTACAACCGGCCGGGCTCGGTGAGTGACGACAACTGGTCGCTGCGGATAACAGCTGATTTTGAGCGTGATTACCAGGAAAGGCTGGCCCGCAACCGGGCCATCAACATCCCCAGGGCCCTGGCCCGGGCCATCCGGGCCCGGGGCCTGGCCTTTTGCCAGGGGCACGGCCGCCTGCTTAGGGAACTGGATCTCCTGGCCGCCCAGAGCGCGTCGCCGGCCTGAGGCAAGAACATATCGGCCCCCCCTGTTGAAACAGTGGCGGGCCTGCCTTTTCCGCATGGTTTGCGCCCCGGCTGCGCACTCTTTTCCTCCTCTGCAGGCCGATATGTTGTAATATGTCGTATTTTACGAGGGCGATCATGGGTTTTTCCTTCTTTAGATCCTTTACCAGACTGACGCCGGCCCCCCGCGCCTTTTTGTTTTTTTCCATTGTCAACCTGGCATCCTGGCAATGCATTGTCGGTCAGGTGCTGGTCCTTTTTGCCCGCTCTCTGGGCATGCCTCCCGGCCTGGTGGGGCTGCTTCTTGCCTTTATTCCCGTTTCCATGCTCCTGGTGGTGCTCAGTATCCCTGCCGTGGAACTCCTTGGTCCCCGAAAATTGATGATCACCAGCTGGCTGCTGCGCAATCTCCTGATCTCCAGTGTTTTTTTTATTCCGCTGCTCACCGCCCGGTACGGCCAGCAGGCCGGCTGGCTGATGCTGCTCCTGGCTGTGCTCGGCTTTTCCCTGGTCAGGGCCTTTGGGGTCGGCGCCTGGTATCCTTGGCTCCATGAGATTGTGCCCACGGAGAACCTCGCCGATTATTTCAATACCGAGACGATCCTGGTGCAGGTCACCAATATTATGCTGGCCGTGGTGATTGCCCAGGTGCTGGTCCGCTTCAGCGGCCTTGCTTCTTTTTATTATATCTATGGGGCCGGCGTGCTGATCGGTCTCATCAGTGTCGGCATGCTTTTTTTTATGCCGGGGGGGCGGCGGGGTCCGCAACTGGCCGGTGATGGCAGGCGCTATGCCGCCTTTTACAAGGCCTTTGCCGATAAGCCCTACCGCCATTTTGTCATAGTGATCTCACTGGCCTTCTCCTCGCTGATGTGGGTGGGCAGTTCCGCGGTTATGTATCTGCGGGATATCATGCACTTTGCTGACGGCAGGATCATGTTCATCACGGCCGTGGGCGCCATGGGCGTGGCCCTGACGGTGAGCTTCTGGTCAAAGCGGGCCGAAAGGAAGGGCAGCAACCGGGTCATGGCCAGGATGCTCTACCTGCATGCGGCCGCCACCCTCTGCTGGTTTTTCCTGCTGCCCGGCAGCAGGTTCGGCTTTGCCCTGGCCATGCTGGCCATGGTGGGTAGCATGGTCTTTAGTATCACCCTCTTTACCGTGGCCTCCCGCGCCATGCTCGGCCAGGTGAAAAACGAGGGGCGCATTGGCTACACCTCTCTGTGGATCATCGGGGTTTCCCTGGCCAACGCCATTCCGCCCATCCTGGCGGGACAGCTCATTGAGCATTTTGGTATCCTGGGTTTTCGGCTCTGCTTTGCGATTGCCATTTTTTTGGGGATTGCCGTCTCCTTCCTGCTGAAAAATCTGCCCGAAGAAGGGGTCCTGCCTGATCTGGCCTATCTGGATGTGCTGGTTCTGCCCCTGCAGCCGGTGCGCTGGATGGGGCGCCTGGTCTGGGTATCTCTCGGTTTTGGCCAGCGACCAGAAGCAAGGCCCGAAGAATCCCCAGACCAGGAAGAGGAGCAGGGATAATTTTTCCCTCTCTGGCCCAAGAGCAGCCCCTCTGGCGCTGGCCGGGTGCTCATGGCTGCCGGTAAGGACTGAAAATTCCCTCTCTGCCCCGCACGAGAGGGGCAATGATGAAGATGGTTTGAGCAAAGTATAAGGATGAGCTGGTATGGAAGCGGCAATACACGATATCGTCAGCAGCCTGAGGCGGCTTGAGCCGCCTCAGCGCGCCGAAGCGTTGCTTAATTTTCCGCCCTGGGAGGCGCTGGCCATCTTTGAGCAGCTGGAAGCGCCATTGCAGGAGGAGCTTCTGCACTGGCTGCCCCCGGAAAAGGTGGATCAGCTGCTCATGGATCTGGACCCCGATGATCGGGTCCGCCTTCTTGATACCCTGACAATCCCGGTGGCAGAGGCGCTGCTGGCAAGCCTGAGTGCACGGGAGCGGTGGCTGACCCAGCAACTCCTCTCTTATCCGCAAGAGAGTGCCGGTCATATCATGACCCCGGAGTATCTTGCCCTCTCGCCAGCGCTTACCGCTGCGGAGGCGCTGGCCCGTATCCGCAGCCAAGGTCATCATGCCGGCCCGCTGCAAGTGCTGCCGGTGTTGGATGACGCCGGGCGGCTCCTTGGCCTGTTGACCTTGAGCCAACTGGTGCTGGCTGATCCCGAGCAGAAAATATCCGGGTTGATGGTGGCTAATGTGCCCAGGACAACACCCGAGACCGATCAGGAGGAAGTGGCGCGTCTGATACAGGCCGCTGATCTGCTGGCCCTGCCGGTAGTGGATGGGTCCGGAAGGCTCCTTGGCCTGGTTACCGTGGATGATGCCCTGGATGTCATCCATTATGAAAGGGAAGAAGACTTCGCCCGCGCTGCCGCCACCCAACCCTTGCGGCGCCCCTATTTTTCCATCAGCGTCTTTGAATTGACCCGCTCTCGCCTGGTGTGGTTAACACTGCTGGCCCTTGCCGGGACGCTTACGGTCCAGGTGCTCACTGTTTTTGAAGGTCTCCTGGAACAGGTTGTGACCCTTTCACTCTTTATCCCGCTCTTGATCGGGGTGGGGGGAAACAGCGGCGCGCAGGCCGCCACCACCGTCACAAGGGCCATTGCCACGGATGATGTGGCCGGGGTGGCGGCGGTGATACTCCGAGAAACCCGGGTGGGGCTTTTGCTGGGAGGGGCCCTGGGCCTGCTGACCTATCTTCCTATTCTTTTGATCTTTAATGGCTTAATGGCTGCCGTTGTCTCCCTTACCCTGGTGGTCATCTGCACCTTGGCCACCCTGGTGGGTTCCGGCATGCCTCTGTTGGCAAGGCGCCTTGACATTGATCCGGCTGTGGTCAGTGCCCCGGTGGTCACCACTGTTGTCGATGCCAGTGGCCTGGTGGTTTATTTTTTAATCGCCAAAGCCGTTATGGATATTTAGGGAAGATCATTATGGAGGCGGCAGAAGGGGAGGTGGCGGGCATTTCAGATTACTTCTTTGCAGATTGCTCTTTCTTGTATTCCCTGCGCTGCTTACGGCGGGCAAGAAAATATTCTAACAATCTGGAGAGGACCACATAGGTCAGGGTGGCGCATAAGGTCCCCACAATAATGCTGCCCACCACCAGAGGATAAATAACATCCATACCCAATCTGGAAACAGCCCCCAATTGATCTTTTATCTCCCAGATATCCAGATGGGAGATGGTCGCGGCCAGATCAAACAGATAGCGGGATACCGTGGCCACGGAAGGGCCGGGCAAGATAAGACTGCCCACCCAGTAATTGAAAGTAAAAATCACCGGTATGGTCACCGGGTTGGTCACCCAGACCGCTAAGATTGCGGCAGGCCGATTCACATTCAGCATGGTGGCCACAATGATGGCTAATATTACCTGCAGGCCAATGGTAGGGGTAAAGGCGATAAAAACGCCTACGGAAAAACCGCCAGCTATGGCCCGCGGGGAGCTGCGCAACCGGATAAACCAGCGGAAAACAGGCCGCATCTTGAAAAGAAACGACGTAAATGAGCGGCTGACAATCTGTTTTGCCATTTTTCACAGAGGTGGGAAGAGGATAAAATAAGGAGTTAAGCCTGTGCTGAAATCCCTTGTGCTCAATTTAAAGTAATCAAACAGGTATGGCAAGACCACCTAAAACAGAAGGGCCGCTGGCTGACTGCTCTGAGGCGGCAAGGGTCTTCTTTTTGGGGCGCCTGCCCTGCAGCATTATAACCCACCTCTCAAAATAGGCTTGTTTTTAGCAAGGATGTCCCTTTATTTCCGGTGACCTGCCGCTCCACATACCTTGAAAAAAAATTTTAAGGATCCGTCCAGCAAGGGTTCGGGGTGATTGGCCGGCAATTTGCCCCCAAATATTTTTCTGGTGATGGCCTTGTGGTTATGCTTTGATGAAGAGAAAGCGTTAACAATCTAAAGGAGGCGAAAGTGAAAACGCACAGATGGACAATCTCTTTTTTGGTTCTGGTGCTGCTCTCTTTACACCCCCTGCTCGCCACCAGGGCCGCGGCAGCAGAAGAGGTTGCAGAGGGTAAAGGAAAACGGGTAGTGGCCAAGGTCGGGGAGGATGGGGTGCAGCGGCTGGAGGTCCTTAGCGGGGAATATTATTTTGAGCCGAACCATATCGTGGTGCAGGTGGATACGCCTGTGGAGCTTCTGGTGCGCAAGGTTGACGGCTTTGTGCCCCATAATGTCATCGTGCAGGCCCCGGCAGCAGGCATTGATTTTAAGGTGGATGTGGATGATGAAGTCCGGCCAATCCGCTTCACTCCCACTAAAACGGGCAGGTATGAAATGTACTGTGACAAGTCCTTTTTATGGTTTGAAAGCCACCGGGCAAAGGGCATGGAAGGGATAATCGAGGTAGTGGAATAAAAGAGGAGAGGGCATGGAATATCCGTTGATAAGTAAAGAACTCCTGCCCTGGCTGCGGCTGGGGCACGGCCTTTTTAACCTGGTGGTGGCGGGGTTGTTTTTCTACACAGCCCGCTTCGGCCTGCAGATCAGGCGGAGCCGGCAGCAGGGCACCGCGCGGCCTGCCACGGCCGTCAGACGCCACCACAAACTGGGACCGATTCTGGCCATCCTGGGGGCGCTGGGCTATGGGGTCGGCCTTACCCTGGTTTTCCTTCATTCCGGCGATATCCTCCACCATCCTCTGCATCTGCTGGTGGGAACTCTTATTGTGTTCTTGCTGCTCACCACCTTTCTGGTTTCCCGGAAGATCGTTGGTGCGGAGGCTACTTCCTTTCGCCAGGCCCATTTCCTGCTGGGAATCACCATTCTGTCGCTCTATGTGGTGCAGGTTTTTCTCGGCCTGGGGATCTTACTCTGAACAGGCGGTATCCCCGCCGATAGGGGAAAGGCAGATGCCTAGTGCCAAGATGAGGGGAACAGGCAGGGAGGTGAGCCCGGGCTCTTTCTCCGCTCAAGACCCAAAACGGCCAAGCAAAGGAAACCTGTTTTTGCTTGGCCGTTTTGGGGTGCTAAAAGAGAAGGGTAACGCTTTGCAAACCCGCTCTATCCTTGCGAAGGGGGCGGGTGAGGTCAACTCAGAGAAATAGCTCCGGAAGGGCACCCTTCTGCGGCTGTTTTCACCAGGTCTTCCTGCTCTTTGGGCACCTGCCCCATTTTGACGTGGGATTTGCCCTCTTTGACCTCAAAAACAGCCGGGGCAGTGGCTTCACAATTTCCAGAGCCCACGCATAGATCTTGATCTACCGATACTTTCATTGTTTTTCCTCCATGGTTAGTATTATAAGACTCTCCAGGTCATGGTCTTTTGCTCTGTTTACAGGCAGAGAGGACAGGCCTTACCCGAGGAGTACGTCTGGTGATAGATGTATTGTCATAAAAGATAAAGATTCGAGCTCTTGCCTGACCCGGCAGCGTCTGTTTGCCACGCTCAGGTCAAAGAGGGTCAGAACGCCAAGCGCAGCCCCCCCAGGACCAAAAACTGTTCGGTGTCCGCGCCGGCCTTCTCGGCGATATTTTCGGTTTCTCCCACCAGGAATTGGTAGCGGATGCCGATATAGGGCGCGAATTCCCGTTTGATCTCATAGCGCAGGCGCAGGTCGAGATTGACATCGGTGAGCCCGGTTCCGAGATGGCGCTCGGCAATGTCCTGGGCGGCAAAGCCCATTGCCACCAGGGGCTGCACTACCACTCTCTGGGTTATTCTGAGGTCATATTCGGCTTCCAGGGCAAGGGTCACATCCCCCTCTTCGGAGATATAGAGGGAGGTGTCGAGTTCGAACATGTAGGGTGCCATGCCCTGTATTGCCGCGACCGCTGACCAGCGGTCGTGGTAATCGCCGCTCTGCCATTCGTTGGCATACTGGGCGCCGGCCTGGAGGTTCCAGAACGGCGTGATGAGTCGGCTGTAGAGCAGATCGGTTTCGGTCTCTCCTTGGTCAGAACCCTCAAACACGGCCTCACCCTCGTGTTTCCACCAGAATTTATTGAAGTCCCCGCCGATCCAGCCCTGGGCCTCCCACCCCAGATGGTCCGGGGTGTCATCAGTGGCGACCCGGTACTCGAGCTGCTCGAAGAAGGTGAAGGCGTAGAGCCGGTCATCCGGCACCGGGGCAGGGAAATGGGCAGGGGCCGGGCTCGCTGCGTAGTCGAGCACCTCAGCCAGGCTCATCCCTGCGGGCAGGGGGGGCGGGGTCATCTCCGGAGGAGCTCCGCCCTGGTGCTGGGCGGCGGATTCCTGGTGGCTGGGTCGATCTGCCGTGGTGGCCATATCTGCCTGGGCTCGGGCCAAGAGGGGGGCAATGAGCACCACTGCCAGGGCAGATATGGTGGGCCAGCAGCGGTTAAGAGCGGACATGGATGGGGCCTCCTTCCAGGGAGCGGACCACGGCCACGGTGCGGAACATGCCCGCCTCCATATGGTAGAGCAGGTGGCAGTGGAAGGCCCATTGCCCCGGGGCATCGACAGTGATGTCCACGCTGAGCAGTTCAGCCGGCTGCACAGTGACCGTATGTTTGCGCGGGTTGTCATGGAGATTGCCGCCGGCATACAAATCCATCCACATGCCATGCAGGTGGATGGGGTGGCTCATCATGGTGTCATTGATCATGTTGATCCGGAGGCGCTCCCCGTACTGGAAGCGGAGCAGATCCGACTCCGACCATTTCTTGCCGTCAAAACCCCAGATATATTTATGCATATTACCGGTGAGGTGCAGGTCGAACTGCCGGGTGGGCGGCCGACGTCCAGGGGGGCGCTCCAGGGCCCGCAGCTGGCTGTAGGTCAGGACGCGCCAGCCGTCGCTGCCCAGTCCGGCACCGGGATAATCGAGACGGCGGGAAGCGGTCCGGGCCATGGTGATGCTGGCCGGGCCATGCTCAGCCGGTCCGTGCTGGAGGCGATGGGGCAGGTTCTCGGTGGGGAGTTCTCCCCCTGCCTGGTGGGGCCTCGCCTTTGTCTGGTCTTGATGCCCCATGGCCATCTCTTGGTGCATATCGTCCTGGCCGTTGCTGTCCATGCCCTCCATGCCGCCGTGCATCATGCCCATGTCGGCCATGGTGAGCATGGGCCGCTGCCGCGGCTCAGGCAGGGCAGCGGCCATCCCCAGGCAAGGGGCCAGGGTGCCCCGGGCATAGCCGCTGCGGTCCATGGTCTCGGCAAAAAGGGTGTACGCCCGGTCATCGGGCAGGGTGACCACAACGTCATAGGTCTCGGCCACGGCGATACGCAGCTCATCGGTTTCTACCGGTTTGATGTTCTGGCCGTCGGCCTGCACCACCATCATGGGCAGGCCCGGAATGCGGATGTCATAGAAGGTCATGGTTGAGGCATTGACGATACGCAGCCGCACCCGCTGGCCGGCACTGGCCAGAAAAGTCGGATTTTCGTGCGCGGCCTTGCCGTTCAGCAAAAAGGTGTAGGTGGCGCCGGTGATATCGGCGATATCCGTGGGATCCATGCGCATCCGATTCCAGGCCAGCCGCTTGCCCATCACCTCGCCAAAGGACATTCCCGTGGCCTGCATCTGCTCGTCGATATTAGCCAGAGTGGGCCGCTGGAAATTGTAGTAGCCCTCCATGGTCTTGAGTTTCCACAGGACGCGGTGGGGCTCTTCGAAGGTCCAGTCTGACAAGATGATGGAATGCTCCACGTCATACTCCACCGGGTCGGGCAGGGCCGGCTCGATGATGAGCTGGCCGTAGTGGCCGAGTTGTTCCTGCAGGCCGGTGTGGCTGTGATACCAGTAGGTGCCGTTTTGCCGCACCGGAAAGCGATAGGTGAAGGTGTCGCCGGCAGGGATACCGGGGAAGCTGATCCCCGGCACACCGTCCATGGTAAAGGGCAGGAGAATGCCGTGCCAGTGAATGGAGGTCGATTCGGAGAGGCGGTTATGGACGCGGATCAGCGCCTCAGCGCCTTCCTGCATGCGGATGACAGGTCCGGGGATGGAGCCGTTGATGGTAATAGCGCTGCCGGGTCTGCCCCCCACCAGCAACGTACGTCTTTCCAGGTAGAGGTCAATGCCGCCGGGGGCAGTGGCGTCCAGTTCGCCGAACTCCCCTGCCAGTGCCGGGCCCGGACCGGTGGCTCCCACCGGACGAGTCAAGGCCAGATAAGTGGCCAGGGCCGCTGAGCCCGTGGTGGCCAGAAAATGGCGACGGGTCATGGCCGCCGGTGGTCGGGGCCTTAAGTTATCAGCCATGGAATTCTCCTTGGGGCTTTCATTTCTTTACAAGGCGGCGCTCTTTTTTTATCGTGTTTCATAATAGTATGGCTGAACGGCAATCTCAAAGGCAAGGCCTTTCCTTTTTCGCCGCTGCTATTTTTCCGGCTTTAGTGCGGCCCGGCAGGGGTGTTGCAAGGGTTTTTGCAGTCATGAAAAAGGCAAAACCCCAAAAAACAATCCGCAGCAATTTGCTGCTTCCTTGTCTCTTGTCCGCTAAGGAGTGGCGGGGCCAAAGAGCGAGAAGCGGGTAGAGGGGAGAGTAAGAGCAATGATAGGAGCGATCGCCGGCGACATAATCGGCTCGGTATACGAGCATCACCGGGTCAAGACCAAAGAGTTCCCTCTTTTTCAGGCGCGCTCGACCTTCACGGATGACACGGTGCTCACGGTGGCGGTGGCCCATGCCATCCTCTCGGGTGGCTCGTATGTCGCTGCCATCAGGAGGCTGGGGCGCGGTTATCCCGGTGCCGGCTACGGTGGGGCCTTCAGCCGCTGGCTGCAGGCCGACGCCCCCCAACCCTACAACAGCTGGGGCAACGGCGCTGCTATGCGGGTGAGTCCTGTCGGTTTTGCCTTCGCCACCGAGGAGGAGGTGCTGCACCAGGCGCGGCTGACGGCAGAAATAACCCACAACCACCCTGAGGGGATCAAGGGGGCCCAGGCCATGGCCCTTGCCATCTACCTCGCCCGGACCGGCCACCACAAAGAAGCCCTCCGGACCCGCATAAACGAGATGTTTGGTTACAACCTCCACCGCAGCGTGGATGAGATCCGGCCCTTGTATGCCTTTGCTGTCTCCTGCCAAGGGAGTGTGCCGGAGGCGATTATTGCCTTTCTCGACTCGGATTCCTACGAAGACGCCGTCCGCAATGCGGTTTCTTTGGGAGGTGATAGCGATACCCTGGCCTGTATGAGTGGCGGCATAGCCGAGGCCTTTTACGGAAGTGTTCCCCCGGCGATCAGGGAGAAGGTGGAGCACCTGTTGACGCCCGATCTCTGGGCGGTGACAAAGACCTTTTGTGACAGATACCGGTAGCAAGGCGCGCCAGCCGGCTGGCCGCCACCTCTTGCCGCCAGCGGCGATCCCTGGGCTGCAGCTGGGCGGTAAGGTGCCGCCCAGGGGAAACAGCTTCCTCAAAAAAGGGAAAAACAATCACGTTGTTTTTATTGGATGCAGGCCGTAGGATGCGGTGAACGGCTGCGCCGCATCCTGCGGGCTCCATGGCTGATTATGGCCTGGGGAAAAAATCTCCGCTGCGGCGAGTGGCTGCAAAAAAAAACAAGACCTCCAAAATATGGACAGGGAGTGAAGATGGTCACCTCAATAATTCTCATAAATACGGAAAGGACAAAGATTAACGAAGTGGCTGAGCAGGTGGCCGAGATGGAGGGGGTATCGGAAGTCTATTCTGTGAGCGGCAATTATGATCTTATTGCCATTGTACATGTCCCTTCCAATGATGCCCTTGCCGATCTTGTTACCAAAAAAATGCTCAGCATCCAGGCAATCTTAAAATCAGAGACCATGCTGGCCTTTAAGGCATTTTCGCGCCATGACCTTGAGGCAATGTTTGGCGTCGGCATGTAGGGGGGGCAGGCCCCTTTTGTCACCCCTGCCAGCTCTTTGCCTGCTTCAGGGAGATTCTGCGCCATGGAGCTGTCGCTGCTGCTTATTCTTCCGTCATCTCCAGCAGCTGCCTGATCTCCTCGATGGAGAGGGTTTCGTGCTGCCACAGCTCTTTGCGTAACCGGTCCAGTTTGTCCCGGTTGCTGCTCAAGGTTTCCAGGGCTTCCTGTTTCATGCGGCGGAGGAGTTCCTGGATTTCCTTGTCGATGAGCCAGGCGGTTTGTTCACTGTAATCCTTCTCCTCGGCCAGTTGCCGCCCCAGGAAGGGATGGGGGGCGCCGTGCTGGTACGCCACGGGACCCAGTTCCTCGCTCATGCCCCATTCGGAAACCATTCTTCTGGCCAGTTCCGTGGCCCTCTTCAGGTCATCGCCGGCACCGGTGGAAATATCATCGAAGATTAAAATTTCAGCGGCCTGGCCACCCAAAAGAATTTTCAGGCGATTGATCAGGGTCTTGCGGCCGAAATTGTGTTGGTCTTCCTTGGGTATCTGTTCGGTTGCCCCCAGGGAGCGGCCATGGGGAATGATGGTCACCTTCTTGATGGGATCGGCGCCCGGGGTCAGGAGGGCCATCAGGGTGTGGCCCGCCTCGTGACAGGCAATCACCTCTTTTTCATTCTCGGCGACCAGGTCTTCGCGGGCAATGCCCAGGATGATCTTGTCGCGGCCTTCCTCGAAATCTTCTTGTGTCACCTTGTGCCCGTTCCGGCGGGCGGTCATCAGGATCGCCTCGTTGACCAGGTTCTTCAGGTCAGCGCCGCTGAAACCCACGGTGCGGGCGGCGAGACTGTCGAGATCAATGCCCTCCTCAAGGGGCTTGTTGTGGGTATGCAGTTCCAGGATCTGGCGGCGCGCCTCCTTGTAAGGGTAGTCCAGGGTAATCTGCCGATCAAAGCGGCCCGGCCTGATCAGGGCGGGATCCAGGACATCGGGCCGGTTGGTGGCCGCTATCACCACCACGGATTCCTGGGCGGAGAAGCCGTCCATCTCGGAAAGAATCTGGTTCAGGGTCTGCTCCCGTTCGTCATGGCCGCCCCCGACGCCGGTGCCGCGGACCCGGCCGATGGAATCAAGCTCGTCGATAAAGATGATGGAAGGCGCTTCCTTTTTGGCGTTGTTAAACATGTCCCGGACCCGGGAAGCGCCCACGCCCACGAACATTTCGATGAATTCACTGCCGCTGATACTGTAAAAGGTCACGCCCGCCTCTCCGGCCGTGGCCCGCACCAGGAGGGTTTTGCCCACCCCGGGCGGCCCCATCAGGAGGACCCCCTTGGGTAGTTCCGCACCCAGGGCATGATATTTTTCAGGGGAGCGGAGAAAGTCAACAACCTCCCGCAGCTCCTGTTTGGCGTTATCGAGGCCGGCCACATCCTTGAAGGTGGTCTCCACTTTTGCTTTGGTATAGAGCTTTGCCTTTGATTTGCTGAAACCAAAGGGGCCGTCGACCCCCTTGAAGCCCTGGCTCATCTTTCTGCTGGTGTATATGAAAAAACCGATGATCAGCAGCCACGGCAGCATGGAGATAAGGAGCGTCCAGAACAGAGGTTGTTCCTGCTCCTCGGCCTGGATGGTCACTCCATATTCCTCCAGAAACTCCAGAAGCGACTTGTCTTCTACAGAAGGTATGACCGTCTCAAATCCCGACTGGGCCGGCGCCTTTTCCTCTCCGCCATTTCTGAAGTCGCTCTCGGTAAAGATGCCGGTAAGCTGGTTGCCCTTGATGGTAACGGCCTGGACTTGGCCAGCCTCGACTTTTTCTTTGAAGGCGGTATAGGAAAGCTCCTTGGTCTGGAGATCAGAGGTGTAGAAATTGAGCAGGGAAATAATAGCCAGCCACAGGAGGACGGAGATCATGATCCAGGAAAAGGTCGGCGGACTTGTCGGCGGTTGTTGCGGAGGGGGCTGGGGAGTATTTTCCATCAAGGGATCTTTAGGTTAAATAGCGGAGGAGTATCATGACAACCAGCAGGGCGATCAAGACCCAGAAGAAAAGATTCAGGGAAATATAGGCCAGGGTGGCGATTTCTTTTTCTTGTTCAATCTCGTTCAGTATGTCCAGGGTTTTGTGGCGGTCCAGCTGGGCCGTGCGGTTGATTTTGGGGAAGCGGGGGGCCAGGCTGCTCAACAGCAGGGCCATGAGAACCCCGGCCCCTAAAAAAGGCAGCCAGTTGCTGGTGGTTAAGGGGGCGGTTGCCGGCTTGCCCCAGATCCCGGCCGCAAAGACAGCTAAGAATATGGGCAGAAAAAACCAGAGAAAACCCTGGCGGGGGCCTTGGCGCCGCAGAATCCAGGTGAAAAGGAGCGTGATGGCCAGGGCGAGGATGATGGAAAAGGTTAGATCAGGGATCACCATAGTAGGCAGCTCTCCTGGGCGCCAGGGGGATGGACACATGCAGGCGGTCATTGTCAGCCGCAGCGGCCTGCTCTGTTTGGGTTTTGGTTTCCGGCCGCCTGCCCAAAGTTTCTGGCAGGCACTGAAAAAGCCCTTCTGCATATATTCTCAGGTAGCGCCACTTCTTGTCAAGAAAGATGGCGCCTTTCTCGGGCTGGCCAGGTTTTAAAAAGCACCTCTTGCCGATTGCGCCCGGCCAACAGAAATTGCCGTATCTCTTCTGCACTCAAAAAAAAACGGGGATTAGCGTAAAAAATGGTCAGGGCACGGTGGCGCCCGGCACAAGGGGGGCCGACCTTGTGAAAATCAGCCTTTGGGGGCAGAACGCCCTTTTTTCTGCTCTTTTTGCTGGCGGTGGGCTGCGGGCAGGCGCAGAGCAATGGGCATGCCCTGGGTGGAAAGGATGAGCATGCGCAGTTCCTCATCAATGCGCACCGGCTGGGGCAGCAGGCGCTGCTGGAGCAGGACCTGGATCTGCCGGGGGGCTAAGGTTATGCCTTTGTACTCCGGTTCAAGGACAAAGGGGCAGCCCTCTTTCCAGCCCGAGCAGCCGTAGGCCCTTTTGCCCTGGATAACCTCTTGGCCGCAGAGGGGGCAGCTGCCCCAGCGCCCGCTCTCCAGCCGCCCGGTGGCGTTGTCCTGGATCAGGGCGCGAATGTAGTCGCTGATGCCGGCCATGAAAACATCCGGGTCAAGCTGGCGGCGCTCGATCTGTTTAAGCTTTGCCTCCCACTCCCCGGTCATTTCCGGTGATTTGAGCAGGGGGTCGTGGATAAGGGCAATCAGGCAGCGGCCCATGTCGGTGCAGCGCAGCTGTTTTTTGTCGCGGCGGATATAGTTGCGCCGGAGCAGGGTTTCGATGATCGCCGCCCGGGTGGCCGGGGTGCCGATGCCGCGCTCTTTGAGGGCCTCGCGCAGGCTGTCATCCTCGACAAATTTGCCGGCCGCCTCCATGGCGCCCAACAGCGAGTTTTCACTGAAATGGCCGGGCGGTTTGGTTTTGCCTTCGTGCAGGTAAGGGGCATGGGGCCCGCTTTCGCCTTCTGTAAAAAGCGGCAGGGCCTGATCGCCGGCCGCCTCGGCGCCCTCGTTCTTTTTGGGGAAAAGGATGGTCCAGCCCGGCTCCACGGTCTGCGTGCCCTTGGCCTGGAACTTTACCTGATTGCTGACGCCGTCTACGGTGGTGATATTTTTGAGGCAGACCGGGTAGAAGGCGGCGATGAACTGGATGGTGATGGCGCTGTAGACCAGCTCTTCGTGGGCGCCGATAGTGCCCGGGTTGACGCCGGTGGGGATGATGGCGTGGTGATCGGTGACCTTGGTGTCGTCGATGATCCGCTTGCTAAACGGCAGCTTCGCCAGGTTGAGGGGCGCGATCTGGTCCGGCCAGCGGCCCTTGAGCTGGGCCATGATCTTGGCAAGGCGCGGTTTCATGTCTTGGCTGAGATAGCGGGAATCGGTCCGGGGATAGGTGACCAGTTTTTTTTCGTAGAGATTTTGGGTGGCGGCCAGGGTGTCGGCTGCCGAGAGGCCGTGCAGCTTGTTGACCTGGCGCTGCAGGGTGGTGAGGTCGAAGAGTTGGGGCGGCTGCTCTTTTTTCTCTTTGCCCCTGCTGCCGGTAATGGCAAAGGGCTGGTCAACTACTTTGGCGAGCAGGGCCTGGGCCTTCTCCGGTGTGTCAAAGCGCTTGCCCTGGTATTTGAACACCACCTCCCGGTAGCGGCTGGCCAGTTCCCAGAAGGGCTGGGGCCGGAACTCGAGGATGGTGTCGTCCCGTTCGACGATCATGGCCAGCACCGGGGTCTGCACCCGGCCGATACTCCAGAGCACCCGATCGCTGCCGCCGCCGATCCGGCCATGTTTTACCGTGTAGTAGCGGGTGGAGTTGAGGCCGACGATCCAGTCCGCCTCGCTGCGGCAGCGGGCCGCGGCATAAAGGGCGTCGTAGTCGTGGCCATCCTTGAGGTTCTTGAAGGCCTCTGTGATGGCATCCGGGGTGAGGGAGTTGAGCCAGAGGCGGCGGATCGGCTTCTCCTCACAGCGGGCCTGGGCCAGGATGTAGCGGAAGATGAGCTCCCCTTCGCGGCCGGCATCCGTGGCGCAGATAATCTCCTCGGCCTGCCTGCATAACGACTCGATAACCTGGAACTGCTCGGCCACCCCCCGGTTTTTGATCAGGGTGAGCTTGAACTCACTGGGGACAAAGGGGAGGGTCTCCAGGGACCAGCGCTTGAGGGCCGGATCATATTCCCCCGGCTCCTGCAGCGTCACCAGATGGCCGAAGGCCCAGGTGACGGCGCACCCCCGCCCTTCGATATACCCCTGCTTTTTGGCCGTGATATCAAGGACAGCCGCGATGTCGCGGGCCACGGAGGGCTTTTCAGCAATAATTACCTTCATGGGACTGTTTTCTCAGGGGCTTGACGTTGGGCTCTTAAAAAAAAGACAGGGGGGCATGGTGCCGGCGGCACTCCCCTTGTCCAGGCGGCGCTCTATCCTAAACTTAATGAGGGGCTGATGCAAGCCGGCCGGGGGGAAGAGGGGAGATACCTCTTGGTAGTCCAGGCGCTATCTGCTATAAACCCCTGTTCGGGAACATTTTCAGATGACAACTTTCTTTTTTCCATCAAGACCTGTTTCATGACATAATCAGGGTAAAGAGCCACCCTCTCCATCTCCTTTTTTCAGCAGAGAATATGAGCGATAACAAAATCATAGAATTAACCCCCTTCCGCGCCGATCTGACCCGGGCCCTGGCCCGCCGGGGCGAGCGGTTGCTGGCCGCCCCGGATCTGGCCGACGAGGTGGCAGCCCTTGAACCCCTGGAGGCATATTATATTGTCAGAGAGATCGGCCTGGATCAATCCCTGGCCATTCTCCTGCAGCTCAGCCCGGAGCAGCTGGAGGCCTGCGTTGATCTGGATTGCTGGAGCCGCTACGATTTTGCCGCCGATAGTCTTGATGAGTGGCTGTCGGCCTTTGCTCTGGCCGGGCCTGAGGCCCTGGCCCAGGGTTTTTTCGCCCTGGACTATGTGGTGCAGCTCCTTTTTCTGGCTCAGACCGTCACGGTCTATGATCCGGATATGGATGAGGTGCCTCCCCAGGACGAGGAGGATGAAAATGCCCCGGTCCGGGCCATGACCCCCGACGGCTTCTATCTTCTGGAGTTGAAGTCGCAGCTGGCCTTCAGGACCCATCCTTTCACGGTGTTGGATGCCCTCTATCAATATGATCTCACCGCCACCCACCAGCTGCTGAGTGAGGTGCGCGTTGATCTGCCCAGCCAGATCGAGGAAGAGGCCCTGCGCTTCCGCAACGGCCGTATGCAGGATATCGGCTTTGTCACCCCGGAGGAGGCGGATATCCTTTTTTCTCGGCCCGGCCCCCAGCCGCCCCTGGCCCGGCCGCAGCAGCCACAGGAGAGTCCGGTTACCCGGGTGCCCTCCGTCTATGCCGTGCCCTTCACCGACTCCACCCTGCTGCAGCAGGCCCTGGCCCTGATCAGTGATCAGGCAGGGCTGGCCCGTCTGGAGCAGGAGCTGGTTTGGGTCATCAACAGCGCCATCATCGCCTATGGCGAAAAAACCCAGGATACCAAACAGATAACCGACATTGCCGAGCGGGTACGGGACACCATTTGCCTTGGCCTGGAAAGCCTGATCGCCCGGCAGGAGCCGCAAGTGCCGCCGGCTGGGCCAGAGGCTGTTACCCGGGCCGCTGATCTGTTGGCGGCCCGTTACATGAGCGATTTATTCCGGCACGGCTTTGCCGCCACCCAGGGCCTGCAGCGGGAGGTTCGCCAGGCCCTGCAGGAGCCGGCCTTCCGGGCCTGGTATCACCTGGCTGATACCGAGCAGTCGGAGGAATCAGGTGATCGCCTGCAACGCGCCTTTGTGGCCGGCCTGCTGGGCCGTCACCCCCTGCGCAGCGGCTTTGATCTTGCCCACCCCGAGGCGGTCAAGGCCTTTGCCTGCCTGGCTGATATCGATGTTGCCCATCTCCGCCTCAAGCAGCTGGTCCGCCAGATATTATGCCCCACGTCTTGAGCTGATTGCCGGCCAGGGGGCGCGTGGCGGCAAAGAACGTCCTTTAGAATTTTTTCATTTTTTCGGCGGTGATGACGGCCTTGTCGCAGCTGGCCCCTGCTTTTGGGTTGCAGTCGAGGAGGATGCCCATCACCTTGTCGGCGGTTTTGTTACAGCCGGCGTCTTCCAGGCGGCTCAACAGTTCAGACATCAGCTTGTTGAATTCCTGGCATTTCTGGTGATCGGCAGAGGCGCGTTGATGCAGGAAGATTGCCTTTTTCAGGTCTTTCTTGATATCTGGAGGGATTATTTCAGCCATGGGATTTGCTCCTTATAACTCTGTGGCGAAAACGCCGGGAATCGCCTAAGGTACCCATTTTTTCGCCAACCGCTCTATTTTTTTGCGGCCACTCCGCCCCAAAGGGAGAGGGGCAGACCTCGATCAGCCATGGCTCATTACCTGGATAATTTATGAAAATACGCAAACTTACCCCAGAAATGTATGCCAAGGCCTCTGCCTTGCTGGTCCAGGCCTTCCCGGGCAGCAATGCAGAGGTGCGCTTAGTTGAAAATTTCCACAAGAATGGTACGCCCGTGCATGAGTGGGTCTGTATCCATATTAACCGGGTCATTGCCTATATCGCTTTTTCAAAGGCCTATAATGGCTCTGAGGTGTGTGGCCTGCATCTGGCGCCCATGGCAGTGAAACCGGAGTATCAAAGGCAAGGGATCGGCTCTGAGCTGCTGCGCTTTGCCTTGCGGCAGGAGGTGATTAAGGCAAACACCATCTTTGTCCTGGGGGATCCAGCCTTTTATCAGAAGTTTGGCTTTGCACCCTGTGTCAGGCCTCTGTGTCCCTTTGCTGCCCAAAAAGGCCACTTCCTGAGCCTCCGCAACAAGATAACCACCCCCTTCACCGTGGGCTATGAGACGGAGTTCGGGGTATAGAGTCGGCCCTGGCGGGCAACAGCACTGAGCACAGGTATCATACAGAGGGAAGCAAATGGTCCAGATCGGCAGGATAAATAGACTTGTCATAAAAAGAACGCGGGAGTACGGCCTCCACCTGGAGGGCGGCACCTTCGGGGACATTCTCCTGCGGGGCAAATATGATCCGGAAAAGTGCCGGCCTGGTGAGGAGATCGAGGTCTTTGTCTATCCGGATCGGCAGGATCATCTGTGCGCCACCACCCTGAAACCCTATGCCATGGTGGGGCAGTTTGCCCGCCTGCGGGTGGTGGCAAACTCGGCGTCCGGAGCCTATCTCTACTGGGGGCTGGAAAAGGACCTCTTTGTGCCCAAGAGTGAACAGCAGGAGCCGATGGCGGAAGGCAAATCCTATCTGGTCTTTATCTTTCTTAATGAGAAAAACAACCGCATTGCCGCCTCTGCAAAGCTGGCTAAATTTTTTGATCCCCAGCCTCCGGACTATGAAGAGGGCCAAGAGGTGGACCTGATTATTTATGAGAAAAACGAGCTGGGCTATGGCGCCCTTATCAATCAGGCTCACGGGGGCATGCTCTATGAAAACGAGGTGTTTCAGCGGCTTGTCGTGGGTCAGGAGCTCAAGGGCTACATAAAAAAAATACGCGATGATAGCAAGATCGACTTGAGCCTGCAAAAACCAGGTCTGCAGGGGGTTGATGAGGTGGCCCAGGCCATTCTGGCGACCATCAAGGAGCATGGCGGCTCCATTGCCGTTACCGATAAAAGCCGGCCCCAAGATATCTACTCCTTGTTCGGGGTAAGCAAAAAAACCTTTAAAAAGGCCATAGGCAGTCTCTATAAAAAAAGGCTCATCACCATCGACGCCGCGGGTATCAGGCTGGACAACGGCTGAGGATTGGTCTCATTAATGCTGTAAATCTTTGTCTGGCGGCGGGCCTGGCACCATAATTGGTTCGGGATGAAGGAAAAACCCGGGAAAAATCGGGAAACCGGAAAACCGGAAAAGGCCGGTCCCCTTGGGCAAAGGGTGCTGATACCCCCATGGCCACAAAAAAAGCAGGTGAAAATTCACCTGCTTTTTTTGTTGATCAAACCAAGGGCGATATTAGACTTTCTGCCGCTTTCTGAGTCTTTTTCCGGCAAAGGCGGCTAAGCCGCTGCCAAAGAGAAGCATCGTGGCAGGTTCTGGAACCGGAGAGCAGCCACGGGCATTAAGGGTTGATGAGTCCAGATAGAAGTTCCCTCGCCAAGAGTCGATTGAAATGGACAATAAGCCGCTGGAATTGAGTTGTGCCAACCCGGTAAGAGACCAGCCAAAGTCGTTGTTGGTATAGTCGAAATCGTAAACCCCATCAGCTAACAGCCCTGGTTGGTCGATGAAGGCTATTTTAAAGCCATGATGACCGCCGCCATCCTCACCGCCACCATCCTCACCACCGCCATCAGCATGGCCGCCATTCTCGCCACCGCCACCTTTACCACCTTTACCACCGCCACCGCCACCGCCACCATCAGCATGGCCGCTATCCTCGCCACCGCCATCATCATGGCCGCCATCCTCGCCACCGCCATCAGCATGGCCGCCATCTTCACCACCGCCATCCTTACCACCGCCATTCTCATGGAGCGTTATGTTGAGAGAATAATTGGCGAGAAAGTCGGTGGCGATATTGAAGCCATCATCACTGATATCATGGGTGTAATTCACAGAGCTCCGGGGATTTATTTTTTCAGCTGGATCCCAGGTCAGTATGTCGCTCCAGCTCGCAGCCATGTAGCCGTCAGGGCAGCTGTCGCCCTCACACGTTGGTATCATGGTTGCGCTGGCAGCACCGGCGAAAAATAATGTTGCCACAAAAGTTGATAGGTTGATACGTAGTTTTTTTTTCATTTTTAAGACCTTTTTTTGTTACTTGATGATAATCTGCTGGCCATATGGTCGCTTCCCTTTAAAATTCTCTCCATTTTTCTAATGAACCTCCTTTGTTAGTGGGTATTGACAGAGATATTCTCGTACCTGCCTAACAAAGCAAATTATGTTCCTTCTTTCAGTTTTTATTTTTTATTTATGGTTTCGGATGGTTATAGGGAAAGCCATGGTGGAAGAGGGGGCGCGGCGTGTCTTGCCAGGAGCGAATTCCTTTTTTCCGGAAATCAGATAGATGGGCAAGGGGCTCAGCTCTTGCTTGCCCTGCAGCAATTTCTGGCCGGGCCTTGCCGGTGACCATACAAGGAGCATGGTGGCTCCATTGCCGAGACGGATAAAAGCCGCCTGCAAGATATCTACTTCCTGTTCGGGGTAAGTGAAAAACCTTTAAAAAAGCCATAGGCAGCCTCTATAAAAAAGGTTCATCATCCGAGGCCGCTGGTATCAAGCTGGGTAACGGCTGAGAATTGGCTTCATCAATGCTGTAAATCTTTGTCTGGCAGCCCATGACACCATAATTGGTTCGGAATGAAGGAAAAAACCTGGAAAAACCGGGAAACCGGAAAACCGGAAAAGGCCAAGCCTTTTGGGAAAGGGGTGCTGATACCCTCATGGCCACAACAAAAAAAGCAGGTGAAAATCCACCTGCTTTTTTTGTTGATAAACCCCAAGGGCGATTATAAATGGGCAAGGGGCTCAGGTCTTGCTTGCCCCTGCAGCAGTTCTGGCCAGCCTTGCCGGTGAAGCTTATGGTATGGTATTGTCGTTGTCTCCGACGCCGCCTTGTCGAATAATGCAGGGCAGCCGTTGTCCGTAGCATCATGTACCCTTGTTACCCCTGCCAACCTGGAGAGTAGACCATGCAGACCACCCCTTCCGTGGCGCCAAACCGCCAGCGTTATCGCCTCAACCTGGAATACGCTGGTACCGGTTACAGCGGCTGGCAGAAGCAGACCGACGCCCGGACCATCCAGGGCACCCTGCTCAGTGCCGCTGCTGCCATCTTTAAAGACCCGGGGCTGGAGATCCAGGGCCATGGTCGCACCGATGCCGGCGTGCACGCCCTCAACTATACGGCCCATCTGGAAACCAGTGGTGGCGGTCGCCTGTCCGCTTCTGAAATCCGCGATGGATTCAACGAGCTTTTGCCCTCCTCCATCGTGGTGCTGGCGGTGGCCCCGTGCGGACCCCGTTTCCACGCCCGGCACAACTGCCTCGGCCGCAGCTATCTCTATCAGATCTCCCGGCGCAAGACCGCTTTCCACAAGAAATATGTGTGGTGGCCCAAGGAGGAGCTGAACAGCGGCGCCATGGCCCAGGCGGCAAAGATCTTTGCCGGCCTGCACGACTTTGCCTCCTTTGCCGAGCAGCAGGAGCTGAAGAAATCAACCAAGGTGCTGGTCAATGGGGTGTTTGTCTATGAGGACAAGAATAACGAGATGGTGCGGCTGCGGGTGGTGGGTTCCCATTTCCTCTGGAAGATGGTGCGCCGCATGGTGGGTGTGTTGGTGGAGGTGGGCAAGGGCAACCTGACGGCCCACCAGGTGGCGGGCTTTCTGGAGGGGCCTTCTGATATCCCCTGCCGCTTTACTGCCCCGCCCTCTGGACTCTTCTTTGAACAGGCTTTCTACGATCAGGAGGAGTTTGACCTGTTTCTGGCCGGAGCCGCCCCGGAACCAGGCCGGCAGGGGTAAACCTTGCAGCGTTGCTGCTGTTTAGGGCGAGGAAGGGCCGGGACGTCTGGGCCTGTTCTCGCTGGAGCGCGACCTGTTTGCCAACAGGTCTCTGCCTTCTGCCGACCACTCTTATCCAGGGAGATGTGCCGATGATAGTCATTTAGAAGTTGCTCAGCAGGATTCGGTGGGATGAAGATTTTGGCAAGGGGGATTGTCGTAGGTTATTATGACCGGGTTGCCGATGAGATAAGAGCCGTGCCTTTTCAGGAGATCCTGTGGGACCAAGACCACCATTTGTCCATGCAGATCAAGGGGATGGACGGTGAAATCTGTGCCATCCCCTGGCACAGGGTGAGGAGAGTCTGGAAAGATGGGCAGTTAATCTGGCAGCGTCCTTAGGAATAAATCAGCGGCGGCTACCCTCTTGCAGGCCGGTCTGGCCCCAATCTTTTATGGTTCCTCTTTCTCTGCGCCTTCCTGCACCTGCTGCCAGGTCTCGTCCGGGTCAAAGGCGGTTATGGCCGCAGCTGCCCGGGGGGTCTCCTCGCCCAGGTCTTTTTCATAGAGCACGCCTTCCTGGTTGACCATGAAGGTCATGATGCCCGAGGCCCCGTATTTGGCGGGATAGGCGAGCAGGGCAAAGCCCAGGACCATCTTGCCATCCACCACATAATCAAAGGCGCCGCCCCTGGCATGTTCGCCTTGGGCCGTGAGGATCTGGAAATAATAGCCATGAAAGGGTTCAGCGCCATCCCCCTCCGGGCCAGGGGCATAGCCCTCTTTGCTCGCCCTGGCGATGAGGGGGCCGAAAGGACTTTCCTGCTCACCCTCCTCTGTTGGCCAGTAGAGGCCATCCTCCTTACCCTCACTGCTGGTAAATTTCCGGGCGAACTCCTGGCCGCCGCTGTGGCGTTTCAGGAAGGCATACGCACGCTGAGCATCGGTATAGGCCTGCATTACCGCCATGGTATGGAGCTCGTTTCTGCCGATGCGCCGGTTGAGGATTTCCTCTCCACCTGCTTGGCTGTCGAAGAGCCAGCCCTTGCCCTGGCGCACCAGAGGGAAGGGGAAAGGATATTCCCTGCTGCCCACCAAGAGAAGGGCGCTCCCTTCCTTTGGCTCTTTCAGACTGTTTTTTTCTCTATAGGCCTTGAGAAAACGGGCCCTGCCCTTCTGGTCCGCGACCTGATCGCCGGAGGAGATGAGCTCCTCTGAACCTGGGCCCAGGATGGCCTGGAGCTCGGCATGGTTGTGCTGCTCAACCGCCTTGATCAGCGCGGTCACCGCCTGCTGCGGGGAGGTGAAACTCCTCTGGGCAGAAGGTTCCCCGGCCAGGGCCGGGGAGGCCATCAGGGCGATGAGCAGTACCGTTGCCGCGGGCCACCAGCGCCACATCTTCTCTTTATAGGCCTTTGCTACCATCATCTGCATTCCTCTCTTTATGGCTGGAGTAAGGGGTGGGCGCCTGACCTCACCACCTCTTGTTGCCCCGGCTCTCCCGGTCGCTCTTGGTGCCCCGGCCTTGCCGGCTGCTTCGGCCCCGTTCGCTTGAATTCCGCTCCATCCTGCCGTTGTCGCTCCGGTTGAAGATATTTTCCCGGCGCAAGGCCGGTGCTCTTGTTCCTTGCCGGGCCTGACTGTGTTCAAGCCGGGTTTGTTCCTGCCGGCTATTTTCGAGGCGCTGGCGCTCCTTGGAGTAGGGGGCGGTATCTTGGCCCATCTGGCGCTGACGGCTGAACTCGTGCTGCTTTTGTCTGTCACGTTCGGCCCGTTCGCGGGCCTGCCTTTTAAAATCAAGAGGTTGCCGTTGCTGGCCAGGGCGCTGCCTTGTTGGGCGGTCCCGGTCCCGAAGTTCAGGGAAACCACGGGTGTCACGGCGATACACCCGGGAGGGGGGGACGGAGTGGCCATATTTTCTGGCCGTGCTCTTGTTGCGGAAGGCGACACCCCGCCGGTGCCTCGGGTCGTGGACCCAGGGGCCAGGCCTGGCCAGCCACTGGTCGGGCCGGACAAATCTTGGCCGCCTCTGGGCATGGAGGTAAATGGTATGGCGGTGCCAATCAAAAGAGCTCCAGGTACCGAAGATAAATCCGAAAGAGAGGGTGGGCCAGTAGGAGATGCCGACCCTGATGGTTCCCCCGGGGGGGCCCCAGTAAGAGGGAGGGTAGGCCGGATACCACCACGGCCCATAGATGTATAAGGGGTTATAATACGGCACGTAGATGACCCTGGGGTCGGCCGTTTCGATAAGGATCGTCTCCTGTTCGACAATGACCTGCTGTTTGGCGGAGGTGGTGAGGTTGCCTTGGGCATAGGCCCTGGCCCGCAGTTCCTGGACCGTGTCCATAACCTGGGTCTCCTGGGCCAGAAAGGCGTTGCCGAGGTGGGTGGTCTCGCTGATCCGCTCACTCATGAGGGCCAGGACGGCAGGGACGTGACAGATTGCCTTGACGCTGGGGTCCCAGTTTTTGTCCAGAAGCGCTCTGTCTAAGGCCTCGCCCTGCAGGTTGGGGTGCTTCCTGAGCCAGCGGTCAGCCTCAATGATTTCCAGGGGATAGGTTGATGCCATCAAGACCTGGGCCAGGAGGGCATCAGGATAGAGGGCAACGGGCGCCAGCATCTGGGCGAGTTCCTCCTGGCTGTAGTTGTCAGCCAGCTCCAGCGTGTCCATCTCCCGGGCCTGGGCCCAAGGTGGCCCCCCTGGGCCGGCCAGAGAGAAGAGCGGGATGATGAACAGGGCGATGGTCAGAGGGAAGAGTGTGGCTGCCTTCATGATGTCTCCTCATGGGCCGGGGCAATGGGGCCTGCCTCGGGCTGGGCCAGGGCAATCCCTTTGCGGGAGTGGGCCGGGAAATGTGGACAAACTACGTTCCACTCTTCATCTTTAAAAGATATACTTTATAAGAAGATATGCGCAAAAAAATGTTCCGGAACCACGGCAAAGAATCCCGGGATCACAGAGCCTGGAGTACCAAATTTCAACAGGTACTCAGCTCTCTTCCTGGGGCGGCACTTTTTCAACCCTCTGTTTGGGGGCGCTGTCCGGAAAGACTTTGTGAAACCGGGTGCGCAGATAGAGGGTCTCCACTTTCTTTCTGGCCCACTCGGTGCGGCGCAGGAGCTTGAGGCTGGAGGTCATGGTGGGCTCCTTGGTGAAGCAGTTGATGGGCAGCTTCTTGGCCAGTCTTTTCCAGCCGTAATGGTCAACCAGGCGGGTGAGAATCATCTCCAGGGTGATGCCGTGCAGGGGGTCCTTGGGCTTGACGCTCTTCATGCTCTCTCCTTGGTCAGGGCCAGGTAGAGTTTACGGCCTACCCAGGCATCGGTGGCCGCGTACTGGAGCTGGTGAGGGGCCAGCACATCCTTGGCCCAGTTGGAGGTCTGGGCCCCCTTGGAGATGCGGAAGCCCAGGAGCACGGCAGCCAGGCCACGCAGGCCGTGGTTCTTGATGCCCGCCTTTTTGGCCAGATCGGCCAGGTCCACAAAACCGGCAGCCTTGAAGGGGGCCATCCTGGCAAGCTCCCGGAAGTCGTAGTCCAGGCCTACCCCGGTCTTGATAATGGCTGGGTCGGCTAAGAGCTCAAGCAGGGGTGGGGCCAGGCCCAGGTGTTTGAACTGGAAGATGAAAACCTCTGTCTCGCTGGCCAGCTGCAGAAGCGAAGGCAGATAGCTTTCTCCCTTGGTGTATGCCGGTCTGGTTTCCGTATCAAAGCCGAGCAGGCGGTGGCCGGCAAGCCGGGCCATGGCCGCCGTCAGTTCCGTCTCGGTGCGCACCACCGTCACTGGCCCTGTCCATTGCGCCATGGGGCAGCCGTTTATCTCATCTTTGCTCATCCGGCGGCTGAAGCCGGGCTGACCTGTTTTGCTCTCACTCATCTCTGTTGGGGTCCGTTTTTTTTAGTTCAGGGTGTGGAAAATGACCTCCTATGATAAGCGGCTTTACATTTTTTTGCCACCTCCGGGTGGCAAGCGGTGCAAAAGGCACGGCTGCCTCTGCTCTCCTTGAGCAGAACCAGGCGGCCTCAGCCACCCTTGCCCCCTAAATTTCGTCCTGCCTTGACATTTCCCTGTTGCCTGTCAAAATGTGTAACTGGGGTCTTAAAATGAAAGGGGGAGGAGCTCATGACCAGGGGCAGCACAGAAAAAACAGAGATGTTGCCAGACAGCAGGCCGGAGGCGGATCAGTTTCGGCGCCGGCAGCCAGAGCTCCACACCGGCCCCTGTGGCCAAAGGCTGCAGGCGGCTTGTGCCATAAAGGAAGCCCCTTCCCTCGATGTTGGAGATACGCTTCTTCTCCCCTAAGCTCAGGCCGGCCTATGCTGAAACCAGATTATAGCAACAGTATTGTCAATCTGGTCTCTTCTTTGACCCAGGGCCTGGGTCAAAGAGGGAATGACTATGCACCCCTTGTGGAGCTGGGTGCCCTGGCCCTGGGTGATCAGCCCCTGGTTCTGCTCATTCTTGATGGGCTGGGGGACACTTTTTTACAGGGTTTCCCTGAGAGTTTCCTCTGCCGCCACCGGCAAGGGCGGCTCACCTCGGTCTTTCCGCCCACCACGGCAGCGGCAGTGACCAGCTTTTTTACCGGTGTTGCTCCCCAGCAGCACGCCGTCACCGGCTGGCACACCTATTTCAAGGAGTTGGGGGTGGTGGCCACGGTTCTGCCCTTTCAGCCCCGCTATGGCGGCAGCTCTTTTGCAGAGAGGGGTATTTCCCCGGGCCAGCTCATCGGCCAGGACTCCCTGCTCAGCAGCCTGCCCCTTCCCTGTCATGCCCTCTTGCCGCACCACCTTGTCGATTCCGCGTATAGCCGGGCCCTCTCCGGCAGGGCCAGTCGCCATGGCTTTGCCACCCTTACCGAAATGTTCAGCACTCTTATTGCCCTGGTAGAGCCCCAGAGGCCTGGTTTGATCATTGCCTATTGGCCGGAGCTGGACAGTCTGGCCCATCTCCATGGCATGGGCAGTGAGGAAGCGGCTCACCATTTCCTGGAGCTGGATCAGGGCTGCCGGGAGACCTTCTCTCTTCTGGAGGCGCGCGGCGCCAAGGTGGTGGTCACTGCCGACCATGGCCTGATTGACACCTGTCCCGAGCACATTATTTATCTCAAAGAGCATCCGCAGCTTGCCGCCACCCTGACCCTGCCTCTGTGCGGCGAGCCTCGCTGCGCCTATTGCTATGTGCACGCCCATCGCCGTCTCGACTTTGAGCGTTATGTTGCTCGGAATCTGGGTCATGCCTGCACCTTGCACCAAAGCAGCGCCCTCATTGCCGAGGGCTATTTTGGCAAGGGGGTGGCTGATCCTCGCCTGCAGGAACGGGTTGGCGACTATGTTTTGTTAATGAAGGAAAACTACATTATCCGGGATCAGCTTTTGACGGAAAAAACATTCCAGCAAAGGGGTGTGCATGGCGGCTTGTCAGGCCAGGAACTCTATGTGCCCCTTATTGTGCTGGGCTAGATTTTTTTCCAGTGGTCTTGGCGGCCTGGGTGGATTATGCACAAGGATCACCAAAAAAAAGGAGAATATATGACCCTGATGTCTACCAAGGAGAAAAGAAAAGGCAGGAATGTGGCCGCCGGTCTGGCCCTTGTTATGGCCCTGGTGCTGGGGGGCTGTGCCCCGTCACCCCGGTGGAATTGTGAGATGCCGTATCCGCCGGCCACCGAGCCGCAAGTGGGCGATATCCTGCATCTGGCTACGGGCTCTTATGTCAGTGAGGCCCAGATGCTGACCAATGCCACCCAGGTGCCTCTGGTCTATGTGGGGGAGACCCATGATAACCCGGCCTCCCACCGGCTGGAACTTGCTGTGCTGGCGGCCATGGCCAGCCGCCATCCGGGCCAGGTCGCCCTGGGTATGGAGATGTTTACCCCCAGCCAGCAGGAGGCCTTGGATCAATGGGTGGCAGGGGAGCTCACCGAGAAGGAGTTTCTGCGGCAGAGCCGCTGGTTCAGCGACGGCTGGGGCTCTGATTTTGCCTATTACCGGGATATCCTTCTCTTTTGCCGCGACCAGAACATCGCCATAATCGGCCTCAATATTGACAAGGAACTAGGCAATAAGGCCAGCCTGATGCCCCTGGCGGAGTTGGCCCCTGAGGTGCGGGAAGAGCTGCCAGAGATGGATATGCGTGATCCCTATCAGCGCGCCATGGTGGAGGCCATGATCAAGGATCATGCGGCCGGCGGTAAGATGGTGCAGCGTTTTCAGCGCCGTCAGACCATCTGGGATGAGACCATGGCCCGCTCCGTGGCGGACTATCTGGCCAACCAGCCGGGCATGCACATGGTGGTGATTGCCGGCGGTTGGCATGTGGACTATGGCTTTGGCATTCCGCGCCGTGTCTTTCGCCGTCTGCCCCTGGCCTATACCATCATCGGCAGCGCCACCCTCAAGGTCCCCAAGGAGAAAGAACACCAGCTGATGCATGTCACCATGCCCCCCTTCCCCATGCCCCGGGCCGATTATCTGGTCTATCAGGAGTATGAGGTGCTGCCGGAGACGGGTGTGCGGTTGGGTGTCATGCTGGCTGATCAAGGAGAAGGGCCGGGGGTGCTGGTGGTGGGGGTCATGCCCGGCTCAGTGGCGGCCCTTGCCGGCCTTAACCAAGGAGAGCGGATCATCCGTTTTGACGGTGTGGATCTCCTGGATACATTCGATCTGATCTACGCCGTCAAGAATAAGTCTGCCGGTGACAGCGGCCAGTTGGTGATCCTGGGGGAGGATGGGGAGAGGAGCGTGGAAGTTACTTTTGTTGAGCAAGAGAAGGGGCATGGCCGCTGAGGGTGCGGAACCCAGGTGGGATAAAAAAGTGCCCCACCTGGGCCATGACCCCTTCCTTTGGGGGCGGTGAACCCTGCCCGGTTAGAGGGGAGGGAATTCTATCTTGAGAGATTCCTTGTCCTCTTTGCGCTTGGTCTTGACCTGTACTTCTATATCGCCGCTGCGCAGCCCCATGCTCAGAGGCATTTCGCCCGTATCCTCCTCCAGGTGGAGGATGGCCCGGATGATCTCCACGATCTTGTCAAACTGGGCAGGTGTCGGTGCCGGCAGGGTTAGCTTTTCCTCCCCCTTCATCTTCACGGTGACCTTCTCCTCCTTTTTCTGCAGGGAAAGCTTGGCGGCCTTTTCCGTGATGGCATACATGATGGCCAGGGCGAGATATTTTATGGCGTTCTCTTCCAGGTCGTCGGAGCCCTGGTTTGCCATGTCGTGCAGCTTTTTCTTGAAATCGGTATCCAGGTAACAATCACACATTTCCTGCAGTTTTAGGTGGTAGTTTCGGTGCGCAAGTTCCATGATTTTACTCCTTTAGAGGGTAATAGGTTGTTTGGAAAGGTTTTTTGAGGGTGCCGACGGGATCGCCTTGTTTGGCATGTCTTATGCTGATAAGATGAGGAAGGAGAGAACTGTTGCCGGGCAGTTGGCAGAAGAGGCAGCGGTCCCACGATGGACGTTGAGACAACCTGCCGGAGGGAAAGGACATGGATGCTCGTGATGTTGTGCAAATCTTGATGCTGAGTCCCATCTACACCCGACTGACCTTGATGGAGCGCTATAGATTGGTCCGAGAATTTTCCCAGAATTATCAAGTACCTGCAAGAACTAAAAAAAATCAAGTCAAGCCTCCCCCTAACGAGCCCGCCTGACCGGCGACTGCTCTGGTGCTAAGATTTCCCGGCAATTCCCCGTGGCCCGGCTGTCCCTGGTCTATACCAAATTCTCCAAGGGTGCCCGGCTCCCAGCTCTGGCTGTTCAGGGGAGTACAAAGTTTCTTTTTTTCCTTTTTTACGGAAATGTTCGGCAATTGTGAGGAGAAAACAGGGGGCAGTAACGAACTTGTTTCCGGGAAAAAGGAAAAAAGAGCCAGGCCCCCAGCCGACGAATCAACCACCAGCCCAAATCGTCTAACTGCCCTAACTTCCTTGATGGACGGCTGAAAAAGCCCGGGAGCGCCTATGTTCCCAGGCTTTTTCAGATGCGGATCAGGTCGGGGTTACCAGTTTTCGGCCAGGAGCTCGAAATGGTCCACCGGATGGTCGCAGGCCGGGCAGACTTCCGGCGCCCCCTTGCCCTTGTGGAGGTAGCCGCAGTTGCGGCAGCGCCAGGTCTCTGTCTCCTGCCGCTGGAAGACACGACCTGCCTCGATGTTGGCCTTGAGCGCCAGATAACGTTTCTCATGCTGTTTCTCGGCCACGGCAATGGCCATGAAGATATCGGCGATTTCAGTGAAGCCCTCGGCGCGGGCAATCTTGGCAAAGCCGGGATACATCTCACTGTATTCATAGTGCTCGCCGGCCGCGGCCGCGGCCAGGTTTTCGGTGGTGGTGCTGATAACGCCGGCCGGGAAACTGGCGGTGATCTCCACCTCCCCGCCTTCCAGCAGTTTGAAGAGACGCTTGGCATGCTCCTTTTCCTGATCAGCGGTTTCTGCGAAGATGTCGGACATCTGCACGTAGCCCTCCTTTTTGGCCACCGAAGCGAAATAGGTGTAGCGGTTGCGGGCCTGGGCTTCACCGGCAAAGGCGGTGAGAATGTTTTTTTCAGTCTGGGTACCTTTTAAAGTAGGCATGGTCTTTTTCCTCTTGGGTAGGGGGGAATAGCGGTTCTTTTTTTATGGTCTTGGCGCCCTTTGGGCTGATGTGCGGCTGCAGGGGCAAACAGTATGGTGTGGCCGTGGTTGCCGGCAAGAGCAGCAGCTGATCTTATTTTATAACACATTCTCTTTCGAGAACAAAGAACCCAGGGAGCGGAAGGCGCCGGTAAATTTGGCCAGACTCTGGGCCGAGATGCCCATCAAGGTCTGGGAGGCGGGGTCGGCACCTTGCTCAAGAAGATAGGCAACGACCGGGCGATGGCCGAACATGGCGGCGAACATGAGCGCTGTTTTGCCGCCGCCGTTATCCGCGTCCATATCTGCCCCCGCCTCCCTGAGCAGGCGAACCAGGGTTAGATTACCCTTGAAGGCCACGCCTCCTAGAGGGGTCTGGCCGTGATCATTGCGGCGGTCCACCTGGGCACCCTCTGCTATCAGCATGGCCGCTGTTTCTGCCTGGTCGTTATAGGCCGCCAGCATGAGCAGGGAATTGCCTCTGTTGTCGCTGAGATTGACCGGTAGACTCGCCTGCACCATTTTGGCAAGTTCCGCATTATTCCCATCCCTGGCCATGTCAAGGGCCAGGAGCTGGAGCTCGGCATAGCGCGTCTCTTCTGCCGCAGTGAAAGTGACTTCCATAGTTTCCTTGCTGAAAAAGGTTTTTCATAAAAAAGGGGCGCCAACAGGGGGTCCTGCCGGCGCTCATCTGACCCGCAATCAAGGTCGCAATCAGCCTTGGCTGGCAACTCCCAGGGCCTTGGCCACCCCGGCCGCATAGGCCGGATCTGCCTTGTGGAAGTGACCGAGCTGACGCTGGACGATCTCCGCAGGGACGCCTTCCATGCCTTCGGCCAGGTTGTTAAAAAGCTGATTTTTCTGGTCATCGCTCATCAATCTGAAGAGGTCGCCTGGTTGACCATAGTCATCGTTACCTTGCCGGTGGTCATAGCGGTCACCATTGCCGGAGATCTTCAGCGGCGGTTCGCGGAAGGCTTCATCCTGAACCGGACCATCGAAGCTGTTGGGTTCGTAATAGGCATCCGGGCCGCCCGGGGCATCAAAACGCATGGAGCCGTCCAGGTGGTAGGTGTGGACCGGGGTGAGGGGCCGGTTGATGGGCAGCATCTCATAATGGGTGCCCACCCGGTAGCGATGGGCATCGGCATAGGAGAAGATGCGGGCCTGGAGCATCTTGTCCGGTGACCAGCTGATGCCGGCCACCATGTTGGAGGGGCTGAAGGAGGCCTGCTCCACCTCGGCAAAATAATTGTCAGGGTTGCGGTTGAGCTCAAGCACGCCGATATCCTGGACCGGGTAATCCTTATGGGGCCACACCTTGGTGACGTCAAAGGGATGGATGTGGTACTTTTCCGCCTCCAGTTCCGGCATGATCTGGACCTGGACATTCCACCTGGGGAAGTCCCCCGCCTCAATGGCCTCGAAGAGATCGCGCTGGTTGCTCTCCCTGTCCTTGGCCACCACGGCCTGCGCCTCTTTGTTGGTGAGGCATTTGATGCCCTGCTGGGTCTTGAAGTGGAACTTGACCCAGAAGCGTTCTCCGTTGCCATTAATCAGGCTGTAGGTGTGGGAGCCGTAGCCGTTGATGTGGCGGAAGCTCTGGGGCAGCCCCCGGTCGGAAAAGAGGATGGTGACCTGGTGCAGGCTCTCCGGGGAGAGGGACCAGAAATCCCACATGGCGGTGTTGCTGCGCAGGTTTGATTTGGGATGGCGCTTCTGGGTGTGGATGAAGTCGGGAAATTTGAGGGGGTCGCGGACAAAAAAGACCGGGGTGTTGTTGCCCACCAGATCGAAATTGCCCTGCTCGGTGTAGAACTTCAGGGCAAAACCGCGGACGTCACGCTCGGCATCCGCTGCACCCCGTTCCCCGGCCACCGTGGAAAAGCGCTGAAAGACCGGGGTCTCCTTGCCCACCGTGGTAAAGAGGCTGGCTGTGGTATATTGGCTCAAGTCATGGGTGAGCCGAAAGGTGCCGTGAGCCCCGGAACCCTTGGCGTGCACCACCCGTTCCGGGATACGTTCCCTGTTCTGGTGGGCCAGCTTTTCCAGGAGTTGGTAGTCCTGCATGAGGAGAGGGCCGCGGGCACCCGCCGTCACCGAATTCTGGTTGTCTGGAATCGGATTGCCGGCGGTGGTGGTCATGGTCTTGGGGCTCATTCTACAATCTCCTTTGAAGGGTGGGGGGTGATGGGTTGAGATCGATGATCGGCAAGAATTGCCTGCCTGCAGATCAGCAAGGCGGGCACGCAGCGCTGGTGTCTGCACTGTTCTATCTAATAGGAATTATTCTTAAATAGTAGGGTGAAAGAAAGGGTGTTGTCAATAAATTAATTGGAGCCGGAACTGTCATCACCGCTCCTCGCCCCCTCGACGTACCCCAAAGAGCCCCTGGAATCAGGAGCAGCCTTTTCTGTCTCGCTGGAGGCGAGAGAGCCGTTTTTGCTTTGATCTTCCGGTGGTCTTTTTATCTGGTCTTTTCAACACCATGCTTTATGGTGGCTCATCATGATAAGCGGAGAAGATCATAAAAAAGCTGCCAGCCATTACGGCTGGTATGTGGTGGCGGCCGGCACCTTGTGTGTTTTTGCCTCCCTGGGGCTGGGTCGTTTTGCCCTGGGTATGCTGCTGCCTTCCATGGCTGAGGCCCTGCAGCTCTCCTATGGCCAGATGGGCCTTATCGGCACAATTAATTTTGTCGGCTATCTGGGGGCGGTGCTGCTCTGCGGGCGCTTGTCCCGGAGGTTCGGGGCCAGGAAGGTGATTGGTGCCGCCTTGTTTTTGGTGGGGCTCTCCATGCTCCTGATCAGCCTGGCCACCAATTTCTATCTGATCACCTTCTGCTATTTTCTCACCGGCATGGGGAGCGCCCTGGCCAATGTCTCCATCATGGCCCTTATCTCTGTCTGGTTTGCCGGCAATTCTCGGGGCAGGGCAGCCGGTTTTGTGGTCATCGGCAGCGGCTTTGCCATTATCATCTCCGGCAATCTGGTTCCCTATCTCAATTCCGTAAGCAGCAACGGCTGGCGGTTGAGCTGGTGCGTCCTGGGTCTTTTGGTCCTGGCGGTGGCCGCGGTCTGCTCTCTGGTTCTGCGCAACCGTCCCCAGAATCTCGGCCTGCAGCCGGTGGGCTGGAGTGCCGCTCAGGGTGGGCACTATGAGGCCGCCCTTGGCCGGCCCCTGCAGGTGCGCCCCGGTGTTTTATATCATTGCGCGGCCATCTATTTTCTCTTTGGCTTCACCTATGTGATCTATGCCACCTTCATTGTCACCACCCTGGTCCAGGAACGGGGGATGAGCGAGGCCATTGCCGGCAATTTCTGGGCCTGGGTCGGTTTTTTGAGCCTCTTTTCCGGGCCGGTGTTCGGCACCATCTCCGATAAATTCGGCCGTAAGCAGGCCCTGGTTCTGGTTTTTTCCATCCAGGCCCTGGCCTATCTCTTTATTGCCCTGAACATGGGGGATATCTTTCTCTATCTCTCCATCGTCTGCTTCGGCATTGTGGCCTGGAGTGTGCCCTCCATCATCGCCGCCCTGGTGGGAGATTATGTCGATCCGCAGCGGGCCGTGCATGTCTTTGCCTTTGTCACCTTTGCCCTTGGTCTTGGCCAGGTGCTGGGTCCCTTTATCGCCGGGATCCTGGCCGAGATATCCGGCAGCTTCAGCACCAGTTATCTGCTGGCCTTTTGTCTGGCCCTGGTTGCCGTGGTGCTTTCCCTGCTTCTGCCCAATCGCCAAAAGGCGTAAAAAAGAATTGTTGCTGGGATTCTCCCCTTCTTCTCTGCTATAATTTTATTTTTACAGCAGAAGCAGATAGATATTCTTGGAGGATCTCATGACGGCAACAGTAGGTTTTTTAGGGCTTGGTTTGATGGGGGCGCCCATGGCCGCCAACCTCAGCAGGGCCGGCACCCCTCTTGTGCTTTATAATAGAACAGCAGCCAAGGCGGCAATGATGGCCGGCCCCGGCGCTGTGACGGCAGCAACCCCCCTGGAAGTGGGCCGGCAGGCCCGGGTTGTCTTTATGATGCTCACCGGTCCTGAGGCCATTGATGCCCTCTTGTGGGGCGAAGAGGGGCTGGCAGGGCCCGGGTCGCGCTGTGAGGTTGTCGTCAATATGAGTAGTGTCCCCCCCGCCTATAATCGGCAGTTGCTGGGGCGGCTGCAGGACAAGGGCATGGCCTTGGTGGAAGCCCCGGTCTCAGGGTCCACTGATGCCGCTGCTGCCGGCTCCCTGGTGATTTTCACCGGCGGTGATGCGGCCCGGCTTGAGGCGCTCTCTCCTTATCTGCTGGCCATGGGCAAGAAGGTTGTTTATTGCGGGGTCATGGGCCGGGCCACCAGCATGAAGATGGTGATCAACCTGCTGCTTGGCATCATGCTGGCCGGCCTGGGTGAGGCCGTTACCCTGGGGGAAAAATGTGGCTTCAATGCGGCCGAGGTCCTTGATGTCCTCCTTGCCGGTCCCCTGGGCTGCGAATTTTATCAGGCCAAGGCCGCCCTCTTTGTCAAAAAGGAGTATGGGCCCGGTTTTCCGGTGAAGCATATGTGCAAGGATCTCGGGTTTATCGCGCAGACCGCTGATGAGGCCCAGGCCCGAGTGCCTATGGGGAGCAGGATAAGGGAACTGTATGAAGAGGCCAGGGCTGCAGGGCTTGCTGATGAGGATTTCAGCGCCATCAAAAAGATTTTTGAGACCTGATTTCTGCTCTTTTAAGAAGAATATCCTTAATAAGGAGGCTTTCATGTATGATTTTGAATTCCACAATCCCACCAAGATCATTTTTGGTCGCGGCAAGGAGGAGGAAATCGGTGCGGTCCTGAACCGTGACGGTATTGGCAAGGTGCTGTTGGTTTATGGCAGCCGCTCTATCCAGGAGTCGGGGCTGCTTGAGCGGCTCAAGGAGAACCTGGGCCGGCAGGGGGTGATTTTTGCCGAGTTCGGCGGCGTGGTCTCCAATCCGGTTCTCTCTCATACCAGAAAGGGCATCGAACTCGCCAAGAGCACCGATGTGGAGGCCATTCTGGCCGTGGGCGGCGGCTCCGTGCTTGATGAGGGCAAGGCCATTGCCGTGGGCGCCGTGGCTGAAGCGGATATCTGGCAATATTTTACCGGCAGGGTGGTCACAGCCGCTCTGCCCATCTATACCATCCTGACTCTGGCCGCCACCGGCAGTGAGATGAACGGCAACAGCGTGATCACCAATGAGGAGAACAGCCAGAAGTACAGTCTCACCTCCCCCCTCGCCTATCCCCTGGTCTCCATTCTTGATCCGCAGCTGACCTGCTCGGTGCCGGCCGATTATTCCGCCTACGGCGCCGTGGATGCCATTTCCCATGTCCTGGAGGCATATTTTACCAGGCAGCCGGGATCCCGGCTGCAGGACAGGATGGTGGAGAGCATCATCAAGACGGTGATGGCCAGCCATGAGGTGATCCGCCGTCATCCGGACAATTACGAGGCGCGGGCCGAGTTCATGTGGACGGCCACCCTGGCCTTAAACGGCCTGACCGCCGCGGGTGTCGGCGACTATTCCTTCCCCAACCACATGATTGAGCATTCGCTGAGCGCCCTCTATAATATTGCCCACGGCGCCGGTCTGGCCATTGTCATGCCGGCCTGGATGCGTTGGTACAGCAGGCAGCATCCTGCCCAGTTTGAGCGCTTTGCCGACAAAATCTTCGGTCTCAAGGGGGCTGAGGCGGGCATTGAGGCCCTGGAAAAATGGTTCCAGGAGATCGGCGCCCCGGTGCGTCTGCAGGATGCCGGCATTGGCTGGGCCGATATAGCCCTGATAGCGGAGAATGCCGCTGACCTGGCCAGGCTCTGGGGGATGGATGATCTCTACCCCAGGGAGGTCATTGCCGATATCCTGACCCTGGCGGTGGAGTAGGGGCACAGCCCTTTTTTTCTTGTTAAAAGGTGATGATCTGGTAGCCCTCTTCCAGATAGCGGGCCATACTGGGATGGCCCTGCATGTCGTCTCCCAGGGGCAGGTTTTCCGCCTTGACTTCTTCCAGGACGTCCAGCTTGGTGGCGCAGGCCCGGCAGACAGCGGCAATGAGATCCAGCCCTTTGGCTTCTGCATAGAGGGCGTGGAGAAAATGGCTGTCTGAGGCCATCTCGCCGATCAGCCTGGTGGCCTCCCCCTCAATGACGATTTTCCCCTCTCCTCCCCGGCCATGGAGGTCAAGGGCATTGAGCAGGACATGGATAAAACAGCTGGGGCTACCAGCAAAGGCAAAGAGCACGGTTTTAGGTGGTGGAGGCATGCTTGTTTCCCTGGTAAAAAAAATGTTGACCTGAAAAAGGCCCTCCTTTCTCTCTGTTCTTAAGAAGAAGGCCCGCTTTAGCTGGCGGCAGCCGGAGCTGCCGGCCTGGGGAATCTCCTCTTCAAAGGCCTGCCTGGTCTTCCCTTCCTGCCAGACCTTGCCCACTCTTGCAGTTCCGCTGCCGGGGCTGTCATTTTTTGAATTCCAGGGGCTGCCAGCTCTTGTCCTGCGCCGCCGCCACCTGCCGGCTGACCAGCTGCCCGTCAAAGAGGGTAATGCCTCGGAAGAGGGCGGTATCTTGCCGGGCCGCCGCCTCCAGCCCCTTGTCGGCCATGGCCAGGCAATAGGGCAGGGTGGCATTGGTCAGGGCAAAGGTGGAGGTCCACGGCACTGCCCCCGGCATATTGGCCACGCAATAGTGGAGAATGCCGTCCACCTCAAAGACAGGAGCGCTGGGGCTGGTGGGACGGGAGGTTTCCAGGCAACCTCCCTGGTCGATGGCCACGTCCACAATCACCGCGCCCTTTTTCATCAGGCCCAGCATCTTGCGGCTCACCAGTTGCGGGGGGCGGCTGCCTGGCACGTAGATGGCGGTTACCAGCAGGTCTGCTTTGGTAAGCTCTTTTTCGATATTCTGCTGGTTCAGGGCCAGGGTGGTGAGACGGCCCTGAAAAAGGGCGTCAAGCCCGGCCAGCTTCTTGAGGTTGCGGCCGAGGATGGTGGTGCGGGCCCCCAGGCCCAGGGCCATCTGGGCGGCATTGGTGGCCACGGTGCCGCTGCCCAGGATGGTGACGTGGCCGGCAGCAACCCCCGGGACCCCGGCCAGCAGAACACCGCGCCCGCCTGCCTCCTTTTCCAGGAAGCGGGCCCCGGCCTGGATAGCCATGCGGCCGGCCACCTGGCTCATGGGGGAGAGCAGCGGCAGAAAACTGTTGTCAAGCTGCACGGTTTCATAGGCCACGGCCCGCACCTTGCTCTTGAGCAGGCTGTCGGTGAGCTCCGGGGCCGGAGCCAGATGGAGATAGGTGAAGAGAATCTGGCCCGGGCGCAGCAGGGCCACTTCTTGAGCCAGGGGCTCCTTGACCTTTATGATGAGATCGGCGCTGCCATAGATTGCCGCCGCCTCGGCAACAAGAGAGGCGCCGGCCCCTGCATACTCCTGGTCCGGGATGCCGCTGCCCGTCCCGGCCCCTTGCTGGATCAGGACGCCGTGGCCGGCCTTAACCAGGGCCTTGACTCCGGCCGGCACCATGCCGACCCGATACTCTTTCTCCTTGATCTCTGTGGGTACACCAATAAGCATTCTCTTCTCCTGTTGTCGCAGCCAGCCCCTGGAAAAAGTGTATAAGAAACAGGAAGCGGAAGACAAATATTTTCTGGCCGGGCAGGAGGGGGACTGTTTTTTTAACTTATGTAGAAAGATACTCTGGCTGGGGGAGGGACCACTGCTTAAGAAAGATCAGCTGGTGAGCAGTCGGTACATATCAGGCAGGCGCCTGGGCAGCTTCTTGACGTCATCTATGACCAGGTAGTTTGCGGCGCCAAAGAGGTGGGATATATACTCTGGCGCCTTGGTGTCCAGGGTGATGCAGAAGGGATGGATGCCGCTGTTTTTGGTCTCCACCAGGGCGTGGCGCGTATCTTCAATGGCATACTCCCCTTTGTAGTCGTCATAATCCTCCGGCTTGCCGTCGGTGAGGATGATCAGCAGCCGGACCCGGGCCTCCACTGTGGCCAGCATTTTGCTGAAATGGCGGATGGGAGGGCCCATGCGGGTGTACTCCTTGGGGCTGAGGGCCGCAATACGACCCTGGACGGTCTCGGTATAGGGCTCGTCCATCTCCTTGACCCTGAAGACCTCACTGCGGGTGCGCCGCATGCCCGAGAAGCCGTAAATGGCATAGCGGTCGCCCAGGCTCTCCATGGCCTCGGCCATGACCAGCAGGGCCTCCTTGATCGCCTTGCCCACCCAGCCTTCGGTGGAGGAGGAGATATCCACCAGGAAGAGGGCGGCGATATCGCGCTGATCCCGGAGCTGGCGGACAAAGAGGCGTTCAGAGGGGGGCAGGCCGGCCCGCTGATCAGCCACGGCCTCGGTGAGGGCATCCAGGTCGATGTCATCGCCGTCCCGCTGTCGTCCCACAAAGCGGTGGTGGCTGCGCATCTGCTCAAATTGTCTCTTGAGCTGTTTGATGACCCCTCGCTGTTCCTTGAGGGCGGTGGCGATGAAGGTGCCGCCGCAGGGCTGGATCTCCTTTTCCAGGAGGCGGCACCAGTTATGGCGAAAGCCCTGGCGCCGGAAATCCCATTCATCGTAAAGGCTGGTGCCGAGCAGGGGTTCGCCCTCTGGACCGGCGGTCTGTATATGCGGGGCATAGCTGCGGCCGGCGGCCATTTTTTCGGCACTGTCCAGGTAGAGCTGGGGCAGGTGACCAAGATCATCCATGATCTCCCGGCCCAGCTCCTGCAGTTTGCTGTCCAGGCCTATTTTTTCATCATCCAGGCGGATATGGCGCACCACCTGGTTATGGTCGGGCCCTGTTTCCTCCGGCTCGTTCTGCGGGGTGGGGAGGCGGAGGCTCAGGTCGGCGGCACTGTCGGCTTGTTGCGGAGTGTCAGCCGGGGTTGCCCCTGGGGCCAGGGCCGCCTCCTTTTTCCTGGCCAGGGCGGGCAGGATCCGGATGGCGAGGGCCTCGATAAATTGCTGCTCCACCTCCTGGCGCCGCGCCAGGCGCCGGGCATGGGCTGCTTCCACCTGCAAAGTGCCCTGGAACCAGGGCGGGCTCGCCACCTCCTGGTCCGGTTTTTCTTCCCAGAGTGCGTAGATGCGGGCGGTATCCAGCAAGATTTGGCCGGAATCGTCCCAGGAAGCGGGGTGACAGAGGCGGCGCCAGGGTCCGGGGGGGAGTTCCAGGGGCCGATTGTGGCTGAGCTGCTCCAGGAGGAAGCCATACTCGCCAGCCAGGAGGCTTTGGGGCTCCATGGTTGCGGCCCCTTCGGCGGCAACACTCTGGAAATAGACGGTGCTGTCGGCCATGAGGCCGGGCAGCTTTTTTTGCAGAAAGCAGAGGGCGCTGAAGGTCTGGAGGAAATGATAGATGGCCATGGCCCGATCGGGTCTGGCAAAGAGCTTGAAAAATCTGTTCAGGAAAACAGCCTCGTCTTTGGGGCCAGACCCTGGCTGGGTCATTTTGCGGAAAAGCTCCTGCTCGTTAGGCACCTCCTGACAATAAAGATTGACCCGGACAAAGGCCCACTGGAGGGAGGCTATCAATTTATAGACCAGAAAATTGGCATCATCCTCGTCAAAAAAGGTGCAGTTTCTGGGGAGAAAGATGGTGGCGGTGTCTGTGCCGGGCAGAGTCGCCTCTGCCAGGACAAAGGGGCGGCCTGCCACGCCGCGTAGATAGAGGTCCAGGCGCTTCTTGATGGTAGAGAGGAGAAGGCCGCTCTGGCCCTTGAGGGTGCAGATGAAATGGCTCTCCAGGTCGGCCATGAAACGGCGGGCCTCCTGGAGGCCCTGGGCCTCATAGCAATGGAGAATGGCCCGGACCCAGGCGGCAAACTGCTCGGGGTCCAGACAGGCCAAAGCCGGCTCTGCCGCCTCCAGAAAGGCCAGGCAGAGGGAGTGACTCACCGGCCAGATCACGGCGATCTGGTGGAGGATCAGCTCCTGCTGGTGGCCGGAGAGAGGGGCCAGGCATTCCACCAGTTCCTCCTGTTCCCAGCTGTTGAGCTCGCTCTCCGGGATGATGGCCGTCACCCTGGCGAGGATGGTCTGCTCTGCAGAAGAAGGCATGGCTGCTTAGTAAAGGGAGCTGATCATTTCATCAATGGCGGCCACCAGCTCATGGTCGTCGCTCAGGGGCTCGCTGATGGTCACCTTGCAGGCCTGGCGGGGGGGAATGCCGCTTTTGATCAGGGTGCCGGCATGGATGAGCAGTCTGGTGCTGGCCCCTTCCTGCAGGCCGGCATCCTCCAGGCAGCGGGTCATCTCGGCCAGGCGCACCAGTTTATCCGCCTCTTGCCGGCTCACCCCGGCCTCATGCTGGACGATCTCCGCCTCGATGTCCGGGCTGGGATAGGTCAGCTCCAGGGCAATAAAACGTTGCCGGGTGGAGGGTTTTAGGTCCTTGACCACGGACTGGTAGCCCGGGTTGTAAGAGAGGGCCAGCATGAACTCCGGCGGGGCGCTGAGGATTTCCCCTTTTTTTTCGATGGGAAGTTCGCGGCGGTCATCGGCCAGGGGATGGATGACCACGGTGGTATCTTTTCTGGCCTCGACAATCTCGTCCAGATAGCAGATGCCGCCGTGACGCACCGCCAGGGTGAGAGGGCCGTCCAGCCACACCGTCTCGCCGCCGCGGATGAGGTAACGGCCCACCAGGTCGCTGGTGGAGAGGTCGTCATGGCAGGAGACCGTGATCAGGGGCCGCCTCAGCTTCCAGGCCAGGTATTGCATGAAGCGGCTCTTGCCGCTGCCGGTGGGACCCTTGAGGAGCAGGGGAATTGTGTGTTGGTGGGCAGCCAGGGCAATGGTGAGCTCCTGGCCCTGCACCCGGTAATAGGGCTCGACATCAATAAAATGTTCTTCGATTCTCTTGCCTTGCATGGCTTTTTTGTCCTGGCTGGAGATGGGTGGCAGAGGTCATGGCTATCTTAGTAATTATTCTTACAAGTTAAAGCTAAATGGCGGGGAGTCAAGGAGCAGGGCAAAGAAAAGGGCCCTTGGCGTGGTTGGCGTTAACCTGATAATAATATGGGGTAAGTCAGGGCTGGATATTATATAGTAGTAATTGATGAAGGGTGTTTTGTTGAGAGATGCGGGTAGGTGCCCATGATAAAACAGAGATGCGGCCTGGTTATGGGCCTGCTGCTTTTTTTGCTGAATGGCTGTGGCGCCACCCTGCTGCCCTCCACCAGGGATACCATCAGGTCGCCCTGGGACAGCTTTGCCGGGGCCAAGCACGCCTTTGATCAGATTGACGTCTATGAAACAGACATGCAAGGTCTGCAGGGGCTTGGTTTTGATCCCTTTTCCCTGGCCAATATGGAGATCCTCACCTATCTCGATATCATGGCGCGTTTCATGCCCAATCAGGCCATAAAAAAAGAGGATCTGGACCCTGGAATCCGCGAGTGCCTGGAGGCGAGAAATGGTTGCCTGGCCTATGAGATCAAGGTCCAGGTCCTCAACTCGGAGCGCAGGGGCAATGTCTTGCTTGATCTCTTTGGTTTCAAACGGAAAACAAACCGCAGCGGCTGGCAGTTTCAGGCCCTCTTTGTCGTTCATAATGATTTTGTGGTCTATAAATTATGGGGTGGCAAGCCCCATGTCAATGAAACCTCCCTTAAAAAAAAGCCCCTGGGACCTCTGCAGGATTCCGGCGACGCGGTGGTTGGTATTGCCAAGACGTTATTGTAGGGGGTGCCTGGGGCCTGTTCTGGCCTTGTGTGGGCTGGCACTGCTGCTCTTTTTCCCGGCCGGCAGATGTCAGGCCGCCGAGGGGCTGCCTTTTGAGGTGGGTGAGAAAATCACCTATCAGCTCAAGTGGGGGCTGATCCCGGCCGGCCAGGTGGTCCTGGAGGTGCTGCCCCCCACCACCATTAATAAGCAGTTGGCCCGCCATTTCCGGATGCGCGTCCGCACCAACCGCTTCCTCGACACCTTTTACAAGGTCCGGCAGACTGTTGAAGGCTTTACGGATATGGCTCTGCATTCCTCGCTCTATTACCGCAAAAAAGAGCGGGAAGGCCCCTCTAAGCGGGATATTGCGGTCTATTTTGATCTAAAAAAACAGACAGCCCGCTACTATAAGCTCGACCAGAAAAGGGGGCGCGCTCCCATTGCCATCCCTCCCGGCACCTTTGATCCTTTTTCCGTGCTCTATTATTGCCGCCTCCTTGATTTTTCTCAGCTGAGCCAGGTGGAGAGACCGATCACGGACGGCAAAAAGAGCGTACTGGGCCAGGTGAAGAACCGGGGGCAGCAGACCCTGACCCTGGGGGGGGAATCGTATGAAACCTTTTTGCTTGAGCCTGATATCAAAGAGGTGAGCGGTGTCTTTAAAAAGAGTCCGGATGCCCATATCCTGATCTGGATCAGTGCTGATGAGCGCCGCATTCCGGTCAAGCTCGCCAGCAAGGTCATGGTCGGCAGCTTCACCGCTGAGATGATCTCCTATCAGGCCCAATAGGCAACACCCCTTTTCCCCCTTTTTCCAGATGGCACCTCCTGCCCTCTTTAGACGCTTTTTTGGGGGGGGGTAGGCTGCGGCCTGGTCCTGTCGGCAGCTATGGGGAAATCTCCAGGCGTAATTGGTGGAATGTCCACATTCTTGCAAAAATCCTCTTTGTACGCAGACCTGCCTGCAAGGCACAGGGATAGATCCTTTTTGATGTCCGCTTTTGATGGGCGTCATGGCCCGTTTCTTGCCACCCTGTCATGATGGAGAGTTGGGTGAAAAGAGGCAGGAAATCGCCCAGTACGCCATTAGCCGTTCCCGGGGATAGGGACGAGGCAGGTGTAGGGGTTGGCGCTCAGGGGGTATTTTTCACCATGGTAACCATGGCAGGCTGAGAAGGGGTAAAAGAGCTGGGGTGACTGGGCAGGCGGCCAAGCACCTCCAGGCTCTGCTGCTGCCTGCCGGGCTGTTAGCCCAGCGGTATAAGATAGCTCCGGCAAAACTCCTGCACCAGGGCGAGTCGCTGTCTTACTTCGAGCCTGAAATACAGAGGGCTCTGGATCAAAATCTTGATTGCCTCTCTCGTGGTCATCGGTTGCCCCCTTTAAAGAAATAAACTTCTTGCTTAAATTACATAGCAAGGAGCATGCCGAAAGTCAAGATGGGCGCGGCCGGGCTGGGAAGCCTCGCCCACAGGCAAAAAAAAGCTGGAGGCGGTGAGGATGAAGAGAAGGGACAGGAAGGCGGAGCGGTGAAAAGACCAAAATTTTCCGGCCACCAGGCAGCTCTTGTGGGCAAAAGGCGACAAGGGGCCTGCCGTAGCCCGGGAAAGGTCTAGCTCTTTAAGGGCTCTGGAAGGATGGCTCTCTAAGGCTGTTGCTGCGGCTTGCTGTGGGCCCCGCCCTTATTTTTCGGCAAAGCGCCTTCTGATCTCCTGGAGGCGCCTGTGGTTGACGCCAAAGTCGTAGTAGCCGAGACGGGAGGCGGAGCGCACCTCAATCTTGCGGTTCTGGGCAGCAAGGAGAAATTCCACATCATCAACAAAGCGGAAAAGGGCGGAGGAGTATTGCGCCTGGAGATAGGTGTCGGTCTGGCTGACAATTTCGGCCCCGCCCATATCTCTGACCAGGGCGGTGAGGTGCTGCCAGGCGGCGCTGCTGGTCTCTGCATAGGATAAGGGCTGGATCAGGTGCCCTTCGTCTTGGGCACTGGAGGTTACACAGTTTGGCGATGGCGGGCAGGGCCTTAATCTGCCAGCCACAATACCCAGCCCGGCCGGGTGCCGGAACAGCCGGCCACGGTAAAGAGCAGCCAGAGGATTGTCAGAGTTTTTTGCATTATGTGGTGTCAATCCGAGAGGTTGCCATTCTGAGATGATTCCCCCGGCAGCGGGGACAAGCGGCCGGGGCGCTTCAGGCTCTTGCGGTCTGTAAAGCGGTATCCGCACCCCAGGCAGGTGGCGGGGGTGACTGCAGTTTCTGGTCCTTTTTGGCCAGGGTGCGGATACTATGCTCAAGATGGAGAGGAACCTCTCTTTCGCCGATACCCACAGCCTGGGAGATCTCCAGACTGTTCATCTCTTCCTCGTTGAGGAAATCCATCATCTGTTGGCGCCGAGAGCGGTCAGCCATTGCTACATACGTATTTTTGAGTCGGTTTTTTCCGGATGTTTTTCCAGATGGACCATGCGGTTGAGGGCCATATCCGTGAAACGGGCCAGAACATTGGGCAGGTCCGAGTTGTTCCAGACCTCGGTGAAGTCCGGGGAGGCGAGGAGACGGTCGCTTATCACATATTTGTTCACCTGGCCCGGCTGCAGCATGATATCGCCAAACTCCAGGGGGACCTCACCCTCAAAGGCCTTGTCAAAAAGGGCCATGCTGGTGCGGGCGTAGAATTTCTTGACGTCCTCCGTGGATTCGGCCAGGTTGATCTTTTGCCGGAAGTCAGGCAGCAATTCCTTCTCGAACTTGGTAAACGACAGCTGTCTGCTCATGGGTTTCTCCTCTTTTGGGATGATGATGGGATAGCTTCGCGTGCCTTTTTTCTCAGGCCAGCTCCGGCCATGTCGAATAAGATGGAAGGCCCTCTGCTGCTCCTGTTGGCGGCAAAGGTGTTCTTTAATTCTGGCATAGACTCAAGGCAAAAGTCTACTCCTGATTGGGCATACGGGTACGTTCATTCTCCTGTTCTGCGCGGTTCTCTGGGCCGGGCAGGAGGGCGAGCATCTTTGCCACATGCGTGCCGGGCCAGTAAATCTTGCCGCAGCCCGGGCAGCGGCTGAACTCCTGGTAATATTTGCGGGTCAGGGGTTCCAGAAGATGACGGATCTCCTTTTTGGCAACCGGTTCCAGGGGGCTGTTGCATATCAGGCACCGGCTGAGGGGGTGCAGCTGGTGGTGGAGGGCCAGGAGGTTGATCACCTCCTGGAGCTGAGTCGTGGGTTCAATGGCCCGGATGAGCCGTCCGAACTCGATCTGCCGGCGCATGAGCAGGGCCCTGTCCTTGGTGAGCAGCAGGCGCTTCTCTGTCACGGCACAGTCCGCCAGCTTGCTGTCCGGCCAGCGGGGGTGGGTCACGGCATCAAAGCCGGCCATGCGCAGCAGGCGTCCCACTTTACTGACATTGATATCCACCAGAAAGCGCGGGCCGGGCAAGGGATGAGGCCGGAGAAGGGATGGCTCTCTTATGTTCCAAGGCGGCCTGATGGGCCAGATCTTGATCTGGCAGGAGCTGCTGATGAGGTGGTCAAAAGGCACTTCTTGCTGGTCAACGAGTAGGCGGCCTACCTCGGTATGGGGAAGACCAAAGGCCTCCACCACGTCCTTGATGGAGGCGGTGCGGCTGGTCGGCAGCCTGAGCAGGGAGTGGTGGCGCCATGGCCGGCGCAGCAAGGCGGGGAGATCGCCATGGAAACGGAGGGTGATGGTCATTTCTTTTTGGCTTTTTTCTTGGTCTCTTTCTTGTCTCCTGCCTGCTCAAATTTCTGAAGATTTCTGGCAAAGGTCAGCAGGGTGGCTTCCACCCGGCCGTTGATGGACTCTTCCGGGTAGTTGCCCATCGCGTCCCGCTCTCCGGCCGCCATGCCGGTGAGCAGCTCCACGGCCTCGTCCACGGTGCTGACGGCGGTGACCCAGAATTTGCCCTCTTTCATGGCCGTCACCACCTCTTTTTTCAGCATCAGGTGACGGCTATTGCTGGCCGCGATGATCACACCCTGATCGCCGCTTAAGCCCCGGTTGTCGCAGAGGTCGAAAAACCCCTCGATCTTTTCATTGACGCCGCCAATGGCCTGCACCTCCCCTTTCTGGCTTACGGAACCGGTGATGGCCATGGTCTGTTTGATGGGCACCTCGGCCAGGGAGGAGAGCAGGGCGCACAGTTCGGCGCAGGAGGCACTGTCGCCCTCAATGCCGCCGTAGGATTGCTCAAAGACCAGACTGGCCTGCAAGCCCAGGGGGATGGTGCGGGCATAGCGGCTGCTCACAAAGGAGGAGAGGATCATCACCCCCTTGGAATGGATGGGGCCGCCCAGCTCCACCTCCCGTTCAATATCGACGATCTTGCCCTTGCCCGGTCTGGTCAGGGCGGTGATCCTGCTGGGGCAGCCAAAGGTCGACCGGCCCAGCATGAGGACAGAGAGGCCGTTTATCTGGCCGACCTTTGCTCCTGCTGTGTCGATATGGTGGATGTTGTGCTCCATGGCCTCGAATAATCGGTCCCGGATTCGGCTGCCCCGCCGCTTGCTGGCCAGCAGGGCCTTTTCCACATCAACAGCGTCAATGGTTGTTTTATCCGCCTTTTTGGCCAGATAGTCGGCCTCCTGCATAAGGTCGCCAAAATCGCGGATCCGCAGGGAGAGCTTTTCCCGGTCACCGGCCTCGCGGGTCGCCTGTTCGATGAGGCGGGCCACGGCCGTGCGGTGCAGGGGCAGAAGCTTCTTGTTCTTGGCCAGTCTGGCCATGAGGGTGGCATAGAGATCCTGGCCCTCTTTGTTGCGCTTCATGTCGCTCTCAAAATCGACCTGGACCTTGAAAAGCGAGATGAACTCCGGGTCATAGGCATTCAAGAGATAATAGATCAGGGGGTCGCCGATAAGAACCACCTTGATATTGAGCTCCACGGGCTCCGGTTCCAGAGAAACCGTGCTCATCAGCCCCAAGACCCTCTCCACGGACTCAATATGGATCTTGCCGGAGCGCAGGGTCCTTTTCAGCCCTTCGTAGGCAAAGGTCTGCATAAGCAGCCTTCTGGCATCCAGAATAAGGTAACCGTTATTGGCCTTGTGCAGGGAGCCCGGCTTGATCAGGCTGAAATTGGTGGTGAGCACGCCCATCTTGGCCTGGTGTTCAATGCGGCCATGGAGATTCTGGTAGGTGGGCAGATCTTCGTAGACCACGGGTGAACCATGGTTATTGGGGTGGCCGATCAGGACATTGACCTCGTACTGCTCAAAGGAGGGGGCGCGGCCGCCACCCATGGCAAGAATAAGGGCGTTCTGGCCATCCATATCCTCACCGAGAAAATCATCCACCCGCTCGCAGATAGCCTCCTCAACCTCAGCAAGATAGTGGATGAGTTTGTCATTGCCCTTATACTTTGCCTTTAAGGCGGCAAAGAGAGGGGCCACCGTCCGTTTGCCGATCTCCTTCTTCAGTTTGCGGGCCTCTTCCTCGGTTTCCCTCTTCCAGACACTGATTTTATGCAGGGCCTCCTGGAGGTTGTTCTGAAGCTGCTCAATGGCCTCTTCGATCTTTTTTTTGACATCATCGGGCAGGTTGCGGAACTCCTCAATGTTGAGGGGCTCACCCTTGCCGTTGGTGGGTGAAAATCGAAAACCCTGTTCGCTGCGTGCAACGGCAATGCTCTGCTCCTTGGCCTTTTGTTCCATGTCGTGGTAAAGGGCCTCGATTTTCTGGGCCAGAAGGTCATTGATCACCTTGCGCTGTACCCGATACTCATTCCCTTCAAAGATGTCCGGCAGAGTGCTCTTTAAGGTGTCGATGAGATCAGCCATGTCCTCTTTGAAGACAAGGCCCTGGCTGGGGGGCAGCTTCAGAGCCAGGGGTTTATGGGATTGCTGAAAATTATGAACATAACACCAGTCGCTGGGAGTCGCCTCTTTGCTGGCCTTGTCGTGGAGAAAAGATTGCACCACGGTGTGGCGGCCCGAGCCCTCCGGGCCAATGACAAAGAGGTTGAAGCCTGGCTGTGGCATGTTGATGCCGAAATCAACGGCCTCCAGGGCGCGGTCCTGACCGATGAAATGGAAAAGTTCCTCCATCTCCACGGTGGTTTCAAAGGAAAAGCTGTCCGGGTCGCAAGAGTGATAGGCCTCAGCCGGGCTGATCTTGTGGATGGTCATGAATTCTCCTTGCTGTCGAGTGGGGCAACTGCCGGTTCCGGCCTTTGGTTTTTCAGATAGTATGATGGCCAGGGAAAAAATATTCCACCTGCCGGCTATCTGCCCGGCAAGGTGTGGTCTCTCTTCTGTTGCCCATCGACTTATTTATGGTCTCCTCCGGCTCTGTTCCTGCCTGCCTGTGGCCTGCCGGGGCACAGAGGTGCAGGGGTGGATAACCTGAAGGGGCGCGGCCCTTGCTCTGTCACCAGAGATCCACACTCCTTTTGGCTCAAAAAAGATTCTATGGGGAAAAGTACCTGTAAAAAGCATAGTAAAGAGCTTTGATCATTGTCAAAATAAAGGCGTTGCAAGGGGGAGGAAGTTTTGCCAAAGGGCAGAAAAGGAGCTGCCCTTTGGCAAGGGAGAGAAAGTTAATTTGACGGGATCTGGCGATCTCAGTTATTCTGCACCTTCAAAAGAAAAGGAGATCCCTCCTTAATTTATTAAGATAGTTTTTGGTAATCAGGATCACTTGATGCGAATGAAACAAAAGAGTGTGTTTTTCTCTCTGCTCCTGGCCGTGGCCCTTGTGCCTTTCCTTTCCACGGCAGGCTACGGTGCAGAAGCCCTTGATCCGCTCTCGGCGGAAAAACAAGCGGCTGCTGCCAACGCGTCGCTTACTGAGGCGGCGATAAAGGAGAAGATTGCTGTCCTGCAGACCAAGATTAAGGTCTTTCAAGATGCCGAAAACGATACGGTGGCCCAGTCTCTGGGCGTGAGTCTGGCCCAGCTCAAGGAGCGGACGGAAAAAGCCCAGGAGAGCCTGGCTTTTTATAATCGTCAACTTATGGCCTTGAAACGGGCCGAGGAGTTGGCCAGTGAAAAGAAGGCCCTGGAGGAGGCGGTTGCCTCGGGCGAGGCCTTTGAGCTGCCCCAGCTCCCTCCCTATTCCCTGCAGATTTATGACGAGACCATAGCCCAGTTAAATGAGCGGAGCAGCGCCAAGGAGACGGCTCAGCTCTCCCTGGCGCTGCGCGACAAAATGGTCAAGAGGGCCAGGCAGCATCTTAAGGAGGTTGAGCAGCAACTCCGAGAGTTGAAGGTGGAGACGGCACCCGGCAAAGAGAATGGGGCGCGGCGTGCCCGCCAGGAGAAGATTGGTCTTGGTCAGGTGGGGCTTGAGCTGGCCCGGGCCCGTCTGGGCTATGAGGAGCTGGCCTATAAAAATGCCGGCACAGAGCTTGCCGTTGCCGAGATAAGGGCATCCGTGGCCGAGCAGAGGGTGAGTCGCCTTCAGGCTAATCTTCATTTCGATGCCGAAGATCTGGAGTCACAGCTGGCCAATATTGAGGAGAAAAAGGCGGAGTTGCAAGAGGCGGCCGATGATCTCCTTAAGAAATTACAGCAGACAGAGGCCCAGCTCCTCAGGGCCCAGAAGAGACTTGAAGAAGCAGGTGATGAGGGTGAAGAGTATGCTGAGGCCAATGCTCAGGTGGCAGCCCTGCAGGCCTGGCGTCAGGCCTGCCAGCGCGGTCTGGAACAATATGAGGGCTCTCTGCAGCTTTTCAATTATCAGAAGGAGGTGTGGAAACAGCGCTATGCCTTGATCAGGGGAGATGCTGTTACTGCTGATCTGCACTTGTGGCGGCAGACTGCGGACTTCCAAAAGGAGCGGATCCAGCAGGCCCTGGCCCTGGAACAGAGCCAGCTGGTTAACCTCCATCTCCAGATCAGACAGGTGGAAAAACAGCTGGCCCAGGATGGTCTGAGTTGGGGCATGAAGGGCAATCTCAAGGAGCAGTTGGAGGCCTTGAAGGAATTGGCGGACTCCTCCCGGGCCTACCTCATCACCCTCAGTATCACCAGCCAGATGTCGTCGCGTTTTATTCATGAGGTGGATGCCGAGTTGGCGGAAAATGTTTTTCTGGACAAGATGGCGGTGCTGGCCTCACAGGTCCGGGCCGCCTGGAAGTTTGAGCTCTTGGTTCTCGATGATCAGGGGGTCACCGTGGGCAAGGTCACCATCGCCCTTTTTCTCCTGGTCTTCGGCATCATCCTGGCCGGTCATTTTGCGCACACCTTTCAAAGGTATGTCCTGAGGCGTACCCAATTGAGTGAGAGCGCCTCGGCCATCACCGAAAAACTCCTCTACTACACCACCCTTTGTGTTGTTGTGCTGGTCTCCATGCGGGTGGTGAGCATCCCGCTCACGGCCTTTGCCTTTCTGGGTGGTGCCCTGGCCATTGGTGTCGGTTTTGGCGGTCAGAAGATCATCGGTAATTTCATCAGCGGCTTTATTCTCATGGCTGAACAGCCGGTTAAGGTGGGGGATCTCATCCAGATGGAGGAGGTTGTCGGCAAGATTGAAGAGATCGGCGCCCGTGCCACCCGGGTGCGCACCTTTGCCAATATCCATGTGCTGGTACCAAACAGCTATTTTCTTGAAAACAATATTGTCAATTGGACCCATAGCGACAAGATCATCCGGGGTGAGGTGCAGGTGGGGGTTGCCTACGGCTCACCCACCACAGAGGTGCGCAAGGCCCTCATCCGGGCGATATGGGAACATGCAGAGACCCTGGATCATCCGAAGCCCTATGTGTTTTTTAACGAATTTGGCGATAACTCCCTGGTCTTTACCCTTTATTTCTGGATCAAGGTGCAGATTATCAATGACAAGAAACGCATCGAAAGTGATCTCCGTTTTATCATTGATGACCTGTTCCGGGAGGCAGGCATTGTCATTGCCTTCCCTCAGCGGGATGTCCACCTCAATATCTCAACACCTCTCAAGGTGGAGATGGTCACTGCTGCCGGGCAGCAGGGCCCCCATCCGGAGGGCGCAAACGCTGAAGGAGGGGGGCTGGAAGAGGATGACAAGATGTCAGGCGAGATTTCTGCCGCTGGAGCAGAAGCTCAGGAGCCGGAAAACCCCGAGGGGAAAGATTCTTGAGCCAAGGAGAGGGGTAAAGGGGATACACCGGTAACCGACAAACAACAAAGGGTAGCTGCCAATGCAGCCCCCCTTTGTTGTTTGTCGGGATGGCCTTTCCTGCTCTCTTTCCTGCTTAACCGGCCTGGACCGTGATCTGGCGAGGTTTCACGGTCTCTGACTTGGGAAGGTGGAGGCTGAGGACGCCGTTGTCCATAATCGCCTTGACCTTGTCGGTGTCGATGCCCTGGGGCACGGAAAAAACGCGCTCATATTCCACGTCGCCAAATTCTTCAAACTGGAGCACCCCTTCTCCGGCTAAGAGCCGGGGGGCCTTGATGGTGAGCCGGCCATTTTCCAGGTTGATGGCAATGGCATCTTTGGTGACCCCTGGCATGTCGGCAAAAAGCAGGATCTCGTCATCGTTCTCGTAGATGTCGACACTGGGGATGACTGTGGGAGCCATCCGGCGGCGTGCAGGTGTTTGCTCCTGACGTTTGGCAACTTCTGTTTTGTCACTCATGGGAAATCTCCTCTGATTTTCGGGCGTGTGGCGCGGGTTAACTGATGGTGATTCTCTTGATCTTGGCACTCTTGGCCTTGGGGAGGCGGAGGGTGAGAATGCCGTCTTTCAGTTTGGCCTCAACTTTGCTGCTGTCGATCTCCGCCGGCAGGGTCAGGCTGCGGGAAAAAAAGGTCTCTCCTCCTCTTTCCAGCCGGTGGGCGGCATAGCCTTCCGGGGCTTTTTCCTGGCGGCTGCCGCTTATCTCCAGATAATTTCCCTGTATTTTGATATTGATCTCATCCTTGCCAAGGCCGGGTACGGCGGCTTTGAGCAACAGATGGTCATCGGCGTCGTAGAGATTGGTGCGCGGCAGGTTGCTGACGGCGGACCAGCCGCTGCTTAACCCCCATGGCGGCTCAAAATCACTAAAAAGCCTGTTTGCCATGCCCATGCGATTGCGGAGAAGATCCATGGCGCTAAAAATCTGGTCAAAATCGTTCCATCGTGCCGACATTGCCCTACCTCCTTTACCTGTAATGATTCATTGTGAAACCAAGTTGTTACTACTGGTTTGCAAAGGGCTCTCTTGCTGTTAAGCTGTTGAAATAGTAGGCTTATTCTTCTTTGCTGTATGTAGTGTAAGTCCTGATATTTTTCATGTCAAGACAGGGCGTTTTTTTTTCAAGAAGCGCTCGTTTCGGGCCATAACAGGTGGGGGAAATATTTTTTCAAGGAGGGCCGCTCGCAGAGCAAGCTGGCTGGGCGGGTAAAAAAAAATTCTAAGGCCTTGCCACGGAGCCCTCTTTTCCGGTACAATTTTCGCCTTGGCCCTGGCAGCGCGGGCTGGGCCCATCGTCATCTCTATGGTTTCCATTATCCCTGCGATAAAAGGTGAGTATCTATGCTTGACAGGACGAAATGCACTTTGTTTTCCGGCGGCCATCGCGGCGTGGAAAGCGCCTTTGGCGAAATGGCTGAAAAGTGGGGGGTTAAAGAGGTTAATTATTCCTTCATGGGCCACAAGGTGGAGCGCAACCGCAATATCCACAACCTCTCCGATGAGGAACTGGATCGCGGCGATATCTCCATGGAACTTGCCTCCAAGATGATGAACCGGACCTATTATGAGAAGAGAAAGATCAGAAGGGTGCTGCAACTCATTTTTCATATGGTCAATTCCGGTCACCAGGTCTTTGTGGTGGGGACCATCCTGCCCGACAACACGGTAAAGGGCGGCACGGGCTGGGCCGTGGAACTGGCCAAGCTTTTTCACCGGCCCGTGGCGGTTTTTGATCAGGAGAACAAGCAGTGGTACTCCTGGCAGAACGGTAAGTGGCAGGAGGAGCAGGCCCAGATCCGTCATGAGACCTTTTGCGCCTCAGGCACCCGCGATCTGACCCCGGAGGGTAGGCAAGCCATTGAGCAGCTTTTTGTCGATGCCTTTGGAACTCCGTAGTTTTCTTCTTGACACTACCCCTCTTTAGCGGTATCTTGTTTCGCTTTCTAACCTCTGTACATGCGATAATGGCCCGTTTTTGCGGGCCGTTTTTTATATGGCCCGGGATTCTTTTCCAGCCTATTTTTCTCTGTTTCTACAAACGCTGATTTGTCCAAGTCAGCAGCGTAATAACGGTATTACGACGAGGATGTACCAATGCTATCAGATCTCAACAAAGTCAGGAATATAGGCATCTCGGCCCATATTGATTCTGGAAAAACCACCCTTACCGAGCGGATCTTGTTTTATACCGACCGCATCCACGCCATCCATGAGGTGCGTGGTAAAGACGGCGTCGGCGCCACCATGGACTCCATGGAGCTGGAAAAGGAGCGCGGCATCACCATCCAGTCCGCTGCCACCTTCACGAGCTGGAAAGAGTATGATGTCAATATCATCGACACCCCCGGTCATGTGGACTTTACCGTTGAGGTTGAGCGCGCCCTGCGTGTGCTTGACGGCGCGGTTCTGGTTCTTTGTTCCGTTGGCGGTGTGCAGTCCCAGTCCATCACCGTAAACCGCCAGATGACGCGCTATAATGTGCCCCGGGTGGTTTTTGTCAACAAATGTGATCGTACCGGTGCCAACCCCAATCGTGTGACAAATCAGCTCCGGGAAAAACTGGCCCTCAATGCTGTGCACATGCAGCTGCCCATGGGTCTTGAAGGTAACATGGAAGGGGTCATTGATCTGGTGACCATGAAGGCCCTCTTTTTTGAAGGCGATAGCGGTGAAAAGGTCCGGGAGGCAGATATTCCGGCCAAGTATCAGGACGATGCCGCTGCCCTGCGGGAGGAGCTCCTTGATGCTGCTTCCATGTTTGACGATGAGCTCATGGAGGCCATTCTTGAGGGCGAGCCCACTGTGGCCATGATCAAGCGGGCCATCCGCCAGGGCACCCTGGCTCTGGAGCTTGTGCCGGTCTTCATTGGCACGGCTTTCAAGAATAAAGGTGTCCAGCCCCTCCTGGACGGCGTTATCGATTACCTGCCCAGCCCCCTGGATGTTGAGAATATTGCCCTGAATCTTGATGATGGCGAGGCCGAGATCAAGGTCTCCAACCAGATCAAGGATCCTCTGGTGGCCCTGGCCTTCAAACTTGAGGATGGCCGCTACGGTCAGCTCACCTATATCCGCGTTTATCAGGGGATGCTGAAGAAGGGAGACTCCATTTTCAATACCCGCACCGGTAAAAAGGTGAAGGTGGGTCGTCTGGTGCGCATGCATTCCAGCGAGATGGAGGAGATTGAAGATACCGGGGCCGGCGATATTGTTGCCCTCTTCGGTGTTGATTGCGCCTCCGGCGATACCTTCTGCTCAAGCGATATCAACTACTCCATGACCTCCATGCATATCCCGGCCCCGGTTATCTCCTTGTTCATCAGGCCGGTGGATAATAAGGCCCAAGTTAATATGTCCAAGGCCCTTAACCGCTTCACCAAGGAAGACCCCACCTTCAAGACCTTTGTGGATGAAGAGACCAATGAGACCATCATCCAGGGTATGGGTGAATTGCACCTGGAAGTCTATATCGAGCGGATGAAGCGCGAATATCAGGCCGAGGTTGAGGTGGGGGCGCCGCAGGTTGCCTACCGCGAGGCCATTACCAAGCGCGCCGAATTCGACTACACCCACAAGAAACAGTCTGGCGGCTCCGGCCAGTTTGCCCGGGTTGCCGGGTATATGGAACCCCTGGAGGATGACAGCGAAGTGAACTTCGAATTTGTCGATAAAATCGTCGGGGGCTCTATTCCCCGCGAGTTTATCTCCTCCTGCGAGAAGGGCTTCAGTAAGTCCATGGCAAAAGGTTCTCTGGCCGAGGCACCCATCACCAATGTGCGCTGCCTGATCAATGACGGTAGCTTCCATGCGGTTGATTCCTCTGATGTGGCCTTCCAGCTTGCGGCCCAGGGCGCTTTCCGTCAGGGCTACATGAAGGCCGGTCCGGTTCTGATGGAACCCATTATGAAGGTTGCCGTGGAAGGACCCACGGAGTTTCAGGGTGCCATCATGGGCAGCATCAACCAGCGCCGCGGTATTATCCAAGGTACCACTGAGGAGGCCGCCTACACCGTGGTGGAGGCGGAGGTTCCCCTGTCGGAGATGTTCGGATACTCCACGGTTCTGCGTTCCCTGACCCAGGGCAAGGCCGAGTTCACCATGGAGTTCGCCAATTACCGTCCTGTACCCAAGAGTATTGCCGATGAAGTGGTGAGTGACATTGCCAAGAAAAAAGCTAAAAAATAAATAAAAAAGAGCCGGGAGTAGGGGTTTAATCCTGAGCCCTGGTGTCATCTTTTTTCTCTCTTTTATGGTGTACAAAGCCCGACTTCAGGATTACTGTAGTTGGGCTTTGTTGTGTCCGGAGCTTTTTCTCTGATAGGGATTTGAAAAAGAATATGACGAAATGCCTTGAGTATGTGCAGCACTATCCCCTGGTCCTGCTCCTCCTGGCTGGACTCTTTCTGCTGGCCTGCTGGCGGAGTGAGGAGGTGCGGGCCTGGGTGCTGCGCCTGCTGGTCTTGCTGCTGGTTTTGACGCTCCTCTTTTTTGTCTATCAGAAGTATAACCATCTGCTGCCCTCGTCCCACCAGGCGCCCGCTTGCCGCGATGACCGTCTGCTCCCCGAAGAGCATGCGGGTAAAAAATATTATCAAGACCCTGCAGAGCGTCTCAGGCAAAGGTGAGGCGCTGCCTTCTCTTTAGATAGATAATCTTTATTATTCTCCTCGGTATCTCGCCATGAAGCGTCAAGAACTCATCAAGACAAGCCCCTTACGGCTCCTCTCTCCTGTGGACTGCGGCCAGGTTGCCGGACGACATCTGGCACTGGTCAAGGCCCCGGCAGGTACGGGTAAGACCGCTATCTTGGTGCAGATCGCCCTGGATACGCTGCTGCGTGGCGAGCAGGTGGTTCATGTCGGCATCAATGACACCCTGGACAAGATTAAGCTCTGGTATGGCGAGGTCTTTGCTACCCTGGCCCGCCAGGTAAATCTGGTCAATGCCACCCGGGTGGAGAGTGAGATTATGGGTCATCGCCTCCTCATGACCTTTATGGCCGACAACTTCACGCCCCTGCGGCTGGCCCAGCGCCTTGAAGCCTTGGGTAGACACCATATTTCCCTGCCTGCCTGCCTGGTGATAGACGGCCTGGTGGCTGAGCCCGGAATATATATGGAGCTCCAAGGCTATGCCCGAAAGCGCAATCTCACCATCTGGCTCTCCTGTCCAGAGGGCCCAGCCCCGGCCGATCAGCTGGCAGATACCCTTCTTGAACTGCAGACCTCCCCTGAGGGCGTCACCAGCCTGGTGGTGGTCAAAGACGACACCGGCTATGCCCGGCCCGGCGCTGCCATGACCCTGGATGCCCAGGCCCTGAATCTTTGTCGTTAGGATATTGCTGTCATGAAATTTCGTCCCTGTATTGATCTCCATAACGGCTGTGTCAAACAGATTGTCGGCTCCACCCTCTCTGACACCTCTGCCACAAGCCTTAAGACCAACTTCGCCTCCAGCCATGCCGCTGCCTATTATGCCGAGATGTACAGGCGCGATGGCCTCACGGGCGGCCATGTCATCATGCTGGGGCCGGGCAACGTGGAGGCCGCCACCCAGGCCCTGGCCGCCTACCCGGGCGGCCTGCAGATCGGTGGGGGCATCACCACGGAAAACAGCAGTATCTGGCTGACCAGGGGGGCCAGTGCGGTTATTGTCACCTCCTATGTCTTCAAGGACGGGATGATCCATGAAGAGCGCCTGCGCAGCCTTACCCGGGAGGTGGGCCGGGAGCATCTGGTTCTGGATCTTTCCTGTCGCAAAAAGGGGGATGATTATTATATCGTCACAGACCGCTGGCAGCACTTCACGGATGTCATTATCAATAAGGAGTCCCTGGACTATTTTAGTGCTTTTTGCTCTGAATTTTTGATCCATGCCGTGGATGTGGAGGGTAAATGCGCCGGCATCGAGGCCGAGCTCACGGAAAAACTTGGGGCCTGGACACCGTTGCCCACCACCTATGCCGGCGGCGTCAAAAATATTGGCGATATGGAGCGGATTCTCCAGCTGGGCAAGGGGAAACTCGATGCCACCGTGGGGAGCGCCCTGGATATCTTTGGCGGCACCACCATGACCTATGCCGAAGCCGTGGCCTTCCACCGCAGCCAGTGCTGCCCCTGACCGTCCGGTTTACGGGGGCAGCCCTTCTTGTTGTCTATTGCCTTTTTTGTCTGGACCTTGCCGCCATCACAAAAGGCCTGCCGAACATGAGGTAACTCTGCGCCCTTCTTTTTTCGGGCGCTTTCTGGTGCCTTGCTTGGGCAAAAGAGAAAAGATATCTCCTTGGGCGCTATCATGCTGACCAATCTGCCCCACATAGACCCTGAACGCTGCACCGGCTGCGGTTTCTGTATTTCTGTCTGTCCAGATCACACCCTTGCCCTGGTGGCTGGTTGTGCCCAGGTGCGGGGGGAGAGCTGCATGGCCTGCGGTCATTGCCAGGCCGCCTGCCCCACCCGGGCCATCGAGATTGAGGGGCTCCAGGTGGATCTGGGTTTTCACCATATTGACGAAAAAGAGGGATGGCTGGCCCCGGGCAGTGGTGATGCGGCCCAGCTGGTTCAGCTTCTGCGCTCCCGTCGCTCGGTACGCAGTTACCGGGAAAAGCCAGTACCCCTCTCCCTGCTGATGGACCTGGTCAAAATCGGCACCACTGCCCCCTCCGGCACCAACAGTCAGACCTGGACTTTTACCCTCCTGCCGAACCGGCAAGAGGTGGTGCGGCTGGGCGCCTTGACCGCCGCCTTTTTTCACAGATTGAATAAAAAGGCAGCCAGCCCCCTGTGGCGCCTGGCTGCCAGGATATGTGCCGGTGACAGCCTGGGCCGTTATTATCGCCGTCATTATCAAACAGTGCGCCAGGGCCTTGCTGATTGGGATGAGGCAGGAGAGGATCATCTCTTCCATGGGGCGCCCGCCGCCATTCTGGTGGGTGGGGGGGAGCAGGCCAGCTGTCCGGCCGAAGACGCCCTCCTGGCCACCGGCAATATCCTCATCGGCGCCCATGCCTTGGGCCTTTCCACTTGTCTCATCGGGTTTGTGGTGGAGGCCATGCGCCATGATTGCCGTATTGGCAAAAATCTGGGGATAGGGGCGGCGGAAAAGATCTATGCCGTAATTGCCGTTGGTTACGGCCGGGAGTCTTACCAGCGTCCTGCCGGCCGCAAGAAGGCGGTGGTCCGCTGTCTCCAGGGGGCCGAGAATGGCGACAGCGCCAGACAGGAATGAGCTGGCCCGGCTGGCTGGTGCCGGGCATGGGTGCGCTTCCTGCTTAAGGCAGATCTGCGGAGGGGCGGTGCCGGCTCTTATCCACCCTAAGCAGGGGTTTGCCGGCCCGCCTGCGGAGCCAGTTGATGGCGCGCAGGATGGGGCCCCGGCTGATGAGCCATCTTTGCAAGTGATATTTCACCGGCAGATCAAGCAGGACAATACCCATGACCATGGTCAGCAGGCCCTGGCCGGGCAGAAAGAGCATGAGGAGACCGCTCAAAAGAAAAAGGGCGCCGAGAATATTTTTTCCGAAGAGGAGGATCCCCCTGATGAAGGGGTGCTGGTGGCGCCAGGGGAGAGGGTGCCGCTTGGTGTGAATAAAATAATCAGTGGGCAGGCGCACCACCAGAAGGGGAACAAGGAAGAGGGTACCGATAAACAAAAAAACAGAGGTGCCGGCCAGCCACCAGAGCAGGGTCTCGTGGGCGAGGATGAGTTCGTGCAGGGCTTGCGGCAGCATGAATTCAGGGGGCTCTTATCCCCGGGGATCCAGGTCGAAGAAGCGGCGTATCATGTCGAGCTTCAGCTGTTTGGTGTCCTGATGGCACTCTTCTTTGAGGTGGAGGATGGGATTGAGCATGATCTTGTTTATAATGGACGAGGTCAGTTTGTCAATGGCCTGGATTTCCTGTGCGGAAAGATCCACATAGGCTAGGGTTTTTGCCATCTCGGCCTGGCGGATTTCCTCCGCCTTTTTGCGCAGATCGGCGATGGTGGGGGCCAGGGCCATATTGCCCATCCAGCCCAGGAATTTCAGGGCCTCGTCCAGGACGAGACGTTCTGCCTTGGCCGCCTCGGTGGTGCGCCCTGATTTGTTGACTTCCACCACCTGGCTGAGATCATCCACATCATAGAGATAGACATTGTCGATGGTATTGATTTCCGGGTCCAGGTCCCGGGGCACGGCGATATCGATAAAAAAGAGGGGGCGGTTACGGCGGCTCCGCATCAGGGGCAGGAGATCCTCCTTGCGCAGGATAAGACCAGGGGCGCCGGTTGAGCTCACCATGATATCCGCTACCTTGAGTTGCTCGTGGAGTTCAGCCAGACTGACAGCCGTGCCCTTAAAGCGTGTGGCCAGTTTGATGGCGTTTTCCAGGGTGCGGTTGGCCACGATAACCTCAGTGCAGCCCTGGCTCACCAGATGTTCGGCTGCCAGTTCCGCCATCTCGCCGGCCCCGGCCAGCAGCACCTTTTTGTTTTTCAGGTCGCCAAAGATTTTCTTGGCCAATTGCACGGCGGCAAAGCTGATGGAAACGGCAGCGGAGCCGATATTGGTTTCTGAACGCACCCTTTTGGCGGCGCTGAAGGCCTTATGGATAAGACGGTTGAGGATAATTCCGGTACAGTTTCTCTCCGAGGCCTCCCGGTAGGCGTTTTTCAACTGCCCCAGGATCTGCGGTTCCCCCACCACCATGGAGTCGAGGCTGGCCGCCACCCGGTAGAGATGGCTGATGGCCTCGGTGCCTTGATGCAAGTAGGTGTAGGCAATTGCCTCTTCTTCAGCCAGATCACTGGCGGCAAAGAGAAAGGAGCGGATGTGGCGCACAGTTTTTTCCGGGGTGGGCGAGGTGAAGATCACCTCCACCCGGTTGCAGGTGGAAAGGAAGCAGTATTCTTGGCAGCCTGGCACCTCTCCCAGCATGGCCAGGGGCACCTCGATATCCGGAAAGCTCAGTTTTTCCCGGACCGCCACCGGTGCGGTCTTGTGGTTGACGCCGAGAATTAAAATCTGATCAACGGACATAGGTGTGCGCCCCACTGAGCAGGAAGTTGACGCCCCACAGGGTAAAAAGAACCGCTGCAAAGCCGATCACCGACATGATGGCCGTTCGCCTGCCGCGCCAGCCAATGGCAAAACGCTGATGGAGCAGGCCGGCATAGAGGAGCCAGGTGATCAGAGACCAGGTTTCTTTGGGATCCCATTGCCAATAGGCGCCCCAGGCCTGTTTGGCCCACAATGAGCCGGTCATGATCCCCAGGGTCAGGAGGGGGAAACCAATAGTCAGACAATGTTGGCTTAGATTGTCAAGGGCCTCCAGGGAAGGCAGCCGGTGATAAAAAAGGCCGAAACGTTTTTTCTTCAACTCCCGTTCCTGGAGGAGGTACATGATGCCGCCGCAAAAACCCAGGGCCAAAAAGCCATTGGCCGCAATGGCGATGGAGGCGTGGATCGGCAGCCAAAGGGACTGGAGGGCAGGAGGCAGGACATTAATGGCCTGGGAGGAGAAGAGGGCGATGGTGATCAGGGCCAGGATGACCAAAGAGACAAAGGTGCCGAAATTTTTGATCTGATAGCGCCACCGGAAGGAGAGAAAGGCCCAGGTCACAGACCAGGCAAAAAAGGAGACCGTGTCATGGTGGGTGGTGAGCGGGGTATGACCGGCGGCAAAATAACGGGCCACCAGGGTGATGGTGTGGAGGATGCCGGCCGCCAGCAGAAAGTGGCGGGCCACGGGGCGTACCTTGGAGTTCTGGGAGAAAAAGAAGACCTGGTAGAGGATGGCCGCCATCGCATAAAGGATATAGGTCCCATTGAAGAGCATTACATTTCCTCGCTGATGTGGTGGAGATTGCCAGGCAGGGTATCGAGACAGCTCAGATCCACCTCAGCCCCCAGCACGGTCTGGATGTGGTTGCGGATGGTCTGCCACTCCCCTTTGCCAAGTAGGGTGATCAGGTCCGGGTGGAGGAGTTGTTCGAAAATTATTTTGTTTTCTTTGTGGGGCAAGCCCCGGGCCAGGACCAGGGGACGCAGGGCGCCCATCAGTTCCAAAGCGAGATTGTACTCGGGCCCAAAGGACTTTTCCAGCTCCTGGCGCAGCCTTTTGGCCAGCACCGGGCTTTTGCCGGCCGTGGAAATGGAGATGGCCAGATCGCCCTGGCGGAGGGTGGCCGGTAAAATGAAATTGCACCACTTGGGGACATCGGCGACATTGAGGAGTTGGTTGTTCTGTTCGGCCTCCTGGTGCACCTGTTCCTGGACCGTCTCATCATCGGTGGCGGCAATGACCAGAAAGGAACCGGTCAGATCACCCGCTCTATAGCCCCGCTGATGCCAGGTAAGGAGGCCTTGGGTCGCCAGCATCTCAAGTTCAGGGGTTGCCGCCGGACTGATAAGGGTGACTGTGGCGTCGCAGGCCAGAAGCGACTTGACCTTGCGCAGGGCCACCCGGCCGCCACCGATGACGGTGCAGGGCCGGTTGCTGAGCTCGACATTGATGGGGAAATAGGCCATGGGGATGAATTCTCGTTAAAGGGAATGAAGTAGACAATACCTGAACACTATATACCACCAATAAAGAAATTCAATGAAAACGACGATAATCAGGGAGTAAGGCCCTGTCGTCGGAAAAACGCGGCCTTTATTGCAGTAACTTGTTTTGCTGCAGAAATCAGCGGGGATCGCCGCTGACTGGGCGCCACCAGCCCGGCAAAGATCAGGGCCCGCCAAAAGGCGGGCCCCAGCCGTTGCGCCGAGAGCCTTCCGACGGGTCGCTCCCTGTTTTAAAAGCAGCCAGACGAAGAGGATGGCATCAAGGTGTGGTTGCAGAGATCTGGTCAGAAAGGCAGGGGTATGGGCTGGCCATTTAAGAGGGCCTGGCCGTTTTTGAAGCTGGCCTGGAGGGTGTATTTGCCGCCGCTGAGCACCAGGATGCCTTGTTCGGTAAGGGCCTGGAGTTGCTTGCTGCCGGCCCGGGCCGCCTCCTGATCACAGTCGGGGGCGGGGTGCTGGCCGCAGAGGCGCTGCTTGATGATTTTTTTGGTCTGCACGGCCAGGAAACGCTCGTCGGCCGTGAGGGCGGCCTCGGCGCTGAGGCGCCCCAGGAGCAAGAGCGGGTTGGAGCTCATTTCACCCTCGCCGTCAAAGGCGAGGCGGGCGCTGGCCAGACAGGCCCCGGCCGGCGTGGTCAGGGAGAAATTTTCCAGCCGGATTTCCGGGGATGTGGCGAGCAGGGCAGGGGCGTGGCTGCTGAGAATATCCCGGGCCATGGCCTCGTTGCCCCCCTGCATCTGCAGGGCCTGATACTCCTTGCTGAGTTGGGCCACGGTCTGGGCATCCAGATTGGCCAGGCTTATCTTCAGGTTGGCGGGACCATATTGCTGGTCCGCCAAGAGGAGGTGGTCCAGGGTGATCTCCTCTTCTATCCGGAGCAGGCCACCCTCGGCACTGCTGGTGAGACGGCCCTGGAGGCCGGCCATGGTTATTTTTTCCTCGGCCCTGCTGCCCGGAATGGCCTCAAGTTTCTTCAAAGAGATCAGCATGGTGCCCAGGGACAGGTGGTTGCTGCCCTCCTCCATGGTGGCCTGGAACCTCATCTCATCCATAACCAGGGCCCGGGCTCCTTGGCCCTGGATGGCAAGTCCCGGGAGCTCAAGGTTGAGATCATAGGTGAGCAGATTGCCGCCCTCCAGGAAAAGAGTTGCCGTAAAGCCCTGCCAAGCCAAGGTAAAGGTCTCGCTGCCCACACTCCAGTTCTCCTGCCGGGGCTGGCCGCGGAAAGAGACCCGCGTGCGGCCCCGGAGGGGGGCATGGACGGTGATGTCGGTGGCGGCAAGCTGGCGGAGCTGCGCCAGGATGGCTGTTTCGTTGGCCATGAAGGGTTCAATCTCCAGGGTGCCGTGGGCCGTGAACTGCACCGGCGTAAAGCGGGAGCCGCCTGGAGGTGGCGTCCTGAAAATGAAGGGGCCATGGTGGATAGTTTGGCTGATCCGGCTGGTAATGGACGCCGGGATGGCGGGATTGGCCTCACCCATGGCCATCTTCAGCTTGATCTCCAGTTGTGAGCTGAAGAGGCCCTGCTTGTAGGAGGAGTCGATCTGGCCGGGAAAATTTTTCTCCATTTCCGTGACAGCCAGCGCATACTGCCGGTGGGCCAGAAAACTGCAGACGGCATAGGCGCTAAAGGTGAGGAAAATGAAGAGGGTGATGAGGATAAGGACTTTTTTCATGTAACTGGCTCCGGGGGTTATGATTGCCGCACGCTAGTATACCTGGAGAGTATTGTCCAGGTGGAAAAGAGCGGCAAAGAGGAGCTGCTAAAAAGATTTTGTCAGCGGCAAGAGAGTGCGGTACACTAGAATGAACGTTCGTTCTAATAGGGAGGGGGTATGCAACAAAAGAGTGGCCAGCAAAAGAGGAGCCGGGAGGAGATTCTCACCGCCACCTTGCGTCTTTTTTCGGCCAAAGGCTATTTCTCTACCTCCATGCAGGATATCCGGCAAGAGGCCGGGGTCAGTATCGGTGCCATCTATCATTACTTCACAAACAAAGAGGAGATTGCCGCCGCCCTCTACGATTCTCTGCTGGAACAAATGACAGAGAGGACACGTCATTTTCTCACGACGCAAAAGAGCTTTGCCGCCGCCTGTCAGGCCCTGATCAGGCACCTGTTTGCCATGGCCGAGGAAAATCCCCAGGCCCTGCAGTTTTTGCTCTACGCCCGGCATCGTGAATTTTTGCCCGCTAAAAGCCCGATCTGCACAGCCAAGCCCTTTGCCTTGCTCCTGGCGGCGGCCCAGGAGGCCATGACCGCCGGCGAGATGCGCCCTATGCAGCCTGTGGTGCTGGTGACCACGATTTTCGGCAGTTCCTTCCGACTCATCCTGCTCAAGGTAGATGGCGTCATGGAGCGGCCCCTGGCGGATTTTTTTGAAGAGACATGGGATTGTGTGTGGCGGGCAGTGGGTGGTGGCAACGGCTGAGAGACAGCGACCCTTTTTTTTAATAGCGGTATTGAGAGATACCATGGCCTCAAATGGCAGGGAAGGAGAAGACTATGAAAAAGTGTGTAGCAATCGGTGTGATGATGGGTGTGGCGCTGCTGATGGGCACAGAGGCGGAGGCCAGCCCCAAAAAGCGCTGGGATTCGGGGAGCAACACTTGCCGGGTCTTTGATTTTGATAGCGGCTGGTGGGGAACCGGGGCCCAGATATGGCGCAGCAACTGTAAATCGTGCCACACCCGGGACAATGATCAGGGGGCCCCTTTCCTCTACATGGAATCAAAGTCGCCCACGGCCTGGAATCGGGTCTTTTATGAGAGATATCCGCAATGCGCCAAGGATGGCCAGTGGGACTCTCTGACCATGGAGGAGATCCTCAAGCTCAATGATTATCTGTACCGGTTTGGCGCCAACACCTACGACCCTAACGACGCCGCTGACTGCGGTTGATGAGACTTTTTTCTCCAGGTTGGAGAAAAGCAAAGGCAAGGCAGGAAAAAAACGGGGTTTTGGAAAAAGGAGCTCTTTTTCGCAAAGGCACGTATTGGTAAAGGAATATTATGGTCACTCTTCTGCCGTAGGGCCGGGCAATGACCGCTGTTTTTAGTTCAGACCAGCCAGGGCTGGAGGAGTGTATGCGGTGAAAAAGAAAGGTATTGTCAAGGGAGGGGGCATCGGTCTCATGGCCTTGCTCGTTTTTTTGCAGGCAGGGGTGGCCTGGAGCTGGTTTGGCGGCTCCAAGGAAAAAGCGGCAGACAGCATGATGCCCCATTTTGTTCTCTCCTCGGCCGTGGCAGGTCCCGACCTGGACAGTGAGGCGTTGCAGGGGAAGGTCTTGCTCGTCAATTTCTGGGCCACCTGGTGCGGGCCCTGTGTTGAGGAATATCCGGACCTCATGCGCCTGCATGAGGCCTTTGCCGACCAGGGCTTTGCGGTTATCGGCATTTCAACGGATAAATCAAAGAAGGTGGTGAGCAAATTTGCCGAAAAATATGGCCATGTCTATCCTATGCTGATGGCCAATTCGGCAGTGGTCCGTGATTTCGGAGCCGGTATCGGCCTGCCCGTCTCCTTTCTGGTGGACCGGCAGGGCAAGATCATTAAACGCTATTATGGGCCGCGCTCCTTTGCGCAGTTTGCCGAAGATATCGAAACAGTGCTGTAGGGCTATAGAAGAGCCGTAAGCCATAGGAGTTATCTATTTTTCTCTGGAAGCAAAGTGTTTTATACAAGAGCCGTTGCTGGTACTCAAAATCAGGCCGGCTATTTGGTAAATCATGAAAAATGGAGAGAGAAATGAAAGGTTTGACTCTTGTGGTGATCTGTGTTGTTAGTCTTGCCCTTGCTGGGTGTAATGGCGCTGCTGGCAGCGGTGGGCCGGCAAAAGGCGCTGGTTGCGCCTCCCTGCTGAAGATGTTGCGGTAATGGCGGCTATGGGCAAAGGGTTGCAATGGGGAGTATGGTTCACCGCACCCCTCTGGCTCGGTTTTTGGGCCCATGCCGAAGTGCATCAGTGGGTTGTCGGCCATTTTTCCGCCTTGCCCCAGGAGGGCAGGCTGCCGGAGGGCTGGCAATCCCTGGAGTTTGAGAAGATTAAGGAGCACACCCGCTATCGTCACCTTGTGGAGGAGGGCCGTGGCGTCGTTGAGGCTCAGAGCCGGGCCAGTTCTTCCGGCCTGATTTGCAAGGGGGAGATTGACCCCCAGGCCTGGCCGGTGATCTCCTGGAGCTGGAAGGTGGATCGCGTCCTTGCTGGCGGTGACGCCACCCAAAAGAGCGGTGATGACTATCCGGCTCGTCTCTACATCTCCTTTGCCTATGACGGTGACCAGGTAGGGTTCTGGGAAAAGATGAAGTTCAAGACCCTCAAACTCTTCCATGGTGAGTACCCGCCGGTCAATGCCCTCTGTTATATCTGGGCCAACAGGATACCCAAAGAGAGCCTCAGCGCCAGCCCCTATACCGAGAGAGTGCAGATGATCGCGGTGGAGAGTGGTGCCCGGCATGTCGGCTCCTGGCGGCACGAGTCGCGCAATATTGTCGAGGATTACCAGCGGGCCTTTGGCGCCGAGCCGCCGGCCATTGCCGCGATCGCCATTATGACCGATACCGATAATACCGGCGAGGTGGCCACGAGCTGGTACGGCGACATCATCCTCTCCCGGCCCTGAAGGGGAATAGCCGCACGGGCAAGAAAGGCAGCCGGCCGCCGGCCGCCTTCCGGCTCCCTATTGCCAGCCAGGGGCTTTCACCAAAGCCCCTGGTCGTGAGATCCCCGCCCGCAATCCCCTAATGTATCCCCCCAGCTCCTCCTTCACCGCCTCTGCCCTTTGGCAGAGGCGCCAGGGGTCGTGTCCCGCCTTTTTCTCCTGCCTGGCGGAGCAGCCCGGCCTCCAGTCAGGCTGGCAGGGGTACCGCTATTTTGTGTTGACACCTTGGCACTACACCACATATAGTGTTCTTCGTCGGTTCATCTCTCTGGGTCTCCAGGGGATGAGGCAAGAGGGAATCCGGTGCAATTCCGGAACTGTCCCGCAGCGGTAATCAGGAACGAACGCCACATCAGGCACTGGTCAATGACTGGGAAGCCGTGGTCAGTAGGATGTAAGTCCAGGCCTGGGAGTCCGAAGACCTGCCGATGCCATGGTTGAAAAGGCCATGGGCCACCCCCTTTTATACCTCAAAATCCTCGCGGAAAGGAGAGAGTGATGCCCCAGTCATCTGCAGTTGTCTCTGAAGTCCTGTTTACCTCCATCAAAAAACGTGATCAGCGCCTGGTGCCCTTTGAGGCCGCCAAGATCAGCAGCGCCATTCTCAAGGCCGGTCGGGCCAGCGGCCAATTTGAGGAGCCTGAGGCCCGGCGCCTCATGGTCCGCGTCCTGACCTTGGCCCAGAATCTCTTTGGCCCTGAGCCCCCCACCGTGGAAGATGTCCAGGACCTGGTGGAGGAGGTGCTGCTCTCCTCGCCCCATAAGAAGGCTGCCAAGGCCTATATCATCTACCGCGATCAGCATGCCCGGTTGCGCGATATGCTGGCCAAGGCCGATCTTGACCTGATTGACAACTATCTGCAGCGCCTGGACTGGCAGGTCCAGGAAAACTCCAATATGGCCTACTCCCTCCAGGGGCTCAATAATTACATAGCAAGTTCTGTGAGCAAGACGTACTGGCTTAACAAGATCTACAGCCCTGAGGTGCGCCGGGCCCATGAGGAGGGCGACCTCCACATCCACGACCTGGGCCAGCTGTCGGTCTACTGTGTGGGCTGGGATCTCCAGGATCTGCTGCGCACCGGTTTCACTGGCGCCCCCGGCAAGGCGGAATCAGCCCCGGCCCGCCATTTCCGCAGCGCCCTGGGCCAGGTGGTCAATTTCTTCTATACCCTGCAGGGCGAGGCGGCCGGGGCCCAGGCCTTTTCCAGCTTTGACACCCTGCTGGCCCCCTATATCAGATATGACAACCTCACCTTTCGGGAGGTCAAACAGGCCCTTCAGGAGTTTGTTTTCAACCTCAACGTCCCCACGCGGGTGGGCTTCCAGACCCCCTTCACCAATCTGACCATGGATCTGCAGCCGCCGGCCGCCTATGGTGATCAGCCGGTAGTGGTGGGTGGCCAGGAGCAGGCCGAGGTGTATGGCGATTTTCAGGCTGAGATGGATATGCTCAATAGCGCCTTTCTGGAGGTGATGAGCGAGGGCGATGCCAAGGGCCGCGTCTTCACCTTTCCCATCCCCACCTATAATATCACTGCTGATTTTGACTGGGACGCCGAGGGGCTTGCCAAGCTCTGGGAGGTGACCGCCCGGTACGGCATCCCCTATTTTGCCAATTTCGTCAATTCCGACCTGAGCCCGGACGATGCCCGCTCCATGTGCTGCCGCCTGCGCCTTGACACCCGGCAGCTGGAAAAAAGGGGGGGCGGTCTCTTTGGCGCCAACCCCCTCACCGGCTCCATCGGGGTGGTGACCATCAATATGGCGGCCCTGGGCTTCCAGGCCGCTGACCAGGACGATTTTTTCGGGCGCCTGGATGGCCTCATGGAACTGGCCCGCACCAGTCTGGAGACCAAACGCAAGGTGCTGGAGAACTTCACGGACAAGGGCCTCTACCCCTATACCAAGTTTTATCTGCGCCAGGTCAAGGGCCGTTTTGACCGGTTCTGGGACAACCATTTCTCCACCATCGGCCTCATCGGCACCAACGAGGCCTGTCTCAACCTCCTGGGGGAGGATATCGGCAGCGAGGCCGGCCGTGGCTTTGCCCTCAAGATCCTTGACCATATGCGGGCTCGCCTCGCCCAGTTTCAAGAGGAGAGCGGCCATCACTATAATCTGGAGGCCACCCCGGCCGAGGGTACCGGCTTTCGTCTGGCCCGCCTGGATGGCCGCCGCTTTGCCGCCATGCGCACCTCTCTGGCCTGCCCGGATGCGCAGGCCACCCCCATCTACGCAAACTCTACCCAGCTGCCGGTGAATTATTCCAAGGATCTCTTTGAAGTCTTGGATCTGCAGGATGAGCTGCAGTCCCGCTATACCGGCGGCACCGTGCTCCATGCCTTTCTCGGTGAGGCGGCTCCGGATCCGGAGGCTGTCAAGGCCTTGGTCCGCACCATCTGCGGCCGCTATCGGCTGCCCTATTTCACCCTTACCCCCTCTTTTGCCATCTGCCCCCAGCACGGTTATCTCCAGGGGGAACCGTCAAGCTGTCCCCAGTGCCAGGGTCCCACCGAGGTCTACTCCCGGGTGGTTGGCTACCTGCGGCCGGTGAACCAGTGGAATGAGGGCAAGCAGGCGGAGTTTGGTCTGCGCAGCCATTTTTCCGTGTAAGGGGTAAACATGCGTCTTGGAGGCTTTGAGCCCTTTACCGCCAGTGATTTTCCCGGCCGGCCGGCCGCCATTGTCTTCAGTCAGGGCTGTAATTTCCGTTGCCCCTTCTGCCATAACGGCACCCTGCTTGGCCCGCGGCCTGCGGCCGATCTGCTGCAAAGTCGCGATTTTTTTGCCTTTCTGGAAAGGCGCCAGGGCCTGCTGAGCGGGGTGGTGGTCAGCGGCGGCGAGCCCACCCTCCAGGAGGGGCTGGCCGGGTTCTGCCGGCGCCTCAAGGAGATGGGCTTTGCCGTCAAGCTCGACACCAACGGCAGCCGTCCCCAGGTGATCAGTGACCTTATTGAGGCGCAGCTTCTTGATTATATCGCCATGGACATCAAGGCCCCCCTGGGCCGTTATGATCTCCTGGCCGGCCGGGCCGGGGCAGGCGGGCAGATCATAAATGCTATCGCCCTTATTGCCCAAAGCGGTCTCCCGCACCATTTCCGCACCACCCATGTCCGGTCGTTGCTGAGCGCTGAGGATCTGCAGGCGGTGCAGGAGCTGGTGCCGCCTGGTTCAACCCATCGTCTCCAGCCCTTTATGGCGGCCGCAGCCCTTGATCCTGCCCTGCGTCACGAGCGCTGAGCAGGGCGTCTCTGTGGGTCTGGCAATGCTTGTTCCTACTGCCGCCCCGGGGTGAAACGGGGTGCCCCGTGGCCCTGATAAGGACTTGCATCAGGCCGCCCTTTCATATTATTATCTGGACATGCCCATCATTAAGAATTTCTGCGCACAGGAGCCGCTGGTGAGTTTATTTGGGTTTTTTTGCCGGCCCTGGCCCAGGCTGATTTGGGTGCGGCTGGCAGGTGTCTCTAAAGAGGCCAAGGCCCTTTTGGGGCTCAAGATATGAAAAGACGCCCCCTCAAGATTAAAAAAAGGAATGACCATGGCAAAATTTTTCAAGTACCTCCTTGTTTTTACAGTTCTGCTCATGGTTATTCTGGTGGGCGCCACCTTTGCCCTGCGCGCCTATCTCACGGATGACCGGATCCGGGCCATGATTATTCCGCCCATGGAAAGGAAGCTGGGTCGGATCGTGGCCATTGGCCGGGTCAAGGTCTCTCTCTTCTCCGGAATCCAGGTCTATGATCTGGAGATCAAGGAAGAAAATGGTCAGGACAATTTTATCAGCGCCAGCCATTTTGTCCTCAGCTATGACCTGCTGCCCCTTCTTCAGAAAAAGGTGCTCATCCGGGAGATCCGCCTGGTGAAACCGGCAATTGCCGTGGTGCGCGATGAGCAGGGTGTCTTTAACTTTGCTTCTTTGGCCCTGCTGGACAAAAAGGAGGGTTCTGCTCCAGAACTGCCTGCCCAGGAGGCAGAGGGTGGCTTGGCGCTGCCCTTTACCGTGGCGGTCAAGAACTTTGCCGTGGAAGAGGGTACCGTGCATGTGCAGGATGCCCTGGGGGAGATCCCCACCATGGACGTGGTGGCCCAGGCCGACATCTCCCTGGATATGGGGCGCACCCTTGCTGATCTGCGCTATCAGGGCACGGCGAGCTTTGTGGTGGATACGGTGTACAAGGGCCTGGCGCTCCGCCAGGAGGGCCAGCTCGATTTTGACCAAAAGAAGCTCGGTTTTCTTGTTGATCTCAGCCTTGATAAGCAATCTCTGCATTTCTCCGGCTCAGTGGTGGAATTTATGGATACCTCTAAGCTGCCGCCAATAATCGTCAATGTCTCCGGCCAGGAGGTTGATGTTGACCAGCTTCTTGCTTCTCTGGCCGTTCTTTCTGCCAAGGAGGAGAAGACCCAGCCTGCCCCGGCGCCGGCCAAAAAGAGCGGGCCGCTGGTGCCAGCTGATCTGCAGGTCAAAGGGGAGGTGGGGATCGTCAAGGCGCGCTATCAGCGAATGGTCATCTCTGACATCCATCTCAACTACACCCTGGCAGAGGGTGTTTTTACCATCAGTGATCTCACCGGCCAGACCATGGGCGGCGAAATGGGGGGTGAGGCCCTGGTCCATCTGCAGGAGGTGCCGACCTATGAAGGCAAAGTGGGGTTGGCTGGCCTGCAGCTTGCTGCGCTGCAGAAGACCTTTGTTGCCGACTCCCCGGCCCAGGCCTCAGGGGCGCTGAATGGCGCCATGACCTTTAGCGGCCGGGGCATCAGCCCTGAGGAGATAAAAAAAGAGATCTCGGGCCTGGGTGAATTCTCCATGCAGGAGGCCCGCATCACCGGTGCCGAGTTCACCAAGACCCTGGCCTCACTCCTTGATCTGCAGGAGTTGACCGATCTTGAGCTGCAGGATATGGCGGGTGATTTTGCCCTTGAAAAAGGGGTGGCCCAGGTCAGGTCCCGTGTCACAAGTGACGACTTTAACGCCACCATGGCCGGCCAGCTCGGCCTTGATGGCCGTCTTGACCTGCCCGTCTCCTTGATTCTGTCGCCCCGCCTTAGTTCCAGGCTGGAGAGCCGCGTGCGGGCGGCCCGGTACATGGAGAAGGAAGGGGAGCGGATCAGGGTGGACCTGGTGGTGGGGGGGATGATCGATTCTCCCAAGGTGAGCCTGGAGACCAGCCAGGTGCGGCGCCAGGCCACGGAGAGCCTTATTGACAAGGCCCTGGGCGAGGATGCCACTCCGGAGGAGAAGGCGGCCGGTGAGGCGGTCAAGGGGCTGCTGGAAAATATTTTCGGGAAATAGCATGGAAGAATATGAGCAGATCCTCCGGGCCATTACCCTGGCCATGGGCGCGGCCTGGGCCAGCGGCATTAATCTCTATGCCGCTCTGCTGACCCTGGGGATCTTGGGGGTGACCGGCAATATGGTGCTGCCTCCGGAATTCCAGGTTCTGCAGCACCCACTGGTGCTGACGGCGGCCGGCCTCATGTTTGCGGTGGAGTTTTTTGCCGACAAGATCCCTGGCCTGGATACGGGCTGGGATGCCATCCACACCTTTATCCGCATCCCGGCCGGAGCCCTGCTGGCGGCCGGGGCCATCAGCGAGGTCAATCCGGACCTGGCCGTGGCCGCCGCCATTGTCGGCGGGGGTATTGCCACTGGCAGCCATGTCACCAAGGCGGGAAGCCGGGTGTTGATCAATGCCTCGCCGGAGCCCTTTTCTAACTGGTTTGCCTCCCTCACCGAAGATATAGCGGTGATGGTCGGCATCTGGCTCGCCCTGGCCCATCCCTATATCTTTCTGGTCTGCTTCATCCTCTTTCTGGTGCTCATGGTCTGGCTGCTGCCCAGGATCTGGGGCGGCATCAAGAAGGTCTTCTCCTTTTTCTCCTGCCTCTGTAAGGGCAACAGCCCCGGGCGGGATGAACATCCCCAGCCGCCCTTTTCCCCCTGACTCTGCTGCCGCGCCCCATCTCCTTCAGGGCTGCCCCGCCTTTTCTGTCACCAGCATCTTCTGCCATTTTCCCTGCCTGTACCGGAAGGCGGAGAGGCCAAAGAGCAGGGCAATATAAAAGAGCACGCAGTACCAGGCAAAGTAGATTCCCCACTGAAAAATCTCAATCCCGGCATAGAGGGGCAGCAGCATGGCAAAGAGGGATGCCGTGCCCACGCACCACATGATGAAGCGGGTGTCCCCGGCACCTTTTAAGACCCCGGAAAAGGTCATATAGAGGGCGTCCAGGAGAATGTAGGCCGCCACAATCTGGAGCAGGCTTACGGCCAGGGGAATGATCCGGGCATAGTCGGCCTGGGCGGTGTTGCTCGGGATAAAGAGGGCAATAACCGGCAGCGGCGCAAAGATGAAGAGCAGATCCACCAGGATGATGAAGCCGGAGAGGATATGGACGGCGCTCCAGGTGGTGAGGCGGGCCAGGTCCGGCCTGCCCCGGCCCAGGGCATGACCCACCAGGCTGCTCACCCCGTAGGAGAAGCCCATGGCCGGCATGAAGGCCAGGGAGTTGATGGAGAGCACGATATTGGTGGCGGCAAGCTCCACCGTGCCGATTCTGCCCACCATGAGGATGAAGAAGGTGAAGGCAAAGATGTCGAGGCTGAACTGCATGGCCCCGGGAATGCCGAAACGGAGCAGGCGGCTAAAGATGACCTTGTCAAAGGCCCGGCCGGAAAAAACCGCAAAGCGTCTTTCGTTATCTTGCCGGAAGATGGCCAGGGCCAGGATGAGCACAATCACCCCCCAGGAGACCACGGTGGCCAGGGCGGCACCGCTGATGCCCAGCTCCGGCAGGCCCCATTTGCCGTTGATCAGGGCGTAGTCCAGGGGAATGTTCACGGCCATGCCCACCATATTGCTGACCATCACGGGCCGGGTCATCCCCCGGCCCGTAAAAAATCCGGACAGGGTATGGGAGGCGACATGGAGAATGGCCCCGCGGCAGAGGATATTGAAATAGAGCTCTTCCAGAATCCGCACCTCCTCACTGTGGCCGGCCAGGGCAAAGAGAGGAGCGGCAACATAGATGGAGATGGCCACCAGGATGAGGCCGGCCAGCAGGGTGAAATAGATGCCCTGCCACAGGGCCGTGCCGATCCGTTCATGGCGGCCGGCCCCGTTGTACTGGGCGATAAAGACGGAGATGTAGCCGCCGACCCCGCCTAAAAAGGCCATGCAGAGAAAAGCGGCAATGCCGGCGGGCAGGGCCGCGGAAATGGCTGCCACGCTGTAGTTGGCCAGAAAGACCCGGTCGGTGAATTCCATCACCATGGTGGCGCCCATGGCCATGACCAGAGGCAGGCAGACCCGGGTCACCTCGCCGTAGGGATAGGTGGCCGGCCATCTCGCCTCTTTATTTTTATCTAAGAGCACTCTGCGTCACAGGGGTTTTGCCACCGAACCCATTGAAGATTTTTTTTGTTTCCGGGGCCTGCCGGGGGTTGCGTGCCAAACTAGAACTCAATGCCCTTCTGGGCCTTGATGCCTTTTTTGTAGGGATGTTTGATCTCCGTCATCTCCGTGACCAGGTCGGCAAAGTCGATCAGGCCCTGGCTGGCGCCCCGGCCGGTGATCACCAGATGCATGGCCTCTGGTTTTTGCCTTAACACCGCCAGGATCTCCTCCTCACTCACCATCTGGTATTTGATGAGGTAGGTGAGTTCGTCCAGGATTACCAGCCGGTGGCGGCCGGCCCTGATGGTTTGGGCGGCAAAATCCCAGGCCTCCCGGGCGGCCTGAATGTCTTCTTGGAGATTTTCAGAGTTCCAGGTAAAGCCCCGGCCCATGACATGGAAATCGAGAAGATCCGCAAAGCATTTGGCGCTCTCCAGTTCGCCATATTTCCAGCTGCCCTTGATGAACTGAATCAGGCAGACCGGAAAACCGTGGCCCAGGGCCCGAAAGGCCAGGCCAAGGGCGGCAGTGGTCTTGCCCTTGCCGTTGCCGGTGAAGATCATGGTGAGTCCGTGCGGTTCCATATCACCTCTCTTTGTGGTCAAGGTCAACAGGGTTGAGAATCATGGCTGCTGCAGCACCATCTGGTACATATTCTTGAGAAACTGCTGGTCAAGCTCACCCTGCCAGTGGCCGGTGAGCCGGGCCCAGGCGTAAAAGGCAAAAAAGAGGGCAAGCACACTCAGAGGCAGGATCCAGAGCGGGGGCCTCTTGTTGGCCACTGTCAGGCGCAGGCACCCCGCCACCGGACAGGCGGCTGTACACTCCAGGCAGCCGAGACATTCCGGGCTGCGCACGGTGGTCTTGGTGTGCACCTGGATCTCCGCCGGGCAGGCCTGGCTGCATTGGCGGCAATGGCTGCATGTTTCCTTGTTGCGCTGCAGGGCAAAGGGCCCGGCCCAGGCCAGCAGACCAAGCAGAGCACCGTAAGGGCAGAGAAAACGACACCAGAAATTGCGGGCAACAAAGCTGACTGCGATGATGGTCAGGGTGATGCTCAGGGCCAGGGTGGTGGGCTCCAGAAAAAAGAGGAGCATGCGGCCGTCGGCGGTGAGGGAATAGGGCGAGGCCATGAACTCTTTCACTGCCGCCAGCGGCATCTGCCAGATGATGAGATAGCCGAAAAAGGCGAGGAGGAGGTATTTGAGACTCAGCAGGGGCAGCGTGAGCCAGCCGGGCAGGGTGTAGAGAATCTTCAGCCTCTTGCTGAACCGTTCCGCCAGATTGGAGGCCGCCCCCACCGGGCAGATCCAGCCGCAAAAGCCCTTGCGGGCCAGCAGGCCCAGGGTGAGGGCGGCCAGCAGGATGGTGAGGCCGGCCGGGTGGACGAGGTCATAATCACCGGTGAGGACCAGACGCTTCAGGGCAACCAGGGCCCCCAGGGGCAGAAAGCCCTCCACGGCCGGGGGGCGCGGCGTGTAAGGGGCCAGGTCCCTGGTCCATTGATAGAAGAGATAGAATTGCCAGCCCATCCACAGGGTAAAGGTGAGAAAGGCGACCTGGACGGCCAGGCGGAGGCGGGGCAGGTAGTGGCGAAAGGATTCTTTTGACATAGTTTCCCGGAGGAGGTGATTGTTGTTATCTTTTGACTACGGCAAGGATTTCAGCCATGGGCAGAGGATGGACCCTGCAGCTGCGCAGTTCCCCCGGGAGACAAAAAAAAACTTGATACCTCAATATTTTCTGTGGGTTGACAATCTGTGTCCGCCTGGTGCAGATCTGCTTTCTTGCTCAGGGCCCGGCAGCCACCTTCACCACCACCCGGCCCTTGATCCTGCTCTGCAAAAGAAGATCAATATGTTCTGAGAGCTGCTCCAGGCTGATTTCAGAGGCCATCTCCGGCAGGCGGGCCAGCTTCCAGCTACTGCCCAGGCGGTCCCAGATGCTCTGCCGTAAGGGCAGGGGGCATTCCGCCGCCTCAATGCCCAGCAGGGTGATGCCGCGCAGGATAAAGGGATAGACCGTCAGGGGCAAATCGCCGGAGGCGACATTGCCGCAGCAGGTCACGGCCCCGCCATACTTGGTGGATTTCAGGGCCTTGGCCAGGATCTCGCCGCCCACCGTGTCAATGACCCCGGCCCAGCGCGGCCGCAGCAGGGCCTTATCAAGGCTGCCGCTTACCTGGTCGCGACTGATGATCTTGTGGGCCCCGAGGGCAGTGAGAAAATCAGCGGCTGCCTTGCCGCTGGCCGCTGTGACCTGGAACCCTTCTTTGGCCAGAATGGCCACGGCCATGGAGCCGACGCCGCCGGTGGCGCCGGTCACCAGGATGGGGCCCTGGTCGGGAGAGACACCCTGGTTCATTAATTTGTAGACCGACAGGGCAGCGGTGAAACCGGCAGTGCCGTAGATCATGGCCTCTTTGCAGGTCAGGCCGGCAGGTTTCTGCACCACCCAGGTCGCCGGCACCCTGATATACTCGGCAAAGCCGCCAGGGGTATTCATGCCCAGGTCATAGCAGGAGACCAGAACCTCCTGGCCGGGCCTGATATGGGGAAGATCAGAGGCTGCCACCACCCCGGCCGCATCAATACCCGGCGTGTGGGGGTATCTTCTGGTCACCCCGCGGTTGCCGGTGGCGGAGAGGGCGTCCTTGTAATTGAGGGAGGAGTAAAGGATCCGCACCAGGATGTCGCCGGCCGGCAGGTCGTCCGTCTGGCGCCTCTCTATTTTGCGGGCAAAGGTATCATCCTCCTGGCGGACAACCAGGGCCTGAAATGGTATATTGGTCATGGCATCTATCTTTTTTGGCTGGGGTTGGTGATGATGGAGTCTAAGGTGTATAGACAATACAGGACGAGTTTGCAAATGGAAAGCAGAAGAGGGGAGAGTGACCAGGCTGTGACCATGGTGGTTGACGGGGTGCTGGATCTCCACACCTTTCAGCCCGCCGACATTAAACGGTTGCTCCCGGAGTATATCCGCCTCTGCCGCGAGCAGGGGATCCATGAGGTCCGGATTATTCATGGCAAGGGCAAGGGGGTCTTGCGCCGTTTGGTCCACTCGGCGCTGGCCAGGGAACCCGGGGTGCGCGCCTACTGGCTGGCCGGTGAAGCAGGGGGGAGCTGGGGCGCCACCCTGGTCGATCTGCACCCCGCGGAGAACCACTGAGGCCTCTAATAAAAACTTTGTCAGATGGGGTGCTTGCTGGTAAATGGAGAGGTGGTGGCGCGTGAGGCGGAAAGGAAAGGGTGCAAGGCGCCTGTTTTTGCGAGGAAGATGATGGCACGGATTGCAGTGGCGATGAGCGGTGGGGTGGACAGTACAGTGGCGGCCCATCTCCTTGCCCGGCAGGGCCATGAGGTGTGCGGTCTGTTCATGGCCCTCTCCCAGCCTGATCTTGATATCCAGGTGGCCAGGGTGCAGGAGGTGGCGGGCCGCCTGGGAGTGGAGCTCAAGGTTGTTGACCTCAGCCGGGTCTTTGGCCGCCAGGTCCTTGATTATTTTGTCCGCAGCTATTTCCAGGGCCGGACCCCCAACCCGTGTGTGGTCTGCAACCCTGTGGTGAAATGCGGTCATCTCCTGAAGGAGGCCGAAGCCATCGGCTGCGAGGCCCTGGCCACCGGCCATTATGTCCGCCTCCGGCCAACAGCCGCCGGCCTGGAGCTGTGCCAGGGCAGAGATAGCAGCAAGGACCAGTCCTATTTCCTGTGCGGACTGAGTCAGGCGCAGCTGGCCCGCCTCTCTTTCCCCCTGGGCGATCTGCTCAAGGAGGAGGTGTACCGGCTGGCCGAGGATTTAGGTTTTGATGATTTCCGCGGCAAGGAGAGTCAGGACGTCTGTTTCTTGAAGGAGCGGACGGTCCAGGAATTTCTGGAGGGCTATGGCGGCGAGGCCCCTGCCCCCGGCCTGGTGGTGGATCTCCAGGGCACGGTTTGCGGCCGCCACCTGGGCATCCACCGCTATACCCTTGGTCAGCGCCGGGGCCTGGGGATTCCGGCGCCCCGCCCCCTCTATGTGGTGGGGCTGGATGCGGAGCATAACAGGGTCATTGTCGGCGGGGATGATGATCTGTGGCAACAAGAGCTCCTGGTGCCCGAGATCAACTGGGTGTCAGGGCAGGAGCCGCCGTTGCCCCGGACCTTGACGGTGAAGATCCGTTCCCGCCATGAGGGGGCCGCGGCCCTGGTCAGCAGGAAAGAGAACGGCTATCTATTTGTTTTTACGGAACCCCAGCGCGCCATTACCCCGGGCCAGTTTGCCGTCCTCTATGACGGTGCCTGCCTGCTGGGCGGCGGAGAAATAGCTTGAGATCACCCTTATCTATTATGCCAAACAAAGAACCCACTCAAATAAAGGTGGCCATCACCACCCTGGGGTGCAAGGTCAATCAGTATGAGTCCGCCTCGTTTGCCTCGGCCTTTGCCCGCCGCGGCGCTCTGATTGTCCCCTTCAGTCAGCCGGCGGATATCTATGTCATCAACACCTGTGCGGTGACCATGAAGGCCGGGGCCCAGTCCCGCCAGACCATCCGGCAGGCCTTGAAGAAAAAAAGCGACGCCCGGGTGGTGGTCACGGGCTGTTACTCCCAGGTGGCTGCCCTGGAGATCCTGGATTTGGTCGACCAGCCGGTCTGCCTTGTCGGCAACGGCTACAAGCATCTGCTGGTGGACTTTGCCCTGGCCACGGATCATTGCGATCTGGAGATGTATATGACCGATATCGGCACGATCCGCGAGTGCTGCCATCTGCCGGTCACCACTTTTTCCGGCCGGACCAGGGCCTATCTGAAGATCCAGGACGGCTGTGATAATTACTGCTCCTACTGTATTGTCCCCTTGAGCCGCGGCCGCAGCCGCAGTGTGCTCCCTGAACTGGCCCTGGGTCAGGCCCGGATGTTTGTGGAGAGCGGCTATCAGGAGGTGGTGGTGACCGGCATCCATGTGGGCAAATATGGTAAGGACCTGCAGGACCGGCCTGATACCCTGGCCACCTTCCTGGATCAGGTCACCGCCCTGCACCCGGACACCCGCTTTCGCCTCAGTTCCCTGGAGCCGCAGGAGCTGAGCCCCGAGATCCTGGCCCTTTTCGCCAGCCGCCAAAACCTCATGCCCCATCTCCACATCCCCCTGCAGAGCGGTGATGATCATATCCTGCAGAAGATGAACCGTCATTACACCGCCGGGGAGTTCAGGCAGATTGTCACCAGGGCCCACCAGCTCCTGCCTGCTGCCGCCCTGGGCATCGACGTCATGGTGGGCTTTCCGGGCGAGGATGCGCAGGCCTTTCAAAATACCTATGACCTCTTAAGCGCCCTGCCGGTGACCTATCTCCATGTCTTTCCCTACTCCCGCCGGCCGGGTACCGGGGCGGCCAAGCGCCACGACCAGGTGGCCACCCAGATCAAAAATGAACGGGTGGCCCTGCTGCGGGCCCTTGCCGCGGCCAAGCAGCAGGAGTTTTACCAGCGCTTTATCGGCACCACCCACAGGGTGCTGGCTGAGAAAAAAAATAAGAAAGGGCTCATGCGCGGCTTCACAGAGAACTATATTCCGGTCTGTTTTGAGGCCCCGGCTTCTCTGGCCAACACCCTGGTGGGGGTGCGCATTGACAGGGTGGCTGGTGACCAGGTCTTCGGCACTCTTTCTCTCTCAAAGGGCCATGGTGCTTAAGTCTCCACCTCACTGCAGAATAGCCTCTTTTTTAAAAGAGAGAGCCGCGAGCTCGGCAAAGGATAATCAATGAAGGAAGGTAACGCCTTATGAATGGAGAACTCATCGCCATCGGCAATGAATTGACCTCTGGTCGGATTGTCAACTCCACCAGTTATTTTGCCGCCAGTCACCTCTTTGGGGCCGGCCATACCGTCACCTCCATGACCACGGTGGGGGATGAGGCGGAGAAGATCGGGGCGGCCCTGCTTGCGGCCATTGGCCGTTCCGATTTTGTGGTGCTCACCGGCGGCCTGGGCTCTACCACGGATGATATTACCTCCACGGCGGTTTCCCAGGCCCTCTCCAGACCCCAGACCTTTTATCCGGAGGTCTTCGCCAGGATCCAGGAGACAGAGGTCTTCAAGAAGAGCCCGGACATGGCCAAGATGGCCTGGCTCCCCTCCGGGGCCGAGGTCTTGAAACCGGCTGAAGATATGGCGGGCTTCATGCTGGTCCATGAGGAGAAACCGATTTTCTTCCTGCCCGGAGTGCCCCATCAGATGCGGGAGCTCATGCTCGACCGGGTCATCCCCATCCTGGCCACCTGGCAGGAAAAATCCTTTCATCTGGTGCACCAGATGATTTACAAGGTCTTTGGCGTCGAGGAGATGGAGATCAATAAGCGCCTGCGGCATCTGGAAAATCAGGGCAATGGTATTCGCATCGGCTATTACCCCATGGCCGCCGAGGTCCACGTCAGTCTCACCGTCTGTACCGCCAGCCGTAAGGAGACCAGGGAGCTTTTCCTACGCAATGAAAAGCTGCTCAAGAGCGCCCTGGCTGATCTTATCTACGGCGAGGATAATGACACCATGGCCTCGGTTACCGGTGAGCTTTTGGCCGCCAAAGGCCTCTCCCTCGGGTTGGCCGAGTCGTGTACCGGCGGTTTGATGGCCAATATGGTCACCTCGGTGCCGGGCAGCTCCGCCTATTTTCAGGGCTCGGTGGTGGCCTATGGCAATGGGGTGAAAGAACGGTTGCTGGGGGTGGCTGAAAAAACCCTGCTGCAGTTCGGAGCGGTGAGTGAGGAGACCGCCGCCGAGATGGCTGTTGGCGCCAGAGAGGCCACAGGCGCTGATATCGGCGTCTCCATCACCGGCATTGCCGGGCCGGCAGGCGGCACCCCTGATAAACCCGTGGGCACGGTCTGCTTCGGGCTGGCCACCCCGGCCGGAAATATCCAGCAAACCCATCGCTTTTCCGGCAACCGTCCCCTGGTCCAGGCCAAGGCCGCCACCATGGGGCTGGATCTGGTCCGCCGTTTTCTCCTTGGTCTCCTGCCGGCCCCGGTGTCGCCATGAACCCCAAAAAACTGCTTAACAGCTTTGAGCCGCAGCTCACGGTCCTGCGCCGCTTTCTGCCTGCTTTTGCCTTTTTTTGCGGTTTCACCTGGGACTCGGTGACCATGGGCCGGGTGGTTTCCTTTTTTGATCTCCTGGTCCTTACCTCCTATTATTTCGGGGCCGGCCTCATTCTCGTGCTCCTGGTGCGGGAGGTGAAGCCGCAGTGGCATAGCTGGTTCACCTTTGGCGTCCAGTTTTTCTTCGGCGGCCTGTTCAGCGCCCTGGTGGTTTTTTATTTTAAGAGTTCCGGTTCGGCCTACACCTTTGTCGTGGTGGTGGGCCTGGTTGGCTTGCTGGTGGGTAACGAGTTTCTCGCTAAAAAATATTTGAGCCGCACTCTGACCTGGACCCTCTTTGCCGTCTGCGGCACCATGTATCTCAACTTCCTGATTCCCCATATCGTACACTCCATAAGGCCCATCTGGTTTTATCTCAGTTGTCTGCTCAGCCTGGCCCTGGTTTACATTATCCGTCGCTTTGCCAGCGCCCCGCAGGGTCATATTCTGCTGCTCGGCAGGACAAAGGTTCAGTATCGCCGCGACTTGCGGCAGATGGCCCCGGCCACTGCCTGTGTCCTTATGCTGGTGGTCCTCTATCAGCTCCAGCTTATTCCGCCGGTGCCCCTGGTCATGAGAGAGAGCTATGTCTGCACGGATTTCAGCAAGGAGGGCGGGGCCTATGCATGCCAGGCCGAAGTGCAGCCCTTCTGGCATGTCCTGGGGTTGGGCAAAGAGGTCATTCACTACCAGGAGGGGGAGAGAATTTATAGTCTGAGTGCGATTTTTGCCCCCAAACAGGTGACGGTTGACCTGGAGCAGCGCTGGTGGCTGCGCCGGGAGGAGGACGGTGTCTGGCTAAAACGGGGCATTGTCCCCCTGCCCATGACGGGCGGTCGTCAGGAGGGCTGGCGGACCTATAGCTATATTGAGGCCGCGGTTCAAGAAGGACGCTGGAAGGTGGAGACCGCCCTCCAGGACGGGGCGGTGCTGGCGATCCATTATTTCACGCTCAAAGCCCGGGGTAATATTGTGCCGCAGACCTTGACGGTACGGGTGGAGTAATTGTGGTTGAAAAAAAAAAGAGCCTGGGACGTTGTTTGTCCTACCTGATGTGCCATTATGGTTGCCTGGCGCTTGACGAGGGGTCACGGTCATAGCACATAATATGATTCGACTTTTGCCGTCAGAGGTGATAAAAAATTGGTTTTACCCCTTGTTGTTTCCCCTCCATCGCTTACAATGCAGCCCCAACGCATGTCATAAAAGTGAGCGGACTTTTTTCTTGGGAAAAGAGTTCGAGACCATTTATTCTTAAGGAGAGCTTATTCCATGGCCGCCGCCCCTGATCGTTCCAAAACGTTAGATTCAGCTATTGTCCAGATCCAGAAACAGTTTGGCAAGGGGTCCATCATGCGGATGGGCAGCCAGGCCTCCGACCAGATCCCGGTTATTTCCACCGGTCTTCTCGGTATTGATATCGCCACCGGCGTGGGCGGCATTCCCCGCGGCCGGATTGTGGAGATCTACGGGCCGGAATCATCGGGTAAAACCACCCTGGCCCTCCATGTGGTGGCCGAGGCCCAGAAAGTGGGAGGCACTGCCGCCTTCATCGATGCCGAGCACGCCCTGGATGTCTATTATGCCGAGCGGCTGGGGGTTAATGTTGACGATCTGCTGGTCTCCCAGCCTGATTATGGTGAGCAGGCCCTGGAGATCGTCGAGATCCTTATCCGCTCCAGTGCCGTGGATGTCATTGTGGTGGATTCGGTGGCCGCACTCACCCCCAAGGCCGAGATTGAGGGCAATATCGGTGACAGCCATGTGGGTCTCCAGGCCCGGATGATGAGCCAGACCATGCGCAAGCTCACCGCCATCCTCAAGCAGACCAATACCACCCTTATTTTCATCAATCAGATCAGGATGAAGATCGGCGTCATGTTTGGCAACCCCGAGACCACCACCGGCGGCAATGCCCTGAAGTTTTATGCCTCCATGCGCATCGATATCAGAAGGATGACCCAGATTAAGGAGGGCTTGGACGTTATTGGTAACCGGACCAAGATCAAGATGGTCAAGAACAAAGTGGCGCCCCCCTTTAAGGTGGCCGAGTTTGATATTATTTACGGCGAGGGCATGTCCAAGGTGGGTGACCTCCTTGATCTGGCCGTGGACAAGGATATCGTTGAAAAGAGCGGGGCCTGGTACTCCTATAACGGCGAGCGGGTCGGCCAGGGCCGGGAAAATGCCAAGGCCTTTCTCAAGGAACATGATGATATGGTCCTGGAGATTGAGAACAAGGTGCGGATGGGCTATGGCCTGACCGTGCGCGAGGCAACTCTGCCTGTTTCGCCGCCGGTGGCCGAGGTCGTGTAGGAAGAGGCGCGGCGTCCGTGCTGTTTCGGGCGGCCGCAGGGGCAAAAGAAAAAAGGGAAAAAGCCTTTTTTCTTTTGCCCCTGCGGCTTTTTTTATTTAAGTAGATGACTCTTTGTGCAAATCCGAGGTGTAGTTTCAGCCTTTTATCTACAATTTTATCCCTGTGCTACTCCCATGACTGGAAACGATATCCGCCGCAAATTTCTTGATTATTTTAAGGCCAAGGGTCACACCGTGGTGGACTCCTCCTCCCTGGTTCCCGAAGATGATCCCACCCTGCTCTTTACCAATGCCGGCATGGTCCAGTTCAAGCGCCTCTTTACCGGTGAGGAGAAACGGCAATACAGTCGGGCCGCCAGCAGTCAACGCTGCGTGCGGGCCGGGGGTAAGCATAATGACCTTGAGAATGTCGGCTACACGGCCCGGCACCACACCTTTTTTGAGATGCTGGGCAACTTCTCCTTTGGTGATTATTTTAAGAAAGAAGCCATTGCCTATGCCTGGGAGTTTCTGATCCAGGAGCTCGGCCTTGATCCGGAGAAGATGTGGATCTCGGTCTTTGAGGAGGATGACGAGACCTATAGCCTGTGGGAGGAGATAGACGACCTGCCCCAGGGGCGCATCGTTCGTCTGGGGGAAAAAGATAACTTCTGGGCCATGGGCGACACCGGCCCCTGCGGACCCTGCACCGAGATCCATTATGACCAGGGGCCTGAGGTGGGCTGTGATGACCCACATTGCGCCGTGGGTTGTGAGTGCGACCGCTGGCTGGAGGTGTGGAACCTGGTCTTCATGCAGTTTGAACGCCACTTGGATGGCCGCCTGGAGCCTCTGCCCCGGCCCTCCATTGATACCGGCATGGGTATTGAACGCATCGCTTCCGTGGTGCAGGGGGTGAAAACCAACTATGATACCGATCTCTTTCAGCCTCTGATTAAAGAAATTGCCCAGAAGGCCGGGACCAGCTACGGCCGGGACCAGGCCACGGATACGGCCTTGAAGGTCATTGCCGACCATGCCCGCACCACCACCTTTCTGGTTTCCGACGGCATCTTGCCCGCCAATGAGGGGCGGGGGTATGTGCTGCGCCGCATCATGCGTCGCGCCAGCCGTTACGGCCGGACCCTGGGGCTGACCAAGCCCTTCCTGGCGGCTATCTGTGCCAAGGTGGTGGCTGAGATGAACCTGGCCTATCCTCATTTGAACGATGCGGCCCAGCTGCTGGCCAAGGTGGTGGAAAACGAGGAGGTGCGCTTCCTGGAGACCCTGGATAATGGTCTGGCCATGCTGGAGGAAAAGTTGCGCCATCTCCGGCAGGAGGGTGTTATGCAGGTGGATGGCGACTTCATCTTCAAGCTCTATGACACCTTTGGTTTTCCGGTGGATATTGTCCGGGACGTGGCCATTGAAAAGGGGATGACCATTGACGAGCAGGGCTTTGAGGCGGCCATGGGCGCCCAGCGCGCCCAGTCCAAGGCGTCCTGGAAAGGAGGGAGCCTGGCGGAACTGAGCGAAGGGGTGCGCGCCCTCCTGGCCCAGGCCCCGGCCACTGAGTACCTCGGCTATGGGAGTGTGCAGGCCGAGAGCTCCCTGCTGGCCATTATCGGGCCGGCCGGTGATCTGGTGGAGAGGGCCGGCACGGGCGAGGAGGTGGCCTTTGTCTGTGCGGCCACGCCTTTTTATGCCGAGTCGGGCGGGCAGAGTGGTGACCAGGGGCTGCTGGCCAGTGGCAGCGGTGAGGCCAGGATAGGCGATACCATCAAGATCGGCTCCGGCATCTTCCTGCACAAGGGGACCATCACCAGCGGCGCGCTCAGCAAGGGTGATGGCGTCACCCTCACTGTGGACCAACGGCGGCGGCGCGCCATCTGCGCCAACCATACCGCCACCCATCTTCTCCAGGCCGCCCTGGTCCAAGTCCTGGGCGACCATGTCAAGCAGTCCGGCTCCCAGGTGCGGGCCGGACGTCTCCGCTTTGACTTCACCCATTTCACTCCCCTCACCGCCTCTGAGATTGCCCGGGTGGAGGCCCTGGTCAACGAGCAGATCCGTCGCAATTGCGCCGTGCACACCGAGGAGCTCAGCAAGGAGGAGGCCGTCAAGGCTGGGGCCACCGCCCTCTTCGGCGAGAAATATGGCGACAGGGTGCGGGTGGTCTCGGTGGCCGGTTATTCCAAGGAGCTCTGCGGCGGCACCCATGTGGCGGCCACCGGCGAGATCGGTCTGGTGAAGATCGTCTCCGAAACCGGGATTGCCGCCGGTATCCGCCGCCTTGAGGCGATCAGTGGCGCAGCTGCCCTGAGCCATTTCCAGCAGGATGAAGAGCTGCTGGCCCAGTTGGCTGACAAGCTGAAGAGCCGGCCCGAAGAAATAATGGACAAACTGGACAGGGTGCTGAGCCGCCAGAGGGAGCTGGAAAAAGAGATCAGCCAGCTTAGTGCCAAGCTCTCGCTCTCCTCCCTGGATTCAATTCTGGCTGGGGCCGCGGAGGTGGCCGGCGTCAAGGTGATCACCGCCACCATCACCCTGGATTCTGCCAAGACCATGCGCGAGATCAGCGACAAGATCAGGGACCAGATGGGCTCGGCCATTGCCGTGCTGGGCGGTGAGCTGGGTGGCAAGGTGTCGCTGCTGGCCATGGTCAGCAAGGATCTCACCAAGCAGTTCCAGGCCGGTGCCATAGTCAAAGAGGTGGCGGCCCTTGTCGGCGGCAGCGGCGGCGGTCGGCCCGATATGGCCCAGGCCGGCGGTACCATGGTGGATAAGCTGCCCGAGGCCCTGGCTCAGGTGCCGGCCATTATAGAAAAGATGGCCGGTTGATTTTTTTTCTTCCAGGCCCTGGCTGCCGGAGGAGTGCTCATACGCAGCAGGATATTTTTTTAAAGAACCGGAGGGCTGCTGATGGAGCGAAAAACGGTGACAGAACAAGAGCTGTTGGCCTTTTTGAATCAAGAGCTGGAGAAGGCCAGCCATCATGAGGATTGCCATTTTGATTCTATCATCCGCCTCAAGGTGGATGACAGAACCGGTTGTAACTGGGCCTATGCCAATATGCAATGTGCAGGGGCCTCAGAAAAGATCTGTCCCCCCTCTGCCGAAAAGATCGTGGCCGCGGCCCGGGCACGATTTAATTTGCAGTTGTAAAGGTGCCTGAGCTTTTAGGTTTGGCCCTCCTTTAGGCGGCCTCATTCTTTTGCTTATAAAAAAGGCGGCAGCCGTGGTGACCTCTCTCCATGGCCGGCCCATACGTTTAGCCCTTGCCAGTCGTAATCCCCTGAATTATAGATAAGAGTATTCAGGGTTTGTTGCTTAGCCCTTTCTAAGGTCCTGCACTGGTAAAAGGAAACCGCCCCTTGAAAGTTGTCTCTATAACCATGGTGCTGGTAGGCATTGTTCTGCTGGCATTATCCCTCAATCCCACCAGAAAGATCTGCAGTCGACAGCATAAGTTCTACGCCTCCTGGAAATTCCTTGGGGTCCTGGTTCTTTTTTTTATTGTCGGCTATATCCTCTTTCTCAATATGGTGCTGCACGCCCCGGCCTCCACCTTGGAGATGATCGTGGCCACCATCCTTTTTGCTGGGGCCATTTTTGTTGTCACTGTGGTACGGCTGAGCCTGGCCTCCATCAGGCTCGGCGAGCATTTTGCCGCCTTGGAGCGCCACCGGGCCCTGCATGACGAACTCACCGAGCTGCCCAACCGGGTGCTGGCCGAGGAACAGCTTGATCATGGCCTGCGGGGGGCCAGACGGCAAGGTAAGCCCCTGGCCTTCCTCCTCATGGATCTGGTCCGTTTTAAGCAGATTAACGATTCCCTGGGTCATTTCTACGGAGATTATCTCCTGCAGGAGGTGGCCCACCGCATGCGTGGTGTGGTGCGGAAATCCGATACCCTGGCCCGGTTCGGCGGCGATGAATTCGCCATGGTGTTGCCTAGTACCAGTCTTGAACAGGCGGTGATGATCAGTTTGAAGATTGCCACTGCCCTGGACCGGCCTTTCATGATTGAGGGGCACAGCATCAAGGTGGGGATCAGTATCGGCATTGCCATGTGTCCTGACCATGGCGCGGACAGCGAGACCCTGGTGCAGCGGGCCGATATCGCCATGTATGAGGCCAAACGTAACGATGTTATCTATGCCGTCTTTAATATTGACCAGCATCGGACCACTTTTAATCGTCTGGTCTTGATCGGCGAGCTCCGGGATGCCATCACCAATGAAGACATGTTCCTCTGCTACCAACCGAAAATATCCCTCTGTGATAAGACCCTGATCGGCGTCGAGGCCCTGGCTCGCTGGCGGCACGCAGAGAGGGGAATTATTAAGCCGGATGATTTCATTACCCTTGCCGAACAGGCCGGACTCTGCAAGACCTTTACTGCCCTGGTGCTTGACCAGGCCCTGCAACAATGCGCCAAATGGCAGCAGGCCGGCTATCATATCCCTGTCTCGGTGAATCTGTCGGTGAAAAATCTCCATGACTACGATTTTCCTGCTGATATTGAGAATCTCCTTTGCAAGTGGCAGGTGGCGCCGGAAATGCTGATTCTGGAGATCACGGAAAGCAGTATTGTGGTGGATCAGGAGCGGGTTACCAAGGTTATTGCCGGCCTGAAAAAAATGGGTCTGCAGCTCTCCATTGATGATTTCGGCACCGGCTATTCCTCCATATCCTATCTGAAAAAATTTCCGGCCCGGGAGATCAAGATAGACAAATCCTTTATCACCGACATGCTGCGCAATGAGGACAATGCGGTGATTGTCAGATCCACCATTGAGATGGTCCATAATATCGGCCGCAAGGTGGTGGCGGAAGGTGTTGAAGATGAGGACACCCTCCAGCTTCTGGCGGAACTGGGCTGCGATATCATCCAGGGTTTTCATCTCTGCCGCCCTCTGCCGGACAAAGAACTCCAGGGGTGGCTCGAGACCACGGCCTGGAGAGTCAAAAAACAATCTCCGCAATAACAGGGCGGCCCCCTTTTTTTGTCCAGCAAAAAAAGGGGGCCTGGTTCTCCTTCCCCATCTGGCCGCGCGCGCCGCGCGCCGGCTGCTCTGCTGGTTTCAGCTTATCTGCGGCCGCCATCAAGCTCCTATTTTGGTCTTGACCGCAGCCCGCCTAGTAACGCATCCTGAAGGTTCAGCAATAAAATCGCTGCCAACCTTTCCATTCCCCATATTGCCATGACAGCGAGGGTGTTTGATGATCTTCAAGATATTTGCGGCCAGGGAACTTGCCCACCTCTTTGAGCTTCTGGCCGTGAACAGGCTGGTGGGGCCGGTTAAAAAGGGACAGAACGCCCAGGGCAAAGATCTTTATGATTTTGAGACGCTCTATCATTTTGAGGATCTGCAGCTGGATTACGATCAGACCATGCATGCTGCCAAAAAATATTTCCTGCCCCATCGCGAGGAGACCGGCTCTTTCACCCTGCAGGGCCTGGAGTGGCAGAAGGAGGTTGATTACGGCGGCCATCACCCGCTGGTGCTCTTTGGCCTCCATGCCTGCGATATAAATGCCCTCAATAAGCTGGATAAAGTCTTGCTGGCCGAACCCTATCCTAACCAATTTTATGGCGCCAAGCGGGCCGAGATGTTCATCATCGGCCATTCCTGCCAGCCCACCCCGGCCTGTTTCTGCCGCTCCATGGGGACGGACTCCGTCCTCCATGGTTGCGACCTCTTTCTGACCCCCCTGGGTGATGATTATTTCGTGGAGATCATGAGTAGCCGGGCCTTTCATATTCTGGAGAATCTCAACCTGCGCGAGCCGGATCATGAGGATCACAAGCGCTTTCAGGAGGCAGGGCAAGCGCGTCAGGGTCTCTTTACCACCGAGGTGGAGACCTCGGACCTCAGCAAGATCCTGGATATGGAGTTTGATTCTCCGGTCTGGTCCGAGTGGGGCCGGAGATGCCTCTCCTGCGGCACCTGCGCCCAGGTCTGCCCCACCTGTTATTGTTACGGGGTGGAAGAGGTGGTGGCCATGAATATGGCTAGGGCCGCCAAGATCAGGCAGCTCTACTCCTGTAATCTCCTGGACTTTGCCGAGGTGGCCGGCGGCCATAATTTCCGGCCCAAGAGCAGCACCCGGCTGAAATACCGTTATTATCACAAGCACCGGGGTTTTGTGGAGGCCTTTGAAGAGGCGCTCTGTGTGGGCTGCGGCCGCTGCGGCACCAACTGTCTGGCCGATATTACCGTGCCTGAGGTGATTGCCTCCATCCGGCGCGGGGAGGTGGAAGATGTCTAAAGGGCCCTTTGCCTGCCGGGTGACCCCTTCACGGAGCGGCCAGCCCCAAGACCATGGTGATTTCAGCCACCAGGCGGAAATCACCATGGTCTATCCTCTCACCGCTACGGAAAAGCTGTATCAGATCCAGATCAGGGATCCGGAGGCCCGCCACAATTTTTCCTTTAAACCCGGCCAGTTTGTCATGCTGGAGGTGCCGGGGATCGGCGAGGCCCCTTTTTCCATCTCGTCGGCGCCCAGCCGGCACGGCGATATTGAACTCTGCATCCGGGCGGCCGGCACCATGACCACTTTTTTGAGCCGCCTGGAGCGCGGGGTCATGGTCGGCATCAGCGGCCCCTTTGGCACCAGTTTTCCGGTGGAGGATATGCTGGGTGATGATATCCTTCTTCTGGCCGGGGGACTGGGGGTTGTGCCCCTGCGCGCCCCCATCATGAGTGTCTTGGAAAATCGAAGCCGCTACGGCCGGGTTGATATCATGTACGGGGCCCGCTGCCCCTCGGAGCTGCTTTTCGGCTATCAGCACGCCATGTGGCGCCAGTTTGATATCGACCTGCAGGTGATCGTCGACAAGGGGGAGGAGGGCTGGCCCGGACCGGTGGGCCTGATCACCGATCTTCTGCGCCGGCGCCTGGAGGAGGGGGATCGCCACCGCTTGGCCACACAGACCAACGCCATTGTCTGCGGGCCGCCGGTGATGTTCAAATTTGTCTGCGCTATGCTGCTTGAGGCCGGTCTGCCCATGGAAAAGATCTTTGTCTCCCTGGAACGCCGTATGCATTGTGGCCGGGGCAAATGCTGCCGCTGCAATATCGGCTCCACCTATACCTGTCTTGATGGCCCGGTCTTTAATTACTGGTCCGTGCTCAATCTGCAAGAGGCCATTTAGAGATAGACATCATGTCCTGAGGATTGGAGGGAAAGAATGACTGCTGAAAGGCAATATCTCGGGGTGCCTATTCCCAGGCCCCGCGTGGGCTTTTTTGAGCTCTCCTCCTGCGAGGGGTGCCAGCTTCAGCTCCTGAATAATGAATCCACCCTGCTTGATTTTCTCGATCTGGTGGAGATCGTCAACTTCCGGGAGGGAATGAAGGAGGCGGCGGATGATTATCAGATCGCCTTTGTGGAGGGCTCGGTGACCCGCCGGGATGAGGTGGAGCGTCTGCAGAAGATCCGCCATAATGCCCAGCAGGTGGTGGCCCTGGGGAGCTGCGCCTGTTTTGGCGGCGTCAATCAGCTCAAGAACCGGTTTGGTGATCTGGAATGGGTGAAAAGGGAGGTGTATGGCGATTATCCCATTGACAGCCAGGAGGCCAGGCCTCTTTCTGCCTATATCAAGGTGGATCTCGAAATATATGGCTGCCCCATCAAGAAGGAGGAGGTGGAGCGCATCGTCACCAATCTCGTGCTGGGCAAGGCGGTCAACCATCCCAAATACCCCGTGTGCATGGAGTGCAAGGCCAAGGAGAACATCTGTCTCTTTGAGCTGGGCGAGCCCTGTCTCGGACCCATTACCCGGGCGGGTTGTGACGCCTGGTGCACCAGCAACCGTCTGGCCTGCTGGGGCTGCCGGGGGCCGGCGCCGGAGGCCAATGTGGAAGAACTGCTGGCGATCGTGGCCAGGAAGAAGATGTCCATGGAAAGATTGCTTGATCGGCTGGAATGTTTCGGAGGATTTGCCGGGGCGGCCGACACCTTGCGTAGGAAGTTGAAGGGGGGAGCATGAAGATATCCTGTGAGGTGGATGTCAGACACCTGAGTCGGGTGGAAGGCCATGGTAATATCCGCATAGCCATTAAAAACGGCGAGGTGAAGGAGGCGCGCTGGGAGGTTGTGGAGACGCCGCGCTTTTTCGAGGCCATGCTGGTGGGCAAGCTCTACGAGAACGCCCCCTATATCTGCGGCCGGATCTGCGGCATCTGTTCCATCGGCCACACCCTCACCGCCATCCGGGCCATTGAAAACGGCTTTGGTTTCATCCCCTCCGAGCAGACGGCCAGGCTCCGCCTTCTCTTGAAACACATGGAGACCCTGCAGAGCCATATCCTCCACATCTATTTTCTGGCAGCCCCTGATTTTCTGGGGGTGGGCAGTGTGCTGCCGCTGACCAAGAGCCATCCCGAAGTGGTGCAGCAGGCCCTGCGCCTGAAGATGGTGGCCAACGACCTCTGCGATGAGGTGGGGGGCCGCCGCCTGCATCCCACCCGCACCGTGGTGGGCGGTTTCACCATGGTGCCGGATAAATATGCCCTGGCCGGGTTTCGTAAACGCCTGCAGGCCAGCCTGGCCGATCTTATGGCCGGCGCCGAGCTGTTTGCCACCTTCACCCTGCCCTCTTTCAGCCGGGAGACAGAGTTTGTCTCTTTGCAGGGGGAGGGAGAATACCCCTTCATCGGCGGCAATCTCCTCTCCAGCGACGGCGTCGTCAAACAGGAAAATGACTACCGGGCCATGAGCAACGAGTACATGGCCGACTTTTCCACCTCCAAGCTCAGCCGCCTTTCCCGCAAATCCTTTGCCGTGGGGGCCCTGGCCCGGCTCAATAATAATTTCGACTATCTCCGGCCCCAGGCAACAGCCATTGCCGGCAAGTTGGGCCTCAGGCCGATCAGCCATAATCCCTTCATGAACACTATCGCCCAGGTGGTGGAGTGTGTCCAGGTGGTGGAGGAGGCCATCACCCTCATTGACGCCTTGCTGGCAGTCCCCTGGCAGCAAGCAAGGCAGGAGGTGGAGGCGCGGGCTGGTATGGGGGTCGGGGCGGTGGAGGTGCCGCGGGGTATTCTCTACCACTGTCTGGAATTTGATGGTGACGGCCGCATTCAAAAGGCGGACTGTGTCATTCCCACCAGCCAGAACCACGCTAATATTTATCATGATATTGAAGAGTTGGCTTTGTACTGCGTCCAGCAGGGCAAGAGCGACAAGGAAATCGAGCTGCTGGCGGAAATGTTGGTCAGGGCCTATGACCCCTGCATCTCCTGTTCGGTTCATTAGACCGCAGGGAGAGGGGATAAATCAGGCAAGCGGAGTGTGTGAACATGGCGAAATCGCAGATACTCATTGTTGACGACAGTAAAGAGATCCTCGCGCACCTGGCGCAGGAGCTCAAGGTCGAGCCTTATACCGTGTTGCTGGCCCGAAATGGCCAGGAGGCCTTGGAGATAGTGACCGCACAGAGGGTGAAGGTCATCATCTCAGCGGTGAAGATGCCGGGCATGGACGGTTTTGCCCTGCTTGACCAGGTGAAACAGCTCTGCCCCCAGATGATTCGCGTTATCCTTTCCGGCCATCCTGATGTCAAGCTCATCCTGCGTATGGTCAATGAGCGCGGGGTGGACAGGTATCTCACCAAGCCGTGGCATGGTGAGGGGCTCAAGGCCATTATCCGACAATGCCTTGAGCTTTTTGATCTCCGGGCTGAGGTGCAGGAGCTCCGCACCCTGTTGCAGGGCAAAACGCGGCGGCAGGAGACCTCCCCGTGGGTTCTCTCCCAAAGGGCCCAGACCACCGGCAGGCAGCTGCGGCCGCGGTAGCGGGACCGGAAAGCCCGCTGCAGCCAAACCTTTACGGACGGTGAGAAACGGCGTGTGTCCTCTGGAAAAAGAGATGGTCTCTGTGGAGGCACAAGGCGGTGGTGCTGGGGGGTGAGGGAGGTACTTTCTTTCCTTTCCCCCTGGTGGGCAATCTATGGTATGGTGCGCAAAATAACCTGCGAAGATAACTCACTAATCTATCAGTGCCACCTTTATGAAGCGCATCATCTTTCAGCTGGCTGTTCCTGTTGTTTTTCTCCTTTTTTCCGTCCTCCTCATCTGGCAATGGGCCGAACTGGTCACCTATATGAGCAAGGAAAAGGAGCTCCATGCCCTGCTCACCATTTTGCCCACCCTGCCCTATCTTTTCTTCTCCCTGCTCATTGTCCTGGGTTGGCGCTATAATAATGCCGGGCTGATCTTTTCCTCCCTGGCCCTCTCCTGTTCTTATTTTGTCTTTGGCCTTTTTGCCGCCAGCCCCAAGAACAGCCCGGTTCTGGTGCTGGTCGCCTTTTTATTGCCCCTCAACCTGCTTTTTTCCTCCTACCATGCCAAACGCCGGCTCTTTACCCCCTTTGGCGCCCTGTGGGCCGGCTTTTTTGTGGGGCAGCTTATTCTCGTCCTGTTGATCAGCGCCCCCCTCCACTTGCCAACCGCCCCCCTCTGGCTCTGGTTCAGTCAGGGCCTGCCCCATTTGGCCGCCAGCCACACGGCCCTCTCTGAAAAGCTGTTGCTCCTGCTGGAAAGCAGGGCCCTGTTTCAGCTGCAGGTCATTTCCACCCCTCTCCTGCTGGCCTACCTCCTCCCCCTTCTCCTGCTGGCCCAGCGGTTTTCCCGGAATCTCGATTGTGCCCTGGCCGGCTATATGGGTGCCCTGGTGGCAGTACTGCTGACGCTGCTGGCCGATAACAGCGGCAGCGGCCTGATGATCTGCTTTTCTACAGCCGGCATCATCATGTTGATCACCACCATTGAGGCCTCTTTTTCTATGGCCTATATCGATGACCTCACCGGCCTGCCGGCCCGCCGCAGCCTCAATGAATTGATGCTCAATCTGGGCAGGACCTATACCATTGCCATGCTCGATATCGATCATTTCAAGAAATTTAATGACACCTACGGCCACAAAACCGGTGACGACGTCCTGAAGATGGTGGCCGCGCTTTTTGGTAAGATCCGAGGCAATGCCAAGACCTTTCGCTACGGCGGTGAGGAGTTTGCCGCGGTCTTTCCCGGCAAGAGTGCTGAGGAGGCCCAGCCCTACCTGGAGAAGATCAGGCAGGATATTGAGGAGAGCGGTTTTGTGGTGCGCTCCCAGACCCGTAAGAAAAAGAGCGCCGCCAGCAGGAACAAGACCGGGGAAGAGAAGAAGAGAGTGGGCCTTACCATCAGCATTGGTGCCGCCACCAGTTCCCGGAAGCTTGACACCCCGGAAAAGGTGATCAAGGCGGCGGATGCTCTTCTCTATAAGGCCAAGAAAGGCGGCCGCAACTGTGTCAGGATCGGTTAGCTCAAGAGCTGATCCCCTCTATTTTGTGGGCGGCCCTCTGGCATCCAGGGCCGGCCGCCCACTTCGCACGAAAGAGATCCCCCCTCCATCAGCCGGTCACGACCTCTTCCGGATCAGCAAGGGCCACCTCAACCTCAGCATTTATGCCGCGCTGGGCATACTCCCCAGGGCGGCTGGCCGGCCGTTTTTCAGTTTAAGATTGTTTTTGGCGCCAGACTACTCTTAAAATTGTGCTGTGGATAAAAAAGGCCCCCCTGACCAGAGGAGAAGGAATGGGTGAGGGTGACACCGCTTCTGGAGAGGAAGAGCTTTTGTGAAGAGCCAAGGGCATGATAGGCTGAAAGGGTACAGAGTGGCAGAGCTGGAAGAAGAGCTTTCTGAAGGATGCAATAAAACTCTATTAACGGCTGAAATCAAAGCCTGGCGAGCTGGGAGGAAGTGTATGGATGAAAAAGATGGAGCACACCTGAAGGATTTGCTTCTTAGGCGGCGGCGGGAAATGCTTGACCGCCTGCAGGGACTGGAAACAGATTGGCAGGCCTTGAGTGCGCATGACATTGAGAGGGAAGAAGAGGCGCAAAAGGCGGATCTCTACAGCCTTTTTGATCAGTTTGAGGAGCAGGAAAGCCAGGAACTGGCGGATATTGAAGCTGCCTTGGCCAAAATGGTCTTTGGTGACTATGGCCTTTGTGAAAAATGCCAGGAGCCTGTTGGCCGGCAGCGCCTGGAACTCCTGCCCGCCACCCATTTTTGCAGAAAATGTGCAGAAGAGCTGGAGGAAAAACTCCAGAAGCCCCCGGTTCTTCCCCCCACGGTCTAGCCAGCGGGCACGCGATGTCTCCAGGCCTGAATGAGCATTTAGGACCGATTTTTCAGGGTGGGAGATTATTTTCGGTGCCCATAAGAGATCCTCTCCCTTGGGCCATGGCATGGAGAGAGGACGCTCCTTATGATCCTGAAAAGGCGCTGCCGGCGGGCTGGGGTTTTTCTTCTGGCAATAACGGCAGCCACAGGATGTTGTCCCATGGAAAAACAGGTGGGGGCCGGTCAGGAAGGGTAAGCCGTGGCCGGCAAGAAGATTGCCGAGAAGGAGGCGGGTCATCCTGGCCGCAGGGAGAACACCTTTTTTCTGGTCCACTCTTTTGCGGCTATGCCAGTTCGTCCACCGCCAGCTTGTATTTGGGATCTTCCATATAATTGACGTCAATGATGGCAGAGGCATTTTCCAGGAGCTGGCGGCAGTCGGCGCTCAAGTGGCGCAGGTGCACGGTTTTCCCCACTTTGGCGTATCTTTCTGTGAGTCTGTTCAATGCTTCAATGGCTGAGTGGTCAACCACCCTTGATTCCTGGAAATCAATGATGACCTCCTGGGGATCGTTCATCACGTCAAACTTCTCTTGAAATACCGTGGTGGAGCCGAAGAAGAGGGGGCCGTAAATGTGATAATGTTTGGCGCCGTCTGCCGCGATATGCTTTCTGGCCCGGATCATCTTGGCATTTTCCCAGGAGAAGACCAGAGCGGAGATCACCACGCCGATGAGGACGGCCACTGCCAGATTATGGAAGAGTACGGTTACTGTGGCCACCACCACCATGACAAAGACATCGGCGGCCGGGACCTTGCGCATGATTCTCAGGCTGGCCCACTCAAAGGTGCCGATGGCCACCATGAACATCAGGCCCACCAGGGCCGCCATGGGGAGTCTCTCGATGAGCGGCGCGCCGAACAGAATGAAAAGCAGCAGGCCGCAGGCAGCCGTTGCTGCCGACAGACGCTTGCGGCCGCCAGAGCTGATGTTGATAATGCTCTGGCCGATCATGGCGCAACCGCCCATGCCGCCGAAGAAACCGGTCAGCACGTTGGCGCTGCCCTGGGCCAGGCATTCCTTGTTGCCGCGGCCGCGGGTTTCAGTCATTTCATCAATGACGGTGAGGGTCAAGAGGCTTTCGATCAGGCCCACCAGGGCCATGATCAGCGCATAAGGAAAGATGATCTTCAGGGTCTCAAGGTTTAAGGCCACCAGCGGCAGGTGAAACTGAGGCAGGCCCCCGGCAATGGAGGCGATGTCGCCCACGGTGCGGGTGGGGATGTCGAAATATATGACCACCGCCGAAACGCTGATGATGGCGGCAAGGGAGGGGGGCACGGCCGTGGTGAGCTTGGGCAGGAAGTAGATGATGGCCATGGTAACCAGGACAAAGCCTGCCATGATCCAGAGCGGTGCGCCGCTTAACCACTGGCTGGAGTTATCCGGGCCGAGGGTCTTGAACTGGTCGAGCTGGGACATGAAGATGACGATGGCCAGGCCGTTGACAAAACCGAACAAGACCGGGTGGGGCACCAGGCGGATGAATTTACCCAGACGCAGCAGACCTATCCCTATCTGGATGAGGCCCATCAGGATGACGGCGGCGAACAGATATTCCACTCCGTGCCTGGCAACCAGGCTGACAACCACCACGGCAATGGCGCCGGTGGCCCCGGAGATCATGCCGGGCCTTCCCCCCACAAGGGCGGTGACCAGGCCGATGATGAAGGCGGAATAGAGTCCCACCAGGGGGCTGACATTGGCAATGAGCGAAAAGGCAATGGCCTCGGGAACCAGGGCCAGGGAGACTGTCACCCCGGAGAGGATCTCGATCCTGGCGGTGAGCTGAGAGCTTTTCATTGCTTCAATAAAATTCATGCGGGTCCTTATCTCTTGGGTAATGCACGAGCCGTGCCCTCAGGGCCCGGGGTATGTGAAAAAACAGGGGCGTTGCGATCTTTCGTGGCGGCAACGGCTGGTTCATGGGTGCTTTTTGATATCTTATTTCTACGGTATCAGGCGTGGCAGGCAGTGGGCAAGCGGCGAAAAAACCGCTGACAGAATCTCATTGCCGCCCTGTTTCAGCCCATGCACAATGATATCAGCAACAGGTGCGGCAAGACAAAGGCGCAATAACAAAAGCCGTATGCCGCTAGCCCCTGATGATCCTTTGGCGGCTGGTTTTCAGGCGAGTTGCACTACCTCACCTTGCATTGCCAAGGCGCCCTGTCACGTCACGGCAAAGAGCAGAGCGAGGCGGCAGGCCAGCGGTGTCAGGCCGGAGTGTCGGCTGCAATTTTCTGGATTGGTGCACTCCGATGGTCAGGACGGCGGGATGACGCTTGAAGAGAAGGGCTGAATGTCGATGGGGATCAGATGGAAAAAATAAAATGGTACCGAAAGGAACCGAGGTATATAGCAGGTCCGCACCGCGAAGTCAAGACCGGTGTTGGCGGTAGGATGCAGCCCTGCAGGGCGAACTCTGCGGGCCGGTCCGGGCCATGCCGTTTGGCCTTGCTCGTTAACATGGTGTCCAGGAAACCAGGCCGCCGGCTCCTTACCGTGCTGCTTTAAATTGTCAGTAGGGCCAAAAAGAAATTGACATTACCCCTGAAGAGCATCGAATCTAAAAGAGAAGCAGTCATGAAATGGTAGCAGTGGACCAATACTTTTTACCAATTCCAGCAGAGGAGGCAAGCATGGCAGGCAGCGTCTACAAGATCATCGAAGTGGTGGGCACCAGTCCCGAATCCTGGGAGAAGGCGGCCCATACGGCAATCGACACGGCAGGCAAGCGTCTGAAGGACCTGCGGGTGGCCGAGGTCATCAAGCTGGACATGAAGGTGGAGGAGGGCAAGGTGACCGCCTACCGGGCCCGGCTTTCCCTTTCCTTCAAGTATCATCCGGAATCAGCATAGACCAAGAGACAGAAACCGCTAAGCGAAAAGGGGCCCTGACTCTGCCGGCGGCAGCAATACCACCAGAGTCAGGGCCCCTTTTGCGTTCAGCACCTGTTTATAGCCTGCCAGCAGGAAAGGGCGGTCTGCTGCCCTTTTTTTGCACCCCCAGGCTCTTGCTGGGTCCTGAAGATGACGATTGGTTTGACAAAAAATCAAGAAAGCAAAAGCAGAGACAAGGCTTGGGCGCCCCTCTGCCACTAGGCGCAGGGCTGGGCGCAGCCTTAATCGGGGTTGGCCGGCGGCGGCTTTTCAGGGCTTTCTTGCTCCTCTTCAATCTCCGCCTCCTCCGGGGTGGCCGGATGGCTCTCCAGCTCGGCCAGCCGTTGCTCTTCCCGCTCTGATTCCCTGAACAGCATGTTTTCAATCCGGCTTGCCAGCAAGAGGTCCTTCTTTTCGCGCCGCTGGAACTCCAGGGCCAGATCTTTATAGAGGGAGATGGTCATGAGCACCATGATCAGCATGAAGGGAAAGGCCGCAATGATGGAAACGGTGCGCAGACCATAGAGCCCGCCGCTGAGCAGCAGCACAGCAGCCATCAGCAACTGCAGCCCGCCCCACAGGATGCGGACGAATCGGGTCGGGTTGAGTACGCCCTTTGAGGTGAACATGCCGAGGACAAAGGTGGCGGAGTCGGCAGAGGTGATGACGAACATGGCCACCAGCAAAATAGCACCAATGGCCATAATGTCGCCGCCCGGCAGCAGGCTCAGCAAGGCATAGAGGCCGGCCGGCGCCTCCACGGCCACGGCATCAGCGATACCGGCCTGGTTGTAGAGCTCAAAGTAAATGGCAGAGCCCCCAAAGGTTGAGAACCAGAGCATGCTGAGGGCCACCGGCACGATCATCACTCCAAGGACAAACTCGCGGATGGTCCGGCCCCGGGAGACACGGGCGATAAAACTGCCCACGAAAGGCGCCCAGCTGAGGCCCCACGCCCAGTAGAACATGGTCCATTGTTCCACCCAGTGCTCGCTGGAGTAAGGGGTGGTCACCAGGCTCATTTCCGTGATGTTGCCCAGATATTCGCCCAGGGTCTGGGTCATCACCGCGAAGATAAATGCCGTGGG
>JAGXFQ010000008.1 GCA_024637145.1 Desulfobulbaceae bacterium
AATCAATGCATTGAGTACTTTCTGGGACTTATGCTTTCCCTTGGCAACAATGGTCTTAAGCTCGTCGCGCTCCTCTTGGCTCAGTGAGAACCTGTACTTGATCTTGGGCATGGTCTTCTCCGTTTTTTCTGACCATACCTAATTTTATATAACATATCAAGCGTGACATGACACTAGGGAAACAAACTGGACACATCTCTTATGTGTTTTCGTAATATCCACTTCTGCAAATCCTTTCTTAAAAGATTATTGCCCCTGTCAGGCCCGCATTATTTCATGATAGAGGGTGGCCATGTGGTCAAGCATACCCTGGGCGGCAAATTGGCGGATATGTTCTCTGATGTGGTCAACGGCCTCACCATGCTCTTCCGGAGACCACGAAACCACTTTCCCCATGGCTTCCCCAAAGGCTTTCTCCTTTTGCGCCGTCACCAGAAAGGCATAACCTTTTTTGTCCAGCTCGGTCAAAATTTCCGGGATACCTCCCACCCGGCTGGCCACCACCGGCAGTTCTGCGGCCAGGGCCTCAAGAACAGCCAAGGGGAAACCTTCATGGAGGGACGGCATGACAAAACCATCCAGGGCCTTGAGAAAGCTCGGCACATCTGAGATATGGCCTAAAAAGGTGATCTCCTTCTCAATGCCCAGCTCCTTGGCCAGAACGATCAGATCGCTATAAAGATCACCGTCCCCGGCCAGGGCAAGATGGCAACCTAATTTCCCCAGTCCGGCGCTGGCCCAGGCCTTCAGCAGAGTCGCATGGCCCTTGACCGGGGCCAGGCGACCCACGGCGCCCCAGAGCCAGGCGTCTTCAGGCAGGGAAAAATGGTTCCTTGCCTCCTTCTTGTCCAGACCAGTAGCCTGGAAGCGCTCGATATTAATACCGTTATAAACCACCTCCACCCTTTCATCGGGGAACCAGGGATTTTCCTTGAGGATGTCCTTTTTCACCGCCCCGGAAACGGCAATAATCTTCGTCAACCTGGGCCAAAGCAGTCTATTGCAGATCTTGCGCACCACTCCCCGGGAGCGTTCCAGGCCATGCACCGAAGAAACCACCTTGAGCCGGACATGGCGGCGGGCGGTGAGGGCCGCATAAAAGGTGGCCTTGTGGCGGTGGGCATGGATGATATCAATCTGATTTTCTTCAACAAGTGCCGATAGCTCTTTGACAGCCCCAGCGCGGAATCTGCGTAACCCCTTCTTCTTAAAACCAAGCCAGCGCACGTCATAGCCAGCGTCGCGCAGAACCTCCCGGGCCGGCGGCGTACCGGTCATAAAACAGATAATATGGTGATAGCCATCCTGCAGGCCCATGACCACCTGGTTAAAGAGCTCATAATCACCCTTGAAGCTGCTCCAGAGGTGAAGGATCCTTATTTTTTTCTCCATATTTTTTACATCTCCTACGAATATGCCCAGCCCCTCTTCTCGAGGTGCCAGACAGGACAAAGAGCACAGCGCGCCCCGCCTCCGGTCAAGTCTCACGAAAAGGCGACTCCGAGGGCAGGGGCATCAAAAATCAAGCCAGGCCCGCAGATACTTACGCAGATAGCTCCAGCGGCCAAGATAACGGGGGTGGGTGGCGATGGCCTGGGCGTACACCTGGCGCGCCTCCCGGAAGCGGCCAGCATAGTAAAAGGCCCGGAAGAGGCCGAGATAACGGCTGGCTTGAAACTCGGCACGATACGGCAGCATGGGTGCCGGCAAGATGCGGGGATCAAAAAGGAGATCAACGATGGGGTCACAGCTGGCCTCAATGGAGGCGATATTATGGCGGCAGCTTGCCTTGCGTTTATGGATGGTCACCACATGGGCATCAACGGCTCGGCAGGGATAGAGAGCCAGAATCTGGGCAAAGAAAACCACGTCCTCATTATTGCGTATCGTCTCCGGGTAGTGCAAACGGCCAAAGATCTCGCGCCGCATCACCCCCTCGCCCTGGGAAAGACTAAAACCACCGCGGATGTAACCAAGAAAATTAGCGAGGTTCTCTGCCGAAAAGGGCGGGCGATCATGTTTTTTCAGCCGGCCCGCTTCATCTTGGGAATAATGGCCGGCCCATAAAAAATAGGCCTGGCTGTCTTTTTCAATGGCCCTGGCAAAAAGGGCCAGGGCGTCGGGCAGGAGTTCATCGTCATCGTCGAGAAAGAGCAGGTAGCGACCGCTGCATACCTGCACCCCACGGTTGCGGGCCGCGCCCGGTCCCCTGTTTTCCTGGTGCAGGGAATGAACCTTGCCGGCAGCCTGCCCCACCAGCCTCTCGATGATCTGCGAGGTGGCATCCGTGGAACCGTCATCAACAATGATCACCTCAAAATCAGCAAAGGTCTGAGAAAGTACCGAACGCACCGCCCGTTCGAGAAAGCGGCTGCCGTTATGGGTGGGAATGATCACGGAAAAAAGCATATCTTACACCGACCAAAGTCCTTGAACATCATGGTCCCGCCTCCCGTGCCTGACCAGGGCCTTTTTTATATGGGGGGTGATTTTCTTCTGCACCAGTTGCCGGTCAAGAACGCGCATATTGCTGTACTCTTTTATAAATTGCTGGATCATGGCCGCCGGCACTTCATGCTCCACCATATCCACCACAAAGCGGCTGACATCTTTTACTATGCCCCGCCCCAGGGACGACTTCACCGGCCCGGCGCCATCAAGATCAATAAAGAGGAGGTCAGCACCCTTCTCCTCCACCATGATATTGGCCCATTTGGTGTCGCCGTGACAATAGCCATTATTGTGGAGCCGGGCCAGATAAAAAGCGATACGGAAAAAAAGCCCCTGTTCGTCCACCGTGGCGAAAATATCCGGCCTCTCGGTGGCCAGGGAGTGGAGATCTTGTTTGCCGGCGGCATAGGCGCTGAAAAAATAACTCTGCCGCCGCCAGGGGCCGCGTCCGGCCAGGAGATACCCCAAGGGCCGGGCAATGGGGATCTCCAGGGCCATAAAGAGGTGCGACATCTGCCAGAGGCGGGGGGGACGTTCGCGCCTGAGCCACACCTTGAGATGGGAGAAGATACCCCGGCCCAGAAACTTCTTGGCCACCACCACACCCGCAGGGCACGAAAGCCTTTTGACCTGGATATGTGTATCATCCTTACAAAAAGATCCCTGGCCAAACCACTGCTTAAGGTCGCAGCCGCTCTCAAGCTGCCCACCCAGAATGCTTTGCCGGTGATAGCGGCCTGTCCCCTGCTCCCCCTCCAACCGGGCAGCCCGGTCAAGCCTCTCTTTGAGATTATAATACAGAACCCGCTGCCGGCTCCTGCTGATCACCTCGCCCAAAAGCTGCTGCCGGGCCTTACCGTGAAAACGCGGGTAGGCCTGTTGATAGGCGTTAAAGAGACGCAGAAGATCGCTGCGGGTCAGGAGATGGCCGGAGCAGATGGAAAACTGCACCAGGTTGGTAATAATTTCTTTCAGCGGCACTTGGCGCCAGCTCCTGTTGCGTTCATTATCCACGAAACAGAAGGTAAATCCCTTCTCCTGTTCCCGGACCAGGAGATTGTTTTGGCGCAGATCGCCATGGCTGATGCCCTGGCAATGCAATCTGCCAATCAGAATTCCGGCCTCCTGCACCAGCCTTCTCTTGCGCAGGAGGCGTTCACCAGACAATGGTCCGGAAAAATGGTCCTGGAGGAAGTCAAAGAAGCCGACACCGCTGAAGGCGGCGGTGAGAAAAAATTCATTCTTGCGACCCCGGCCCCAGCCCAGAACAGCGGGGCTTGCCAGGCCGGCCTCTCTCAGAAGATCGGCATGCCGCCGGGCCCGCTGACAGCGGCTGCCGCGCACCAGGCTTTTTATTTTTTCAAAGGGGCTGCGGGCCAGAAATTCCTTATAAAAGATCCGGGGCTCGGCACTGGTGACGGCCACCACCGCCTCTTTTGAACTGGCCACCCATTGCCAACCCGCCGGCAATTTGCCCTGGAGCAAAAGCGCTATCTCCTGCCTGTATTGCAGCGCCTTGGCCCCCTGGAGCGAGACGAGAAGATCAGGCCTTTTTTCAGCTATGCCCATAAAGGTGTGCGGGTAGAATTTGGCAAACAAGAAACCGGGATGGTGGACATAAGAGAGGCCTGCCTCAGCGACAAGGGTTCCACCATACCTTTTGTTGAGACACCTTTCACCTTCTTTGGCAAAGAACTCCTATGCAGACAACTCATCTCAAAGGGTCCAAAAAAAGTTGACGCCACTGTGCCACTTCGTTCTCCAGAACAACACCAAGACTCTTGGCATAGGCCGCCAATCTTGCCTGGCTGCAATTGAGGCAGCTCGCCTCGCCCCGCCGGATAACGGCATCATACTCATGCCGCAAAAAATCCCCCAGGGCCTGGGCGGCCTGGCTTTTAATCAAGGAGATGTCTCTCTTCTCCCGCTCGGCATACAACTGCAACCGCAGCCAGTTGGCAGCGCTGCGCTCCACACCGCGATACATGGCCTTGGTCTTGTTTTCCGGATATAAATCGCGGAGGACAATGATCCGGTAGCGCTCAACCACCGCCTCTTTCAAAGGGGCGATATCCTGGTCCCGCAACTTCAGGAAAGGGCCCTCCTCATCTTGGGTCAGATAATAGACCGCGCTGTGAAAAGCAACCTCGGGCATCTCACCGCCCTCAACAAGCAGGAATGCTTCATCGGCGATAAGCTCCTGTCGGGAGAATTCCTGGCTCATGACACCCCACCTTTTCTATGCTGATGGCGGGGCAGACACCCGGCAACGCCGGTTTGTAACCGAGGCCAAGGGCCGCCAGCCCCGCCAAAAGCACTTCCCCTCTGCCCCCTGCACATGCTACACTTTTCCCAGAAAATAGCCGCAAGGCAACAGGGGGTAGAAGGGCAGCGGCGCACCACCATATGTTGTCTGAAGTAAATTTCTTGCATTTTTTTTATTAATATCAGCAGGTTTTAGTTAAAGGTGTGGACCCTTCAGGCCGATGACAAGGGTGACGGATATTATTTTTTACGCCTCTGAGCCTGTAATGCCGAGCAGTTCCTCCGGCCCAATCATCTTATTAAGGACGACCAAGGTTATGCTAAGGCGCCTCTTCATCATGCTGTTCTTTGCCGGTATCCTCTGCCTGCCGGCCTGCACCCGGTTTGCAGATAAACCCCTGGCCATGGCCCCGGAGCCGGAGCCGCTTCTGGCTCCTCACCAGGAGGCAACCGGACTTGTCCTCTCCATTGCGGCCATGACGGCGGAACTCCTGGCCAACATGGAGGATCCGGATCCCGACAGCGGTGACATGGCAAACGGCCTGGTGGTCACCACCTTTGTCGAGGGCAGAAAATTACACCGAACCTCCTCCTTTGGTCGCTATCTTGCTGAACAGCTGATGAACGAATTCCAGCGCCATGCCTTTACCGTGGTGGAGATTCGCAAATCAACCGCCATCCGCATGGAGGAAAAAAGGGGCGAATTCGGCCTGGCCAGAGATGACAACGAGGTGAGCACCTCCATTGCCGCGGATGCCATGCTCACCGGCACCTATTTCGTCGGCAATGATGATATCCTGGTGACGGCCCGCATTTTAGACAACAAGACCGCGGCCCTGCTGGCAAGTTCCACGGTTATCTTTCCGAAAAACAGCTTAACCCGCCGCATGTTAGCAGACACCGCCTCAGCAAACAAGGTTGCGTCGCCACCGTTATACCTGAAGCGGCTGGAAATGTAAGAAGGCGCCGCCAAATGTACCTGAAAAAGGCCGTTCAGAGCTGACAACGGCCAACCCTCAGGTTTTAAGACCCGGGGCGGAGGGTGTCCTGTCGTCGGCCGGCTGGCCTTTTTCTTTGACAAAGAACGGCAGGCCGCCTGACAAAAACAACGGCGCCGGTGCCCATAAAATTTTGCTCATAATAACGCAGTTCATCTCGCCTCACCCCCATTGGGAGGACACTAATGAAGAAAAGCATCACCAAGGTATTTACCGCCATCTGTCTGGTTTCGCTGGCCGGGTTGGGCTGTTCACCGCTTCTGGCCCAGGAGAATAACGGCCAGATCGCCATTCAGATTAATGTGCCCCCCACCCAGATGAGCCAGGCCGATCCCACCATGGCCATTCTGCCGGAATCTGAGGCCGCCACGGCACCACCTGACCTGAGAAAAGAGGCCCCGGAGGAGAGAGAGCAGACCGCCATTATTCCAGGCACCCCCTATCCTGAACCTCCCACTAAAGAAGCGCCACCCTCCGAGCCGGAGATTGCCGTGCAACCTCCCCAGGGTGGTGCCCGGCTCAATAACGGCACCCCCAGCGCCTATCTTGACCTCACAAATCAAGAAAGCCGCCAGCAGCAAGAGCGCGGCCGTTACCGGGTCTATCATTATATGCCTGAAGATTCACGAAGCAAGGGCACCGAGGTGCTGCTCTCCGAACTCTCCCGCGAGGTGGCCGGCAAGGTCTATTACGGTCTCCGGGATGATGGCGAGAAAAATTACTCTGCCAAGGTTGCCATTGTGGGCGCCGTACCCCTTGCCGATCTGAAAAGAGAAACAGAATTCGGCAGATTGATGGCGGAATATCTGCTCACCGATCTTGCCGACCGGGGCCTCAAGGTGACGGAACTGCGCCTGGGCAAGGAGATTAACATTCTGGCCCAGACCGGGGAATTTATTCTGTCACGCAACAGCAATGAACTTGCCAATAATAATCAGGAGCTTGATTATGTGGTGGTCTCCACCTATTCAAACACCCGGAAAACCTTGGTCCTCCAGGGCCGCCTGGTCAGCCTGAAGGACGGCATCATCAAAACCTCCTGGCGCTACACCCTGCCCCTTAATCGGGAGTTGCTCAGCCTTTTCCATTCCATTGAAAAACCATACACCATTGCTGTGAAGGGAACGGCAAATTAGGGGGATATTATGTCCATACCACCAAGTCCAAAATGGCTTTTCCGCCTCTTCCTCCTGGCCCTTCTGCTGGGCGCTCAAAACCTGCAGGCCCAGGAACAATCAGGAGCGGCACTCATGCCCTATCCTCCGCCGCCGGCACAAATTAGCGCCCGTAGCTACGCCAACCTTGCGGAGCTAATTACCCTGATCTGCGATGATGCCATGGGGGAATTCCGGCACTTTTACGGGCCCGCCATGGTGGCGGTACGACCCTTCACGGTTATTGCTGACTATCATGTCAAAAAAACCACCATGCTCGGCGTCACCCTGGCCGACCAGATGACCGCCATGATCAACATCCAGGCCGTCTCCGAATATGCGGTGGAGGTGCATTATCCGCAAAAACTGGAAGGGATTATTGAGGAAATAGACGGTTTTCTGCGCGTTCACATGAATGGCCGCAACATCAGGGGCGAACGCCGAAGCTACGCCGTCACCGTTGAGATGTCAGACCCCATCTATCGGGCCCTGCACTCCTACGCACAAAGTTATTAAGCAGTATGATCAAGGGGGCAATTGATGGCCGGCAAAGATGACGATTTTGATGAATGGCTGGATGATAATGACGGTTTGAGCGGTGAACTGGACCAGGACAATATCGACCAACTCTTCAGCACTGTGGAGTCCGCAGGCAATAACCTGGATGATCAGGCCACAGCAGCGAAGTCCGGCGGCGAACTGGATCAAGCCAATATTGATGTCCTGCTCGGCCTCAACACCACCAAGGCTGCCGTGCCTGAAAACGACACCAAGGAGACGGGGGCAGAACTTGACCAGGATAATATTGATGATCTGCTCAAGGGGAGTGGCTATGATGCTGACAGTGACGACAACTTCAATTTTGCTGATCTGGAACAAGACAACATTGACGCCCTGATCGCCGGCAGCAGCGATGAGGCGTGGGCCGATCCGGCTCCAAAGAACATGGCAGGGAGCGCGGCACAAAGCAGCAACAGCAGTGACCTTGAAGAAAAGAGCCCAAGTGAGCTTGAGCAGGATGATATCGATTCCCTGTTCAGCAGTGACAGCTCAAGCGCTGAGGAAGCAGGGGAGGACTCGAATCTTGATGCCTTTTTGGGAGAGGCAGATCTTGAACAAGATAATATTGACGCCCTGTTCACCAATATGGATGCCGACCCGGAGCCTGCAGCCGCCCCTGAAGAGGCCAACCTGGGCGAACTTTTTGCCGGTAACCAAAAGGGGGCGACAGAAGCTGCTGATAAGGAGTCTGCAGACCTGAGTTCGGAAGATGCCGATGACCTTGCCACTGCCGCTTTTGATTCCGACCTTGATGAGATGGACAAGCTTTTTGCCGGCATAGATGATGATATCGAAGATGAAGATCCCTTTCTGGCTGAAGAAATTGATTTTGCCGAGATGCTGGGCCAGACCGAGGAGGATGATCAGGATTTTGTGGCCGTGGATCCGCCGACCTCTACAAAAGAGGCCGCCCCGGGGGATGATTTCATGGCCCGGGCCGGGGCGGAAGATGACAGCGATTTTGAGGCCCTGCCCGATGAGGCGGCAAAGAAAAGAAAGGCCTACCGGGTGGTCGTCCCTGCTGCCTTGGCGCACCTAGACAGAACCCGGCTGGCCGGACTGGGCGGGGCTCTTCTCCTGCTGCTTCTTGTGGGCCTCTATTTCCTCTTTCCCGGCTCCCAGGAGATCATGGAGGAGCAGGCCGAGGCACCCGCTCCTGCCCAGCAGGCCCAGGCGCCCACCAGGGCAGAAAATTTCATCCCGCTGACAGCAGATGTCCACTATGAAATGGGCACGGAAGGGGGCGAAGTGGCCATTACCCTCACGGCCACGGACCAAGATGACCAACCTCTTCTTTATGAGATCATCAGCCAGCCCCTCCATGGCAGACTCTCAGGCACGGCCCCGCATCTCACCTATCTTCCGGATACCACCTTTCCCGGTCAAGACCGCTTTGAATTTATGGTCAGCGACGGGATCGACACCAGCAACAGCGCCATAATAACCATCAGCGGCCCTGATCTGGCCGCCAGGGCCAAGACTCAGCAAGAGGCGGCAGAGGCCGAGGCACAGCAGAAAATCCTCCAGCCGACAAAGCCCCAGGTGCTGGCCCAAGACGTCCGCTATCCCACCATCAGTACCCAGCCGGTCACCATTGACTGGGTCCAAATCTGGCAGGAGGCCAACAACAGCCCCTATAACCCCAGGCAGGTGCATGTGGAAATCGTGGATACGGCCCTGCAGGGCGTCTTGACAAGGGGTGCTGACCGCACCACCCACATCTTCACTCCAGATCCCTATAGCGCCCACACCAATATGATCCGCTATCGCTTTAAAAAAGGGGGGTTCCGCTCGGCTACGAAGCAGGTGCATATCCCTGTGGCGCTGGGAAGCCCGCCGCCGAAGATCAATATCGGCAAGCTCAACGACAAGGGTTATCTAGTTGGCCAGAATGTGGTCATCGATGCCAGTGCCAGCCGGGATGAGGCGAGGCAAACCCTGCAGTTTTTCTGGACGCAAAAGGCCGGGGTCCCTGTGACACTGGAGCCGGTCAATGAGGAAGGCTCCAAGGTGGCCTTTACCATGCCCTCCTCCTTCTCCTCTGAAGCCGATCCCGGCCCCACGCTGGTGTTGACGGTGGAGGACAACAGCGGCCAGAAGGTGCGCCAGGAGATCAAGACCAAGATGGTGAGCCGCCGACAGAGTGCCCTCTGGCGCGGCACAAACGGCACCGTGGCGCCCGAGCCACCCCTGGAGGGCCGCTACTTTCCCTGGCCCTTTGCTGATTAAAAAAAAGAGGGATGGAACCTGCAGGTTCCATCCCTCTTTTTTGGTGGCCATGGGCCTGACAATCTGGGGGCCATTCCCTTCAGAGCCCAGGGGACCCGTCAGCAAACAGCAAGAGACATTCTTGGTTCAACAAACACCCTTGCCCAGCCAGGGCAAGGAAGAGCCCTCACCACCTGGCCTTCAGGGCGGCAATGGCCTCCTGGTAGTTGGCGGCGCCAAAGACCGCGGAACCGGCCACAAAGATATTGACGCCGGCCTGGGATATTTCCTCGATGGTGGCGGCAGTGACGCCGCCATCAATCTCAATGCCTGTCTCCAGTCCCCTCTCGTCAATCAACGCCTTTAAGGCCCGCGCCTTGTCCAGGGTGGAGGGGATGAAGGACTGACCGCCAAAACCGGGATTAACACTCATCAGCATCACCAGATCAAGATCCGCCAGGATATATTCCAGAGTGGTCAGCGGCGTGGCCGGATTAAGCACCACCCCGGCCTTCTTCCCTAAATCCTTGATCATATGCACGGTGCGATGGAGATGGGGGCAGGTCTCGACGTGAACGGTGATCCAATCGGCCCCGGCCTTGGCAAAGGCCTCGATATACTTGTCCGGCTCACTGATCATCAGATGGACATCAAGGGGCCTGTCCGTGACCTTGCGTACCGCATCAACCACCAAAGGGCCAATGGTGATATTGGGGACAAAATGGCCGTCCATGACATCCACATGGATGACATCCGCGCCGGCCGCCACCACAGCCTTTATCTCCTGACCCAGCTGGGCAAAATCAGCAGAAAGGATGGAAGGTGCTATCTTTTTCTCAAGCATGTTCATCTCGCTTTTCTTCTTTTATTAAAAACTCAGTAATATCAATGCTGAAATGAGTCATTTCGATCGAGATCAAGGAACAGCTCCATTAAAAAGCACCCCGAGGGTATTTCCTGCGGGCACGCAGCGTGTGACCATATGTGAGCATTTTTCATTGGGCTGTGACGCAGAAATCGGGCAACAGGGCCATTTCTGGGCGATATTATTTGGCACCCACCGTCACCATCACATAGTGCTCGGGCTGGATATATTTCCTGGCCACGGCCATGATCCTGGCCTGATCCACCGCCTCTATCTCCTTGATATAGCGCGTGCCATGATCCTGACCCAGACCATAGGTTTCATTAAGGGCCATCTCCATGGCCTGCTGGCTGTGGGTCTGCAGGCGCAGCTCATAATTGGAGATGAGCACATTTTTCGAACGCTGCAGTTCTTTTTCACTCACCTCCTGCTCCATAACAAGATAGAGCTCCTTCCACAATGAGCTGATCGCCTCTTGCCGCTTATCCGGACTGGTGCCGATATAAATACCGAAGGAACCGGTATCCAGGCCCACCATGGAAAAGGCGGAAAGGCTATAGGCCAGGCTTTTTTTGTCGCGCAGCTCACTAAAGAGCCGGCCGCTCTGGCCGCTCAGGATATTATCCAGCACCTCCAGGGCAAACCTGTCGTCATTGTCCAGGGTCGTTCCCAGAAAACCGATGATGAGATGCACCTGCTCTTTATCTTTTGCAATGGCAAAGCTCTCCGGTTTAACGGGCATTGCCGGCGGCAAGAGCTCCTCTTCAGCCAGCTGGCTCCCGACCTCCGCAGGTCCCTGCCACTGGCCGAAAAGCTCCTCCACCAGATCCCTGACCTCGGCAGCCTTGACAGCGCCGGCCACGGTGAGCACCATTTTTGCCGGCACCGCATGTTCTTTATAGATATTGCGCAGCTCAGCCACCTGGAGGCGGGCCAAAGGGCCTTCAGCGCCCAGGGTATTGAGGCCGTAGGGATGCCCTTGAAAAAGCAGCCGGTTAAATTCTCTGAAGGCCAGGGAGGGCAGGGAATCCTCCTGATGTTTGAGCTGGGCCAGGAGTTCCGGCCTGATTTTCTCCGCCTCTTGCGGATCAAAACCCGGGGTGATGATCACGTCGCGCACCAGGGTCATGGCCGGGGCCAAATAGCGGGAGAGAAAATCCCCCTTGAGGCCAAAGGTGTTTTTGCCGTTAAAGCCGGCCAGATCCCCTGCCATGTCCGCGACCTGGACCGTCAGTTCACGGACCGAAAGCGTCTCCGTACTTTTGGGAAATAGCTCGGCAATAAAGGCAAAGGAGCCGTTGGTCATCTCTGTTTCCGAGCGCAGGCCACCGGGGAAGACCGCCCGGATGGCAACCGTGTCCACATTGCTATCCTCCCGCACCAGCAGGGTCAAACCGTTTTTCAGGGTAAAGCGATGGACATTGGTGAGAAAGGAATCCGCCAGATAGGAGGCCGGCACACTCTCTTTGGCCCGTTGATCGGCCCGGGCGATAATCTTAGTAAAGGCCTCCTGGTCCATGGCCAGTTCGGCACTGCGGGGCACCAGAAAACCGCCGGTGACCGCCTCCGGCCGGAAATATTTATTGGCAACCGCCATAATATCTTCTTTGGTTACTGACCGGATCTGATCCAGATAAAGGGTATTGGTGGGATCACCTGTTAAAAATTCAAAAGAACCCAGGGTGCGGGCCTGGCCTTCCGCCCTTTCCAGGTTAAAGACAAAATCACCCTCCAGGTTTCTCTTCACCCGGGTCAGTTCATCATCACTCACCGCCAGATATTTGAGGCTGAAGATCTCAGCCAGAGCCGCCTCCATGGCGGCCTCCATATTTTCGGCACTCAGGGCAGCGGTAATTTGCACCAGACCGGGGTCTTTAGGCGTAAAAGCACCGCTCTGTATCTGGTAGACCAGCTGCTGTTTGTCGCGCAGCTCGTGAAAAAGGCGCGAACTCTCGCCCTGGCCGAGAATAGAGGAGATAACATCAAGGACCGCTGTATCCGGGTCAACAAAAGAGGTGGCCGGAAAAGCAAGGGCCAGATGGCTCTGCCCCACCTCCGCGGCCAGGGAAAAGAAGGCGGGCTCCTGCCTCTCGGGCTCAACGGGCAGCGGCGGCTGGACATAATCGCCCCTGGCCATGGCGCCCATGACCTCATTAACAGTATGCCGCACCTCCGCATAGCGGACATCCCCCACCACCAGCACCATCATATTTTCGGGGTGATAATGTTTGGCCATGTAGTGCATAATATCGTCCCGCTCAAAACCGGTGACACTCTCCACCGTGCCGATAATAGGCTGGCGATAGGGATGGACCTGGTAGGCGTTTTCCATGAGGGCCTGAAAAAGAAGGGTGCCGGGCTGATCATTACGCATGCCGATCTCTTCCAGCACCACCTTTTTTTCCCGTTCCAGCTCAGCGGCATCAAAGAGTGAATTCTGCACCGAATCGGCCAGCACCTCCAGGGCCTTCTGCCAGTGGCGGGCCGACAAGGTGGCGTGATAGACCGTGTTCTCAAAGGAGGTGTAGGCATTAATCCGTCCTCCCAGGCCTTCAATCTCTTCGGCCAGCTGACCTGGCCCCCTGGTCGGGGTCCCTTTGAAGATCATATGCTCAATGAGATGGGTAATGCCCGCCTCTTGTTCTTCTTCATAGATAGCGCCGGCCTTGACCCAGATCTGGACAGTGGCGACCTTGGTCCCCGGCGTTTCCTTGACCATGACGGTAAGGCCGTTAGCAAGGGTCTCCTTATGAAGATGGGGGGCAAGTTCTGTGGCATAGAGGGTATTTGGCATCATAGGTATCAGGAGGGTCAGTGTTAAAATAATGTTTAGAAGATGTCTTTTCATTTCAATCCCATGGCAACATGTTGTTCAGCGGAGGATCCTTTGCCGGCCGGCAGAGAAAAGATCATGCCGACTGCGGTGGTTTTTTCAGGGCAGAGCGCAACAAAAGTAAACCAGCGCCAACCATGGCGATACTAAGCAGTTGTCCCCGGCTCATAAAACCAGCCAACAGACCTATATGGCCATCCGGCTCCCGAAAAAGTTCCACAAAAGAGCGCAGCATTCCATAGTAAACCAGAAAGAAGGCCAATATGGAACCGTGCCCCCAGCCTTTTTTTCTCTTCCGGCCTGCCATCCAGTGCAGAAGCATAAAAAGGAGCACGCCCTCAAGGGTGGCCTCGTAGAGCTGGGAGGGATGGCGAGGCAACGGCCCCCCGCCGGGAAAGACCATGCCCCACGGCATCTCCGTGACCCGGCCGTACAATTCTCCGTTGATAAAATTGCCGATTCTTCCCAGGCCCAGTCCCACCGGCACAGTGGCCACATAGATATCAGCCGTCTTCAGGAAGGACACCTGATGGCGCCGGCAAAACCAGATGCCACCGACAAAAACCCCCAAAAGGGCGCCATGGAAAGACATGCCGCCGGCCAGGGTGTTGGCAATCTGCAGTGGATGGTGAAGATAATAGGAGAAATTATAAAAAAGCACATACCCCAGGCGCCCGCCGAGCACGAGACTGATGAGCAGCACCATGTTCAGATTTTCAAACAGAGGGGCAAGATCCCGCAGATTGTAGCGGCGGATCTGACGCTGCACCAGAAAATAGGTGGCGCCAAAACCAAGCACGTACATCAGTCCGTACCAGCGCAGGGCAAGGGGACCGATTTGCAGAATAACGGGGTCTATTTCAGGATACGGCAACATTTTTATTTTTTTTCCAGCGGCAGGGGCACCTGCCTGATTTAGTTAGGCAACCAGAACAAAGCCTTCATAAAAGGGAGGGTATGGGAGGCCAAGAGAACAAGAAGAACCAATTATCCCCTACGGTTATTCAACAGCGCCTAACCTACCAGAAAATCACGCTCCTTCACATAATTATCCTACCCGCCGCTTTGCTTAGATGACCTAAACAAAGACCTAGCCAACATTAAACACCTCACCCATTTTTTTTGGCCACCGCTTCCTGTAGGCTTTTTATGGTTGTACGTTTTCCATCATAACGGCCAACAAAAAACAAGAGCATCTCCCGGCACTCCAAAATTAACGAGGCGGTAATGAAAAAAAATCATCCTTCCCGAAATGCCGATGGTCACTGTTGTACCGTTCAGCAAGGCGCTCTGCTGGTCTGCGGCCAGCAGGGAGATGAAGGGCTCGCCCTTCGCCTTGCCGAGGGCGAGTCCTGGAACAGTCAGGCCATGCATCTGGCCCTGCTGATGAGCGGTGAGTCCCTGCTCCCCACCTTACTGGCCACCGGCAAAAACCCAGAAGGTTGCCCAGGCCGCCGTATCCGACAGGTCACCATCCGCCGCAACTCTTTCACCCCGGAGTTTGAACCAAGCCGTCATGAGATGCGTATCTTTGACGCCCTGGATGGCATCGTCACGGAGATGTAAGATCCCCACACAACTCGCGAATTCAGGAGATACCAGGGCTTAAAAAATGGTTCCAGCCCTGCTCGCCTTATCCAGCACCACCCCGCGCCCAGGCGCAGAGCACGCTCTTTCCCTTTTCAGCCCGGAGAAAGGGCGCCTGCCCCGCTCTCTTCTTTTGGCCCGTGCTACGGCCAGATCGCGCCCTCCCTGCCCTGCTCTCCCCTGACCGGTTGCAAAATCAAATCCCTTGTTTTCAGACGCTGTTCGCGGTAAAAAAGAACGTTTACACAATCCCCCTGGGCTCCGAAAGCCCCTTTGGTTTTCTGCCCCTCGTCTCTGCACAAAGGAAGGCCCAGCCATGGATGCAAAGGAATTACAAACTCTGCTTAAAAACAGAATCCACCAGACCCTGCTCCCCCTTTTTCACAAGTACAACCGCGATTTCAGCGATCTGGAATCCCTCCTCAAATGGAAACCCATTGTCCTTTTCATCGGCAATTATTCCTCTGGCAAGTCTACTCTTATCAATGAACTGGCCGGCGAAGAGATCCAGCGTACCGGGCAGGCCCCCACGGATGACTCTTTCACCATCATCACCCACGACGGCGCTGATGTGGCTGGCGAGGAAATCCCCGGTTCTTCTCTGGTCAATGACGAAAACCTCCCCCTTACCAGCCTCAAGGCCCTGGGCGAACAGCTCATTTCCCATTTGCACCTGAAAAAGGTCGCCACCCCCCTGTTAACGGACATGGCCATCATAGACACGCCGGGAATGCTTGATTCTGTCACCGAAAAAGATCGCGGTTACGATTATATGGCTGTTATTTCCCATCTTGCCAAACTTGCCGACATGGTGGTCCTCATGTTCGATCCCCTGAAGGCCGGCACCATCAAGGAAACATATACAGCCATTCGCGACACCCTGCCCGGCAGTGTCGGCGAAGACCGCCTGGTCTTTGTCATGAGCCGTATTGATGAATGCGATTCAAGCAGCGATCTGGTGCGTTCCTACGGCACCCTGTGCTGGAATCTTTCGCAGATGACCGGCCGCAAGGATATTCCCCATATATTTCTGACCTGCGCCCCGGATTCCCTCCGGCCAGGCCTGGACACCACCCCCTGGAGTCAGGAACGGGACCTCCTGAAAAACAAAATTCTCACCGCCCCCAAATTCCGGGTTTTTCACATTCTCCAGGACATTGACCGCCAGGTCAATGAACTGCAGCTGACCTGTGAGGCCATGGTGCAGTTCAGCAGCCAAGCGCGGCGAAAACTGCTCGACATCTCCAAAATTGCCGCTGTCGCCGTTATCCTTGCCTTTTTCTTCAGCGGTCTGCTCAGCAAATTCCTCTTTGGTTTCCCGGAACAAGGGATGCTGGACGCCCTGCTGCAGGGCGAAGTCGGTCTGGCCCATCTCACCTTTCCGCTGGCCGCTGTCACCCTTATTGCCATGGGCTTCTGGATCTGGCTGACCAAAATCACCTTTCCCAGCCTCCTCAAACAGCGCTTGAAAAATCCCCGCAGCCTGGTAATTCTGGAAAGCGACTACCGCCGCCATCTCTGGGAGAAAGTGGAACCCCATGTGATTGGCCTGCTGCAAAGCGCCGGGTTAGGCCAGATCTTTGCCGCCCATAGCCGCAACCTGAAAAAGATAAAGAAATTCCTCAACCAGGATCTCATCGAATTTTACAAGAAAATCCGTTAACCATATTTTGATCAAAAAACAGGCCGTCAGGCCTTGATATAGCAGGAGCAAAAGAGACCATGAATACAGCCGTTGATTCCACCCCCCTCTTTGTGGAAGGGGTCTATAAAAAAATGGAGGAGAAGCTCGCCGTTATCCGTCAGCGCCTGGCTCGGCCCCTTACCTATGCGGAAAAGCTGCTTTACGGCCATCTTGACGATGCCGCGGCTGCTCAACTTGAAGCCGGGGTTTCCTATATCAAGACCAGACCGGACCGGGTAGCCCTTCAGGATGCCACGGCCCAGATGGCCATTCTCCAGTACATGCTGGCCGGCAAGGACGAGGCCGCCGTACCGGTGACCGTCCATTGCGACCACCTGATCCAGGCCCACAAAGGCGCCACTGAGGATCTCAAAACCGCCACCATCGACAACAAAGAGGTCTATGATTTTCTGGCCTCTGCCTCCCGCCGCTATGGCTTTGGCTGCTGGCAACCCGGCGCCGGCATCATCCACCAGGTGGTTCTTGAGCAATACGCCTTTCCCGGCCTGATGATGCTGGGAACCGACTCCCACACCCCCAATGCCGGCGGCCTGGGTGCTTTTGCCTGCGGCGTGGGCGGCGCTGATGCCGTGGATGTGATGGTGGGCCTGCCCTGGGAGGTGCTCCATCCCAAGATTATCGGGGTCAAACTCACCGGCGCCTTGCGCGGCTGGACCGCACCCAAGGACGTTATCCTCAGGCTCCTGGCCATCCTGGGCTGTTCAGGCGGCACCAACCGGGTCATTGAATATTTCGGCGACGGCACCTCCTCCATTTCCTGTACGGGCAAGGCCACCATCTGCAACATGGGGGCAGAGCTGGGAGCCACCACCTCCACCTTCCCCTATGACGAGAGAATGGCCACCTATCTCAAGGCCATTGGCCGCAGCGAAACCGCTGACCTGGCCGACCGATATCGCCATCTCCTGGTTGCTGACCCCGAGGTCACGGCCCAGCCTGAAAAATATTACGAGCAGATCATTGAGATCAACCTGAGCGAGCTGGAACCCCACCTGGTTGGGCCCCACTCGCCGGATCTGGCGACGCCGGTCTCAAAAATGGCTGAGCATATGGCCAAGGGGGGCTGGCCCACCAATATGAGCACCGCCCTGATCGGCTCCTGCACCAACTCCTCCTATGAAGACATGGGCCGTATCGCGGCCATGGCGGATCAGCTCCTGGCCAAAGGGGCCAGGCCCAAGGTGCCGCTTTTCATCTCTCCCGGTTCCGAGCAGGTCCGGGCCACCATTGCCAGGGACGGCATCCTCCAGAAACTGGAGGCCATCGGCGCCATCATTCTCACCAATGCCTGCGGACCCTGCATCGGCCAATGGCGGCGGCAGGATATTAAGACAGGTGTCAAAAACTCCATTGTCACTTCCTACAACCGCAACTTCCCCAAAAGGGCCGACGGCAATCCTGAAACCTGCGCCTTTATCGGCAGCCCGGAAACGGCCATGGCTTACGCCTGCGTGGCGAAAATGGACTGCAACCCCTATGAAGAAGAACTGCAGGCGGCTGACGGCTCCACCTTTACCCTGCAGGTCCCCGGCCAGGTTGCCGAGGTGCCGGCCGGCGGCTTTATGCATGATGACCATGGCTTTCTGGCCCCGCCCCGGGACCGCTCCCAGGTGGAGGTCCTTGTTGATCCCGCCTCCAAGCGCCTGGCCCTGCTCTCGCCCTTTGCCCCCTGGGACGGGCAGGATTTTACAGGACTGCAGCTGTTGATCAAGGCCAAGGGCAAATGCACCACAGACCATATCTCCCCGGCCGGGCCCTGGCTGCGCTTCCGGGGGCACCTGGATAATATCTCTGACAATATGCTCACCGGCGCAGTTAATGCCTTCAGCGGGGCAGTGGGCACCACCAAAGACCAGCTCACCGGCGACATAAAACCGGTGAACGAGGTGGCCCGGGCCTATACGGCGGCCGGCAAAAAGTGGCTGGTGGTGGGAGACACCAACTACGGCGAAGGCTCCTCCCGGGAGCATGCCGCCATGAGTCCCCGCCATATGGGGGCCAGGGCGGTGATCACCAGAAGCTTTGCCCGTATCCATGAAACCAATCTCAAAAAGCAGGGGGTGCTGCCCCTTACCTTTGTCAACGAAGCCGACTATGCGCGCATTCTTGAGGATGACGTCCTTGATATCCGCGGACTCACGGAACTGGCACCCGGCAGCCGCATCACCGCCCTCCTCCATCATGGTGACGGCTCCAGCGAGGAGATCACCCTGCGCCATTCGTTAAACAGGGAACAGATCAGCTGGTTCAAGGCCGGTTCCGCGCTCAATTTCCTCCGTACCTGAGCCGCGGCAGGGCCATGGCACAAAAAAAGGAGATGCCGTGGGCATCTCCTTTTTTTGTGCTCCCTTTCAGGGTCAAGGGCCTAGTGGATCCCCTTGGCATTGAGAAAGGGTCCATATTTCATATCTGTGCCCTTGATGTGCTTGTCGAGCCAGTCCTGCAGAAATTTCATCACATCAGCCGACACCGTCAGCTTGCCGGCATCAACATCCTGCTGCAGGGCCTTTACCTTGCCCACCATCTTGGTATGCTTGGCCTTGTGCTCGGCATACTCTGGGTAATCATGCTCCATCAGGAGTCTCTCTTCATCGGCAAAATGCGTGCCTGTGTACCTGATAAGTTTGCCGAGAATATCCCCCACCAACTGCCGGCCCTTGCCCTGGAGCATGGCCTCATTGAGCTCATTGATCAAGGTCATGAGCTGCTGGTGCTGCTGGTCAATTGCGGCCACACCCACGCTATAACTGCTATTCCAAGTAAATAATGCCATTGCCGCCTCCATCTGTGATAAGGGTCTGCCGCCAAAGACGCTCATTGCTACTTTGGTAAAAGTATAGCCAGGAAAAGAGAGAACGCAACTGTTTTCAGGATAAGCCTTGTAACTCCCCAGGTCCGGGCCGCCCTTGATGGTTGCCTCAAGGGTGCCTGACAAAAAACCGGCTCTTTCTGGGGAGCCGCAACCAAGCCTCCTTGAGATAGTGCTTTCAAAGCGGGTGACAGATCAGTTATCTTCAGGGGCCACTCCTTTGGCCCTGTCATGATTCAGGGCCTGCCTGAAATTTTTCGCCTGAGAAATATCAGCACCGCTAAAATCGGCATTCCGAACATTGGCGGCCTGAAAATTGGCGCCCACCAGGCGGGCGCCCTCAAAAACCACCCCCACCAGGACAGCCTTTTGCAAATCAGCCTGCTCCAGCTGCGCTGCGGACATTTTAGCATAGGCCAGGTTGGCACCGGTGAGATTGGCGCCCCGCAGTATGGCTTTTTCCAGCAGCGCCCCGCGCAGATCAACATTTTCCAGATTGGCGCCACTTAAATCAGCACCAGAGAGATCCGCACCACGCAGATCCAGGCCGCGCAGATCCATATTCTGCCAACCCACCTTCTGCAAGTTGGCGGCCCGAAAAATCAGCTGAGAGAAACGGCTGCCGCTGAAGAGGGCCCCCTCAAAATTACCCTGACTGAAATCACAATTCTCCAGCTGCATATTGCGCAGATCGGCCTTCCGGAAGTCAGCATATTTGCTCTGCAGATTCCGGGCCGTGGCCCCGGAAAAAGAGGCGCCGCTGAAATTGGCGCCCTCCATCCGGAGATCCGCCAGAGTCGTGGCCGTGAAACGGGCCTCTCGAAAATCCGCCTCCCGCAGAGAACTCTGCACCAGGGTAGCCGCGTCAAGCTGACAATTGGGGCAACGGACCCCGTCCAGGTTGCTACCGCTGATCCGGGCCCCACCAAGATGGCTGTCAGCCATAGCCACCGCAGTCAAGGTGACATCAACAAGAGTGCTCTCTTGCAGATCCGTTCTGGTCATCTCCGCCCTGGCCAGGATAACCCCTACCAAATTGGCATTGACCCACCGGCTTTGGGGCAGCAGGGCCGCAGTCATATCAACATCCCGGAGATCACTGCCTGCAAAATCGGCATTGCCCAGATGGGCGCCTGCCAAGGTGACCGCGCTACAGGTAATATCCACCAGGGAGGCGAAACGCAGATCCACCCCGGCCATATCCACCCCGGCCAGAAAGGCATTATCCAGGATGGCATTACTCAATTGCGCGCCCCCTAGATCGACATTTTTGAGATGCGCCCCGTAAAGATAGACACCGCGACCGTCCATGCCGCTCATCTCAGTGTCAAAGATGAGGGCATGGTTCATATTTGCCTCAGCAAAGCGTGTTTTCGTCTCGCCCTCGTCTTTAACCGTCACCCAGCGCAGGGTGGCGCCGCCCAAATTACTCTGGCTGAAATCGGTGGCCGCCAGGCGGACCTTGACCAGATCAAGACCATGGAGATCAGCCCCCACCAGCACTGCTTCCTGGAGGGAGAGGTCATGAAGGGCGCTGTTGCTGAGATTGCTGCCGCTGAAATTGACCTTGTGCAAATCAGACCTGAGCACAAAAAGGCGCTCCATATGGGCCTGACTTAAATTGGCCCCGGCGAGCTTGCTGTCAATGAGGCTCACCCGGTTAAGAGAGGCCTGGCGCAGGTCGCTGCCTTCAAGAGTCACCCTTTCCAACTTGCTGCCGCGCAGATCCGCCTGCCGCCAAGAGGAGGCGCTTAAATCACTATCAAGGAAAAGGGCTCCCTTCAAGCCGGTATTATCAAGCTGGGCGCCCACCATACTCGTCCGAAAAAAACGGCTCAGGTTAAGGTCATACCCTTGCAGGTTGCGGCTGTTGAGATTTTTCTGCTCGAAAATGCGTGAGGTGGCCAGAATCCTCTCCACCTCGCTGAGAGGCATGCCTTCTGCAGCGGCAGAACCGGGCAGAACCGGACCCCGCAGCAGGCAAAAGAAGAACAAGAGGCCCAAGCCAAAAGGTATGCAGGGAAGAGGCCTTTTCATCATCCAACCACAGGCTTATTTGGGGCCAAAGAGTTCAAGATCATCGTTATCACCCTCCACCACTGGTTGTTCTTTCTGCTTGGCCCTGGCTGTTCCTTTTCTCTGTTGTGCCGCCTCGAGCCATTCCTGCAGAAAGGTTTTGGTCATGGCGGCCCGCTTTTTCAACAGGGAAGAGGGGATAAGGATCTTGTCCCCCGGAACGAGCTGGCCGGCCAGGATAGTGGGGTTGGCATTGGCAATGTCTCGGGAATTGCTGGCCACCCCTGTATACCATTGGGCAATAACCTCCAGATTCTCCTGGGGCCAAGTCACCGTATGGACCTGGTGCATCTGCCGACTCTGCACCGGCTCCCAGCTCCCAACCGGGACGGTTTGACAACCAGAAAGCATAAAAAAGCCGAGAACAAAGCCGCACAGACAAAAAAACCGGCCGGCTCTTCTTTGCTTGGTATAGGGATCCCTGCCCTGCCTCAAAGCCATCTCCTCTCCTTAATTGCTTAGCCATCTCAAGCGGTACGATGGACTTTTTACGAGTCCATCACTCTTGCCACTGGCTCATTTTTTTTACAGCAAGCTGGTTGCCTGGATTGACCTGCAAGGCCTGCTGCAGGGAGTGGACACTCTCCACCTTCTTATCCTGCCGGCGCTGGGTAACCGCCAGATTGACCAGGGCCTCATCAAGATAGGAGGGGGCCAGAGAAACCACCTGAGCATACATCTCCTCAGCCTGATCATATTTTCCTGCTGAGGCATAAAGATAGCCGAGGTTGAAATAGGCCTCGGCCAATTTGGGATCCAGGGTCAGGGCCTGCCGGTAAAAAGCTATGGCCTGCCGGGAGTCGGAACGCCCTGCATACACTTTTCCCAGGTAAAAAGGGACAAGAGCCACCTGGGGATGGCTCTTGGCAAGGGTGGTCAAAACGGCCACGACCTCTTGCGGATATTTCTCTTCCAGGTAGCCGGCATGCCTCTGTAAGGTGTCAAGATCAAGCGGCCGCCCCTGGCCTTGTTCGGCATCTTTCTGCAGGGCCTCGAAATAAGTGAGGGCCTCCTGATGCGGATCGCCGCCCATGTCGGTGTCCGGGCCGTTTGGAGCGAGGCCAGAGATGCCTTGCCCCTGCCGGGCTCCGAAGATGCCGGCAATCTGCTCTCTGCCCCCACTCAAGAGAGATTGCACCTGCTGCCCCACTGGTCCGGTGAAGGACGCGGCCAAAAGAAAGAGGCCCAGGCCAACCACCAGGAGCAGGAGCGCCATGGCTCTCAAAATCTTCGGTGTGCCCTCTCTGCGGGCAGCAGGAGCCAGAACCACGGTTTTATCCTCCTCCTGACGCCGGGGGGAAGCTTGCGGTCGGGGCAAGGGAGCGGCGGCAAGGGGCATGAGCGCCAATCCGGCTGCCTTTAAGGCCTTTTCCTCTTCCGCTGCCTTGTCCTGAAAAAGCTCATGCATATACGCCGCCATTTGCCCCCGGGAGACCCGGACCGCCAGCTCCTGGGCGCACACCTCCAGGTCCAGGCGCATCTGCTCCGCCGACTGATACCTGAGATCGGGATTCTTATGCAGGGCCTTGTTGATAACGGCATAGAGCGTGGCCGGCAATCCCTGTTTCACCTGTTCAGGCGGAGTAAACTCCGCCTTGCCCGCCTTGAGCAGAATCACCTGCGACTCACCGCTATAAAGAGGGTGGCCGGTGGCTAATTCATAAAGCAAGATGCCCAGGGTAAAGAGATCGGAACGATGATCTATCTGACTGCCGGAGGCCTGCTCCGGCGACATGTAGGCCAGCTTGCCCTTCAGTGAACCGACATAGGTGGTGGCATCATGGCTGGAGGCCTTGGCAATGCCGAAATCGATGAGCTTAATTTCACCATTATAGGTGATAAGAATATTCTGGGGGCCCAGGTCCCGGTGGATAAGATGGAGAGGTTCACCGGAGAAGTCCTTGAGATTATGGGCATATTGCAGGCCCTGGCAGATATGGGGCAGGATATAAAAGAGGGAGAGGGCAAGCTTGAGGGGCCTTGATTTTTCCTGGGCCTTTTTTAAGACGGTCTTGAGATCAACCCCGGAGAGGTACTCCATGGAGATGAAATAACTCCCCGCCATTTCACCGAAATCATAAATCTGGACAATATTGGGATGCTGCAGAAAGGCGGCCAGCCGCGCCTCATCAACAAAGGCCTTAACAAACTCCTCCTGATCCACCAGGTGAGGAAGAATCTTTTTGATCGCCACAATCTTCTCAAAACCCTGGGCGCCGATAATCTTAGCGCGATACAGCTCGGCCATGCCGCCACAGGCAATCCTTTCAAAGAGAAGATATTTGCCATATTTTTCAGGTTTAAATGTCACCATTTTTGCTAAAGCGTCCCTACCCAAAGGCCAGCTCCCCTCAACTCAGGGTCCGACCTTTACTGACCTTTTGTCCCCCTCATTTTTTCACTCATTGCAGATGGCTGCCCAGGAGATCCTGCCCAGATAAAATATACCATTAATAAGATCTTACCATTTAAGATTAATAAAAACGGCACAAAAAAGAAGGCCTCATTACCCTCTCCGGCCATGGGAGCCCAAAGCATAGGTTTGGTTATTGGCCACGGCCGGCCGCTTACGGAGATCCCTTGTCGCCTGAACAGGGCCTCCCTGAGATCCTTTAATTTCTTTAAGAAGCGGCCTTTTTTTGCTGCGCCTTGAGCCAGCCCTGGCGAATCCAATATTGCTGTCCGGCGTCCTGCCAGTCAGCACAACTATCACCATGCCCCTTAGCGGGACGTGGGGCATCCTTCCCCTTGATCCGGCGGCATATCCCGGTCTCAAGGTCGTTAACCTTAAAAAATTTACAGTTAAGACATACTTTTTCCATCACTCGCTTCCTCAGCCTTCTGCAGCTTGTAATACCTTGAAAACTTTTTGCTGCAGCTGGCGCCGCAGCCATTATAGCCGACTCCTCCTGACACCCTCTTTAATAATCTTCTTTGCCGCTGTTTGCCCAGAAAAAGATGGGTCACCTGCACAAGCTCTTTTCAGCCCCGAGCCAGGACCGGCCCCATGCCGACCTTGCCCCTCTTGGCGCAAAAGGCCTCCTCTGTTGTCAGAAAAAATAATGAAAGCCAGTTGTTATCAACTTTATCATGGCCATCACCTTCTGACCACATCCTGGCCAGAATCTGACCTTGCCGGTTGACCAACAACAGGCCTGCCGCTCTGTTGAAATGAATATTAGCGCCTATTTTCAAATTTATATCCCGCTATTGACCATGGCGCCTGAACTCCGGCACAAAATATGTAAGTCGTTTGCCAACAATCAATGCGCTCATGGATTTAAGAGAGCTCTTTTTTATTTTTCAGCCCCGAGGACAAACAATGAACCATGCAAAAATCCATCTGAAATCAGCCGGCCTGTTGCTGGCAGGCGCCCTTATCCTGCCATTTCTGGCCGGAACAACTGTGGCCGGGGCTGCCGGCCTCACCCCTGACGACTGCCTGAAATGTCACGAAAAAGCCCCTCTGGATATCGCCAACCACGGAGCAGCCCACCAAACCGAAGTCACCTGTGTGGAATGCCATGCCGGCCATGCCCCCATTGATGCCAACAATATCCCTCAATGCAGCCAGTGCCATGAGGGTACCCCTCATTATGAGCTGGACAACTGCCTATCGTGTCATACCAATCCCCACACTCCCCTGATCATCAGTATTGATTCCAATCTTACCCAACCCTGTCTCACCTGCCATACCGACCAGATGGCCCAGCTCCAGCAGCACGAAAGCAAGCATACCCAGGTAAGCTGTTCCACCTGCCATCGTGCCCAGCATGGTATGATCCCTGACTGTATGCAGTGCCATTCCCCACACAGCAAAGAAATGACCCAGGAGGATTGCCTGAGCTGTCACAAACCGCATATGCCCCTCCAGGTCAGCTATCCTGCCGAAACCCCCTCCTCGAGCTGCGCCAGCTGCCATGGGGATGTTTTGAACCAATTGCAAGGCAACCCTGCCAAACATGCCACACTCTCTTGCGCTACCTGTCACCAGGAGCAGCATAAGATGATTCCGCAATGCGTTTCCTGTCACGGCGAGCCCCATCCGGAAGTGATGCACAAGAACTTTCCGCAATGCGGTCAGTGCCATGGCCTTGCCCATGATCTGAACAAATAAGCGGCCAGCCTGCCAACCAGACAAAAAAAGGACTCCATCTCTTGAGATGGAGTCCTTTTTTTGTGCTCATCCTCCCTGCTCAGACAGGCCTGAGCAGGGAGGCAGGTGAAAGAGGGGTTTGCTGAGGTGTAGAAATCTGTACCAGGTTGACAACGACCAGCGGGAATCAGGGGTGCAGGGGTCACTGCCCCGACACCCCCGACCCTCTACGGAATGGAGGCGCCAGGCAGGCTGCGGATTTTGGCCACCTCGCTCCTGCCAGGTCTGCCTTGAGCCAACCTCAATGGCTGACTTGGTAGCTCAACAAGAATCAGGAACAAAGCGCCTTGCGCCGGATAACCGTCTTCCTGTGCTGGCCGGCAATATTCTGAGCATCCCGGGCCAGGGAAAAATCCTGCTCCCCATGAGACACATCCTCAACCCGATGGTTGTCTATATTGGCCATCCTGATGGCTAATTTACGACGATGGGCCGGCATCTCCTTAAAGGTGAATTCTTTCTGGCCATCCTTGGTGAGAAAGCGCTGCCAGTCGGCCTGCCAGTTCTCCCGGTGCCAGAGGGAGTGATAGGTTCCTTCATGCCGCTGTTGTGTATACTTTCGCTTGGCACTCTCAAGACATATTTTTTTCATGGTAAAGAAAACTTATGGCCAGCCCGTGCGAGAACCTGACCATCTCAATAAGATATACTGTTAAATGAGCCTGATCCCCCAGCACCTCCATTGCCGCACAATGGAGTCCGAAACCAGACGCGCCCCCGGCCTTCTTTATCAAACTCTCTGTGAAGAAGGCCCTCTATTATTTTACAAAAAAGATGTAAATCTTTACCCTTAAACAGCCACAACTACCAGCAAAAAATAGCACCGCCACCCCAGGCCCTTACTCATGAGGCCGGCCAGGAAGAAAAGTGGGCCAGCAGGAAAAGGAAACCCTTGCCGCTCCGCGCAGCCTTTGGTGGGCCTGAAAGAGAGCGCAGCCCCTGGGTTGCGCTCTCTTTCTCACCAGGACAAGGAGTTCCAGATCAGGAGGCCTGCTCCAGGGCGACGCTTACCGCCACCGTAGCACCCACCATGGGATTGTTACCCATGCCGATCAACCCCATCATCTCCACATGGGCAGGCACCGAGGAGGAACCGGCAAACTGGGCATCGGAATGCATGCGCCCCATGGTATCGGTCATGCCGTAAGAGGCGGGTCCGGCCCCCATATTGTCAGGATGCAGGGTGCGGCCGGTGCCGCCGCCCGAGGCCACGGAAAAATATTTCTTGCCCTGCTGGATGCACTCCTTCTTATAGGTGCCGGCCACCGGATGCTGGAAGCGGGTGGGATTGGTGGAGTTGCCGGTGATGGAGACATCCACCCCCTCCAGGTGGTTGATGGCCACGCCCTCGCGGACATCATCGGCGCCATAGCAACGCACCTTGCCACGATCGCCCTCAGAGTAGACGGTCTCCGCAACAATGCGCACCTCGCCCTTGCTGTAGTCAAAGGCGGTCTTGACATGGGTGAAGCCATTGATGCGGGCGATGATATGGGCGGCATCCTTGCCCAGACCGTTCAAGATGACCTTGAGGGGCGCCTTGCGCACCCGGTTGGCGCTCTTGGCGATACCAATGGCGCCTTCGGCAGCGGCAAAGGACTCATGACCCGCCAGGAAAGCGAAACATTTAGTCTCATCACGCAGGAGCATGGCGCCCAGGTTGCCATGGCCGAGCCCCACCTGGCGATCCGCGGCCACAGAGCCGGGGATGCAAAAGCTCTGCAGTCCCTCGCCCAGGGCAGCGGCGATATCAGCGGCCACGGTGAGTCCCTTTTTGATGGCAATGGCGGCGCCCACCGTGTAGGCCCAGCAGGCATTCTCAAAACAGATGGGCTGGATCCCCTTGACCAGGGTGTAGACATCCACCCCATACTCTTCGCAGATCTGCCGCGCCTCCTCTAGTGAAGAGATGCCATACTGCGCAAGCACCGGCGTGATCTGGTTGATTCTTCTCTCGTATCCTTCAAACAATGACATGTTCCTTCTCCTTGGGCCTATTCCTTGCGGGGGTCAATGGTTTTTACGGCTTCAGAAAAGCGTCCGTAGGTGCCGGAGGCATCTTCCAGGGCCTTGTTGGCATCCACCCCTTTTTTGATGGCATCCATCATCAGACCGAGGTGCACGAACTTATAACCGATGATCTCGTCATTGCTGTCCAGGCCAATCTCCTGGACGTAGCCTTCGGCCATCTCCAGATAGCGGGGCCCTTTTAAGGCAGTGCCATACATGGAACCGGTTACGGAACGGAGCCCCTTGCCCAGATCCTCAAGGCCGGCGCCGATGGGCAGGCCTCCCTCTGAAAAGGCGGACTGGCTGCGGCCATAGACGATCTGCTGAAAGAGCTCGCGCATGGCAACATTGATGGCGTCACAGACCAGGTCGCTGTTTAAGGCCTCCAAAATGGTCTTGCCGGGCAGGATCTCAGCAGCCATGGCCGCTGAATGGGTCATGCCGGTGCAGCCCACCGTCTCGATAAGGGCCTCTTCGACAATGCCCTTTTTGATATTGAGGGTGAGTTTACAGGCGCCCTGATGCGGGGCGCACCAGCCAATGCCGTGGGTCAGACCGCTGACATCGCCAATCTGCTTGACCTGCGTCCAGCCGCCCTCCTGGGGGATAGGGGCGGGCCCGTTTTGCGGCCCCTTGGCCACACAACACATTTCTTCAACTTCGGGAGAATAAATCATGGTTTTTACTCCATAATGGATTTTACCTGGGGATAACAGCCCTGGCGCCTGATGCACATGGTTTCTCTGTGCCGGCCCGGCCACCCGGCAAGGCGGAAGCCGATCAGATGGCCAGGGCCGGCAGCAGTCACCCCTCCATATAACCGATCTGCAAAAAAAATCCAGCGCAGAGCAGCCCAAGACTCTTTCCAGCCCGTCTTGGTTCAAGCTTGGCGGTTAGCCATTGGTAAGCAAATGATCTTCTGGGAAGATTTTTCCCTGGGCACCAACAAGACGAGCAGGAATCAGGCCTGCCCCTGAGAAGGAGTTAGACTTTGAACTCCGCCAAGCGGCGGCAAGCCTCTTGCTGAGACGGAGAGAGTTTGCTCTGATCCAGGTCCTGGAGACCAGACTGGATCAGAGCCACACGTCCCTGCAGCTCAACAATGCTCTCATTCACCACGGCAACAAAATCCTGAAGGGTATCATTCTGCCGCAAATTGACTTGAACGGTGAGATCGCCCCCACCCACCCGACGCAGGTCTTTCTCCACATGGTAGAGGGGGCCTGCTATCTTCTGGGGCAGAAACAGGGCAAGGGATATGCCGCTCAGCAGGCTCACCGCAGAGCCTGCCAAAATCACCGGCAACAGCAGGTCACTGACCCGGCGTACCGTAATGTGGGCCGTATAAAAAGAATCACCGATCTCTTGGCGCCCATAAAAATAGAGGATAAGGGCTGCCACGCCAGCACAGAGAAGCACTGTCCCAGCAATCCGCACCAGAAGCCAGCGCTGAAACTTATTTTTTACAGCCATATTCAACTTCTTTCTCTGATATTTTTCCATAACGGCCTTCCTTGCTCCATATTAGCCAAAATTACGATGACAGCCCAGACAGAGTTCTTTGCGACTTGCCCGGGTCAAACGATACTCATGCTCTGAGGCATGGGCCTGATGACAGGACATGCAGCTCAAACGACCATCAGCCAAGGTCTGATAATCAGGGGGGATAACCATACCGGCCTTGGGAGCGATATCCACCGGATGTGAACGTACTCCATGGGACTGGGGGTGACAGCCGACACAGACGGTTATTGTCAAAGAGCGACTGTCCGTCAAGGCAAGATGATCCGCAGGGGTTTTGGCAGCCATGCCATCCCCCATTGTCCTTAAGGCCTGCTGAGCACTTTGGCCCAGCCGCATGGTGACCGGCTGATTGCCGGCAAAGTGGGCAAAAAAACGGCCCTCCTGTTGATAAAAGGCGGCCTGCAGCGCCACGTTGTCCGGGGCCGCAGCAGGTTGCCGGGCCGCCCTGGCAAAGAAATTCCTGGTGGAGAGAGTCATGGCCGGGGAACTCACCTCATTGCCGGCAATATCCCGGGAGACAGCGACAAATTTGTACTCCCGGTTAGCAGCCAGGCCGGCAAGGGTGATCTCATGGTCAGTGGCCCAGCAATGATCCACTGCGGTTGTCGAACTGAGCTCTTCTTTGCCAAAAAACAGCTGAGCATTGGCAAGGCGGTTCGTCTTCCAGGCAATACGGGCCGAAACAAAAACCCCTTTTTTTACCTCCACCAGGTGCAGGTCTGAAATTTTTCCCTCCCCAGGTGGCCCTGGAAGAGGTGGTAATTGGTCAAGGGCGGGCAGCGCCACCTCCTGCGCCAGGATCTTGCCGCTGCCCGCCGTGGCCAAAAGAGCAATGGTCGTGCCTGCCAAAGAGGAGGGTAACTCAAACCAATGCTCCTTATTTTCCTGACAGGCCCTGGCAAACCAGGAGACCTCATCTGGGAAATCTTCAGCAACCACAGCCGGCTCCGCAGAAGAGAGCCCACCCCTGACATGGCAGACAGCGCAATTATTTTCGAGAAAAGGGGCATGCACATAGAGTTTGGTATCACTCTGTTGACAGACATCCCCATGGCAGCGGCAACACTGGGCCGGCATGATGGTGTCGCCGGCCTCACTCTGCTCTGCAGAAAAAAAGAGCCCCAGTAAGGCAGCGATCACCAAGAGAGGTATCTGCAATCTATACATAACAATCCATCTTCCTATCAAAAATGCCTATGGGCTCTTTAATCGATAACCAGAAGGTCAGCCGGCCTAGAGCCGAGTTCAATGGTGGCAGCCAGCCTGTTTGAAGTCTGGTCAATAACGGAAAGGACACCGTCATCCTGGGCCGCCACATAGAGCCATTTGCTCTGCTCAGAGGCAGCCATCTCCAGAGGAGCGCTGCCCACAGATACGGTCCTGGCCACCCGCTGTTGCCGGACAAGAAGAAGGGAGACTGAACTGCTCCGGTAATTGCTGACATAGAGGGTATTATTATTTTTCAGCAGGCGACGCGGCGCCAAACCAACGGCCACCCTTTTCACGAGCTGGTGGCTCTGGAGATCAAATATGCCAACATTATTGGCGCCCTGCTCTGCCACATAGAGAAAGTCATCATCCACCAGCAGGCCATCAGGACTGCTGCCCACCAGCAGGGTCTCTCTGGTCTCCAGGCTCTCAGGATCAAGAAAATAGATCTTCTGGTCCAGGGCGGAGGAAAGAATAAGCTGATTCGTAGCGCCATGCCAGACCAAGTGACGAGGGTGGTAGCCAAGGCGCACCCGGTTCGCCATGGAACCCTGATCAAGATCCATCCGGATGAGATTATTGCCCCCCTCATCCACGATATAGCCCCAGTTGCCATGGGGACTCATGAAATAGGAGGGCGAGATGGTCATGGGTATCTTGAACTGATCGACAATGCGGTTGGTGGCGGTCTCCACCACCGTGATGGCGCCCTGCTGTTCAGAAAGGACGTAGAGCCTCTTCCTGGCCGCCGAGTAGGCCATATGGGAGGGCCCACCGGCAATGGCCAGGGAAGCGGACACCCGATTACGATCCGTATTGACCAGATAGAGGGTATCAATATCGGGGCAACTGACATAGGCCAGATCCGCCAACAGGGGTTTCTTAGGGGCCAACACCCTCATCTGCGCGGTAAAGCGTGATTCTCTGGCCAAAGAGGCCTTGTCGTCCCAGGAAACAATCAAGGTCCGGCTTTCCCCTGGCTGCAGCTGGAAATCACCCGGCAGCGGAAGATCAAGAACGGGTTGATCAAGGGCCAGAATAATTTTTTTACCCCCCCGCAACAGGGCCGCCTTTTCCAGACCAAGACGCAGAAAACGGTACTCTGCAGCGGCCACCGCTCCGCGGGCCAGAAAGCGCTGGCCGCTGCCTATCTGGGCAGCACCCAGCTCCCTGCTGCCACCGGCCAGGGGCACCACAGCAACCTCACCAACCAGGGCCGCAGAGGAGAGCCTCAGCCAGGCCTCGCCGCCATTTTCTTCGGCCAGCTGGACAAAGACCGTGACCAGGGCCTCATGGGCCGCCGGCGGGCGGGCCGCCAGCAGTGGCGACGACCCGCCGCCGCCCGTAACTACACACCCGGCCAGGACCAGCGCCATGGCCAGCAGCACCAGGGTGAGGCCCGGCCCCCATGCCCGTCTGCGACCGCCTGGTGGCCCGAAAATTTCTCTCTTCATTTTTTTAAGCGCCCCCGCTCTTGTCAGGATGTTTTAAAAGGTCTTGCGATAGGTGGTCAGTCCACTGTCCACTACGTTCATCCAGCTGTCATCACTGCCGTGAAAATGACACAAACCGCAATAGATTCTCGGCTTACCCCCCTGTATGGGAGTTCCATAGGTGATGTTATGGCATCTGGAGCAGGACACGGGTGGGCCCGGATAGGGGGCGTCACTGGAGTCATGATGAACATACCGCCACTGGTCGGCCGAGCCGCCGACAGCGGCGGCGTCATCCTTATGACATTGCCGGCACAGAGCCCCCATGGCATTGATACTGGTAATGGTGGCATTGAGCGCGCTGCCATTCACCCGCCTCCGCAGCAGCATGATATTGGGCGAACCATGGGGCTCATGGCAGTCGAGACAGGAAAGGACGAAATTACCATTGGCAATGGCGGTGGCATAGGGGGCACGGGCATCAAGATTAGGAGGGGTACCATCTCGAGCTCCTCCACCGTGTTTTTCACCACCAATCGACAACCAGTCGATTTCACGCAAGGTTCCCAGTGTTGTACTGGGGATAGAGGTGTTACTCACATTATGGCAATCCGTACAAAAGCCGACATAATCCGGAGTTTTCGCGCTATCTGCGACGGGAGAGATCCCATCAGGCTCCCTGTTACCTCCATATGTCGAGTAAGGAGGTTCATAACTGTCTGAGGCCATGGTCTCGCTCTCCCCCCACAGAGCAAAGTGATCTCTGGGCTTGGAGATAGCACTGGAAAGCGGAGTAAGGAAATCCTCATAATTTCTCTTGGCCAGGTGGGGATTATGGCAGGCGTTGCAGGGGTTGGAATCGGCACTATACCACGGCGCCATGGCAGCGCCATCTCCGGTGGTCATAAAAGTCTGAATATCCGCCAGATCATGGTAGGAGGTCTGGTTAAAGGCCTCCCTGATGGCTTGCACCCCTCCTGAGGCCCCACCAAAAGTTTCGCTGTAATCCTCATTAGTCACCGGCTGCACCGAGGCGCCGACGCTGTGGCAGTAAAAACAGAAATTGTCAGCCACATCGTAGGAGCCGGGAAGAGACGTGCCGCTATTAAAATTGGTGGCAAAGAGGGTGTAAGGACTTGGTCCACCCGGGGGCAGAGGCTCGCTGCCGGCAATACTGGCATGCATCTCGTGACAATGGGCGCAATTACCTCTGGCGTAGCCGGTCATTCCCGAGCGCTTAACGCCATAGCTATTTGAGCCATGGGCGGAGTTCAAATAGTCCCCGGCCCAAAGGGGTGCGGGTAGCAGGAAGAGCCCGGCCAGGGCCACCATATTTAATCTTTGGCAGTATGACATATAATACACCCGTTAGTGACACCTGGCGCTGGCCAGTTCTTATAATCCCACCGCAAAATACCACCATAGGGCGAACCATGGGCGCGGTGACAGGAGAGGCACATGACTATGGCGTCACCGGCAGTAGTGAGAACAGTGCCAAGGACTCCCCTGCTCAAATCGTTACTGGCAAGCGGGACACTTGGCTGATAGGCATTAACACCACTCCCACCATAGTCGCCAAACTCCTTGGCCTTCACACTATACATATCAAAATCGGTGGGATGGCGAATCCAGGGACTTTCCATAGAATCTGAGGCCGCAACATTGGCATGAAAATGGCCATGGCACTCGGCACAGAGGGCGCTGATGGTCACCGGGTTGTCATTTACATCAACAGTAGGGGTATTTTCCAAAGAGCGGTCTATGCCATAATATTGATTATGGAGTAAGTCCGTAGGCGCCTTCTCCCAGGTGGAATCCTCAATACCCTTGAGACCAAGCAGCATTCGATAACTATTTGCAAGATCGCTCCCATCCATCATCGCACCATTTTCAGCTTTGGACTGACCATGATGGGCGCCGCTCACGGCCCCATAATCGGTAGCCTGACCTCTGTCCCCATGACAGCCATAGGTGCCGGCACAGGTGAGCTGGTACAAAGGTTCTGGGTCGGTGGAGCCGGGCGGCAGGTTGCCGTGCGGAAAGTCTTCAGCTGCCAGCCCTACGACGTTATGACCGGACCGGTCATTCGTGCTGACCCAGTAGAAATTGCCGCCAGCCAGAGTATCGGTACCGTAAGTGGGACCGCCGCTGTCAAAAACATAGGGCACCGCGCCGCCACTGTTGACGCCCTGATGACAACCCACGCAATCGGTGTTGAGCAAGCCCTTATTGGGACCACCGGTGTAGTCTTTTGTCGCCCCACTCATGGTATAGGCCATGGATACGCCGGCCTGGCTGTTATGCATGGTATGGCAATCCACACAGGGTCCGGAAACCTTGGCCAGGGCCAGGCCAGGCACGCCGAGCAGGAGTGCTACCCACATCAATGCATTTTTCCCAGGACCCATCATATCCTTCCCCTAGCGGCGAAACACCTGAACCCGGCTATTGCCCTCATCAACGACACAGAGCCGGCCCCAGGGATCGAAACGGATCTCCATAGGGTAATAGAGCTGCCGCGGGCCATGACCCTTGCCAAGAAAGCGCTGTTTGAGCTTGGCCTGGCGATCCAGCACCACTATCTCCCCCGCATGGCGATCCAAAACATAGATGAGGCCGCCAGCATCCACGGCCAGGGACACCGGAAATTTCACCAGGGCCGAGATATCGAGACGTTTAGTGATCCGACCGTTATCCAGATAGACATAAAGCCATTTTTCCTGCTGGCCCAGGGCCCAGATCTGCTCGCCGACAATCTTGAAATCGACAATACCGCCGCTGCCCTGGGGCAGGGGGAAACGCTGCTCAATATTGAAGGATTCGGAAAGACGGCAGATCTGGCCGCTGGCGCGATCAAGTAGGTAGAGTCGATCGCCGGCCATTTCCAACCGGTCCACCACCAGTTGCCGGCCGCCGTCCCGCACCGCCACCCGGCTCGTTGCCTGGCGGGCAAAGTCGATTCGGGTCAGGGAATTCTTGCCCTTTTCCGCAATGAGCAGCACAGCCTCACTGAGACGCACCATGTCAAAGGGCTTGTCCAGGCCCTCCTCCGGGCTGAAGACCTGGAGAAAGACACCTTGGTCATCAAAGGAGAGCAGTCTCCCTCCCTTACTGTCCACCATGTAATAGCGCTTCTTGTCACCATCCACGTAGAGCGCTGTGGGCAGAGCATCACCGGCGCTTTGGTCACTTAAACTAAAGGCCAGCTTCCAGGGGACCTGGTCGGCGGCCCTGGCCTGGCCGCATAAACTCAGACAGAAGAGGAACGCCCCTATCCCGGCTGCAGACCACAAACATCTTTTATCAATTACCATGGTAGCCATTTCCCCCCCTAATAGCTCCGGTGACATTGCACGCACAGGGCCTTTTTGCCGCTTAATTTCAGGTGATAACGATACTCGGTGCCCATGGGATCATGACAGGTGAGACAATTCATCCCCCGGCTGGTGCGGTGGTCGACGATTTCACTGCCCACTGGATGACTGAACTCGCCCTGGGTTTCGTGGCAGCGGGAACAGATGGCATTGCCATCACCATTGAGCATCACTAATCTCTGGGAGCCATGGGGTTCATGGCAGTCCGTGCATTTCTCGGTCTGGGGATGAGAATGAAGACTGCGCCGGTTGCGATCAAAGGTATCGGTGTGGCATGAGCGGCAGAGCTGCTCATAGGGCGCCTTGAGAAGACCCACCGTATCAGAGGCATGGGGGCTGTGGCACGTCACACAGAAATCATCACCTGCCAGCAGATGGGAGTGGGGGGCAAGCATCTGCTCCCACACCTCGCCATGACAGCTGAGGCATAAGGCGCTGCCCCGTACCTCCTTGTTGTTGTGGCAGGAGGCGCACCCCTCTTGAAAGGGGGCATGGAGGTTGGCCCGGATCAGCCCCTGGGCCGTGCCGCCGTGGGGGTTGTGGCAGGAGAGGCAGCCGCCGGCCTGGCCCGGGAACCCCTGATGACCGGCCAGCTCTTGCGGCTGACGGTGACACCCCAGACAGAGCGCGTCACCATCGTCCTTGAGAAGCTGGTAGTTGTCCGCCTGATGCGGCTGATGACAGGCCACACAATTGCCCTCGGCAAAGGGCTTATGCTGGCGCGGGTACTCTTTTTTGGCAAGGGACTCATGGCAGCCGAAACAGCTTTCAGCAATGGGCCGATTCAACAAGCCCTTCTGCTCAGAGGCATGGGCGCTGTGGCAGGTGAGACACTGGCCCTCCTGAACAGGCTGATGCTGTACCCCTTGACTGAAGCTCTTTTTGGCCTCTTTATGACAGGAATAACAGAGATCTCCACCCTGTTTCTGCAGCAGCCCCTTGAATTTGGCGACATGGGGACTGTGGCACTGGGTGCATTGACCCTTTGCCACCGGTTTATGGACAATTTTACCGCTGAATTCCTTGGGGAGATGACAGTCAAGACATCCCTTCACGGCCCGGGCCGGGTCATGGGCAAGCAAAAGCAGGCCTGCCGCCAGTAAAAGAGCACATCGCATCTTCATCGGTTTTCCTCCCCATGACAGCCCGCACAACCCGCCGTGCTAAACGGGGTATGCTGAACCGGGTAAAGCAGCCCCTTATCCGGAGAGCCATGCGGATCGTGACAGCTCAGGCAGGAGGCCCCGTCAGGCTTCAGGCCGTGATGGACATTGCGGAAACGGGTTGTCTGGTTATCGTGGCAGGAGAAGCAGAGTTTTTCCCCGGCCGTATTGAGAAGAACCTGATTCCCACTGCCATGGGGAAGATGGCAAAGCCCACAATCCTCACGGGCAGGGGCATGGGCCACCCCTTCCTGCCAATATTTCTGGATATCCTGATGGCAACTCAGACAGAGATCAGGCTTCTTTTTCATGAGCAGATGCTCGTCCCCGGAACCGTGGGCCACATGGCAGACACCGCACTTCATGGCCGCGACCGGGGCATGGAGATAGACGCTCCCCTTAACCAGCTGCTCCACATCCTGATGACAGGAGAGGCAGAGCAGCCCCTCGGCCTGGCGCAAGAGAGAGGAGTTATCACTGGCATGGGGGTCATGGCAGGTCTGGCACTGGCCCTCCACAAAGGGTGGGTGGCCATGCTCCTTTTCCTGCTCCCGGGCAGTGCGCTTGTGACAGCCGAGGCAGAGCTCTCCCTTCTGGGTGGGCGCCTGTAAGCGCTTGCTCACAACCCCCTGATGGGGGCTGTGGCAACGGCTGCACTCCCCGGCGGCAAAGGGCATGTGCAGGCTGAACTTGCCAAGCTCTTCCACCACAGACGGATGACAGGAGAGACAGACCTCGCCGTCCGGTTTGGCCAAGAGCCGTTTTTCCTGGGAGGCATGGGGCAGATGGCAGGTCAAACACTGCCCCTTGGCTGCCGGGGCATGGCCAAAGGCGCCCTGGCCATATAGGTTGGGGGCGTGACACGTCGCACAAAGCGTTGCCGGCTCAGCCAGCAGCCCCTTATTGGCCGTCTTGCCGTGGCCGGCATGGCAGTCGAGACAGCTGCCGTTTTTATAGGGTTCATGCTGGCTGCGCATCTTGGTCCCCTGCTCCTCCGTATGGCACTCCAGGCAGAGGCGATCGGGGCTCATCACCAGGAGATACTGGTCATCACTGGCATGGGCAGCGTGGCACTTGCTGCAGTTGCCCTCCATAACCGGCCGATGAATGGCCTCCTCTTTTGCATAGACGGACTGATGACAAGAAAGACAAAGGGCATCCGGCGAGACTGGCGGCTTCACCCCCCCTGCCTCGCCGGCCTCGTGGCAGGAGAGACATTCGCCTTGCTCCATGGGCCCATGGAGCAAGGTTTTGAGCAGCCCGGGTCCTGCCGAACTATGGGGGGTATGGCAGCTGACACAGGCGCTGTCTGCCGCCTGGCCAAAATGGGCCTGCCTGAAGGGGGCGCTCTTGCTGTCATGGCAACGGAGACAAAGTCCATCCGCCTCCTGGACCAGCAGTTGCGGTTGCCCGGCACTATGGGGATTGTGGCAGGAAGTACAGCCATCCTGCAGAGGAGGATGGACATTTTGGCGCTCAAAATTCTGCCTGGCATGACATGCAAAGCATGACTCATTCACCGTCTTCTGCAGCAGATGATCCTGGGGGGCGTTATGGGCGGCATGACACGTCGCGCACTTTCCCTGTTGCACGGGCTCATGGACAGAGAGATCAGCCACGGCAGAGGCCAGCTGCCGATGGCAGCGGAAGCAGAGGCCGGGTGCTTTCTCCCGCAGAAAGACACCGCCGACAATGCCATGGGGCAGGTGGCAGGCCCCGCAGGCATTATCTGCCACCGGCTTATGCACCTTGCCCTGTTGCAAAGCAGCTGCCATCTCAACATGACAATCCTGACATCCTTTGCGCGCCGCCTGCTGGGGCTCCCCTGTCACACAGGAAGCCAGACCGCCAACCAGAAAGAACAGAACAATAAACTTACTTGTTTTCCTTAGATTCATACTGTTGCTCAAGCTCCTTACGTAGCTTATTCCAGATCTTGCTATTTACTTTTATGGTTGCTTTTTCCTTAAGAAGATCAAGGAACTCGGTGCGGGCTGCTGCAAACTTTTCATCACTGAGCTTCTTGTCAATCTCCTCTTTTACCTGGGTGAAGGGCACGGGCATGGCTGGTCGGCGGTTCACCATTTTGGCCAGGGCAAAATTATTCTGCAGGGGAAAAGGCCTGCTCATCTCGCCCTTGTGCAGGGCAAGCAGGGGGCCTTGCAGGACAAGGTCCAGATGGCTGACGGGGACTTGCTGCACAGGCAGGCCGCCGGGAAAATGCTTGGCCGCAACCGCAAAGAAATCCTCACCCCGGGTGATCTCCTGCCGCATGCGATTAATAAGCTCCTCTTCCCCCTCCACAATGGCATAGCTTATCATCTCCGGCAGAGAAAATTTCTGCAGATTCTCTTCATAATAGGCCCTGGCCTCTGCCTCGGCCACCAGGGCCTGGGGCCTGATGTACCGTTTTTCCATTTCCCTGGTGAGCCGATGGTTGCGGTAAAACTGATAGGTGGCAGCAAAAGGGGCCTGCTCTTCATAATGGCGATCCATGGCCTCCCAGGAAATCAGGGTCTGGGCCAGCATATTGGCCACCACCCTTTTTTTCAGGACTTCCGACTCCTCCGGGCTGAACTTATACTGCTTCCTGAACTGGCGTTCCCTGGCAATCATGGCCTGCAGGGCGCCGGCACTGATGTCACCCTGAGTCGTCTTGATCACGGCCCTCTCTGAGGTTTCCAGGTCCAGGGGGAGATCGCCGATGGTGGCCAGAAATTCTTCATCAACAACCACCTGGTATTTCTTCTTCAACTCTTCAACCAGTTTGAACGTGAGCTCGGCGCTGATCTGGTCTCTGACCTTTGCCTGAATTCCCGCCTTGACCTTGGCAAAATCCTCCTCTTCCGGCCCTTTTTCCGCCACAAAATGGAGGATAATGAAATGCTTGCCCATGGCCCGGGGGGGCGTTATGAAACCCGGGCTGCTTCCCTTTAAGGAGGAGAGCCACTCTTCCTGGATCTGGGGATAGCGCAGCCATTTGGACTCATAATAAAGAGGACCGCCATCCTTGGCCGGTAATGCCTGCAAATCCGCCATCGAGGTCGCACCGCCGCGCAGGGCCGCGCCCTTTGCAGCGGCCTGGGCCTCGGTGGCAAAGAAAAAGACCGCGATCTGCCAACGGGGACAATACTCCTTTTCATAGACGGCCCACAACTCTTCCCTGGTGGGCTTGATTCTGGAGTCCACCTCCTCGTTTTTGAGGATCATCAAGGCCCGGACCTTGAGAAAGGTCTCCACCTTGCGCTGAAAGCCCGGCTCCGTGTCCAGCTGCATGCGAAGGCCTTCCTGGGCCAGGAGCTGCCAGTCAAGAAAGGAATCAGGAGACGCCGGCAGGGGCATATTTTCTTCCTGCCAGTTCTGCCACCAATCCCGGTAATCCTGGACGGTAAACGGCTCCCCGTCGATGGTCAACAGCGGCGCCTCATCCCAAAACCAGGCCCTGGCCTCATGAGTGGTACCGCCCACCAAAACAAGGAGACAAAGGAGCAAGCGCGTCAATCCGAACATACCAATAATCCTTTTTCTTCCCATAATATTAAAATTTCCTTCAGCATTTTTTTGCCAAGCTGGCTGACGCTGTTGCTCAGACCAAAATGCATTATTTTACGATAATCCGTACCCTGCTTACCATGGTATGTGGTCCACAACAACGTGCCGTCCTTACCACTATAGACGTGCAGCTGAATTTTCAAGCGGGGATTAACCCGCTCCCCCTGCACCTGCTCCTCCATTTCCAGGATTTCCCCCCCCACCAGGATATCGACCCCCAGACGCGAAGCAATAATCCGCATCTGCTCCGGGCTGGGCCAGATCCAGGGGCGGAGCCGCAATTCCCGGTAAATCAGCCGGACATCGCCCTCCAGGGCCAGATGCCAGGGCCGCTGACTCACCAGCTCGGCCAGCAGGACCCTGTAGAGGATCCTCTCCCCCTGGTCATAACCGCTTCTGTTGACAAAGGGCAAAACCCCGACCCTGCAGGCCTGGACCGGCGGGGCAACTTTAAACTCCTGCACAGAGGGTCTGGTGCTGCTGCAACCGGAGAGGAGATGGAGACACAGGAATGCCATGCCCATGAGGGTCAAAAATCTTGGGTCCATATCTCGTGTAATGCTGTCTTTTTTTCTTGGGCACCCGTCAATAATCCGGCCTCAGCCTCTGTTTCTTTCTCCTTTACAGAAACCAGGGCAGCAACATGGCGGCGCAACCGGTTGCCCAACATATCCTGGGCAGAGAGCTGGTAGCTTATATCTTGGCCGGCCACCATGGCCAGGGGCAGCAGCAGGCGGCGCGATTCTTCCGTCCCGCTGCTTTCCGAAAGCAGATCGCCCCTTTGATTGTGAATTTGGAGACGCCAATAGGCCAGGGGGATATCTCCTGTATATTCAAGATCCAGGGCAAGGCTTTTCCCCACCTCTTTCATGACCAGGGCCATTTGGGGTTCCTGGCGGATGACCTGAATGCTTTCTGCCGTTTGGGCGCTATTACCGGCCCGGTCCCATACCGTGAAACCAATATTGTAAAATCCATCCGCCACCAATGCCCCGTTTTTGCCCTGACCCCACCAGGAAAAGCGCGCTGGCAAGTTATGCCGGCCATCATCGGTCATCACTTCGGCACCTTTGTCATCGCGCACGGTGATCAGCCAGCGGCTGATGGGCTCCGGTTTTTTCAGGCGCGGCATGATAATCACTCTTTTCTGCAGGACCGTAATCCCGTTAAGCTCCTGGCCCTTGAGCTCCAAATCTAACATGGGCGCCTGGCCATCAACGACATAGCTGCCCACCAGCACCTCCTGCTGCTCTCCGGCATCGGCACTGGAAACAGCCACGGTGACCGGGTAGCTCTCATTTTTTGCCGCCGCCGGCCAAGAGGCCACGAAGTTCTTTTCATCCTTCTGGTATCTGGCCTCAATAATCCTCTCGTCAACAAAGATGGAAACCGACGTCTTAAAAAGATCGGCCGGCAGGCCACCTACCTTGAGGCGACAATAAATCATATCCCCGGGCTTGACGATTTCCGGCCCCAGAACAACAGACTCCAGGGCATCACGGACTGCAAGAGGTCGACCATAGTCCTGGAGATCAGCAGGAATGGTGCGCAACGCCTCCTCCACCACCTGCGCCTCCAGTTCCGCCATGTCCCGGAGCTGTGCCAAGCCCAGGAGGCCGATTTCATCGGCACCGCACAGCTCCACATTGTGCGCCCAGAGTAGCCGGGCATCTTTGGTGCGGATCAATTGCAGGGTGAGGCCAAGGGCGAAGGGTCTCTTGTCCCGCCGCTGGGTAACAACCCCTAAAACCAGATATTCAATCCCCAGCTCGTCATGGAGCCGGCGGACATAAGAGGAGCCGAGATACCCCAGCCACCGCACCCTGTTTTTCACCATAAAGGCAATGATCTCCTCCCGGGGCACCATGCTGAAGCCGCGGTCCCGCATGCCATCCCGGACCTGACCGGTAAGGGCAAGGTTGAGGCCGTTAGCCCCCTGGCTCAGATCTTCCAGGGGCAAAACAGCAATCCGGCCGCTCTGACTGAACCCGACCTGAGGGAACAGACCGGCAACCAGCAAAACAAGCAGTATGAGGATTTTATGACGAGCCATTCTTTTTGTGGATAACCTCAGCGTGGAATAGTGGCCAACATTTTATCAATCAAGGTCAGGGTGAGTTCAAAGGATCCCACCGAGGCCAGACCAAAAAGACGCCGCCAGACCGAATCACCACTTTCGTTGCCACTGGCCTGCCAGATCACCAAACCGCTCTCCACTTCCAGCAGACGCAGAGTGACTGACAGCTCAGGATAGACCACCGACCCTTTCCGGCCCTCATCGGCAAGATCAATGGTCCCCAGCATGACCGCCTGGATATTAAGGCGCTGCCCCAAACGCTGCAGGGCCTGCCGATCCAGCGGCTTACCCGGATCTATGGCTTCCTCGTGGAGAAGGCTGTCCACCACCCCCTTGTCCACCACATCAAAAATTCCCCGGCTAAGAAGCTGCGTCATGGTGATATTCCGGACCCGTTCCGGGGCATATTCATCTTTGCTGTTGTTTTCCAGGGGCAGCACGGCAATGCTTTTGACAAAACCAATATCTATATTTTCCCTGCTGAAACTTTCCAGCCCCGCTCCCCGCCTCGCACAGCTCGTGGTGGCACTGAGGATCAGCAGCAGCAGAATGAAAGAAATCCTCTTCGTAATCATATATACCTCAGTATCATATATCGTCCACCCTACCCTGGTTCCGCCGTTGGCCCTCTGCAACTGCGCCATCTGAAACAGCCGGCCGCCACCACTCGATCTTTTCATTATCTTTTTGGTGCGACAGCCGAGAAAAAAACGAACAAAAAAAATTTCACTCTCTTCCGTGCATTGCTGGGCAAGGTTTTAAAATAATATGAGCGCCGCACCGTCCTCTCGGCATCCACCCTGCGTCTCCCTCTTACATAGCAGAGAACCTGGCCACCAGTTGCGACTGTACCTGCCACTCCTCCTGCTCCTTGCTCTCCGAATAACTGCCGGTGCCCTGCAGAGTAAAATGGGGCCCCAGGGACCAACTGCCAAAAAGAGTATACCTCTCCACCTGTTCCTCTGCTTTTGCATAGACATAATTCATGGAAAACTGGGTGGTACTGGTGGGCGCCAGGGCAAGAGAGAGAGACGCCCCTTCACTTTGGCTGTCACTGTCCTGCCACTCCTTATGGCCTGAGGCATGGAGTGACAGCATGTCGCTGGCGCGCCAGTTGAGGCCTAGATTCGTTCCCACGGTCTCGGTGCCGGCATCACCCAGGGTCTGCTGATAATCCGTGGTCAGATCGGCGATAAGCCCCGGCACCAGACGGGCAGTGAGGGCAAGGCGGCCATGATAATTTCTGGTAGTCAGGTCGCTGTCATCCTGTTTGCTCTGACCATAGTTGAGATCAAGACTGCCGTCCAGATCCGGGTAGAGGGCTGCCGTGGTATAGAGGCCGATGTTATGATTAACCGACCGGCGCTCAGAGCCCTCATATGCCTCCGTCCGGGTAAGTCCCATATTGACATCCATGGTCTCCAGGGGGATGGCATTCATATTGAGGGTGTAAGAACGGCTGGTGGATTCATCGGCCTCACCGGTCCGGGATCGTGATTCATTGATGCCAAGGCTGGTGTTCAGGGCGACCAGGGTCTGCCATTGCAGATGACCGCCCTGGTTAGAACGGTCATAGTCAACCCCTGAACCATATTCACCCTCCTCAAAAGAGAGGTTATAGGTGAGGGAAAGATCCTCGGCGAGCCGGGCCCTGAGATACAGGTCAGAGATCATGCTGGACGAGACAGAGGTGAGCTCTACCTCACCCGTCCCTGAAACCTCACGATAGGCCTCGATTTCCGAGAAATCCACCGTGGCCAGGGGACTTGCGGTAATCACCAGCTTCAGCCAGAGATGATTAAGGGCTGGCAGAGGAAATTCAAAACGGTTTTCAGCGCTCTTATATACGAAGGGTTGCGAGGTGGATTTGAGCTGCCAATCGGTGCCATTATCACTGGTATAGAGGGCAAAAGTGAAGCCGGCGGCCACGGTGGCCTTATCAAGGGTGGTGTAGAGATAGATCGCGTCAATGATCTTAAAATCCGCCTTGATGGCAATATTATGGGGCGGCACATCAATACCGTTGGTGGAAACGGCAGAGGCGGTGGTCAAATCGCCATCATGGAGGGCCGCGACGGTCGACAGCTCGTTAGTCGTAGTTAAAGGGGTGGAATCAAAGCCATGCAGGACCTGGGAGAGGCTCTGGCGAATCAGGGCCGTGGTTGCGTTTCCCAGCGAGGTCGTCGTTATATCGCGGGTTTCAGAGTATTGCTGGGCAACACCAATCGTCAAACGGTTTTGCCAGAAACCATGATCCGCCTCCAGACGGGCAAAGTTACTGGTACTATCACTTTGCCGGTCAGTAACGATATTATCATATCTGCGGTGGTTATAATTATAATAGGCCTTAAAAAGCTCCAGGTCCCAATCCAGGGCCAGGCTGTCGTTTTGAGAGGCATTCTCGGTCAATTTCGGAAAAGTATCATCCTCTTGAAAGTCTTCACCATAGGTGGCCCGCAGATTCGGCACAAACCGCTTCTGCCAGGAACTGGCCCATACCGCCTCCCAGGTTGCCCTCTGCTGATCAGCAGAGACAGAATGCCGCTGCTGAGAGGCAGAACCAGAAAGTTCAAAGAGAAAGAGGTCATTGTTGATGCCAAAGCGCAGGCTAGGGTCAACACTCTGGCTATCATACTCTTGCCGCCAACCACGACTATACCGAATTGACTCTTGCAGGGACATGGTCTCGGTAACCTCCTGTTTCAGGCCCAGGGTGTAGGTGATAAAATACTCATCACTGGCACCCTCATCCTTGCCATCACGGTGAGACCAATTGGCCGTAATGTCCTGACCAGCCCCGGCCACCCCGGGCAGGGTCAGGACAAGACAAAGAAGTGACAGGAAAATAAGGTGGTGAGATTGTTTGCCCTGCCGCATCTCCCTGTCCTTTCCTTCTGTCACTGTTTCACAATGGCATCATCCTTTTCGCCGGAAATCCGCCCCCTGGCCTGGGTTACCTGCTGGGTTTAATCAAAGGCTTATTCCGGTCATAACCTTTGGGGGCATGGCAACCCACCACGCAGGTGGCGCCGTTCTTGGTTTTAGTGAGGGCTATGGGATAAGACCAGGCGCCAAAGGGCACCTCCTCGCGGATATGCTTCGCCTGGGTGCTGGCATGGGGGTCATGGCAGGCGATACAGCTCCGCCCCTTCTTCATGTTGACATGAAAATAATGGAGATTATATTCCCCGTCCCTGAAGTTGGTGAGGGTCTTGGTGAATTTCTTCTTGGCGATATCCTTGTTGTGACAGCCGAAACAGAGCTCATAATTCTCCGGTCGGTATTCTTTGTAGAACTCCTCGGGAAAATACTTGGAAAGTATCCGGGTGTTATTAGAGCCATGGACATCATGGCAGGCCATACAGTCACCGGTCTGCACCGGGCCATGGCGGAAATCACTGCCGGCCACCTGGTCGGCCAGCTCATCATGGCAGGTGAAACAGAGCTCCTCGGTGCTCTTCTTCAACATGGATTTGACGTCTGAGGAATGGGCCCGATGACAGTCGGTACAGCGACCCTGCTCCACGGGCTGATGCTTGAATTTGGAGTTCTTGATGGTATCATAGAGCTTTGGATTATTCTGCTCATGGCAATCGGCGCAGAGCTGGCTGCCCTCCTTGTGGAGCTGGAAGCGCGCCTCGGAGCTGTGGGGATCATGACATTTATTGCAATCCTCTGCCACCGGGGCATGGACATACTTCATGGAAAATTCCTGCTGCCGGTCCTTGTGGCACTGAAAACAGACCTCGCCCTTGGCCGGCGAGGCGATGAGCAGGCTTTTATGTTTACCGGCATGGGGTTTATGGCAGGCAATACAGTCACCAGAGCCCACCGGGCCGTGGCGATGGCTCTTGGTGAAGATTTGGGATTCATGGCAGTTAAAACAGAGACTGCTGACACTGGCGCCATTACCCCGCAGCTGAAAACGCATGGCCGACTCATGGGGGTTATGGCAGGAGACGCAGCCCTCCTTCACCGGGGCATGGATAACGCTATCATCAAACTCCTCTATCTTGGCCTGGTGGCAGACCACGCAGAGGTCCCGACCGGTGCGGGCGATGGCCATGGGATTATAGGAACCGTGGGGGTTATGGCAGGAAATGCAGATCCCGGCGCCCACCGGACCATGGACGTGGGCGCTCTTGCCCATCTCCGTATGACAGCCGGTGGTACAGGTGGAGCGGGCCGGCACGATACGCTTGAAATTATAGTCGCCCCGCCGCAGCCTATGGCATTCCTGACAGTTGAGCTCCGAGGGGTTGGAGTGGACATAAAAACGTTTGAATCCTTGGGGGGCGGCCTGGCCCTTTTTCAAGGCGTCAGGCTGCAGATAATAGACATGGAGGCTCTGCTGCTGCTTGCCGTGGGAGAGGGTGATGGTATTATCTCCCTTATCCAGGCTCACCATGACCCCGAAGGCCTTGTTCTCCACCTTGATCTTATTTTTGGGGGCCTTATTCTTGACGCCCTTGATCTCCAGCTGGCTGATGGTGGCGTCACTGACAATACCGGCCAAAAAGAGCTCTTTTTCCGTGACCCAAACCTTATCGGGGGGGGAAACCACGGTGATGGCGTCGGCGGCCATGGCAGGGGCGCCGTTGCTGGAAAACAGGCCGGCCAGCAGCAGGACCAAGGCCATCACCATAACGGGCCGGCGGCCCATCTCTCCAGCACTTTGCGTAACTCCTTTCAAGGTCTCTCCTTCCAGCATATTTCCCCCCATTTGTCAGGCAGCGAACCAACCGCGGCAATCAGCAAGGACCCCCCAGCGCTCTAGCGGTGGCCACCCTACCCAAATTCAAAACAGCAAAAATCCGGCAACGATCACTCCTGCAGGTAGACAGCAGCCCTTTTTTGGGCGGGCAGGCGCGCTCCTTCCGGCACATAAACAAGGAACATCAAAACACCGCAGCGGCCCATGCATCCGGAGCCGTTGCGGTGTTTTTTCAGCACAGGCGCTGTCAAACCATCGTGGGATTACAGATCATCCTTGGTGGTATGGCAGGCAAAGCAACCCGTGCTGTTGTCTCCGGCATGCGCGACCATGCCGGTATAATCCCAGCGCAGCATGTCGGCATTGGGCGAGCCATGGACCCGGTGGCAGGACACACAAGTGACAATGGCATCACCAGCGGCTTGTAAAACAATGGACCGCACAGAGGCCAGGTCATTACTGGCCACCGGCACACCCGGCAGGTAGTCATTATTAATACCGCCATAAGCACCATACTCCGTAGCGCTTACCTGATTCATATCAAAATCGGTAGGGTGGCGGATCCAGGGACTGCTCATAGCATCCGCGAGAACCCCATCGGTCCCGGCCACATCAGCATGAAAGGTGCCATGGCAGGCGGCACAGAGGGCGCTGATGGTCACCGGGTTTCCACTTCCGTCAACAGTAGCGGTACTTTCCAAAGAACGGTCTATGCCATAATATTGATTATGGAGTAAGGCAGTGGGCGCCTTCTCCCAGGTGGAATCCTCAATACCCTTGACGCCAAGAAGCATGCGATAACTGTTGACCAGGTCGCCGCCATTCATGGTGCCGTCCGTGGTATCGGCCTTGCCGTGGTGGGCGCCGCTCACCGCCCCGAATTGGGTCGATGCGGCCCTGTCGCCGTGACAGCCATTAGTGCCGGCACAGGTGAGCTGGGCAGTCAAGGCAGAACCGCCAGGAGGCACATTAGCCAACAACGAATCCGCGGTATTGATATCTAAAACATTGTGGCCAAAAGTTTGATCGTCATTAACCCAGGCAAAATTGCCGCCGGCCAGATCCATGGTTTTATTCGTATCAAAAACATAGGGCGTGCCGGAAGTGGAGCTGTTGTTCCCGGTATGACAGGCTACACAACCCGTCTTGATCAAAAGGGCCATATTGGGAGTCGTTGTTGCGACCCCATCCGCATCAACAGCCATGGAAACCCCACCCTGGCTATTATGCATGGTATGGCAATTACTACAGGGCTGGTTTTCACCCATCCTGGCCAGAGCCGGCGAAACCAGGAGGCCCACCAACACAGCACCTAACACCGGTGCCAACATCCTTTTTTGGTGAAAATATTTCTTCATTTTCTTTATCCTCCCTCAATCGTTTTTCCTTGCCCAAGAAACCCTCCTCCTCTCCAGGAAAAGGCCTCTCGCTTCTTAATAAAGAGCAGCCGTTTTTTTTTTGAAATGGCGGTTCCGGCTGTCATGCCCCCCTCTCCCCATCCTCCGGTGTTGAGACAGGGGCCTCACCCTCCTTGACTAAAACCTCGATTCACACCTAAAGGGAGCTTATGGCCAACAGCCTCTTGCCTGCCCTTTGGCGATCCATAAAAAAAGGTCTCTTATTAAGATAGACAAAGCAAAAAACATGCCCAAAACAAAAAAACAGAAAGGGGCGCAAAAAAACCTGTCGGCCCCTGCCGTTACTCATACCACACCGTAACCCGATCGCGGCCGGCTCCGCCTGCGACAAATAACCGCACCAGAAGCTGGCCAAGCCAGAATCAGAGCCAGGAGCGCCCAACGCCCATCCCTCTGAAAAAACAACCAAAGCGCCACCAATAGGCGGCGTTCCCCCCGGAAAAACAAAAAAATCTCTTCTATCCCGCCCTTTTGCCCCGCCATCCCCTGTTCCGGGTGCGATTAATCAAAAAAGGGGGCGCGCACCCGCCGCCACCAGTTTCTGACCGCTACCCGTCAGAAGCTGGGCGGAAACCCAGCTCAGGGGCAGGGATTGACAAGGCCATAATCAGATATTTTTTTGCGCAGAGTGGTGGGAGAGATCTCCAACTGCCTGGCGGTCTGGGTGATATTCCACTGCAGTCGCCGCAGGGTCATTTCCACATGATTTTTTTCCGCCTCAGCCAGGGTCACCGCCGCCTCCTGCACCGGTGTCACATGATCCCGATGGGACGGCTCCAGGCATATCTCGGCGCCGGTGAGCACGCTGTCCGTGGCCAGGGCCACCGACCGGGTCAGGACATTTTCCAGCTCCCGAACATTGCCTGGCCAGCTGTAGCTCATCAGTTTCTGCATGGCCTCCTCATTCACCAGGGGCCGCGGACATTGGAGCTGGCAGCTTATTTTATCCAACAGCGCTTCAACCAGTTGGGGAATATCGCTGGGCCGGTCCCGCAGCGGCGGCAGATAGAGGGTGGAAACCGCAATCCGGTAGAAGAGATCTTTTCGAAATTTACCTTCCTTTACCAGCTTTTCCAGATCCCAATGGGTGGCGGAGACAAAACGGGCCCGGAAGGGAATGGACTCAAGGCCGCCCACCCGCACAAACTCCCCCTCCTGCAGAACGCGCAGGAGCTTGCCCTGCAACCCCAAGGGCATATCGCCTATCTCATCAAAGAAGACGGTGCCGGTGCCGGCATACTCCAGCTTACCTATCTTCAGGCGATCCGCACCGGTAAAAGCCCCTTTTTCGTGACCGAAAAACTCTGATTCAAGCAAGGTGGCCACCACAGCGGAACAGTTGATGTCCACAAAAGGCTTGTCAGGGTCGCGGGCATCGTGGAGAATCCGTGCGGCCAGTTCCTTGCCGGTGCCGCTTTCCCCCTGAATAAGAACCGTCACTCTGCTGCGCGACAACAGGCCGATTTTTTTATGCAGATCAATAATGTCCGGATGGGTGCCGATCATGTTGGGATGCAGCACCCCGCCAGCCGGCGAGACAGGCGGCGCCGAGATGTTTGCCTTCTGCTGGCGATGCATCTCCACCCTGGAGAGCATGGCGTAGATATCATCCAGCTCCAGGGGTTTGCGGAGATAGTCAAAGGCGCCGCTGCGCATGGCCTGCACCGCAATGAAATTATCCGTCTCCCCGGTCATGATGACCACGGTGGGCTCACAGGGCAGCTCGACCAGGGCGGGCAGAGCCTCCATGCCGCTCTGGCCGGGAAGATTAATATCCAGAAACACCACTTCCGGTCGGAATTCCATGGCCTCAACAATGCCCTCTTCCGAGGAAAAGGCCATCTGCACCTCGTGCCCCTTCAACTCAAGAGGGACCTGCAGGGAGCGGCATATTGCCTGGTCATCGTCAACAATCAAAATTTTCATTGGGACCACCCAGGACCATTCATTCTCATTTTTCCCCTCCGGCAGGCCGGGAAACGACCCTGCCCGAAAATTGCCGCAAACTTTATTAAAGGTAAAGAGTACAGAAACTTGCGGACCTGGTCAATATTTGCCGGCATGAAATGGAAACATCAAGGGATACCCAGCTGAAAAAACTCCCTTTCAGCCACTCAGCAACTCTTTCCATTTGACAGCAGGGAAGGGTATAAGTTAAGAATATGCAATGGAAATCCTCTCCTCCATAATTTGCATTGCAAATTATGTTCCATTTTATCCTCCCCTCTCTCCTCTCCACATACGTCCTCCCCTGGGCCCCCCTTGCCACCGCTGCTGTTATGGCACCGACAGGGCGAACCCCTGGGAAAGCCGCTGTAAAAAAGGCGGTCGGCAGCGCCATAAGCACCACCACTTTCAAGGTTTTCTGGAGTGCTTTGCCGGCCGACTCGGAATGTGCTTTTTTGAAAATCCAGAAAAAAACAGGGCGGGTTTTATAAAAAAATAAACCACCAAGCCCCCGGACAATTCCTGATGCCTCCTGTCAGCAATTGTAAAAAACCAGATCCGCCTGAAAAAAGTACACAGGCACACTGCCAGGGATGACAATTATGAACATTCGCATTTTCAGCAAAATAATGACCCTGACCACTTTCCTTTCCCTCTCCATTTTTCTCTCCTCAGGGGTGGCCGAATCTTTCCCCTTCCGGACCCTGGACGTGGGGGAGAAGGTCCCTGATGTGACCCTGGTCAAGGCCGAAGACAGCAGCACCCTCTCCCTGCAGGAGCTGCAAGGAGCACCGGCGATTCTTCTCTTCTGGGGGGCAGATCTGGCTGCCAAGAAAAAAAGGTCCGTCATGGCCCTGACCGAACTCCAGGAACTCCTCCCTTTTTTGGCGGCAAAAGATATCCACGTCAAGGTGATCAACGTCCAGGGCGACTCAGCGGCCACCATTGCCGAAGTTGTCCAGGCAGCCGGCCTTACCCTGCCGGTTTATCTCGATCCGGGACAACAGGCCTACGGCTCTCTCGGCATCTACATCATGCCCTCTGTCCTGCTGCTTGACCAAAACGGCATTGCCCTTGCCGGCATGGGCTACAGCAGGGAGATGACCGCCACCCTGAAAGGAGAGATTGAAATCCTGCGGCAAGAAAAAAGCCGCGCCGAGGTGGAGGCGGAACTCAAGCCGGTGATGGTGGAAAAGTCCGCGGCGGAAAAGGATGGCAACCGGAGCCTGGAGATGGGCAATGTCCTGGCCCGCAAAGGCCAACTCGAAGCGGCCCAGCGCGAATACGAGGCAGCCGTGACGCACAACCCCCAACTGGCCGAGGCCCATGTGGAACTGGGCTGCCTCTTCTTGCAGCTTGGCAAAATAACGGAGGCCCGGCAAAGCCTGGATGCCGGGCTTGATCTCGCCGACTCCCTGCGCGGCGAGATATGTTCCGCCCAGGTGACGGCGGCCCAAGGTGATATCGACACAGCCCTGCAAGACCTGAAGGCCATGCTCTTTCGCAACAGCCGCAATGCCGAACTGCATTATGTATTGGGCACCCTCTACGACAAAAAGGAAAATCCCGCCCTGGCGGCCAAGCAGTACAGCAAGGCCTACGAACTTTTGCTGAGAAGCAGTCATTTGGAAGAATAACCCTGGCGGCAAGAGCCTCTGGTGGCCGGGAAATTTCTTGACCGGAACTCCACAGCTCCCCCAATCCATCCCTTGATCAAGGTTTGCCCATGAACAATCCATCAACCATTCCCTCCACAAAATGCCGGCCGGCAAAGGGATGGCACCACAGCATCATGGCCGTGGGAATTGCCCTTGGCCTCGCCCTGCTCTGTCTCCCGGACAAGGGCTGGGCCGCACCGGAGATCCTGGTGCCGCCCGCCACCTCCACCGTTTATGCCCGCCAGCCCACCACCCATCTTGTTGTCCGCCAGCAGAAAAACGAAGAGATCAGCCGGACCCGCGTGCGCAAAGAGGACCTGCTCTTCTCGCCCCAGGGCATCTGGCAGACAAAAAACAGCGATTATTATCTTCACTTCCGACTCCCTCTGACCCCCGGCAAAAACATCTTTGAACTTATCCCAACGGGTCAGAGTATCACCTTGAAGTACCGGCCCCTGCGCTCTTTGCTCAATGTCAATTTCGCTGAAAAGGGTGTCTTTCTCTTCCACCGTAACGAGTTGCTGCCGGCCAGCTGCAAGGAGTGCCATAAGCAAGAGCCGGCAACGCCAAGCAGACCCATCACCGCCCAGGCCCAGCCCCTCTGTTTTGACTGCCACAAAAACATCATTGCCGAAAACTGGAAACACAGCCCGGCCGCCACCCTGCAGTGCCGATCCTGTCATCAAGAGAGCACCGATCCCAACAAAATAACCATCCCGGTGGGCAAGGTGGAAAACGTCTGTTTTCAGTGCCATCTCCAGGCCAAGGAGTGGCTCAAGAAAGACCACATCCACGGACCAGTAGGAACCGGCGACTGCACGGTCTGCCATAATCCCCATGCCGACCAGAATCGTGGCCAGCTCTGGGCCAAGGGCAAGGACAGCCTCTGCGTGGCCTGCCATACCGACAAAAAAGACCTGCTCGCCGAAGAGAGCTCCACCCATTACATCCATGGCATCATCAAGGGCGGCGGCTGCATTGCCTGTCACAGTCCCCATGCCACTGACCACCGTTTTCAGCTCTATCAACCGATCAATGAACTGTGCGTGGGCTGCCATACCGCCTTTCAAGGTGTGGTCAAGGGCCATCCCGTGGGGGGGCATCCGGTGCAGGGGGTTAAGGATCCGCGCCGTCCGGAAAGGGCCTTTGCCTGTACGAGCTGCCACAACCCCCATGGCTCAGATTATAAATTTCTGCTCATTGGCGACATTCTCGGCGGTCAGGTGTGCAGCCAATGCCATTACTGATGGCGTCGCAAAAACTCCGATCTCCTGCGTCGTGGCGGCATCTCGGGTACTCAGCGTACATAAGTACGCTTCCGTGCCCTCGATACCACCACTCCTCGGAGTCTCACGATGTTCGCTTACCTGGATATCAAAGTTTTCGAAGTCTACGCTATCTGCTTAGCCATCTCAAACGGCACGATGGACTTTTTGCGAATTCATCATTACTAACGGACTGAAACCATGATATTTTTCGGCAAGACAAGGGAGAGCGCCCCGCCTCCGGGCCGGCCGCCACAGACAACCGCTCTGGCGGCTTTCTGGCCCCTTTTCTTGCTCCTTTTCTTACTCCTTGATTCGGCAGGGGCCCAGGAAGGAATGGACCGCCAGGAAGAAGACCAAAAGACCCAGCCCCGCACGGTGATGCGTCTGGTCACCGTGCTCGATCAAGACGACCGCGGCAAGCCCCTGCGCTTCCCCCTGAACATCACCGCCGAGACTGACGGCAAAGAAATCTATGTCATCAATGGCGGCCAAAACAATATTCTTATTTACGGCCAGGATTTCTTTCCCCACTTGGTGCTTGGCGCCGGCCGCGGTATTGCCACTCCGCAATGCATCTTCTTTGACATGGAGCAGGGCCTTGTCTACATCGGCCAGAGCCCCAAGGACCAGCAACCCAGCCGGCTGACCATCTTAAACGCCGCCTTCCTGCCTGAAAAAGAGGTGACCTTTCTGGCCATGCCCGGGGCCGAAAACTTTTCGGTCACCAACGGCCTCGTGGGCAAAAACGGCAAGATCTACCTGATCGGCAACCAGAGCCGCGGTGTCCTTGTCTTAAACGCCCAGGGGGAATTTTCCCACTGGCTCAAACCGGTGGATAAAATCTACCTGGATGCCGTAAAGACCACGGACAGCGCCGAAAAGAGGCGAGACCACCTTCTTGAAATGCAAGAGGAACCCTCGACTCAAGAGGAAGAAATATCAGCCGCGCCCGTGGGGTTGCCGCCTGAACTGCTGCCCAAATCACGGGGCACGCTTCCCACGGACGCGAACAAGGACAAAGATCTGCAGCCCGTGCTTCTCCATGACATTGCCATGGACAGTGACGGCCGTATTTTTCTGCTGAGCGAGGAGACCAGCAAGGTCTATGTCTATGGTCCCGGCGAAAATTTTCTCTTTGCCTTTGGCCAGAAAGGCGGCTCTACGGGCAAAATGAGCCGGCCCCGGGGACTTGCCCTGGACGAGAAGAAAAAATGCATCTACATCGTTGACTATATGCGGCACACCATCCTGGTTTTTGACATGGCGGGTCGGCACCTCTTTGAGTTCGGGGGCCGGGGCACCGGGCCGTTGTGGTTCAACTTTCCCACCGCCATTGATGTTGATCGCGATGGCCGGGTAATTATTGCCGATCTTTTCAACAACAGGATCCAGGTCTTGGAAAGCGATTTCGCCATCACATATCCGGTGTTCGGCAACACCAGGAATGTCCCGGCCCAGAAAAAGAGTGACGGCACAGAGGAATCAGGGCAGCCGTAACAGCGGCATGCCGGCAGCATCATAAACAGAGGCAAGGAAGAAAGATTGCATCCTTTGAAAATCATATCCATATTAACGGCTGCCCTGGCCGCCCTTCTCTTTTTGGGAGGAGGGCCGGTCTGTGCAGGGCCGGATTTTATCGTTGTGGCTCACAAGGACAATCCCGTCAAGGAACTGCCGGCTGCCCAGGTCAAAAACATCTTCCTCGGCAAAGAACGCTTCTGGCCCGATGGCTCGGCCATCACCCTGATTATGAATAAGAATGACGATATCCATGAATCTTTTACCAGAACAATGCTGCAGAAATCTCCGGCCCAACTCTCGGTATACTGGAAAAAAATCCTCTACAGTGGCGCCAGCATGCTCCCCCTGGCCGTCAAGGACGATGAAGCGGTAAAATCGTATATGAGTCAGCATAAAAACACCATCAGCTATATAGATGCCGATTCCCTGGACAAACAGGTGCGGCAAGTGGAGGTCACACCCTGAAAAACAGCTGGGGGAGTATCCGCACAAAAATATGGCTCTGTGTTCTTGTCTCGCTGATCGGCTATTTTATTGCAACCCTGGCCAGTTTCTACAGCAACATGGGCCAATACAATCGTCTCTCCAAGCTGGAAGAGATCTGGTTCCCCATGGCCTCCCTGGGCACGGACATGCGCCACCTCTTTAAGACCAAGATCGACAGACATGAAGACGCCTTTCTCACCGGCGAAAAGGAGCTGGCCACCGAATTTGACACCTTGAACAATGTCCTGCTGGACAAGTTTTCCCAAATGGAAGAAATTATCCAGCGTCACCCCCAGATTCCTCTGAAGCTGGCCTCTATCCAGAAGCTCAGAGAGGATTACATGGTCAATATCAAATTGGCCAAGGCTATTGAAAACTGGATGGACGAGGCCGTTGACCTGACCCCGAAGCTGCAAAGGGAGATCCAGCAGCATGGCCGCCAGCAGCGCAGCCTCCTGGAACGCTTCAGCAGCCTCGACAAAAACATATCCACCTACTTCATTGAGGCGATCCAACGCAACAAAACCACGACCCTGCACAACACCTTTTTCCTCGGCGGCCTCTTTCTGCTTGTCCTGCTCTTGGCCACCGTCATCATCGACAAAGTGGCAACCCGGCTACTCATTACCCCCCTGGCCACTCTCAAGGAAAATGTTCGCAGCTTCGCAATGACCCAGAAAATCATCGAGCCTGAGGAGGCAAGCCCCTCAGACGAGGTGGGCCTTCTGGCCTCTGCCTTTTATGAGATGACCAAGGATCTCAAGGCCACCACAGTATCAAAAAGATATGTGGACAATATTATCCGCAACATGTCAGGGGCCCTGGTGGTGGTTAACCCGGCAGGTCTGATTGACAAGGTCAACCAGCAGGCAATCGAGCTTTTTGGCTATGAGGAAAAGGATCTCGTGGACAAGGAGGCAGCGCTTCTCTTTGTGGCCGCCAAAGCAATGCCCCTGAAAAACATCAGCCAGCTGGCCCAGTGGCCCCTGAAGAATGTCGAAGTCAATTGTTGCACCAGGGACGGCCATATCTTTCCGGCCCATTTTTCCGGATCGGTGATGGACAATGAAGTGGGCAAGATGGTTGGCCTGGTCTGCGTCCTAAACGACATAACCGAACTCAAAGATTCCGAGCAGAAACTGAAGCAGATGGCCCTCCATGATGCCCTCACCGGCCTGGCCAATCGCCATCTCTTTTTCGACCGTCTCGACCGTGCCATCCACGAGGCGGAACGGAGCGGCACCAAGTTCGCCCTCTTTTTCCTTGATCTGGACAAATTCAAACCTATTAATGATACCTTGGGCCACGATATCGGCGACCTTGTTCTCAAAACTGTTGCCAGCAGACTGCAGAACCTGGTCCGGGCCGGGGACACAGTGGCCCGCATGGGCGGCGACGAATTCACCATGATCTTAAACGGTCTGCACTCGGACCAGGACGCCAGAAAAATCGCCGCCAAGATTATTCAGCGTCTAGCCGCCCCCTTTACCTTCGGCAATATATCCTGCACCACGGGTGTCAGTATCGGCATGACCATGTGCCCAGACCACGGCCAGGTGGCCGAGCAGCTGTTCCATTGGGCAGACCAGGCCATGTACCTTGCCAAGAACCAGGGCCGCAACACCTATTGCCTGCACCAGCAATCAATCCTCAACCTGAGCTGAACGAAAAAACCCATGGCCATCGCCCAGTTAACCACCAGAATAGCTGCTTTCCTCAGCCGCAGCGGCAGTATCCGCAACAAGGTGTGGACCTGCGTTCTCATCGCCCTGGTGGGTTATTTCATCGCCACCCTGTCGAGTTTTTACTCAAACAGCCGCCAGGCAGCCCGGCTCACCCATCTCCAGAAGGTGGAAATGCCCCTGGCCTTGCTCAGCGACCAGAGTCTGCAGGCCTATAAGGAGCAGATAGAAAAATATGAAAACGCCTTTCTCACCGGAGAGGCGGAGCAGGCCATTCAGGGCAATCGCCTCTCCGGCCAGATCAGTGACCTTTTGGAGAAGATGGCGGCCATGACCAGCGACAACCCCGTCTTTGATCATGGCAAATTAAATATCCGCACTCTCCTTACGAGCTATAACGACTTTGCTAAATTGGCCTCAGAGGTCTATTTAAGCACCCAGGCCATTGAGACCTCCATTGAACTGCAGAAAAAGGTGCAGAAGCTAGGGAGCATGCAGACCACCATCCTCAATGATCTCCGCCACCAGGCCCGCTATTTTACCCAGCAGGTGGAAGATGAACTCCAGGAACAGCGGCGCAGCGCCCAGATAAACACCCTCTTTCTCGGGGTTCTCTTCGTGGTGGTGCTGATCACTGCCATCTTGATCAGCCACGCCTTTGCCAGCCAGCAGCTCATCCGCCCCCTGGCCCAGATCCAGACCATGGTCAAACGCTTTGCCAAGAACAAGGAAGTCTACCGCCCAGCCCTGGGCAGCGCCAAGGACGAGATCAACAATCTGGCCCTCTCCTTCTGGGAGATGACCCAGGACCTCAAGGAGACCATGGTCTCCCGGGATTATGTGGACAGCATCATCAAAAACATGTCCGGCGCCCTCATGGTCCTTACCCCCGGCCTGCAGCTTTCCAAAATAAACACCAAGACCGCCTCCCTGCTTGACCAGCGCGAAGACAAGCTCCTGGGCCTCAAAGTCACTGCCCTGGTCTGCGAGGATATGCTGCCGCTTTTCCAGGACAAGGCCATTACCCCGCTGCTCATGGGGAAAGATGTAGTGAATCTTGAGATCTGCCTGAAGAAAAAGGATGGCATCCAGATCCCGGTGCTCTTTTCCGGCTCTGTCATGCGCAACGCAGACAACACCATCGTTGCCTTGATCTGTGTGGCCAACGATATTACGGAGCATAAAAAAACCGAGCAGGTTCTCCGCAAAAACGAAATAGAACGGGCCCTGGCCCAGACCGCCTCCCTCACCCGGATTGGTGAATTGACATCAAGCATTGCCCACGAGATGCGCAATCCCCTCTCCTCCATCAAAATGACCATTAAAACCATCCAGCAGGAACTGGGGGATGTCAATCCCGCCTTCCACGAGTTGGCCGCCATTGCCCAACAGCAGTCACAAAGGCTGGAAACCATGCTCAACGACCTGTTGAACTATGGCAAACCCCTCACCCCCCAGCTGGAAGTGACCACCTTCGCCGATCTCCTGGCCGCCACCTTGCCCGGCGTGGCCCAGGAAAAAGAAAAAAAAGGCGTGACAGTGGAAATCATTGACAAACTCCACGCCCTCCCTCTTGAGGTTGACAAGGAACTGATGATCCGCGCCCTTGCCAACCTGATCTTAAACGCCATCCAGTGGTCACCGGCAGGCAGCAGCATCACCATCGCCAGCCGCCTCAGCTCCATGATGGGCGCCAACGACCAGGCCATCATGGAGGTGCGCGACAGCGGCCCCGGCCTGGACAACACCAAGATTCACCGTCTCTTCCAGCCTTTTATGACCAGCCGCCCCGGCGGCACCGGTCTCGGCCTTGCCAATGTCCGCAAGATTATTGAATATCACGGCGGCACCGTGACGGGTTGCAACCATAACCGTGGCGGCGCCCTCTTCACCATCACCATTCCCCTCGCCTCCCCCCATCTGGCCACCACCTGAGCAATAACAGCCCAGGCTCCAGACCCAGCAGCCCGGCTCCTAGCCGGGGCAAAATGCCACATAATCAGCTCTTGACCTCCCTCCCCCTCAGGAAATGGACAGCTGCCTTGCTCAGCCAGGCCCCTCCCTGCCCAAACCCCCCTGGCAAAAAGCCACATCGCATTTTTTCTCCTTGAAAAACCGTTGTTTATCACGACCTCCCCCCAGGCACCCCAGAACCGGTACACCTTTTGCTCTTTAGCCCTGAGAGGAGAATACAGAGCAAGACCACGGAGGCAGGATAGAGGCAGCGAATAAAGCACCCCTTTAGCGCCGCGCGATCTGCGCGGAAAGGCTTACCTTTAATCAGCGGCAACGAGAAATCGATTTTTTCCATATCCCTGCAAGAAGCTTAAGGCGGAAGAAGAAGGGAGATAAACGATGATTCAGGACACAGATGCCCCCGAAAATTCAAGGACTGCCGAGAATCAGTTCCACCCCAAGCGCCAGCTCCAAAGCCTGCGCGCCAAAGAGTGGATCATAGGCAGCGGCCAATGTCCGGTCTGCCGGGGAGTCAACGAGACCTGGTACGGCCACCCCCTCTATACCGATCCGGGCAAGATAGGCCACAGCACCTGGTGCCAGCTGGCTGCTGCCATCAAGGAGCTGGGTGAACACCCTCTTTATGTGGGCACGTACCGCTCAGAAATAAAATTTGAAACCTACTGGAAGACATTCATAGATTTGTACGGCTGTGAGCACCGGCTTTTAGGAAGTCGACGCCTTAACTGTTAACAGAATGGCTGCTGGCCCTTGTTTGCTGCCGCTTTTTTTTGCATCACCCCTTGTTCATCCTTCTCTCCCCCATGAGTGTGTGAACAGGGAGGTGATGCATCTTTCCGGCCCCCAACAACAAGTGTTCAGCGCCTTTTTTTAAGAAGGAGAATCACTCTGAAGAATCTAGAAGATCGCCGCCATCACTCCCGCCTGTCCCTTAACCTTAAATTTAGATTGCGAGAGAGTTCCCAAAACCTCTCCTACGCCGCTGAAAGTTACGATATCCATAGCAATGGGATGCAAATCATCACAGATGCCCCCTTGCAGCAGGATATGCATGTTGAACTCTGGCCTGAAGATGAAATGGGACTCCACCTGCGGGATTATGCCGAGGGCACCCATTATGTCCATGGGGATGTGTGCTGGGCCCAAAAAAGCCCCGGCGCCCTTAAGAATTTGTACGGCATCTCCTTTAAACGCCAGATCAACTGGCCCATCCCCATGCAGGCCTTGAGCGAAAATTTATCGCGCCTGCCCCAAGAGGGCGTTCCCTCCCACTTTGTCCTGGACAACGTGGCGGACGGCATCTTCACCGTCGATACCAACTGGCGCATCACCTCCTTTAACAAGGCCGCAGAAACCATAACCGGCTTTTCCCGCCAAGCGGCCATCGGCAGCTACTGCAGCGACATCTTCCACAGCAGCATTTGCGGCAAGTCCTGCGCCATTGCCGCCAGCATCAGCAGCGGTGAGCCAGACAGCAACCGCTGTATTCAGATCCGCAATATGGATAATGAACAGGTGCCGGTGAGTATCTCAGCCGCCCCCCTTTATGACAATCAGGGCAATCTCCTGGGCGGCGTGGAAACCTTCCGCGATCTGCGTCCCAGCAAGATTCAGCAATATGGCTGCTGCAAACAAAACCCGATGGGCGATATTATCAGCCACAGCCCGGCCATGAGCCGCATCTTTGAAATCCTGCCCCGCATCGCCGAGAGCGACAGCAACGTCCTGATCATCGGCGAGTCAGGGACAGGCAAGGAGGTGCTGGCCAAGGCCCTGCACAAACTGAGCGACCGCAGTGACGGCCCCCTGATCACCGTCAACTGCGGAGCCCTGCCTGACACCCTGCTGGAATCGGAGCTGTTCGGCTGCAAGGCCGGGGCCTATACCGATGCCAAAACGGACAGGATCGGCAGGATCGCCGCTGCCGAGGGCGGCACCCTTTTTCTCGATGAAATCGGCGAAATCTCCCTGGCCATGCAGGTCAAGTTACTGAGGGTCCTGGAGACCAGGCTTTATGAGCCCTTGGGCTCAAACGCAGCCACCCATGCGGACATCCGCATCCTGGCCGCCACGAACAGCAATCTTGCAGAGCTCATGCAGAGCGGCCACTTCAGGGAAGATCTCTTTTATCGCCTCAATGTGGTGAAGATTGAAATCCCCACCCTGCGGGACCGCCTCCATGATATCCCCCTGCTCCTCGACCATTTCATTAAAAAATTCAACGCCGAACGGCATATGGCTATCGGCGGCCTGGCTGACGAGACCCTGCGCCTTCTCATGCAATATGATTTCCCGGGCAATATTCGGGAATTACAGAACATCATTGAATATGCCTTTATTCTCTGCAGCGGCGGGCTGATCTATCCCGAACATCTGCCCGCCACCCTGAAGGGCCCCACGCACCCGGCCGAAACAAAAATCAGCACCGGCCACAGCAAACCAATATGTCTGGATGAGATTGAAAAACAGGCCATTTTCAGCGCCCTGAGGCGTAACAACTGGAAGCGCATGAAAACCTGCCGGGAACTGGGGATCTCCAAAGACACCCTGCGCCGCAAGATCAGTCGTTATAAACTGCTGGGCAGGCTCCAGCAAGAAAAGGTGGCCTAAAAAACGGCGTCTCGTCGACAGGATCAAGCCTGGCCTCGCCATTGCCAGGCCTTGGCAACCTGAAATTCTTGCTAACAAAGGCGCCTTCTCTCCCTGGAGGGCTTCTTTGGTACCCTTGCCCGCGTCCTCCTTTGGGGGGGGAGGGGGGGCGCGCTGCTCAGACATTCACCAAACGCCGGCACCGGCCGGCAACCCGCTTAGACGATCTTCCTTGCCGGCCGGCAATGACCTCCGACCACCTTCTGCCGAAGCACCCCTGACCAGCCATTGCCGGGCCACCATCATCCCGACCGCCAAAGAAGACGCGCCCTCTGGACCAGCAGACGCCCTTCTCTTCCCACTCCCTGGCACTCCTGCCCTTCTTGCGCCGTTTTTCTTGCTGAGCTTTGCTTTTATTGCAAAAAAACGCCCCGCCCCCAACAATGCTCTTGCAAAAAAGCGCGCCGACCGGGACACTATAATCAGCAGAGACCCACCCCAGACCGCTCAACCGCGAGAATCGCCCTGCATGGACTTCAGCCCCTCCACCATCCTCGTCATTGCCGACGCCCTGACCAGCAGGAACCGCCTCTGCCAGATATTGAACCAGGCGGGCTACAGCAATGTCCTTGCCGCAGATTCAGAGCAGCAGGCCAGAGCCACCCTCTCTTCCTTGCAGGAGAATCAGGAGAGCACAGGCGCCGGAGTGGACCTTATTATTGTGGACCTGGGCGACTCGCAGATGGCCGGGATGGCCACCTGCCGAAAACTTAAAAGCGCCCCCCAGACTGCAGAGATCCCTGTCATCATGGTGACAGCAGAAAGCAAGAGCGCCCCTCTCGTCGAGGCCCTGACCCAGGAGGCCCCGGACTATGTCACCAGGCCCGTGGAGCAACTGGAGCTTCTGAGCCGGGTCAAAAAAGCGCTTCAGCTCAAACAGGAGATAGAACAGCGCAAAGAGCTGGCCCGGGAACTGGCCGAGGCCAACAAAAAAGTGCAGGGCGCCGCCCTTATCGACCCCCTCACCGGCCTGGCCAACCGCCGCGCCTTTGATGATTTTCTGGAACTGGAATGGCGCCGCTGCCGCCGTCAACAACAGAACATCACCCTCTGCCTGGTCGATATTGATTTTTTGAAGTCCTATAATAAAAACTACGGCCACTCCCAGGGCGATGCCTGCCTGCAAAAAGTGGCGGCCATTCTCCTCACCATTGTCAAACGACCCGGCGACCTGGTGGCCCGCTACAGCGGCAGGGAATTCGCCATGCTCCTCTCCGCAACCACAGAGTCAGGGGGCTGCGCCGTGGCCACCCGGGTCATGGAGGCGGTGGCGGCCCGCAATATCCCCCATGCCCATTCCCCTATCAGCGACCGCATCACCTTGAGCTGCGGCGTTGCCATGCTCGTCCCCAAGGCGGCCACTGCTGTCCATGATCTCCTGACCCAGGCGAATCACGCCCTCTATCAGGCCAAAAAAATGGGCCATAACCGCATCATCTGTCCCGCCCTCAAAGAGCAACCTCTCCGCTGATAAGGGGCTGCCTCCCCACACCTTGGCCCGTCCGTCCGGGATCTCCTTCGAAAGAATGGGGTTTCTCATCACTACCCATCCCCTTTTTCTCTTTTCCTGTTATATTGCTGAAACACCCTCAACCCAGAGTCCACAACACAGAAATCCCATGAGCCGCAAAACTGAAATCAAACGTTATCTTCTGATTGCCGGCCTCTTCTGGAGTGTCTGTGTGGTTCTGGCCTGGGTGATGGCCGCCATCGCCAACCATCACCTCCATGTTGAGCACACCGCCATCCGCCAGGCCAAGACCCTCATTGACCGCGATCGAGGTTTTCGGGTGTGGGCCTCCCACCATGGCGGTATCTATGTGCCGGCCACGGCAAATACCCCCCCTAATCCCTATCTGGCCCACATTCCCGGCCGCGACCTGACCTTAGCCGACGGCACCCGCCTTACCCTCATGAATCCTGCCTATATGCTGCGTCAGCTCCATGAGGAGTTTGCCACCATTTTCGGCATCCGCTCCCACCTCACCAGCCTGGATCCCATCCGTCCCGAAAACGGCCCGGACCCCTGGGAGCGCCAGGCTCTGGAATCCTTTGCAGCCGGGGCCAGGGAACGCCTTGAATTCATCGACCACAACGGCCAAAAGTCTCTGCGTTTCATGCAGCCCTTGACCACCGAGGCAAGTTGTCTGAAATGCCATAGCCAGCAAGGATACAAAGAGGGCGATATCCGCGGCGGCATCAGTATCGTCCTGCCCCTGGACCAGTTGATAAACGAGTCCCAGACCCAGAAGTTTTACTGGGGGCTGGCCCTTTTTTCCCTCTGGCTTCTTGGCCTGGGCGGCATCTGGTTTTCCAGCCGCCGCCTCGTCCTGCTGCTCCAGGCCCGGGATGAGGCCCATGTCCAGCTTACCCAAAGCCAGGCGGAACTGGAGGACAAGGTCAGAGAACGGACCCATTCCTTTGAAGAGATCAACCGCCGGCTGGCGAAAGAGATCCGGGAACACGCCACCATCCAAGAGGCCCTGGCCGCATCCCATGGGGAATTGGAGCAGATCTTTAATTCAGCCGCCGATGGTCTGCGCATTGTTGACTGGAATTATAATGTGGTCAAGTTCAACACCACCTTTAGCCAGATGACGGGGTACAGCGCCGCGGAACTGCAGGGGCGCAAATGCTACGATATCTTTCCCGGCCCCTTCTGTCATACCGGAGAGTGTCCGCTGGCCAAGGGCCGCCAGGGGGAGGAAATCATCCAAGAGGTCAGCAAGGCCAACCGGCAAGGCCAGACCCTTGACTGCCTGGTCCAAAGCGCCATTTTTTACGATAGCAGGAAAAGGGCCATGGGTATCCTGGAGAGCTTCCGGGACATCTCCAACCTCAAGGAGCTGGAAAAAAGAATTTCCGCTGAGGCGACCCGCAATGCCCACCAGTCCGTGGCCCTGCAACAGAAAAACAGCGACATCATCGCCAAAAATGTGGAGCTTGAGCAGGCCCTCCATGAACTCAAGGCCACCCAGTCCCAGATGCTGCAGAGTGAAAAAATGGCCACGGTGGGCCAACTTGCCGCAGGCGTTGCCCACGAGATCAACAACCCCACCGGTTTTGTCACCTCCAACCTCACCAGCCTGGAAAAATATATCACCCGCCTCACCGAATTTGTGGCCCTCATTGAGGAGAGCGTGCCGCCGGAGATGAAGGCGGAAATCGCCCAGCTCAACAAAAAAATGAAAATCTCTTTTATCACCCGGGATATCCATGACTTAATCAGCGAGAGTCTGGAGGGGAGTGAGCGGATCAAGAAGATCGTTATGTCGCTGAAGAATTTCTCCCGCCAGGACCAGGAGGAATTTGGCGACGCCAACCTGAACGACTGCCTGGACACCACCCTTAACGTGGTCTGGAACGAGCTGAAATACAAGGCCACGGTGCACAAGGAGTATGGTGACCTGCCCCTTATCAAATGTTATGCTCAGCAACTCAACCAGGTCTTTATGAACCTGCTGGTCAATGCCGCCCAGGCCATTATAGAGCAGGGGGTCATCACCATCAAGACCTGGAGCGCGGACCAGACGATCTGCATCTCCATAGCGGACACCGGCAAGGGAATGGCTGAGAAGACCATGGCCCACATCTTTGAACCCTTCTTTACCACCAAAGAAAAGGATAAGGGCACCGGTCTGGGCCTCAGTATCGCCTACGACATCATAACAAAGAAACATCACGGCAAACTCCTGGTGGCCAGCACCTTGGGCAGGGGCACCACTTTTACCATGGAACTGCCGATTATTAAGGAATAATGAGAGAGGATTGCATGACACAGAGGAGAGGCGCCACCAGCAGCAGCATGAACCAGCAAGAGATCATCCTCCAGGCCGCACACCAGGGCCCCAGCCTCTCTTCTCATAACCTCTTGACGGGCCCAGCCTCTCAGCAGCCGGGAGCGTGATCATGCCGGCAATCAACCCAGCCATCTGCCTCCCCATTCTTGACAACAGTCGCGACCCGCTTATTGTGGTGAATCCTGATCTCACCTGCCACTTCATCAACCAGACAGCCGCCAATCTTTTCAATATCGAGGCGGCCGGCTTCCTGTCGCGCCCCTGCCATGACCTCCTTGGCCACCTTACCACCACCGGCCCGGAACAGGAGGCATTCCAGCCAGCTAAGGAGAGCCTGGCAAGCGGCACATGCGTCCGCCTCATCAAAAAGATGGCCTTCTATTCCGAAATCAGGCGCTTATATGAAATCACGGCCTGGCCCATCAAGGATACACAGGAGAGGATCAGTCATGTGGCAATGACCTTCCGGGACATCACCGCCAGTCACGACCACATGGAGCTCCAGGAGCTGACCAACAAGATTACCCAGGCCAAAAGAGAGTGGGAGGCCAGCATGGACTGCATAGAGGATTTCGTTATCCTGGTGGATGGTCAACAGCGGATCAAGAGACTCAACAGGCCCGTGGCCACCTTTTTCGATCTGCCTTTTGTCGAGATCATCGGCCAGGACCTGACCACCCTTTTAAGCGCCCAGGGCATGGAAATGGAACTCTGCCTCCTGGCCAAGGAGGAGTTTGAATATCTGCACCGACCAACAGGTCGCTCCTATGCTATGCGCTCCTGCTCCCTCGACGTCTCGCAAGACAACGAGCAGGTCATCACCTTTCAGGACATCAGCCACAGCAAAAATATCACCCGGCTTCTGGAGGAAAAAAACAAGGAGACCCAACAGGCCCTTACCCAGCTGCAGGCCACCCAGGCCAAACTCCTCCAGCAGGAGAAAATGGCCTCCGTGGGTCAGCTGGCCGCAGGTGTTGCCCATGAGATCAACAACCCCGTCGGCTTTGTCACCTCCAACCTCAACTCCCTGGCCAGATATCAGGCCAAGATACGCGAATTTCTGGCGCTGCAGGACCATTGCCTCCAGGCCTGTTGCCCGGCAGCGCCAGAGGTCAAGGTGGTGGCCGAGCAGCGCCGAAAACTGAAGATTGATTTTATTCTCGCTGACATTATCGATCTGCTCAGCGAATCCCTTGATGGTGTTGCGCGGGTGAAAAAAATCGTCATGAATCTCAAGAACTTTTCCCGGGTGGATCAGGCCCAGCGCAGCAAGGCCCAGATCAACAGCTGCCTGGAAGAGACCATCAACATCGTCTGGCATGAGCTGAAGTATAAATGTACCCTGCACAAGGAGTATGGCGCCCTGCCCGCCATCTCCTGTTTCCCCCAGCAGCTCAATCAGGTCTTCATGAACCTCCTGGTCAATGCCAGCCAGGCCATGACCAAACCAGGCATCATCACCATCCGGACCTGGAGTGGCGACGATACCATCTCCATTGCCATCTCTGATACCGGGTGCGGCATTGCCCCTGACAACATATCCCATGTCTTTGAGCCGTTTTACACCACCAAGGAGGTGGGCAAGGGCACCGGCCTGGGGCTCAGTATTGTCTACGATATCATCACCAATAATCATCATGGTACCATTGAGGTCGCCAGTGAGGTGGGCATGGGTACCACCTTCACCATGACACTTCCCATCACCCTGGAGCAAGATGAGGCCTGAGCAAGATATTACCATTCTCTGTGTTGACGATGAAGCCAATGTCCTCAAGGCCTTACAACGCCTCTTGATGGATGATGATTACCAGATCCTCACTGCGGAATGCGGAGAAGAGGGCCTGGCCGTGCTGGAGAGGGAGCCGGGGATACAGGTGGTGGTCTCCGATTACCGGATGCCCGGCATGGACGGTGTTGATTTCCTCAAAGAGGTCTATGCCCGTCGACCGGACACGGTGCGCATTGTTCTCTCTGGTTATGCCGATACCGCTGCCGTGGTTTCAGCCGTCAATGAGGGACAGATCTACAAGTTCGTCCCCAAGCCCTGGAATGATGAGGAGTTGCGGGTCACCATCGCCAAGGCCGTGGAACTCTACCTTCTCCAGCAGGAAAATGTCTCCCTGACCAAGGAGCTGCAGGATACCATTGAGGAACTGCGGATGGTCAATGACAACCTGGAAAGAATGGTGGAAGAGCGCACCCAGGAAATCCTTTTCAAAACCAAGGCCCTGGCCAGCAGCCATTTCATTCTCGACTCCCTGCCGGTTGGTTGTGTGGGCGTGGACCTGAGCGGTCTGGTAGTAACCTTCAACCAAAGAGCAGCTGAGCTTCTCAGGGGCCACGGCGACCTCCAGCTGGGGATGGAGGCCGAGGCGTGTCTCCCTGAAGCCCTGCAGGAGATGCTCTCCAGGCTGCAAAAAAAGGGCGACCTCTTTCAGGAGAAAATCGAACTGGGTCAGCACAAAATCCGCCTCACCGGGTCCTATATGAAGAGTGGTGAGGGCCAGGAGGGTAAAATCCTGGTCTTGAATGCGGATCTCGCCTTGCCCTGACCACCCTTTCTCCCCCAAGCCAGAGGCCTGCAAGACAGGCACAAGAATTAACGAAATTTCATTTAGATAGCGAGATAAATAGCAGATGCCAGATGCGGATAATCAGGAAAAAAGAACCGGCGGCCGGATCCTTTTTGTCGATGACGAGGTCAACATCCTCCGCGCCCTGCGACGGCTGTTCATGGATGATGAATTCACCGTCTTTACGGCCGGTTCCGGTAAAGAGGCCCTGCAGCTTCTTGAAAATGAGGAGGAAATGGGCGTTATTGTCTCTGATCAGCGGATGCCGGAGATGAGCGGGGTTGATTTTCTGGAAAAGAGCAAGAAGGTGGCGCCCCATTCCGTCCGTATCCTGCTCACCGGCTATGCCGATATCAACGCGGCCACGGATGCCATTAACCGGGCCAGCGCCTGGCGCTATCTGCACAAGCCCTGGGATGATGAAGAGCTTCTGCAGACCGCACTGGAGGCCTTCAAATTCTATAATCTCCTCAAAGAGAACAAGAGGCTCACCGCTTTGGTATTAAAGCAGAATGAAGAGCTGAAGAGCTGGACCAATGAGCTGGAAACCCTGGTCCAGCAGCAGACCCTGGAGCTCACCACCAATAATGCCGCCCTACAGAAACTCAACAGCAAGCTTTTTCAGAATTTCAAGAAGACCATTCTCGCTTTTTCCTCCCTCCTGGAGATGCGAGACCAGTCCATGCGTTCCCACTCGCGCAATATCGCCGAGGTGATGCGCCGGGTGGCCGCTGATCTGCAGATGGACAAAAAGGAAGTCGACACCCTGGTTGCCGCTTCTTTTTTGCACGATATCGGCAAGATAGGCATACCAGACCTCATGCTGCACACCGAAGAGAGCCAGCTGAACCAACATGAGCGACAGGAGTACAACAAGCATGCCGTGCGCGGCCAGACCGCGGTCGGGGGCATTGACGAACTCCATGAGGCAGGCAAGCTGATCCGCCACCACCATGAACGCTATGACGGCCTGGGCTTCCCTGACCGCCTTAAAAAAAACGAGATCCCCCTGGGGGCACGCCTAATCGCCATTGCCGACTTTGTTGACAGGGAACTACGCCGTCAGTGCGCCGACTCTCCCCTGGACAAGGTGTGCCAGCTGGTGGAGAAAGAAGCAGGCGCCGCCTTTGACCCCCGGCTGGTGCCCAAAGTCCTGAAGGTGGCCAGAAAATTCTACCACCAGAACCAGCCCTCTGGCAAGGCCTCGGAATTGGAGATCAACCCCCAGGATCTGGCTATTAATATGGTGGTCAGCCGCGACGTCTTGAGCGGCACCGGCGTCTTGCTGCTCAGCAAGGGCACCGTGCTGAGCAGCAAGAACATCGAGGTCTTAAAACGTTATTACCAGGTGGACCCGGCCAAGAACGGTATCTTTATCGCCCAGGCCGCCAGCACCTCCGCCCAGACCCCTCTCTCCAGGCCGCCGGAGTAGAAAAACCCGCATCCCCCTTGGCAGCGACAACCCCAAAGGGTCATACCTCCCAGGCCGGAACTCTTTTCTTTATCTTGGGCCGTTTGGGGATTGCGGGGAGGGGGGAAGGGGGGGCAGAAGAGCATCAAGGCCCCTCTTGGTCTGCTACAGCGTCGTTATCAGGCCTCCAGCTGCCAGGTCTCCACCAGCTGCTGATAATCATCCTTGATCTGCTGAACAATCCTGGGCAGGTTCTGGCCAGAGATACCAAAGAGCTCAAGCTCTTGGGCCGTAACGTGCCCTTTTTCCGGATCCGTACTGACCCCGAACCCCAGGCTCTTGGCAATCTTATTCCCCACCAAAACCCCCTCAGCCAGGAGAAGGGCATCCGGGTCATCCTGCTCTTTGAGGGAAAAGGGCTGCTGGTGGTGGCTCTTGACAGCAAAGACATATTTATCAGGGAAATTCCAGGCAACCGCCATTCTGGCCCCGATCTTCTGATGGCTGAAGCCAAAAATCTCTTCCTCTGCTGCGGCCTGAGATATTTTTTTCTCTCTTATCAGGGTCATCATGCTTGCCATTTCTGCCGGCAGCCTGTCGGCCATGGCTATCTTGCCGATATCGTGAATGATGCCGCCCACAAATGCCAGCTCAGCAAGAGCGGGTGTCCTGGCCAAAACCAGATTTTTGGCTGCCACCCCGCAGCCGAGACTGTGCAGCCAGAGATCCGGAAAATTAAAGACCGCCTCCCCGGCAGTATTAAACACCTTATAGACGGAAACGGAAAAAGCCAAACTCTGAATGGCGTGCAGACCAAGCACCATCACGGCCTTTTCCATGGTGGTGACCTGCCTTACCAGACCATAATAGGCGGAGTTGGCCAGCTTGAGGAGCTTGGCAGTGAGGGAGGGATCCTGATTAATGAGCGCCGCCAGTGACTTGGCCGTCAGCGACTCCTTCTTCAGTTCCTCATTTATCTGGATGGCCACCGTGGAGATGGTGGGCAGATCCTTTATTTTTTTTATAAGTTCATTTGCTTCCACAACAGCCCTATATCGTTCATTTTTTCAAAGATACCTTCCAGCACCCTCCTCAAATTACCATACCCGGCCCCTTGTGCGTCTTATTTTCTCGTCCCGATCGCTCGGGAAGGGCCTTTGCCGATGTGTGGCACAACCTGTTGCAGCCACATATTGTGTGGCAGCTCCCTGCCACGCATTGTGTGGCAGGGTGGTGCCACGCCTGGCCAGCGCCATGCCGCACATCTGCGGCATGGCGTATTTTAACTCTATGTAAAAACGTATTTTTTAAAGAGAAAGCATAATCCGTGGCATGGCTGGCACGGGCTATGCTTTTATACTTAGCAACAAGGCGGAAACAATCAAGGAACAGTTACCAACAAAGAGCTAAGGAGAACGGCCATGAAAGCAAACAGCAAAATCCAAACAGTGACCACCACCACCCACAACGCTCAAGAAGACATCACCCAAGCCGCCAAGACCGGCATCCTGATGGCAACCACTTTAGGTGGACTTGTGGGCGCCTGGGGTCTGGCCTGCTTAGTCGGGGCCTTGATGAACAACGGTATCGGTGGCGTGATCACCGGCTACCTTGCCGCCATCACCGGCATGTAACTTAATAACAGAACAGAAGCCCTACAGTATAACAAAACAACCATAAAGGAGCATAATCATGGACACCCAACAGAAAAAAACAGGAATCTTCTTCGGTATTGTCACTGGCTTAGCCGGCGCCTTTGGGATCTGGGCCATCATGGCCTTTATCACCGGTCTTTCCTCAGTAAATTTCCAGGTGGGCGAGATGACCCGTCAGTTTCTCGTGGCCACCGGCAATCTGGGCGAGTATGAGACTCTTGTTGACTTCTACACCCATATCAAGGGCGTTGAATACCTGATGGCCGGCGCCTTCTTCGTCGCCTTCCCTCTCTACTTCAAATATCTCAACAAAGGTGAGGCAAGCAAGCGTGCCAAGGTAGAGGCCTAAAAAGCAGCACCTTCTTCTGCCCTCGCACCAAAAGGGCCGCAACTCTTTGCAAATGGGTTGCGGCCCTTTTTTTTGTCCCTGACGGCTTGAACCTTTCCTCCCGCGCCTCTCCCCGGGGCCAGAGAAAAGCAGCCGCGGCCACTGTCTGCTTTACAAGCGGGCCGGCCATACGCTACACTTTTTTTCAGACAGGCATCCTTGCCTTTTTCTGCGACCTTGTACGACAAATCCCCCCTACGGAGTCTGCTCATGGCTGATGATCTTCTTTTCTCCCCTTTTCCGTTAAAAAACTTTATCTTGAAAAACCGGATCGGGGTGGCGCCCATGACCCGCATGTCCGGCGGCCCAGGCAGCATTCCCCGCCAGGACGTCCTTGACTTTCTGGTGCGGCGGGCCCGTAACGGCGCCGCCCTGGTCTACACCGAGGCCCTGGTCACTGATTATGAAAGCGCCCAGGGCTATCCGGGCCAGGCCCGCCTCCTTACCCAGCCCCAGATCGAGGCCTGGCGTGAGGTGGTCAGGGAAATCCAGGCTGCCGGCTCTCTGGCCATCATGCAGATGTTCCACTGCGGCCGCATGGCCTGGCCCGAGGTCAACCCGGCCCACCGTGCCATAGCGCCCAGCGCCGTTACCCCAAAACAGGAGAACCCCCTCACCCAAAAACCCTATCCAGTGCCGGAGGCGATGAGCCCCTTTGACATCGACCACGTCATCAACGGTTTTGTGGAGACGGCCAAGGGGGCAGTGGCCGCCGGCTTTGACGGCGTGGAGATCCACGGCGCCCATGGCTACCTGATCAACCAGTTTCTCTCCTCCTACTCCAACAAACGGACAGACAGCTACGGCGGCTCCGTGGCCGGCCGCTACCGTTTTGCCCATGAAGTTATCCAGGCCGTGCACCAGGTGATGCCAAAAGATAGGCTGCTCCTCTTCCGCATTTCCAACTGGGCCATTGCCGATATGAAGGTCTCGCAATTTAGTGATCAAACGGAGTATCAGCAGATCGTCAGTCTCCTCAACAAAGAGCCCCTGGACGCCCTCTCCGTTTCCACCTATGATTTCCAGGAACCCGCCTTTGGCAGCGGCAAGACCATGGCCGCCCTGAGCCGGGAGGTCTGCGACCTGCCGCTGCTGATCTGCGGCAAGATTTATGACCGGGCCACAGCCGAAGAGGCCCTGCAGCATGCCGACATCATCCTGAGCGGCAAATCCACCCTCCTTAACCCCAACTGGGTGGAGGATGTGCGAGAAGGCCGCAGCCTTAAACCATTCACCTCCGACCAGTCCCAGGTGGCCTATACGACCGAACCGCTGCTCTAGAAAGCCTGCCTGGTCAAACTGCAAATTCACCACAAAGGCACAAAGACACAGAGAAATCACAAAAAAACTTTGTGTCTTTGTACCTTTGTGGTGAAAAAAATATTTCTAGCCCTTCTTAAATCCCACCAAAAAGGAAAAACCCATGAATGACATTATTGCCGACATTACCGCTCTGGAGATTCTCGACTCCCGGGGCTTTCCCACGGTTCAGGTCTCCATCACCCTGGAAAACGGCAGGCAGGCCACGGCCTCGGTGCCCTCCGGCGCCAGCACCGGCGAGAACGAGGCCCTGGAGCTGCGCGATGGCGACATGAGGCGTTATGGCGGCAAGGGTGTGCTGAAGGCCATTGCCAATGTGGAGGAGCAGATTGCCCCGGAGATCATCGGCCTGGCCGCCCATAGACAGACCGAGATCGATCATATCATGCTGGAGATGGACGCCACCGACAACAAGAGGAACCTGGGCGCCAATGCCATCCTCGGGGTCTCCATGGCCGTGGCCAAGGCCGCTGCCCTGGCCCACCACCTTCCCCTCTATCAATATCTGGGAGGGGCGGGGGCCCGCCGCATCCCGGTGCCCTGCATGAACATCATTAACGGCGGCGAGCATGCCGACAACAGTGTCGACTTCCAGGAATTCATGGCCGTGCCCATCGGTGCCACCACCTTCCGCGAGGGGTTGCGCGCTGTGGCCGAGACCTTCCACGTCCTCAAGGGGTTGCTCAACAAACAGGGCATGTCCACCGGCATCGGCGACGAGGGCGGCTTTGCCCCCAATCTGCCCAGCAATGAGGCCGCCATCGAGATCATCCTGGAGGCCATTGAAAAGGCGGGCTACAAACCAGGCACCGACATCAGCATCGCCCTGGATTCCGCGGCCAGCTCCTTTTACAGGGATGGCGTCTATGATCTGCATTGGTCTGGCCTGGGCCAGAAAAACACGGCAGAGATGATCGCCATGGCCGAGGAGTGGCTACAGAAATATCCCATCATCTCCTGGGAGGACCCCTTAGACGAAAACGACTGGCAGGGGTTTGCTGAACTCACCCGGCGGTTGGGGGACAAAATCGAGGTGGTGGGGGATGACATCTTTGTCACCAATACCCGATACATCGCCCAGGGTATTGCGCAGAAATCCGCCAACTCAGCGCTGATCAAGCTCAACCAGATCGGCACGGTGACCGAGACCATCGAGGCCTGCCGCATGTGCCGCGATGCGGGCTGGCGCTATTTCATCTCCCACCGTTCCGGCGAGACCACCGATACCTTTCTGGCCGATTTCGCCGTGGCCATGGATGGCGGCCATCTCAAAACCGGCTCAGCCAGCCGGGGCGAGCGTATTGCCAAATACAATCGCCTGCTGGAGATTGAAAAAGAGCTAGGCGACACCGCCCTCTATTACTGGCAGTAGAAAACAGCCGCACCAAAAAGGCCCGGGCCACGGCATGGGAGCCGCGACCCGGGCCTTTAAAGACAGCCCTTACCCCCTTTGCCCCCTCAGGCAACCACCACCCGGTTACGCCCCTGCCCTTTGGCGCGATAGAGGGCCTTGTCCGCCTGGCTGATCATACGCTCCTGACTCTTGACCAGCTCCGCATCATAGGCGCTCACCCCGAGACTGATGGTTACCCCCGCCGCACTCTCCACCAGCTGCCGCACCTTTTCAGCCACCTTCCCGGCCTGAGAGAGAGTGGTGTCCGGCAAGAGCAGGATGAACTCTTCACCGCCATATCTGGCCAGAAAATCAACCTCCCTGACCTGGGCGCTCACCACCTGGGCCAAGGTCACCAGGATTGCATCCCCGGCATCATGGCCGTAGGTATCGTTATATTTTTTGAAATAATCGATATCAAACATAATAATGGCAAAAGGAGTCCCATGGCGCTGGGCCCGGGCCAGATTCTTTGTAAAGGTGAGCTCAAGATAACGCCGATTGGCCAGACCGGTAAGGGGGTCATGGAGGGCCAAGGCCTTGACCTTCTCATAGACCCGGGCATTGTCAAGGCCCGTGCCGATCTGATTTCCCAAGGCCTGCAAAAGCTCCAGCTCTTTGCTCCCGATGGTGGTCCCCAACGGCAAATAGAGGCAGAGGACCCCCAGCACCTCTTCTTTGGCCTTGAGGGGGAGAATGACATGACCATGGTCAGGCAGTTCCGCATAGTTGAGGGTGTGACGCGGGTCTGTGGCGGAATTTTCCGAGATGACAATCTCGCCGCTGCGGGCCGCCAGGCCGCAGAGACAGTTGGCAAAATCAAGACATTGGTGATCGGCGGCAAACCGGTCACAGATGGCGTCTGGATGACCAAGGTGATGGGCCAGCACCAGCTTATCATCCTTGACCAGAAAGAGGACGCCGCGCTGCTCCACCTTGACGAAATCCAGCCTGGTGACGGCCTCCAGAATATCCACCAATGTTTCCTGAAGATTGCTGGACTTGTTAACGGCTTCTGTTACCTTATAGAGTACCGCGAGATTGGCATTTTTGCGCTGCAGCTCCTCCTCCATGCGCTTGCGCTTCAAAACCTGCCACATGCTGTTCATATAGAGGGTCAATTGGCGGACAGAGTCCGCATGATACTCCTGGGTGCTATTACCCACACCCACCACCGCCACAATGGCCTCACCATCAAAAACCGGCACTCCGAGATGGCGACGCAGGGAGAAATGACCCTCATGCAGACCTTTCTTTGCAGCCAGGGCCTGGTAATCATTATGGATGACGGCCTGGCGTCGGCGGATACTGTCGGCCCAGACACCGGCTGCGGCCACAGGATAGTGGGAGAGCGCTTCAGCAGTAGTACATACTGCCCTGGTCTTTTTCGACCAGGCATAGAGCTCAATCTCCTCTTGACGCTCATCAAAAAGGTGAAAATAGCCCACCTCACTGCCGGTCAGACGTACCGCCTCCTCCAGGGCAAATTCCACCAGTTCTTCCTGGGACGCCCAAGAGCGTTGACTGAGGGCCAGCAATGAACTCAAGCGCTCCTCTTCCTTGACAAGGAGCATCTCCAGCTCCTTCTGCACGCTGATATCCAACACCGTCCCCACCATGCGCAGGGCAACACCCTCCGCATCGCACACCACCGCCCCCTGCTCCAAAACCACACGCTCCTCCCCGGAGGGCAAAACAATGCGATGCTCCAGGGCAAAGGGGGCCCCTTTCTCCCGGGCCTTTTCCACGACCTGGGTCACCATCTCGCGGTCGGCAGGGTGGACCACTGCTAGAAAGGCCTCATAGTTGGCGGCAAAGGCCTGGGGCTCAAGGCCGAAAATCCGGTAGATCTCGTCAGACCACCAGAGACGATCCTCCCCCACCTGCCAATCCCAATTACCCAGATGGGCAATGGCCTGGGCCCTGGTGAGACTCTCCTGACTGGCACGCAACTCCTGGGTGCGCTCTTCCACCCGCTTTTCCAGATTGTCATGGGCCTTCTGCAATAATTCCTCAATAATCTGGCGCCGAAATATCTCATCCTCCAAGGCCTCATTATTGGCCCGCAACTCCTCCTGGACCTGGAGGCGTTGGCCATTACGGAGATCAAAGGCCAGGGCCAGCTCCTCCAACTCATCCCCGGTGCCCAGCGGGCTGCATCTGGCCGCTTCATCCAAACTGGTCCGCCGGACCCGATCACAGAGCTCAACAATGGGTCTTGCTATCCTCTGCCCTGTCCGGGCCGCGATAAAGACGGCCACCACCAGGGCGATAACAGCCAGACCCAAAAAACGCCAGGCAGCCTGCACCAGAGGCTGGCGATACTCCTTTTTCAAGACCCCGATCTCCACCGTCATGCCCAGTTCATGGAGATAGGACATCTGCCTGGTATCCTTGTTGCGCAGGCTGACGTAGGCGTTATCGGCCTGAAAATTATCGCTGTACACAGCTCTCTGGTCAATGAAGAGCCGATAAGAGAGGCCCTTATCCTGGCGGGCAGCACTCTTGACAAAATCGACAAGATCAACGGTGAGAGCCACCACCCCCTGGGTGGTGCGATAATATTCAATGGGCTGCAGGAAAATGAGAAAACCACTGCCCTGCCCTTCTCCGCCTTGATGATGGACATAGCCTGTGCCATTGGCCAGTGTCCGCTGGAAATTGCGGTGGCTACGGTGATCATATCTGCCGCCACTGCTTGAAAAGATGATATTACCGCTGAAATCAAGGACACTCACATCAAGGATATGGTGACCGCTGCTCAGCTCCTCGGCAAGCTGAGGCAGATAGAACTCTCGCCCGGCAGTATCAACAAGACTGTTGACCACCAGTTGATTCCTGCTGAAATTCTTTAGAGTTTCAGCCACAAAAAAGAGGTTGCGCTCAAGATCATGGAGATATTCGGCCGAGGTGACGGCCAGCGACGCCTGGAGATTATCCTTGATAATTCCGGTCAGCAGCCAGAGAGAGAGGGCGCCGCCACTGATCATGATAGCCGTCACCAGCAGCGCGATCTGCCCCATCAATCTGCGGGCCAGCCCTCTGCGTTTAGCCTGGTCAGCCATCACGGCAGGCCCTCCTTCTCCACCGCCCGGCTGCGCGACAGGGCCTGGTCTGGAAAAATGTCGATGTGGACCTGACCGGCGCTCCGCTCAAAAACAGTGGCGGCGAATTTCTGGGCCGCCAGATGCATGGCGCTCTCTTCCTTCATATTGTGGCCCAGCCGCAAGATATAAGATGATGGTCCTGGCGCGGTTGACGGCTGCTGCTCCCCTCCGGCAAAATAGAGGCCCGCAGGAAGAGCGACCATAACAGAAAGGAGCGTTATCATTCTCAGATACTGCTTCCTAGACATACCTCTCCTTTTTTCCATCTACCATAAGGGGAAACCGAAACACCCGGCCGTGGTGAGCAGCCACCATAACACAGCGCTACCCCCGCCTCAACTCCTATTGCCATGAGCCCGACCTCCAGGAACAATGGAGATACAAAGGGTTAGGTATTACCAGCCGCCAAGCGGGCTGGATCGAGCAGCGCCTCCAGCTCCTCTCTGGAGAGACCGGTCTTCTCCAGGGCCACCTGCACCTCGCCCATGCTGTCTCGTTCAGTTCGATAATCCGACATCACCTTCCCCCTCTTTTAATCTATTTAATAGCCAGGCTGGCCGGCCTTTGCCTTTTTCGCCCTTGCCCCATCTCCGACCCGGGGAGTATAGGTAGAGATGCTACTCTTAGCACTCCCTTTTTTATCCGTATTCTTAGCTAAATGCAGGCGCTAAGCCAAATGAAAATTAAAAAAAATATTCTTGTCACCAGCATCATCTGGTTTCTTTTGATCTCCGCCTCCCTCTCCTGGAATTATCACAATATCCGCTTAGAGCAGAAAGAAATCGCCCTCCAGACCGCCCGCAGCTTTTTCCAGCAGATCGTCATCACCCGCACCTGGAATGCCCGTCATGGCGGCCTCTATGCCCCGGTGAGCCAGACAACCCAGCCCAAACCCTATCTCACCTCGCCCAGGCGTGATATCGCCGTTGCCGATGGTTTTTCCCTCACCATGATAAACCCGGCCTTCATGACCAGGCAGATCTCTGAAATTGCCCGCCAAAAGAAGGGGATTCAGTTTCATATTACCAGCCTCAGGCCCCTTCGCCCCAATAACAGCCCCAGCCCCCGGGAAAAGGCCGCCCTGGAGAATTTTGAAAAGAACATTGCCGAGGTTGGTCATTTTATCAAGGAAGAGGGCCGTGCCCGTTTTTTCTATATGGCGCCGCTCTACACGGAAAAATCGTGCCTGCCATGTCACGCCAAACAGGGCTATACTGAGGGGGATATTCGAGGCGGCATCAGCGTTACCCTCCCCTTTATCAGGCCCCTCCCTGTCACCTCTCTGCTCTGGGGCCATCTGGCCATTGGCCTGGCCGGGCTCATGGGCATCGTCTTTGCAGGCCTGCGCCTCAACCGGGCCTATCAAATCATCAAAAGACAGGTGGTGTTTGATGCCCTCACCGGCATTCCCAACCGCCGCAGTTTTTCCGAGAGCATCCTGCGGGAATTCAAGCGCAGCCGTCGCACCAAGGCCCCGCTTTCCCTTATTCTCTGCGACATCGATAATTTCAAGGAATTTAACGACACTTACGGTCATATAAGCGGCGATCTCTGCCTCCAAAAAGTGGCCCTGGCCATTGACAAGACACTCCAAAGCCCCGGCGACTTCTGTGCCCGCTACGGAGGAGAAGAGTTTGTCATTATTCTCGTCGGCACGCCGCTGGCCGGTGCCATGCATGTTGCCGAAAGGATAAGGAAAAACATTGTCGATCTGGCAATTCCCCACGCCAGATCCCTGCCTCTGCAACTCATCACCATCAGTCTGGGTGTGGCAACCTCGGAAGACACGGCGCTCATCTCCCACGAAGACCTGATCCGCCTGGCGGACAAAGCCCTCTACCTGGCCAAGGATAAAGGCAAAAATCAGATTGAGGCCTTTCCGGAAATTGAATACGCTAAAGAGTAACCTCTCCTCTCTCACGGCCTGTTTCTCCTTCTACCCAAAAAAGAGACCCTGATGCTGACCTGGTTCACAACTCTCTCCCCCATCTGGCAGGCCCTCCTTGCCACCTGTTTCACCTGGCTTTTTACTGCCCTGGGGGCGGCGGTGGTCTTTTTCTTCAAGAAGATTAACCGCAAGGCCCTGGACGCCATGCTCGGTTTTGCCGCCGGGGTGATGATTGCCGCCAGTTTCTGGTCCTTGCTGGCGCCGGCCATTGTCATGGTGGAGGAGGCAGGGGGCATCAAATGGCTGCCGCCCCTCATCGGCTTTCTCAGCGGCGGCATCTTTCTCTGGGCCGCAGACAAGATTCTGCCCCATGTCCATCCCGGCTTCCCGGCCAATGAGGCTGAGGGCGTCAAGACCAGCTGGCAGCGCAGTGTCCTTTTGGTCCTGGCCATCACCCTTCACAACATCCCGGAGGGGTTGGCCATTGGGGTGGCCTTTGGCGCTGTGGCCGCGGACCTCTCCTCCACTGCCACCCTGGGCGGCGCCATGGCCCTGGCCCTGGGCATCGGCATCCAGAATTTCCCGGAAGGGGCGGCGGTCTCCGTTCCCCTGCGCCGGGAAGGGATGTCCCGGAGAAAGAGTTTCATGTACGGCCAGGCTTCCGGGCTGGTGGAACCCGTAGCCGGTGTGCTGGGCGTGGTGGCGGTCCTCCTCATGCAGCCCCTGCTGCCCTACGCCCTCTCCTTTGCAGCCGGCGCCATGATCTACGTGGTGGCCGAGGAGCTCATCCCCGAATCCCAGGCCGAAAAGCACTCCGATGTAGCCACCATCGGCCTCATGATGGGCTTTGCGGTGATGATGACCCTGGATGTGGCCCTGGGTTAACCCCCCTTTCTTTTCTACCTCACCTAAAACAGAGCCCAGATTTTGCGTCGTATTTGTTGCCGATGGTGCAGGGACTAGCGCAGTGTATCACTTAAAGTTTCGTGTATTTATGCAACTATGCCTTTAACCACAAAGGCATTCTTTTTAATACCCCCTTGAGGGGTACAAAAACACGAAGAGCTTCTTGTTTTTATGTTTTTCTTTGTGCCTTCGTGTCTTTGTGGTTCGTAGGCAATAACGAAATT
>JAGXFQ010000009.1 GCA_024637145.1 Desulfobulbaceae bacterium
AAGGCATTCTTTTTAATACCCCCTTGAGGGGTACAAAAACACGAAGAGCTTCTTGTTTTTATGTTTTTCTTTGTGCCTTCGTGTCTTTGTGGTTCGAATGCAATAACGAAATTCTACACGTACATTTAAGTTTTACGGAGTGCTAGTTCTGCTTGTCCAAGCTCCCTATTGCTGGTGTAGGGGCAGTTTGATGGTGATGACGGTATCCGTGTCGGTTGTGTCTATTTTAAGTTTGCCATGGTTGGTCTGGGCAAATCTGGTGATTATATTGAGGCCGCGGCCCAGGACATCGCCTTTTTTTATGCGCTGGAACTGGTCGGCGGGAATCAGGCCGGTGTTGCTGATGGTGACGCAGGCCAGCCCTCCTTCCCGGAAGCAGCGCATGGTCAAACGGCCTCCGGCGGCGGGGAGAGCCTTGGTGGCATTGTTGAGCAGATTGTCGAGGACCCGTTCCAGGCTGTAAAGCGGACACAACACCAAGAGGCCTGCCTCCGGGCAGAAAGAGTGGGCGGTGATGTTTTTTCGCTGCGACCGGGCAATGACCTCCTCGTTAAGCAGAAACCTTTGTCCGGCCGTTTGGCCGAGATCCACCACCTCCTTGCGCCCCTCATTGCCGATAGTCAGGGCAATGTCCTGCATCCTGGCCGACTCCTTGCCGATAATATCAAGATAGCGGTGCAGCTTTTCGATATCCGCCTTCTGCAAATCACCGCTTGCCGTCAGTTTCTTGGCCCGTTCGGCAAACCCGGCCACGGCGATGGCCGGATTCTTGAAGTCATGGATGGTGTCGCTTAAGAATTCCAGGGTCGACGCCTTCATGATCTCCTTGCCGAGGAAGGTCAGCAGCTCTATTTCGTCTTCCTGGAAGGACTGTTTCTGGTCGGCGGCGTAAAAGGTCAGGATGTGGCGGGTCTTTGCCGCTATCCGCAAGGGGACCATGAGGATAGAATGGATGTCATGCTCCTTGATGAATGTCCTGAGGCCGAAAGAGGTCATGTCGCTCTGGGCGGGATTTTTGATCAGCAGATAATTGGGATGAAACCGTTCATGGGGCATGTCGGCATACTCTTTGAGACCATGGATCGCGGTCCAGAAAGCGGGGTGGTGTTCAACGGTAAAAGAGTGGCCCGGTTCATAATATGTTTTGTCCAGGGGGTAGGCGGCTTCGAGCTGGATATGTTCGAGGTCATCCGAAACGGTAAAGAGCAGGCAGCTTAAAAAACGAAGGAATTCGGTTACATCAGGCATGATAAGATTGAAGAAATCCTTAAGCTTGATCCCCTCTCTTTTACTGAGCTTGATGAATATCTTGTCGGTGATTTTCTCTTTGGCGTCGTTGAGCTTTTTAAGGTCCAATATCTTCTTCCGGGCCAGGACATGGCTGACTCGCCGGGCCAGCATTTCCGCCAGGATCACTTCGATTTTTGAAAATTCGCGATCCTCTTCCCGGTAGTAGATTTGCAGCGAGCCCAGGATATCGTCCGCAGCACGGACAAAGCTGGGAATCCGCAAGGGCACGGCGATCAAAGAATTAAACCCCTTGGTGGCAATAATTTTTTTTGACTGATAGAGCGGGTCCTTCTTGATGCTCGGCACCACAATGCTTGCGCCCTGCCGGACCACAAGACCGGCAATTGATTGTGCCGCCGGGATGGTGGATGTCCGCTTGAAATCCGCAAGGCCGAAAGAACCGAAGGAGAGCATCTTCAAGGTCCGGGCGTCGAGCAACCTGATGGATGCCGCTTCCGCCTTGAGATTTTTGACGATTTTGGCAGCAGCCAGCTCCAGGATGGTTTTCCGCTCAAGATTGGGATCAATGGTCAGGATATCCTCCGAGTCGAGGATGACCTTCTCAAGGAAGCCAACCAGGAAGCCCTCTTCAATGGTGGAGGCGAGATGGCGTTCCCGTTCCTCTGAAAGATTGAGGGGGGTAAGGAGACGATTATTCTGAAAAAAATCAGCCAGTGTCAGAGGCATAGCTTGTCTCTCTTGATCATGATCGCCCAAGTGCGCAGTTCAGCTTCTAGCTGATTTTATTTTATCAGAAATCTGTTTTCAGATCAGACTCTTTTCTTCGCCGCACCGGCCGCTGGCTGGCGCCAGCGCCATATAAGCAAAAATAAGCAGGCAGTACATTCACGGCTGTAATGGCTGCTTCGGGAAATCAGACCCGGTAGCTGCAGGGCGGACCTACCCCTGCATCAGGGTGGCTACCTCGGCCATGCGCCTGCCAAGATTTTGGGCGCTGGCAATGCCGGTGGCGTCGTCCTGGTAGCCGCCGGGATGGTTGGCCCAGCCGGCTCCGCCGAAATGATCGCCATCGCCCACAATGATCATATCGTGGATCATCATGGCTGCCTGCACCGCCTGAATGGTCAACTCTTGACCGCCGTTGCGTGACCCTCCCACGGCGATGACCCCGCCCAGCTTGTTTTTAAACATAAACCCGTTGCGCCGAAAGAGTACGGTGCGATCAAGAAAGGCCTTGGCCTGACTCGACATGCTGCCCATATAGACAGGGGTGGCCACGATGATTCCAGCGACCTCGGGTGCGGCGAGTTTGGGGATAAGTTCCTGGAAATCGTCCTGCTGGCTGCATCGCACCCCCTTTTTGCAGGTGTCGCAGGCCAGGCAGCCATGAAAACGCAGCGCTGCCAGATCAATGGCCTCAACCTCCAGGCTTTTACCCGCGGCCTCCGCACTTTCCTTGAGCGCATTGAGACATTGTTCCAGGAGAAAATAGGTGGATTTGTTCTTTCTGGCGCTGGCCGCAACTCCGATTATCTTCATAAGAATAGTTCCTTTTCTGTGGTTATTTTTGGCTGGTAAATACTTGCTGGTGGAGCAGGTCTGCACCTTGGGTTGCTTTTTTTTGCGCAGCCGCACCAGAGGCAGACACTGCCCCCAAAGTTGGCGGGAGAGTCTGCCGAGCTGCCGCTGCAGCCCTTTTTGTGTCCTTGTGATGTGGGGCACCCTGCTTTGGTATCATAAAGAGCCGCTGTTTTATGAGGAGGGTAATCCTAAAACTTTTTTAAATCTCGCTTACCTTGAGATATTTTGTTATTTCCTCTGCCCCTGTCAAGAAGAGCTGGTCCAGGAAGGCCACCTGGAACGTGCCGGGCCGGTCACTTGTCTGCACCGCCAGATCACCGCAGAGGCCGTAGAATCCGAAGGCCGCTGCGGTTGCCCGGGCCATGTCCTTGCCGGCAACGGCACAAAAGGCCCCGGTAACCGCTGTCAGGCCGCAGCCGCTCCCGGTGACCCTGGTCATGATGGGGTGGCCGTTTTTCACGCGGAAAACCTGGCTGCCATCGGTTATGCAGTCTTCCGGGCCGGAAATGGCAAGGACACAGCCCTGATCCAGGGCCATTTTGCCGGCCTCCTTCACCATCTCCGCCGTTAAGGCCAGGGTTGTGTCCACCCCTTTGGTCTTGATGTCCGAGGCAATAAGGGAGAAAATCTCTGAGCAGTTGCCGCGCAGGACCGTGATGGCGCACTGTGCCATGATTTTCCTCACGGCCTCGGTGCGGAAGCGGGTCGCCCCGGCCCCCACCGGATCAAGGATCACTGGTATGCCCAGGCTGTTGGCCCTTTGGCCGGCGCAGATCATCGCTTCCAGCCAATAGTCGTCGAGGGTCCCTATGTTGAGGACCAGGGCCTGGGCCAAAGAGGTCATCTCTGCTACTTCCGCCCGGCAATGGGCCATGACAGGAGAAGCGCCCATGGCCAGCAGGATATTTGCGGAGCTGTTCATAACGACAAAATTCGTGATGTTATGAATAAGGGGGGCGCTTTGCCTGATCCGGGTCAGGGCCTCGATGGTATAGGCTGTTATCGGCATCTTCAGACCTTTCTCGGTGTGGGCATGGGCAGGGGCTGCTCCCTGCTGCAGGTGGACTCATGAAATATGTAAAAAAGCCGGCCTGGCCGGATGCAGCGGTAAGCCTTGTGGGTGCCGCCAGGGTGGGCGGAGCATTTTCCTGGTCCTGATGATCATACTTCCGCCCTGGCCTGTCAATGGTTTTGCTCTCATTTTCATGAGAGCGGCAGCAGGCAGAGAGGCGTCCTGATCTGAGTGGGCAGCAAGGGGCTTTTTCTCCATAATTCCAGGTGTCTTTCCTCTGGCCAACCATGCTATACTTTTTGTCATGAAGAAGGTGACAGCACCCTCTTTTATGCAACCTAGGGAGGATGCCAGCAGATGACGGCAGAGCAGGAACGGATTAATCGGCGCATCACCGAGGTGGGGAAGCAGTATTGGCAGCGGATGAAGGGCGAGATGCCGACGCTCTTTGACAACCGCTCCTGGCAGGGCCAGATCCGGGACTGGGTCATGGACGATGAGGCCTTCCGGGTGGATGCCTTCCGCTTTATCGATGTCCTGCCTGCCCTCCATTCCACGGCGGCCATGGCCTCGCATGTCCAGGACTATCTCCTGGGGCAGGAGCGCAAGCTGCCGGTGATGGTGCGCTCGGTGCTTTCCATGGCCAGCGGCGGCATTGCCGCCCCCCTGGCCACCAGGGCCATTCGGGCCAATATTACGGAAATGGCGCGGCGCTTCATCTGTGAGCGGGAGGGCAGGGGAGCCATCTCCCTCTTCAAGAAACTGGCCCACAACAATCTCGCCTTTACCGCGGATATCCTGGGTGCGGCCGCCACCAGTGACGAGGAGGCGGACCGTTATCTCCAGGATTATCTGAACCTTATTGCTCAACTGGCCGGGGCCGCCAAGGAGTGGCCGGAAAATGAGCAGCTCTACTCCTCGCCCAGCGGGCCGGTGCCCAGGGCCCAGGTCTCGGTGCAGATTTCGGCCCTGGATCCCTATCTCGATGCCGCCGATCACCAGGGTTCGGTGGCTCGCCTCAAGGAGAGGCTGCTGCCCCTGCTGCGGACCGCCCGCCGCCATCATGTCTTTATCAATTTTGACCTGCAGCAATGGGCCGGCCACCATATCACCTATGATCTTTTTGAGGCCCTGGCCTGCCATCCCGATTTTTTTGACTGGCCCCATCTGGGCCTGGTCATCCAGGCCTATCTCAAGACGGCCGGCAGCGACTGTGAGCGGCTCCTGGAGCTAAGCAAGAAGCGGGGCACCCCCTTTACCGTCCGCTTGGTCAAGGGGGCGTATTGGGATTATGAGGTGGTCCATGCCCGTCAAAACGGCTTTTCCTGCCCGGTCTACACCAATAAGGCGCGTACCGATGCCAGCTACGAGCATCTTACCGCCAAGCTTATCGACAACCAGGAGCTGGTTACCCCGGCCTTTGCCAGCCATAACCTGCGCTCTCTGGTCCATGCCCTGGTCCTGGCGGAGGAGCAGGGGCTGCCGCGCCACGCCTTTGAGCTCCAGATGCTCCACGGCATGGCCGAACCCCAGCACCGGGTGCTGGCCGAGGATGGCTACCGCCTCCGGATTCATACTCCCATGGGTGCGCTTGTGCCCGGTATGGCCTATCTGGTCCGGCGTCTGCTGGAAAGCACCTCAAAGAGCGGTTTTTTGCGCCAGAGCTATCATGAGGGGGTGGCCATCGCCACCATGCTCAGCGCTCCGGACCCCGGCCCGGAGATGGCTGAGGAGGAGGGGCTGGTGCGCGGTGATCTCAACAGCCCTTTTTGCAACGTCAACCTCCTTGATTTCAGCGATTCCCAGGTGCGCAGCAGGATGGCGGCGAGTCTGGAGGCCATCAGGGAGAGGCTGCCCCTGCAGGTGCCCCTGGTGGTGGACGGCAGGATGAAGAACAAGGCCCTGCAGAAACATCTCTCCCCCAATGATCCCGCCCTGGTGGTGGCTGAGGTGAGCCAGACCAGCCGGCCGCAGGCCAGGAGGGCCGTGGCCGTGGCCAAAGAGGCGTTTGCCGCCTGGCGCGACAGGCCCCTGGTGGAGCGGGCCCAGTACCTGGCCACCCTGGCCGGTATCTTGGAGAAGGACCGTTTTGAGCTGGCCGCCCTGCTGGCCCATGAGGTGGGCCGGCCGCGGCGGGAAGCCGATGGCGACGTGGCCCAGGCCATTGATTTCTGCCGCTATTACGCGCGCCAGGCCCTCCTGGAGTTGCTGCCCAAAAAACAGGGGAATATGAACGGCGAGGAGAACAGCCTCTTTTATGAGGGGCGTGGACCCTGCCTGGTCATTGCCCCCGGAAACTTTCCCCTGGCCGTTCTCTGCGGCATGACCGCCGCTGCCTTGGTGGCCGGCAACACGGTACTCATCAAGCCGGCCGGCGCTGCCAGTGCCACGGCCTTTGCCTTGTATCAGCGGCTGCTCCAGGCCGGCCTGCCGCCCCAGGTGGTCCAGTTTCTGCCGGGCTCCGGGGCGGAAATCGGTGCTTTCCTGGTGGAGCAGGTGGATATCTGCCAGATCGCCTTTGCCGGCTCCACCAAGGTGGGCCTGGGGATCATCGCCAAGGCGGGTCAGACCAGGGCCGGCCACAAGGAGGTGAAGCGGGTGGTCTGTGAGATGGGGGGCAAGAATGCCATTATCGTCGATGAGGACGCGGATATGGATGCCGCCCTCAAGGGCGTTATGGAGTCGGCGTTTGGCTATGCCGGCCAGCATTGCTCGGCCTGTTCCCGCCTTATCCTGGTGGGTGCTATCGCGGCAGCCTTCCTGCCCCGCCTGCTCGAGGCCTGTCGCACCCTGCCCATGGCCCCGGCCCCGGATCCGGCCTGCCGCCTGGGGCCGGTGATCAGCCAGGTCGCCCAGCACCGGCTGGGCCAGCTCCTTGCCACCCCGCCTCAGGGCGCCCGCCTCCTCTTTGCCGGGGAGGGCCGTTCTCCGGGCTATTTTGTTCCCCCTGCCATCTTTGAGGTGGCCAGGGCGGATCATCAACTGATGCAGGAGGAGTTATGCGGCCCCCTTTTGACGGTGATGCGGGTCGCTGATTTTAAGAGCGCCCTGGAGGTGGCCAACAGCACCCACTTTGCCCTCACCGGTGCCCTTTTTTCCCGCAGCCCCCGCAATATGGAGGCGGCCCGCCGTCATTTCAAGGTGGGTACTCTCTATCTCAACCGGGGCTGCGCCGGGGCCCGGGTCCAGGGCCAGCCCTTTGGCGGCTTCGGCCTGAGCGGTACGGGCACCAAGGCCGGCGGCCCGGGCTATCTCCAGCACTTCTGCAATCCGCGCTGTATCAGCGAGAACACCATGCGCAGCGGTTTTACGCCGGATCTGCAGATGTGAAGAGTTCCTACCTTTATCTGGAGAAGGGCCGGGCTGCTTCGGTAAGCAGAAAGAAGTCGCTCCTGGCAGGAAAATAAGCTATTCTCCTGGTCAGTCAATCAATGTCTGACCAGGAGAAACCATGGCTAAATACAAACCGCAGCATGCACGGCTGCTCTTTATTGATCGCAAGATCCAGGAGGGGGGCTTTCCCAACTGCAGCTCTCTGGCGGCCGAGTGGGAGGTGAGCAGCAAGACCATCCAGCGCGATTTCGACTATCTGCGCTACCAGCTTGAGGCCCCTTTGACCTATTCGGCCACGGAGCGCGGTTATTATTATACGGAGCCGCGCTACCATCTGCCGGCCATGGACGTCAAGGAGAGCGATCTCTTTGCCATCTATCTGGCTGAAAAGCTGCTGCAGCAGTATGAGGGGACCCCGGTCTACCACAATCTCTGTCAGGTCTTCCGGAAGATCGAGGACTCCCTGCCGGCCAAGACCTCCCTGGGGCCTGGTTCTGATTTTTCCAGATTCACCTTCTTTTCAGCGGCCCAGACCATGATCAGTCCCGGCATCTGGCAGGCGGTCTTTGAGGGGCTGCGCTCCCTGCACAGCCTGGAGATCAGCTACCAGGCCGCCGCCGGCGGCGGCCGCTCATCGCGGCGGCGTATTGACCCCTATCATGGCGTGCGCTTTGAGGGTGACTGGTACGTCATTGCCTATTGTCATCTGCGCCAGAAGATCCGCACCTTCAGCCTGGCCCGGATCTCAGAGGCCACGCTCAGCCAGGAGGCCTTTGTTGTCCCGGCTGATTTTGATTTTGAGGCCATCACTGCCAGCCATTTCGGGGTGCATTGGAGTGCTGAAAAAACCAAGGTCCGCGTCCGCTTCAGTAACCAGGTGGCCCCTTATATCAGGGAGCGCCTCTGGCATGCCAGTCAGCAGATCATCGAAGAGGAGGATGGCGCTCTGCTTCTTGAGCTCACCGTCAGCCACCTCTTTGAGTTGCGGAAGTGGCTGCTCTCCTGGGGCCGCCAGGCCCAGGTTTTAGAACCGTCAGAATTAGTGGAGGAGATGGCGGCTGAGACATTTGCCATGGCTCAGCTTTATGATGAGGGTTAAACTTCGCCCTGGAGTGGGAGTAAGGGGACCTTGGGTGGTGTTTTTGTTTTGGTTGCCCGGGGAGTTTGTTCTTTTTTGTTTGCCCAAAAAGTAACGCAAAAAGGGCACCCCGGCAGACTTGGCCTGCGGCCCGCTCGCCTTCCGCCCTGAAAAGGGAACTGTAAAAACTCGCTTCGCTCAAACAGTTTACAGTTCTTATCCTTTTCCCGGCTCCCTGCTCGCTCAAGTCTGCAATGGGGAAAGGCACCTTAGGATCCTACTGTGTAGGCCTGCTCCTTAAAACGTCCTCGGCCACAACCGCATCCATAGTGGCATACAGTGTGCGGGGGGGGGACTTGTCAAAATCATCTCTGCTCTCATGTCACTTATTATACAAATGATTCCCTAACATATTTTAATACCGTTACAATATCGCCCGCAGGGCATCTCTATTGACCTTCCCCATTCAGCCCTGAGCTCGATTTTCGGCTGGAAAAGGATAAGCATTGTAAATTGTCTGAGCGAAAGCGAGTTTTTACAATGCCCTTTTCCAGTCGAAAATCGGGCGCGCCGCAGGCCAGGGCTGCTGGGGCGTCCTTTTTCGGTTCCTTTTTAGACGAGTAAAAAGGAACAAACTCTCCCGGGCAACCAAGACAAAAGAAACATCCAAGGTCCTTTTCCACCAAAACAGCACATCATATTACCCTTCCAACTCCTCCTCCACAGCCGCCGCTTCAAGCAACTGACTGTCCAAAGTCTTCTTGGTCTTTGCCCCCAGCTTCTTCAACTTCTCTGTCCTTCCCACCAGATTACCCTTGCCGCTGGTAAGGCGCTTATGGGCGGTATCATAGCTCTCGGTGGCCTTTTTGAGCTGACTGCCCACCTGCTCCAGGGCCTCGACAAACAGGGCGAATTGGTCGTAGAGACGACCGGCGTCGGTGGCGATCTTCAGGGCGTTGATATTCTGCTTTTCGTAGCGCCAGATATTATAGATGATCTGCAGGGTGGCCATCAGGGTGGAGGGGCTGACCAGAAGGATGTGACGGTTGAAGGCCTCGCTGAACAGGCCTGGCTCCTGTTCAAAGGCCAGGAGCAGGGCGGGCTCAATGGGGACGAACATGATCACCAGGTCCAGGGAGTTGACGCCGATGAGTTCATCATATTTCTTGGTACTGAGGCCGCTTATATGGCGGCGCATGGCGGCGAGATGATTTCTGATGTGGAGCTGTCGACCGCTGTCGCTGTCAGCGGTGTGGTACTGCTCATAGGCCACCAGGGAGACCTTGGAGTCGATGACCACATCTTTTTTCTCCGGCAGATGCACCACCACATCGGGCTGCAGGCGTTTGCCCTCCCCGTTGTGGTGGTTGACCTGGACCTGGTACTCCCGGCCTTTTTCAAGGCCGGACTCCTCCAGGAGGCGCTCCAGCTGCATCTCGCCCCAGTTGCCGCGCAGCTTGCTGTCGCCTTTTAAGGCCCGGGTCAGGTTGAGGGCGTCGGCGCCGATGCGCTCGTTCAATGATTTGAGCTGTCTGATTTCCGAGAGCAGGGAGGCCCGCTCTTTGTTTTCCGTGTCATAGACATGGTCCACCCTTTGCCGGAAATGGCTGAGCTGTTCCTGCATGGGGGTGAGCATGGCTTCCATATTCATCTTGCTCACCTGGCTGAACTTTTCCTGCTTCTCTTCGAAGATGCGGTTGGCCAGGTTCTCAAACTCCTTGGTCATCTTCACCTCGGCCTGTTCCAGGAGCCTGAGCTTGTCATCTGCTGCTTTGCGTTCCTCAATCATCTGCGCCTGCAGGGCGGCATATTCATTAGCAACGCCATGTTTTTGCTCCCGCAGGGTGTTGACCTCGCACCGGGCCGCATCGCGCTCCTGGGTGAGCTCAGCCAAGCGGTGCAGCCGGGTGGTTAAGGAGGCCATCTCCGCCTGCAGACGGGTGTGGCTGTTGTTAAGGGCCTCTATCTCGGCGGCCAGCTGGTTGCGCTGGGCCACCAGGGCTGCCTGCTGCCTGCCCCCTTCCTCTTGCCGCCGGTGATTCTCCGCCTCCAGGGCCACGGCCCGCTCGGTGAGGATGGCAAGCTGGCGATCAAGGGCAATGGCGTTCTCCTGGCTGGCCGCCAGTTGTTGTTTGAGGGCGAACTGCCTGGTGATGAGGAAAAGAAGAATCACGGCCATGGTGCCTAGGGCCAGGAGCCATGGGGTGCTTTCAGGGAAGGAGGGCATGGGGCAGGTATCTCTCTCTTTGAGGTAACATGAAATAATTTCTTGAGGTATGGAGATACCATCATTACCAGGCCATGGCTATCCTCTGGCGGCAATTTTTATCGTCCCCATGACCAACTGCCCAGCCGTTTTTTTTGGGTGAACAGGGCCGGGGCCATAAAAGAGGGGAAGGGAGAAGGGCGTGGCTGCCCTTCAGGAAGGGCCAGGGGGAGGGGGAGGAGTGGTGGCGCCGGGCCGGGCCGGGGGGATGGGCCGGAGTGGCCTCATCCCGGCAAAGGATGGCAAAGGGCAAAGAAGCAAGGAGGAGCTGTCAGGCGGGCGGTCTTTACTCCTCCACAGGCCGGGGTTTAATGGTCAGAACAGGACAGGTTGCCGTCTTTACCACCTTTTCCGCCACGGAGCCGAAAAGAATCTTCTCTAAGCCCTGAAAACCATGGGTGCCCATAACAATGAGATCCACCTGGCGCTCTTTGGCCAGGGTGAGAATCTCATGGGCCACATTGCCCATGCGTACACATTCTTCAATTTTAATGTTGTTGCCGTGTTTTTCGACAAAGCGATGCATCCGCTCTTTGGCGGCCCTGTCAATTTCTTCTTCCATGGTCACGATGGGCACCTGCGGAATGTAAAAATCAGAATAATCTGTATAGAGTTGGGCCACAAAGCAGATAAGGAGAGGGGACTTGAAGTGGTGCGCAACAGTGAGGGCGTATTCCATGACAAGTTCGGCATTGTCGGAAAAATCAATGGGCACAAGAATGTTCTTGATGGTGATCATGGGAGATCTCCCGGCTGAGGTGATGAGTTGTTGTTTCCTCTATAATTATATTGTAGGGCCCGACAGCGGTGTTTGTCGAGGATCTTTGTAGGCAAGCTCTTTTTTTTGCAGGGAAAAATTGCGGGAGAGAGGGAAAGCGAGCTTTTGGGGGGGGCGGAGAGGAAATTTCTGGAAAATTTCCTAGGTAGTCAGCTGCGGCCCGTTATTTTTGAAGAGGCTCGAACTGGCTGAAAATGGGCCGTAATTTATTTGCCGCCCCAAGGGTTAGAACCTAGGTAAACACTGAAATTGCGTTGCTTTTTGGTCTCTTTCGGAGGGGTAAAAAAAGTTGACAGCATATTTGTTCTATAGTAATCAATCACTGGTTTAATGAGGAGTCATTCAGTAATTGTCCACAGAATTTTTTTGCCTGCAATTTGTTGCTGCCCCGGGAAGGCTCGCAAGGCGAGTGCAGGTTTTTGATTTTTGGTTTTTGGTTTGAGCTGTATGCGGCTGCTCTCGTGTCAAGTGGGGAACGCGGCAAATACATGACAAAAAGAAGAGGAGGAAGGGAAACTTATGATTACTATTGACTTGACTATGCCGATGCAGATCCTGAACATCATTATCTTAATGATGGTGTTGAATGTGACTCTGTATCGTCCGGTCAGAAATATTCTGGCTCGGCGCAAGGAAAAGTTTGAGAGCCTCGCGACAGAAGTGGAAAACTATAAGAAAAATGCCCAATTACGGGTTGAAGAGTTTGATTCTAAGATGAATGACGCCCGGCGCAAGGCCAAGGCGGAGTTTGATGGAGCCAAGGCCTCTGCGCAGGCGGCCGGAAATGAGAAACTTGCTGAGATTCGGGGTGAGGCTGATAAGGCCAAGGCCGAACAATTAAGCATAGTTGCATCAGAATTCAGCGCTGCCCAGAAAGAGCTGACTGGCAAGATCGATGACTTTGCCAAGGACATGGCCGGTAAAATTCTGGGGAGGGCTGTTTGATGAGGAGAGATATTAATTGGTCCAAGCTGGGGATTGCAGCTCTGGCACTGGTGGCAATGACCGGATGTGCCGCCCTGGCATATGCCGTAACCGATCCTCACGCTGCAGCCGGTGGATTCTTGGGAATCCCGGCGCACAAGTGGACGGATCTCGGCTGGCGCGCCATGAACTTTGCCGCCCTGGTTATCATTCTGGTCTGGTTCCTCAAAAAGCCCATTGTCGACGGCCTGCGCGGTCGCCGCCAGCACATCAGCGATGAGTTTGATGAGCTGGAGAGCAAACGCAGTGAGGCTGAGCGGATGTATCAGGAGTATGCCTCCCGTCTCGCCGGTCTTGATGAGGAGCTCAAGATAATGGTGGCAACAGCCGTTACCCAGGGTGAGGTGGAAAAAGAGCGGATTATTGCCGAGGCTAACGATGCGGCGGCGCAGATCACCCGGCAGGCGGAGTTGGCAGTGGCCAATGCGGTTGCTGAGTCCAAACTGAATCTCAGGCGTGAAGTTGCCGATCTGGCAGCGGTCATGGCTGAGGATATTATCAAGAATAACCTTAATGCCGATGATCAGGTTGCTCTGGTTGAGGGTTATTTAGCCAAAGTGGGAGGTGCCGCATAATGAAGAACGCAGTCCTTGCAAAACGTTATGCCAAGGCCCTTTTTGCCATTGGTAAGGAAGAAAACGCCCTTGATGAGTATGCCGTAAGTCTCAGCGAGTTTGCAGCCATGGTTGCAGGCAGCCCGGAACTTGTCGATGCTCTGTCCAATCCCCTGTATCCCTTGGATGCACGGGAAGGGATCATGAAGGAGCTGGTCAAGGCCGCCGGCGTTTCAACCATGATCGGCAATTTCCTGCGGCTTCTTGTCCAGAAGCGGCGGGCAGATGTTCTTACCGATATTACGGAGATGTTTCAGGTTCTCGTTGATCAGGAAAACAACACCTGTCAGGGTGTGGTCACCTCTGCCACCGAGATGTCAGCAGGCCTTCAGGCCAAGATCCAGGAAACTTTAGAGAAAATAACCGGGAAGCGTGTAACTGTAACCAGCAAGGTTGATCCGTCCATCATTGGCGGCATGATCGCCAAGGTTGGCGACTTGGTCATGGATGGCAGTATTAAGACGCAGCTCGCAGTTTTAAAAGAGTCTATTAAGGGGAGTGAATAAAGCAATGCAGATTAAAGCTGAAGAAATCAGTCAAATTATCAAAGGCCAGATCAAGGATTTCGAGACCAAGGCGGATCTGAGTGAAACCGGAACCGTTATCTCTGTTGGTGATGGTATCGCCCGGGTCAGTGGTGTGGAGAATTGCATGGCCATGGAGCTTCTTGAGTTTCCTGGCGGCATTCTGGGCCTTGCCCTCAACCTTGAGGCCGACAACGTAGGTTGTGCGGTGCTTGGTAGTGTTGCCGGTATTAAAGAAGGCGACATCGTCAAACGTACCGGCAAGATTGCTGAGGTTCCTGTTGGTCCTGAGATGGAAGGCCGCGTTGTTGATGGTGTTGGTTTCCCCATTGACGGGCAAGGACCCATCAACGCCAAGCACTCCTCCAAGATCGAGGTTCTGGCCCCCGGCGTTATTGCCCGTAAGGGTGTGCATGAGCCCTGCTACACCGGTGCCAAGGCCATTGACGCCATGACCCCGGTTGGCCGTGGTCAGCGTGAGCTGGTTATTGGTGATCGCCAGATCGGCAAGACCGCGGTCTGTGTTGACGCCATCATTGCCCAGCGCGACACCGACGTTCATTGTATCTATGTTGCCATCGGTCAGAAAAAGTCCACCGTTGCCCTGGTTGTTGAGGCGCTGCGTAAGAACAACGCCATGGAATACACCACTGTTGTGGCCGCCTGTGCCTCTGATCCGGCGCCCATGCAGTATGTCTCCGCCTTTGCCGGCACCTCCATGGGTGAGTATTTCCGTGATCGTGGTCAGCATGCCCTGATCATCTATGATGATCTTTCCAAGCAGGCGGTTGCCTATCGTGAGCTTTCTCTGCTCCTGCGTCGTCCACCAGGACGTGAGGCCTACCCCGGTGACATTTTCTTCAACCATAGTCGTCTCCTGGAGCGCTCCTCAAAGCTTTCCGATGAGCTCGGCGCCGGTTCCCTCACCGCTCTGCCCATTATCGAGACCCAGGCCGGTGATGTTTCCGCCTTTATTCCCACCAACGTTATTTCCATTACCGATGGTCAGGTATACCTGGAGCCCAACCTCTTTTTCTCCGGTGTTCGTCCGGCCATTAACGTTGGTCTCTCCGTATCCCGTGTTGGTGGTGCGGCCCAGGTTAAGGCCATGAAGCAGGTTGCAGGCAGCCTGCGTCTTGATCTTGCCCAGTACCGTGAGCTGGCCGCCTTTGCCGGTTTTGGATCTGACCTTGATGCCGCCACCCAGGCCCAGTTGACCCGTGGTGCGCGTCTGGTGGAGATTCTCAAGCAGCCCCAGTATCAGCCGCTGCCCATGGAAAAGCAGGTGAGTATTATTTTCGCCGGCACCAAGGGCTATCTGGATACCCTGCCCATTGAGTCCCTTGCTGAATATGAGCAGGATCTCTATTCCCATATCACTGCCTCGGCCCCGGAGATCTTCGACACCTTGAAAGAGAAGAAAGAGATCGATAAGGCCCTGGAAGAGAAGATGCACGCTACCATGAAAGCCTTCACCGCGACGTTTAAGGCTTCTAAAGGTATCAACTAAGGGGGCGGTAATGGCGAGTTTAAAGGAAATTTCAACAAAAATCGCTGGTGTGAAAAAGACATCGCAGATCACCAAGGCCATGAACATGGTTTCGGCGTCAAAGCTCCGCGGCGCCCAGTTGAAGATGGAAAATTTCCATCCCTATGCTGAGAAGTTCAATGCCACCATGGCGAATCTGAGCAGTGGCGCCACAGGTGAGTATCCTCTTATGGAGGTGCGCGATGTCAAAACCGTCGAGATTCTGGTGGTTACCTCTGACCGCGGACTCTGTGGCAGCTTTAATTCTAATATTATCAGGATGGCTGAAAAGCTTGCTGCCAAGTATGAAGCGGAAGGGAAAAAGGTTTCCTTTGTCTGTGTCGGGAAGAAGGGGTCCAACTATTTTCGGAAAAGAGGGCTGGTGCGAACCGCCTACCGTGATATCATGGGGACCTTCCAGATGTTCAATGCCCGGCAGATTGCCCAGGATATAGCCGCCAACTTCGAGGCCGGCGAGGCCGATGAAGTCAAGGTGATCTATGGCCATTTCCGCAGTGTAGCTAGACAGATCCCCACCACCATTCACCTGCTGCCGGTTAAACCGATAGAAGGTGCAGAGGGTGCTGCCGCTGCTGGCCAGTCCAGTGACTATATCTACGAGCCAAGTTCCGATCAGATCATGGAGGTGCTTCTGCCTCTCTATATGAATGTCATGGTCTTTAATTCCATGCTCCATATCGGCGCCAGTGAACACGCGGCCCGCATGACTGCCATGGATAATGCCACCAATGCCTGTAATGACATTGTTAAAGATTTGACCATGATCTTCAATAAGGCCCGGCAGGCTGCCATTACCGGCGACCTGATGGATATCGTCGGTGGCGCTGAGGCCCTGAAAGGATAACAGATTCAAGATTACGCACACCATCAATCTGATGGCTGTCTGCATAGATGCTTAAGGAGGCATAAAGCCCATGAGTGAGTTAAAAAGTGGTAAAATAGTTTCGGTTGTAGGACCGGTAATTGACGTTGAGTTTGATGCTGGCACCCTGCCAGAAATTTTAACGGCCCTTACGGTTACCAACCCCGGTATCAATAGCGATCCTGACAATCTGGTTGTTGAGGTTGCCCAGCATCTGGGTGATAACGTGGTGCGCGCCGTTGCCATGGATCAGACCGATGGTCTGGTGCGCGGCATGGAAGTGAAGAACACCGGTGCACCCATCACCATTCCGGTTGGCCCAGCCACCCTGGGACGGATCATGAATGTTGTTGGTCGGCCCGTGGATGGTAAAGGTGACATCTCATCGGAAAAAACAGGTGTTATCCATAAACCGGCCCCTTCCTTTGTTGATCAGTCCACTGAGGTCCATGTTCTTGAGACCGGCATTAAGGTTATCGACCTGCTGGTGCCCTTTCCCCAGGGTGGTAAGATGGGGCTGTTCGGTGGTGCCGGCTGTGGGAAGACCGTTATCATGATGGAGATGGTTAACAACATCGCCATGCATCATGGTGGTATCTCCGTATTCTGCGGGGTTGGCGAGCGTACCCGTGAGGGTAATGACCTTTATCAGGAGATGAAGGAATCAGGCGTTCTGCCCAAGGCAGCCCTTGTTTATGGCCAGATGACCGAGCCTCCAGGAGCCCGCTCCCGGGTGGCCCTTACCGGCCTCTCTGCTGCTGAGTATTTCCGTGATGAAGAGGGCCAGGACGTGCTCTTCTTCGTTGATAATATCTTCCGCTTTACCCAGGCCGGTGCCGAGGTTTCCGCCCTTCTTGGTCGTATTCCTTCAGCGGTTGGTTATCAGCCCACCCTGGCCACGGACCTTGGTGCTCTTCAGGAGCGTATTACCTCCACCAATAAGGGCTCCATTACCGCGGTTCAGTGTGTATACGTACCTGCGGATGACTTGACGGACCCTGCTCCTGCCACCACCTTTGCCCATCTCGACGGTACAGTTGTTCTTTCCCGTCAGATTGCTGAGCTGGGTATCTACCCCGCCGTTGATCCTCTTGACTCCACCTCGCGGATTCTCGATCCCAATGTTTTGGGTGAAGAGCATTATCTGGTGGCGCGTAATGTCCAGAACTCCCTGCAGAAATATAAAGATCTTCAGGACATCATTGCCATTCTCGGTATGGATGAGCTTTCCGAGGAAGATCAGCTCCTGGTTGGCCGGGCCCGTAAGGTCCAGCGTTTCCTTTCTCAGCCCTTTACTGTTGCCGAGGTCTTTACCGGCATGGATGGTAAATTCGTCAAGGTGGCTGATACGGTTCGCGGTTTCAAAGAGATCCTTGAAGGCAAGCACGATGACCTGCCTGAGACCGCCTTCTATATGGTTGGTTCCATTGAAGAGGCTGTTGAGAAAAATGCCAAGGCCACGTCCAAGGCAGCTTAAGCGGGTTGAACACGCACCAGGGCGATGGACTGCCCTGGTGCCATTATTCGAGGTGATGTGTTATGGCAGAAACAATTGAACTTGAGGTCGTAACCCCCTCAGGTCCGGTGGTGAGTGAAGATGTTGATATCGTCACTGCCCCTGGTTCCGGCGGTGTTTTCGGTGTTCTTGCTAACCATGCCCCTTTTCTTTCCACTATCAAGGTTGGCGAGTTGTCCTATAAGAAGCAGGGCAAAGAGTATTCCCTGATGGTGAGCGGCGGTTTCTGTGAGGTATCTAGTAATAAGATTACCTTTATCGTTGAAAGTTGTGAAAAGGGTTCTGATATCGATATTGATCGGGCCCTGCTTGCCAAGGAAAGGGCTGAGAAACGTCTTGCCCAAATGACGGGCAAACAGGAAAAAATCAATGAGGCCCGGGCCCAGGCTGCCCTGCAGCGTGCCCTGGCCCGCGTCCGGGTTGCTGAGAAGAGGGGCCGTTAAGAGCCTCTGAGGTCAGTAATTCCACAAAAAAAGCCGCACATTTATGTGCGGCTTTTTTTTGTGCAATTTATGGGCAGCTAGCGCTTCTTTGCCGCCAGGTTGGCTTCGATGACAAAGCCGCCATATTTGGTGTCAAAGGGGATAACAATGGTTGGAGATTCTGAGAGGGTTGAAATCTCCACGCCCTTGCCGGTAATCATGGTGGGGGTTGCCAGATCAAATTTGTGATTCATCTGGCCCAAGGTCGCCTTGGCGCCGCCGCATATCATATTGGTCAACTCGCCCACCGCATCGATGATTTCATCATCAATACGCTCCTTGGCATCTTCCATGAGCATGTTGGCAACAATATTGATAATACATTTCTCAGAAAAGCTGAGGATCATGCAGCCGGACACCTCATGACTTGCCATGCCGATGATGCCGGTAACCTCACCAAACGTATGTTTGTCCTCTTTGAGGAAGGCCTTCTTGGGGATAACCTGGGTCTGGCACATGGTCTCCAGGACATTTTTGGCGGCCTGTAAAAAAGGATTTATAAATTCAACTTTCATAAGGAACTGAGGGGATCATGAGGGTGGCAAGTTTGAGAGAGCGTGCTGAGATATATCGTTAACTTAGATGATGAAAGAATCAATTAGTTGAAAAATGGTCCCTTGTCAAGGAACACTCCGTTTAAAGGGCAGGTTAGGGCCGCCCCCTCTTTAGAAAAGATCTTTTTAGGTAGTTTCCCCGTGGTGATTTTTTGGGATAAGTAGGTTAAGGATGACAACGTTGTCTGTCGTGCACGTTTTAATGTTTCACCTCTTAAATGAGTAACAAGGAGCCAAAATGAACGCCAAAGAGAGAATGGCCATAGATCGACAAACATGTGCGGAGCTTTCTCCTGAAATCAGAACGGATAATTATGACGAGGTCTCCCTGGGTTTTACGGAAGAGAGTGTCAAGGTAGAGGCCCTGCGCTGTCTGCAGTGCAAGAAGCCGGGCTGCCGCCTTGGCTGTCCCATCAACAATGATATCCCGGCTTTTATTGCCCTGGTTGGGGAAGGTAAATTCGAGGAGGCGTACTGGAAGGTGCGTGAGACTTCTTCGTTGCCGGCCATCTGCTCGCGGGTATGTCCCCATGAGAACCAGTGTGAAGGCTCCTGCGTCCGGGCCAAAAAAGGAAAACCAGTGGCCATCGGGCTCATTGAGCGCTTCATGTCTGACTGGATGGTGCATCACCAGAAGAAAATTAATGTGGCCTGTGCCCTGCCCAAGGGTAAAAAAGTGGCCCTTGTCGGCTCGGGTCCCGCCGGCATGACTGCCGCCTATCATTTGGCCCATGCGGGATATGAATGCACCATCTATGAATCACTGCCGGTTATCGGCGGCATGCTCAAGGTGGGTATTCCCCCCTTTCGGTTGCCCCGGCATATTCTCAATGCCGAATTTGCCGCCCTGAAGGATTGCGGCGTGCAGATTATCCATGATGTGGTGATCGGCAGGGACATTACCCTCCAGCAACTGCGGACAGAACATGGTTTTGACGCCGTCTTTGTCGGGGTCGGCGCCCATACCAGCCGTAAACTGGGGGTGGAAGGCGAAGAAATGGCAGGGGTCCTCCCCGGCATTGATTATCTCCGGGAGGTTCTTTCCGGCAATAAGGTGGATGTGGGCCAGAACGTGGTGGTGGTGGGCGGCGGTAATGTGGCCATTGATTGCGCCCGGGTCGCCCTGCGCGAAGGTTCAGGGAATGTCTTTATCCTCTACCGGCGGACCATCGAGGAGATGCCCGCCTCCAGTGAAGAGATTCATCATCTGCAGCAGGAGGGGGTGAAGATTGAATTTCTGGCCGCCCCGGTGAAGATTGTGGGCGAAGAGGGCAGGATGACCGGTATTGAATGCATAAAGATGGAACTCGGTCCCCCTGATGATTCCGGCCGAAGAAGACCCGTGGAACAGGCCGGCTCCAATTTTGTCATTGCCGCTGAGTGCGTTATTCCTGCCATCAGTCAGAATGTGGATCATGAGATCGACACGGGTCAGCACTTTGCCTTGACCAGGTGGGGCACCTATATCATCGACAAGACCACCTTCCAGACTAACGTCGAGTGGATCTTTGCCGCCGGGGATGCGGTGCTCGGGCCCCAGACCGTTGCCAAGGCGGTTTATCAGGCCAAGGAGGCTGCTGAGTCCATTGTCCGCTATCTGGAAGAGCGGGATCTTAAAGAGGGTCGGACGGTGCGGGATCTGGATTCGTAAATTATATTAACAAGGGCTGCCCCTGATAGGGGCGGCCGCCTTCCCTGAAGGGGTGGAGCCTGATGCGACAATTTATAATAGATGAACTGAGTGGCCAGGAGCATGACAGACTGGACACCTATTTGAAAAAGAGCCTGAGTCAGGCGGCCATGGTGGGCATGTTCTGGCTCCAGCTTCCGGAAGATCTCTGGGCCGAGGCCCAGCTGGGCCATAATGCCTGCGGGCCCTTCTTCTTTGCCGTGGAACTGGCGAAAGATAAGCTCATGATAGAATTGCTTCTCCGCAGCCAGAGTAATCTGCACTGCTCCTGTATCGCCTATGCCACCCCGGCCCAGCGCGATTTTGTGCTGCGCTTTATCGACACCATGATCGCTAAGGAGCAGATCAAGGCCTGATCTTTGTTCTGGGCCCAGCTCTTTCAGCCCCTCTTAAAATAGACTTTTTTCCATTTCTTTCTTTTGCTATACTTTTATGAAAAGGGAAGATGTCGAAGACAGGAGGCGGGGCGAGATCCCTGCACGTTTCTGAGGGGAACCAGCATGGGCGTGGATGATTTTGAAGACTATCTGGCCATTGAACTCCAGAGCGAAATGGCCGATAACTTTTTTGGCTTTCGTAAGTTTATTGAAGAGGATTCCCTGGCCTATAAGGACAAGATCCGCCAATACTCCTTTATCCTCGAAAAGAGGATCAGCTTCGACCTCATTCGCATCTATATCCTCCTTCATGAGGAGGAGCTTATTGATGCCTTTCTGCAGCTCTGTCATTTGGAAAAGAAGCTTTTCTATGACCCCTATCTCACGGAATCAAAAACAATCAGAGAGCGTGTTTTTGAAAGCGTACGCAGGCGGGGCTTGACTCGCAAGGGACGCTTTCAGAATTTACTGCTCGACTGCTATGACCACCTCTCTCTCCATGTGGCAAGCTACCGCCAAAAATATGAGGAGCTGAAAACCATCCATGCCGATCTGAGGGATGAAATTGAACTCTTTGAGAAAAAACATGATGTGCCGGCCATGATGACCTTTCTCCGCTCCCTGGGGGCACCCCCGGTAGCCGGCAATATGGAGGCGGGACGCGAAAGCGGAGTGGCCGAGGCTATTGGTCGAAAATTGCGGATTGACGTCCCCGAGAACGTTGAGTTCCATCTGCCCCCCCTGCCGCCGCTGCCCGCCTTGGCTACCATAAAGAAGGAACTGGCGGCACTGGCCGAGCAGGCCTATATGCTGCAAAGCGAAGAGTTTCTGGTTATGTTTGCCAATAATTTTTTCAAACCCCGGCACTGAGCGCTGCCGGCGGGCACTGAGCGCTGCCGGCGGGCCGAAAGATTACCGGACCCCTCTTTTTTTCATTCTCCCCTTGCCGATGGTGTTGATGAATCTGCCCATGACCTCATAATAGAGCGGGCCCGCCACGGCCATAATCGTGTTATGGCCGGCGCCGGGAACGGTCTGAAACTCCTTCTGCTGGGCGATGGATTCAGCAATAAGTTCCGTGGCATTGGTCAGGGTAATGACCTCATCGTTTTGACCGTGGATGATGTAGGTGGGCATGGAGATGGATTTGATCTTGTCCAGGTTGTGAAACCCATCTTCCTCAACGAGCCCCAGGCCATCCACGTCAACGCCCAGGGTCTGGAGAAGGGGCAGGGTAAGGGCGAAACCGCTGTCAATAAGCAGGGCATCGATAAGGTCCGGATGGGCCCAGGCCAGCTCTATGGCCGGGGCGCAGCCCAGAGACCTGCCCATGACCAGAAGCTTGCCCTTATATCCCTGGGCCTGACGCCAGGAGCAGACGGCCTCCAGAACGGCATGGCAGTCTGTCATCATGTTGCCTGCCGTGGGCGTTCCGGTTGAGAGGCCATAGCCCCGGTATTCTGCGGCAATAAAGGTGATCTCTCCTTTATTATGGGTGGCTCCCACCTCGTCATAGTCAGCAACAACCTCACCATTGCCATGGAAAAAAAGGAGGCAGGGCGCCTCGCTCTTGCCAGAAGGAAAAATGCGCAGATGGGTGGCGGCGCCTTCCTCCACTTTGATAGGGATATCTTCGGCCCCTGTGGGGGGAGGAGAAGGGGGCAAAGAGATGGGGTGGAAGATATGGTCAGAGACGCCTTTCTGGTCGAGTTTGGTATAGGTGTAAGATGGAGACATGGCTATTCCTCAAAGGATGGCAGAGAAGGCGTGACGCCTCTTCTCGTTGATGACGGAGTCTTCGTCTTCTTTATAAACAGAGAATGCTGAAGTGGCAATGGCGCTCATTTGAAAAGGGGAGATATACCCCGGCCGGGCTTTTTCCGCCGCCTTTCTGATGCCCTCCACAGGCCGCGTAACTCCAAAAGGTGATCAACAAGGAATAAAAAGGCAGCTGGTGAGGCGGCGGTCGGGCTCAGCCCAGAGAAAAAAAGCATGGTGGCGACTGGTGGAAAAGCTCTTGGCTGCTGATCTAGAGGGGCAAAAAAACAGAAGGGGCGAAGGAAAGAGGCGGGAAGGGCGTAGAAAAAAAGGGGGCCAGCGCTTCTGGCTCAGCCCCCCTTTTTGGGAAAATATCTGCGCGGCGGAGCGGACTACCACCAGCAGATGGTCTGGTCAGCTTCCCAGACCATCTCGACAAGCTTTCCATAGTCAGGAGCAGCTACATCGAGGTTGAACTCTACATTGTCGCGATCAGCGGAAACGATCTCTTTGAGCTTCGTGACATCATCATTGATCTCAGCGGACCGCATAACGTGTAAGATTTTCATCTTGATAACTCCGTAATAAGGTTAATAGGTCTTAGCTTTTGTCAGCTCTCATGATGCCGTAGGGGATGATGTATTCCATCTCCCGCATCTTCTGGCCAAGTTCTTCCAGGGTGGTCTGGGTCAGGCCATAATTTGCAGCGTTAGCCTCAGGCAGGGTATAGCAGTCGCCTTCCATGTCGCGGAGCCATTCCACATTTTCCATATGATACTCTTTCATGTCCTTCTCGTTTACCGCAAGCTCATTGAGGTCATTGTACATAACACAGCCATAGGCATACATGTTTTCTACGGCAAGACCAAGGGCGGAACGGATACCGTCAAGAACGTATTCCCTACTGGGCATTAAGAATAATACTTTAGACATTGGGTTCTCTCCTTATAAGGTCAGGTAGCAGTCGTAGTCTTCAATGATAGCGCCATGCTGAGCCTGGGTGGCCATTTTGGTGCTGTCAAGACCTGCGGGGATGTCTTCTATATCGTAGCCAGCCTTTTTGTAGCTGTCCACGCAGATGGAAACATCAACTCCTTCCATGGCACAAAGTTTGGGGAATTCTTTGCATTTGGTCAGATGCGTTGCAAACCAGGTGAAGAAAACCTTAACCTTGGCACCCTTAGCAACAGCGGCCTCGGTGACTCCCAGGACATGACGCATGTGCTGTGGAGACGTAACAAAAATACCAATACTCTTTGCCATTTTATCCTCCAGATAAAAAAGAAAAAAAAGGCATATTCAGGGGTGAATATGCCGTAAACACAGATTCTGGGCGGGGCTTATTTTTTTCGCAGATAGAAACGAATGAACCCGGAATCTTCTTTCTCTCCGAGGTATTCATGGCCGGCCCGCGAGCACCAACCGGGAAGGTCGTTGCGAGAACCTGGATCAGTACCCAGGATTTCCAGGATGTCGCCGGTATTGATCTTGTCGATCTCTTTTTTGGTGCGCAGCAAAGGCATGGGGCAGCTCAATCCTTTGGCATCCAGGGTACGGGCTACTTCAAGACCGTCAGGTGCTGTTAAATGATCACTCATGGGGAATCCTCCGTCAAGAAAAATTAGGTGATTAAACAGATACGGCAGAGGCCGCTTTAACCTCTCATGTGCCGGTGGGCACAGGATATAGCAGATTACGAATATATTTTTCTAACAGGAAAGGGGGGGGGTGTCAAGGGGTAATGAATAGCTGTTCATTACCAAGGGCAAGAGTGCGAAGAAGACCGGCAAAGATGGGGAATTTGCCCCGGACAGGCGCCTCTGTCTTGATATAAAAAATGTATTATATTAATTAGTTATGGTAGTCTGGTCGCAGGATGCGCCCGGGAAAAAAACAACCTGGCCCGCACATCATTGTTGACAAATCAAAGGGCCATGGGTAATGCTTTGATTTTTAAGGCCTTTGTCGGAGGCGATTTGAGTAACTAAAGGTTTTTTCGACAGATTAGGTATGAGTACTTGGTCTTTGCAAGGATCTGCTTTAACAGCTTTGGCCAAAAAAGCAGGAAAGGGCTGTGGTCACGGCTGTCCGGCTTTTTTTTGCGGCAACAAAACGGAAAATTAACCATCTGCAGGCCCTGAGGCGTTATGTTGAGGTTTTGGAGAGAACCGTGGCGCCCCGCGGGCACCATAACTGAGGGAGAGGAAAAATCATGAGCGAAGGAAGTATAATCGGCAGCAAGGCAGGCGAGCTGTATAAGCGTCTCTGTAAGGACGAATGGAATCCGATGGTAACAGGTCTTGTGGTTGGTCTGTTGAGTGTGCTGATCATGGCCTGGTGGCGGCCTTGGGGGGCGGTGGGGGCAATCCGCAACTGGGGTGACTGGATGGTGCATGGTTTTGCCACTATGGTGGGCGCTGAATCCGGATTTCTGGAGCTCTACCTTGAGGCCCCGGCCGGCTGGTTGGCAAGCTCCGGTTCGGTTATCGGCATTGGCTTTATTGGTGGCGCCTTTATCTCCGCCTGTCTGGGCGGCGATTTCGCCTTCAGGATTCCACCCCGCCTGGAGCTGCTTAAAGGGGTCGTTGCCGGTATCTTCATGGGTATCGGCGCCGCCCTGGCGGGTGGTTGCAATGTCGGCGGCATGTATAATGCCATTGGTAATCTGTCCGCCAATGGTTTCACCATGTGGCTTGGCCTGGTGATCGGTGTTGTCTGCGGCCTTAAGTATATCTATTGGGAGATGTCCAATATCACCTGGGGCAGCGGCGGGGCCAAGACCTTGGACTTCCCCCAGAGCGTTAAGACCTTCCTCGGCATTATCGGCTTTGCCGCCCTTGTTATCGGCGCCATGAAATTTGCTGGTATTGAGGATGTGGATGCCATTGATGCCATAGGCGGTGTGCTCTTCTCCGGCGAGAAGAGTGCCGGCTACCTGCAGAGTCTCGGCGGCTTGATTGTCATCGCTGCTGGTCTCGGTTATGCCATGCAGCGCGGGCGCTGGTGTATGGTGCAGGGCTTTCGTGAGCCGCACATGACCGGTGATGCAACCCTGGCAAAATCCGTGGCCCTCAGTATCTTTGTGGTGGCCATTGGTGCCGCTGTTCTCAAGTATGGTGTCCCCATGCGCACTGACGGCTATCCCGTGCTTGCTGAGGCGAATTATGTGCGCGGCACCTTTGGCTGGGGTTCCATTGTCGGTGGTGTTATTTTCGGTTTCGGCGCCATGCTGGCCGGCGGCTGTGGTTCCGGTACCCTCTGGCGGGTTGGTGAGGGCCAGGTGAAACTCATCCTGGTGGTGCCTTTCTTTGCCCTGGCCAACTCCCTGATGACCAAGTGGTTTAACAATTTCGGCGCCGACCAGATCAGCCTGGAGCGCACGGGTAAGCTTGGTAAATATGTCTATATGCCTGATACCCTGGGCTACGCCGGCACCCTGTTTTTGATCGGGGCTATCATGATCACCTGGTACCTGGTGGTGAGCTGGAATGAAGAGTCCAACAAGCTGATTGTTGACTTCTAGTCCATGAAGAGGTAGTAAGGCAGGCTCAGGTCTGCCTGAGGGAAGCGTATCCCTGCCCTTGGGGCAGGGATACGCTTTTTTTGTGTGTGACCACCGGACCTAAACGATACAAGTGAGGCCCTTTCTCCCTCTTTGCCGGTATCTCCCCGGCAGGGCTCTTTGGGAACAGGGAAGGGCGCTGGTGGAGACCCAAATCTGGTGGTGGCCGGCCTGATAACCCTCGTTTTGTAAAGTAATTCTATGGAAATTCTCTACGCAATATTTCTCGGTTTTCTGCAGGGCGCCACCGAGTTTCTGCCTGTCTCCAGTTCCGGGCACCTGCTGCTGGCCGGCTATTTTTTCGGGGTGGAGGAGGCGTCTCTCACCTTTGATGTGGTTCTGCATCTTGCCACCCTGACTGCCCTTCTGGCCTATTTCCGGCGGGATATTGCCGCCCTTTTGCTGGCCTTTTTCGGGAGCTATGGACCGGGGCGCGGCCCGCAGGAACGGCGGGTGGCCATTTATATCTGTTATGCCACCATACCGGCGGTGGTGGCCGGCCTCTTTTTGGAAGGCTATGTGGAAAACGCCCTGCGTTCGCCGCTCCTGGTAGCCTTTACCCTGAGTGCAGCTGGGCTGGTGCTGTGGTGGGCAGAGAAGATAGGCAGGCGGCAGCGCAGCTTCTCCTCCTTGACCTTCCGGGATGTCATTCTTATCGGCTGCGCCCAGGCCCTGGCCCTGATCCCCGGGGTTTCCCGCAGTGGTGCCACCATTACCGCCGGTCTCTTTCTGGGCTTAAACCGGGTTGCCGCGGCCCGTTTCTCCTTTCTGCTTTCGGCCCCCATTATTTTCGGAGCCGGCTCCTATAAGGTGATGAAGCTCTTTGCCGGCCCCGGCCTTGAGGGGGGCCAGTATCTTTTTTATGGGGCAGGATTTCTCTCTTCCGCTATAACGGGCTATGTCTTTATCGCCCTGCTCATGCGTTTTGTCCAGACCCATTCCCTGGCGGTCTTTGCCTATTATCGATTTTTTCTCACCGCTCTGGTATTGTCGGCCCTGGCCCTGGGATATTGAATTTGACGGGCCAAGGTTCCGGCCCCTGAGCCTGGTTACCGGCCGGCACCTGAGGTTGTTGCCCCCTTTATAAATTTATCATTGAGGACTGTTGTGGAGAGTAAAAAATTACCGGAGAACACCCAGAAGGTTCTTAAGCGCCTTGGTAAAAAATACAAGGTGGGCTTCAGCCCCCTGAAGATTAAGGATCTGGAACTTGATATCCTCCAGGTCACTGATCTTGAACATCTGCTGGCCGGTAAGGATCCCTTTGAAAATGTCTCGGAGTTTCCCTTCTGGGTCAAGCTCTGGGAGGCATCCATGGTCCTGGCCCATGTGGTGGCCTCTCTGCCGGTGCAGGGCAGACCCACGCTCCTGGAACTGGGAGCGGGCATGGCTGCCCCGGGTCTGGTGGCAGCAGCGCGCGGCTATGCGGTGACCTTGAGTGATTATGAGCCCCACATTCTTGATTTCCAGCGGGTGAGTGCGGCGGCCAACGGCTTTACCGATGTTGATTTCCGGATGATTGATTGGCTCAACCCCCCGGCCATGCCCAAATTTGATCGGATTATCGGGGCGGAGATCCTTTTTCGGGAGGATTTTTTCGGGCCCCTGCTCGCCCTCTGCAAAGAGTATCTGCAGGATGACGGGGAGATCTATCTGGCCCATGACGTGCGCCGTAAATCCGTGCCCAAATTTCTGGAACTGGCCCAACAGGATTTCAAGGTTGCGGTGAGCAAGACCACCATGCAGAATGAAGAAGGTGAAAAAATCACCATTCTGATTAACCGCTTCACCAAAAAATAAGCTATGCCTGTTTATGATTACCAGCACCTTGGGGCAGGATGTGATGCCGGCCGCTGTTTTGAGTGGGTGCAGCCCATGGCCAGCGATAAATTGACCAGCTGTCCTCTGTGCGGCGGTGCGGTGCGGCGCCTGATATCCCGGGTCAATATCGCCACCCCCAAGACCAATGCCGACCTGAAGAACCTGGGTTTTACCAAGCTGGTGCGCCGCGATAACGGCGTTTATGAGAATGTCACGGCCACGGGCAAGGAAAGCAAGATCTGGGACAGCCGCAAGCCGGAAACCATGCCTGACCTGAAATCAAAGATAAGGGATTAACCCCCGGGGCCTGGCCATGACAGCATACGCCGATATCGACTGGAACCTCCTCTGGCAGCAGGAACGCCGCAAAAAGAGCTGGAAGCACAAGGACAACAAGGAGTGGGACAAAAGGGCACCCTCCTTTGCCAAACGTAATAAGGACTCTGAATTCAGTGCTCTCCTGCTCGCCAAGATGCGGCCCCAGCCCAGCTGGTCTGTGCTGGATGTGGGGTGCGGGCCCGGCACCCTGGCCATTCCCCTGAGCCGGCTGGTGAGGCGGGTGACGGCCCTGGATTTTTCGCAACAGATGCTGGCCCAACTCGCCTGGCAAATGGAGGCCGCCCATCTCGACAATATCAGGGCGGTGCATGCCTCGTGGAGCGATGATTGGCAGGAATGCGGGGTGGAGCGCCATGACCTGGTGCTTGCCGCCCGCTCCCTGGGGGTGGATGATCTGGCCGCTGCCCTCACCAAGATGATGCAGTGGGCCAAGCAGGAGGTGATGGTGGTGGACCGGGTGGGCGCAGGGCCTTTTGATCCTGATCTCTTTGCTGCCCTGGGTCGCCCCTTTGATCCCGGCCCTGATTTTATCTTTACGGTGAATATCCTCCTGCAGATGGGAATCACCCCCACCCTTGATTACCTTGAATTTGACCGGCAGCGCCGCTATGCTGACCGGCAAGAGGCCCTGGCGGGCTGTGGCTGGATGGTGGATGACTTACGTGGCGTGGAAAAGACCAGGCTGGGTCATTATGTGGATGAACGGCTCACCGCCAACCGGGATGGCAGCGTCACCCTGACCCGCCGGCAACCGGTGAAATGGGCGGTGATCAGGTGGAGTGTGAACGGATAAGCCAATGAGAATAATGATTGTGGGAGCAGGCGAGGTGGGACGCCATCTCTGTGAGAAATTGTCTGTGGAGGGCCAGGAGGTTGTCCTGGTGGATCAGGACGAGGCGAAACTGCGTCGTCTTGAGCGGGATCTCAATATCCTCCCGGTCCATGGCAGTGGCGCCTCCATGCGGGTCCTGGAGGAAGGTGGTATTGAGCGCACCGATCTCTTTATTGCGGTCACCGACTCCGATGAGGTCAACCTCATCTCCTGCATCCTCTCCAAGCAATATGATGTCCAGAGCCGCATCGCCCGGGTGAGAAATGAGGATTTTTACAGCCAGACCAAGGCGGGGGGTGCTGAAGAGGCCCTGGATATTGATCTCCTGATCAGTCCTGATCTGGCCATGGCCGAAGAGATTCTCCGGCTTTCCGCCCTCTCCGATGCCTTTGATGTTGCTGAATTTGCCGATGGCCAGGTGGAGCTTCTCGGTTATGAAGTGCGCAAGGGCAACCCCACGGTGGGCAAGACCCTGCAGCAGATCCAGGCCATGCAGGCCCAGAATTATTTTGTCATTGTCGCCATTATCCGGGGCCAGCAGACCATTATTCCCCGCGGCCACGATGTGCTCCAGGCAGGAGACAAGATGTATCTGGTGGCCCGGAAGAAAGATATCATGGCAGTGGAGGCGGTCTTTCACTTTTACAGCCATATGCCCAAGGATGTCTTTATCATCGGCGGCGGCCTGATCGGCTATACCGTGGCCAAGGCCCTGGAGAAAAAGAGGATCAATGTCCGTCTCATTGAGCAGGATCCGCTGGTCTGTGATCACCTCACCGCCCAGCTTGACAAAACGGTTGTGCTCAATTTTGACGCCCTGGACGCCCATGATCTCCTGCAGGAGGGTATTGATCAGGCCGGGCTGGTCATTGCTGTCACCAACAGCGACACCACCAATATTTTGGCAAGCCTGCTGGCCAAGCATCACGGCGCCCAGAAATGCATCACCAAGATCACCAAGCCTGATTTTATCCCCATGCTCGGCAAGCTGGGCATTGATGTCGGCCTGTCGCCGCGTCTCGTGGCGGCGGACATGATTTTGAGTTTTGTGCGGGGCGGCGGCAAGATCCTTTCCGTGGCCACCCTACTGGGCGCTAATGCCGAAGTAGTGGAGATCCTGGTCACCGAGGACCGCGAAGAGCTGACCGGCATTCCGCTTATGTCCATGAATTTTCCGCCGGAGGCGGTGTTGGGCGCCGTGGTCAGAAAGAAAAAGGTGATCATTCCCTCCGGTCAGACCAAATTGAAGTTGGGAGATATCCTGGTGATCTTCTTTGCCAAAAACGCCATGACCCAGGTTGAGACATTTTTTCTTAATGGCCGGGCGGCCGCGTCTTAACAACCCCTAATTGACTCCTTATTTCCATGCGTACAGGCGGTGTTCTCAATATTATCGGTAAGCTGCTCCTGCTGCTTTCCCTCTTTCTGTTGACCCCCATCCCCTTCAGCCTCTATTTCCAGGATGGCATGGTGAAGATGTTCCTGCTCAGCTCTGTGCTGGGGGCCATGATGGGGGGGTGCCTGCTGGGGCTTTTTGCGCCGGAGAAGGAGCTGGGCTATCGCGACGGCTTTGCCGTGGTGGTCTTGAGCTGGCTGGCCTTGGCCCTGCTTGGCTCGCTGCCCTATCTCTTGTCCGGGGCCATGCCCAGTTTCATCGATGCCTTTTTCGAGTCCATGTCCGGCTTCACTACCACTGGTTCCACCATCCTGAGCCAGGTGGAAATCCTGCCCAAGAGTGTGCTCTTCTGGCGCGCCACCACCCACTGGCTGGGGGGCATGGGTATCATTGTGCTCTCCCTGGCCATTCTGCCCCTCCTGGGGGTGGGCGGCATGCAGCTTTATCAGGCGGAAATGCCCGGGCCCACCAAGGACAGACTGGCGCCGCGCATCCAGGATACGGCCCGTATTCTCTGGGTGGTCTATGTCGCCTTTACCCTTATCCAGATTCTGTTCATGATGCTGGGGGGCGTCAACTTTTTTGACGCCATCTGTCATGCCTTCGCCACCCTGGCCACGGGGGGCTTTTCCACCCATACCGCCAGTGCCGGTTATTGGCAGTCGAGCTATATCGAGTATCTCCTTATCTTCTTCATGCTGCTGGCCGGGGTGAATTTTTCTCTGCATTACCGGGCTTTTGCCCAGCGCAGCCTCAAGCCCTATCTGCAGAATGAAGAATTCCGCTTCTATATGATCATCATCGGCCTGGCCACGGCGGCTATTTTTGTCGCCAATATGGCCCATGCCGTCTACACCGCCTCTGGCGACAATCTCCGCGATACCCTCTTTCAGGTGGTGGCCATGATCACCACCACGGGCTTCGGCACCGCAGATTTTGACCAGTGGCCCTCGGTGACCAAGGTGATTCTGGTCTCCCTGATGTTTGTGGGCGGCTGTGCCGGTTCCACGGGGGGCGGAATCAAGGTGGTGCGGTTTCTGCTTTTTTTCAAGTATGCCCGCCTGCAGCTGCGTACCCTGGTCCATCCGCGGGCAGTGGGCGCCATCAAGCTGGGCCGGCAGAAGGTGCCCAAAGAGGTGATGATCGCCATTCTGGGATTTTTTGCCATTTATATCGCTGTCTTTCTGGCGGCCAGCCTACTGGTGACCGGCATGGGAGTGGATCTGGTCACCGGCACCACGGCGGTGATCGCCACCCTCAATAATATCGGCCCTGGCCTGGCCGGGGTGGGGCCGGCCGGCAATTTCGGTGACTTGCCCCAGGCCGCCAAGGTAGTGCTCAGTTTTTGCATGCTGGCCGGCCGCCTGGAGCTCTATACCGTGGCCGTTCTCCTTACCCCGGGCTTCTGGAAAATGGCCCGCCGCCCCGTGTGGCGCTGGGAGCTTGGTAAGACTTCAGAAGAAAGAATTCAGAAATAAGAATTTTTTTTTTAAAACACAGAGGCACAGAGACACAGAGGGTTTACAGTCTTTGTGTCTTTGTGTCTTTGTGTCTTTGTGTCTTTGTGTTTATAGGAGTATTGCGGTGTGCGTATGAAGAATATGGAAAATCAATATGATGTTTTGGTGGTCGGCGCCGGCCATGCCGGCTGTGAGGCAGCCCTGGCTGCCGCCCGTATGGGCTGCCGCACCGCCTGTGTGGTGATGAATGTCGATGGCATTGGCGCCATGAGCTGCAATCCGGCCATCGGTGGTCTGGCCAAGGGCCATCTGGTCAAGGAGATTGACGCCCTGGGCGGGGAGATGGCCAAAAATATCGATGCCACAGCTATCCAGTTCCGCCGCCTTAATACCAGTAAGGGCCCGGCCGTCTGGTCCTCCCGGGCCCAGGCCGACCGCCTCCTCTACCGCCTGCGCATGAAGGCGGTGCTGGAGAAGCAGGAGAATCTGGACATCCGCCAGGCCGTGGTGGATCGACTGGTTGTGGAAGAGGGTCGTATCGCAGGAGTTGTCACCTCCCTGGAGGAGGAAATCCGCTGCCGGACCGTCATCATTGTCACTGGTACCTTTCTGGATGGGCTCATCCACATCGGCCTGAAAAACTTTCCCGCCGGCCGGCTGGGCGATGCCCCCTCCCGGTCATTGCCCAAGCACCTGAAGGCCCTGGGGTTTAAGATGGGCCGGATGAAGACAGGTACCACGCCGCGCCTGGACGGCACCACCATTGACTATTCCGAACTTGAAGCGCAGCACAGTGATGAGCCGGCCAACCTCTTTTCTTTTTCCAGCAAGGGGGAGCCGGTGTTGCCCCAGCGCCCCTGCTATATCACCTACACCAATGAGCAGACCCATGCGATAATCAGGGCCGGCACGGACAGGTCGCCCATGTATGCCGGCATTATCAAGGGGATTGGGGCGCGCTACTGCCCCTCGGTGGAGGACAAGGTTATGCGTTTTCCGGAGAAGAGCCGCCATCAGATCTTCCTGGAGCCGGAAGGGCTTGATACCGTGGAGGTCTACCCCAATGGCCTGCCCACCAGTCTGCCGGTGGATGTCCAGCTCGCCATGCTCCGCTCCATCAAGGGGCTGGAGAAGGTCAATGTCATGCGGCCCGGCTATGCCATTGAGTATGATTATGTGGAGCCGACCCAGCTCACCGCCAGTCTGGAGACCAAAAAGATCAAGGGGCTTTTCCTGGCCGGCCAGATCAATGGCACCTCCGGCTATGAGGAGGCCGCGGCCCAGGGGCTGATGGCCGGCATCAATGCCGTGCATTATTGCCGGGAAGAAGCCCCCCTGGTGTTGAGCCGTTCCCAGGCCTACATCGGCGTTCTCATTGATGATCTCATTACCATGGGGACCAAGGAACCCTATCGCCTCTTCACCTCCCGGGCCGAATACCGCCTCCTGCTCCGGGAAGACAATGCCGATCTGCGTCTCAGCGACATCGGGTATGCGACAGGCCTGGTGTCTGAGGCAACCTATCACCGTTTTCTTGCCAAGAAAAAGGCGATTAAGGCAGCGGTCTCTTTTTTAAACACCACCCGGATCCTGCCCAAAAAAGAGGTGAATGAGCGTTTTGCTAAGCGGGGTCTGGCTGAGATGAAACAGGCCGTGACCCTGGCTGATCTTCTGCGGCGACCAGAGCTCACCCTGGCGGATCTCCCTGAACTCACCGGTGTGCCCCTTGCTGTTGCCGATGATGTCAAGGTGGAGGTACAGCTGGAGATCAAATATGAGGGATATATCAGGCGCCAGATGGAGCAGGTGGCCCGCTTTAAAAAGCTGGAGGATGTGGAGCTGCCGCTGGCGATGGATTACACCGGCATAGCGGGTCTCTCCAATGAGGTCGTTGAAAAATTAAACGCCATCAGCCCCCGTTCCTTGGGGCAGGCCGCCCGCATCTCCGGGATTACGCCGGCGGCCATTTCCGTGCTGCAGGTCTATTTGAAAAAGGAGGGCGGTGGGGGGCGGCGGTAAGGAAGCAGTTTAAAAGTCCAGGCCCTTTGCCGCTGATAGGGGCAGACACTCTCCAGGAGGCACCAAGAGCAGGAAAAGTGGAGAGAGGTACCTGTCTTCCTGGCTGGAAAAAAGAGAGGTCGGCTCTTTGGCTTATTGGGGCTGACCTCTCCGCCACCCTCTTAATATTCTTCTTCTTCTTCTTCTTCCTCTTGTCCTTCTCCTTTATGGCCCTCAAGGAGGTCCACCAGACCGTTTATGTTCTCGTGGAGAATGAGGGTCTGACCATTAACCGCCTCTGAGGCGGCAGCAAGTTCTTGGGCATTGGCGGCCAGTTGCTGGGTGCCGCGATCCATCTCGTTGACCCCGGTGCTGATCTGGCTGATCCCCAGCGTTTGTTCATGGGAGGCGGTGGAAATTTCGTTGATCAGAATGCTCACCTTGTGCGAGCCTGCTGTTACCTGCTCTGATTCCTTTACCACGATGGTGGCCTGGCGCAGGCCTTCATCAATATTGGTAATGGCCTGACTGACAAGATCGCTGGAGTTTTTGGCGGATTCGGCAGTACGTTGGGCCAGGTTGCGAACCTCTTCGGCAACCACGGCAAAGCCGGCCCCTGCCTCGCCGGCCCGTGCCGCCTCCACCGCGGCATTTAAGGCCAGAAGATTGGTCTGGAAGGCGATACTTTCTATTTCGCCGATAAATTTGGCAATGGCGTCAGAATCTTTCTTGATGTGCTCCATGCTGGTCTGCATGGTTTTCATGCTCTTATTGGCCTTGGTGCTGATCTGCTCATTTTCCTGCATGCCGTTGTTGGCCTGGGACGAGTTTTCATCATTCTGCTGGGTCATGGCGGTAATTTCTTCCAGGGAGGCACTGGTCTCCTCCAGGGAGGCTGACATCTCAGAGGCCATTTCCGCCACGGTCTGAGCTGTCTGGGCCGTCACCCGGGCCTCGGCGGCAATGCGATCGGCGCTTATCTCCAGATCTTCGACAATGCCATTGATCACCCGGACAATCATCTGCACAAAGAAATAGGAGCCGGTGAGGACAATGACGATGGAGAGCGCGCCCGCCACCATGAAAAAGAGGCTGAAGCGGTTCACCTCGCTGATTACCACCTCTTTCAAGCTCTGGGAAGCGCTGCGCAGCTCGTCAACAGCCTCCTTGGTGCTGCCCATGAGGTCATAATAATATTCAAAAAATTCTTCCTCAAAGATGGAGAGCGCGCCCTCCATATCGTCCTGGGCCAGGGCGGGGAGGATCTGCTGGGTGATCATCGCCTGCATGGTGGGCCAGGTGGTGGCCAGATCGTTGTAGGAAGCGGTAACAGCCGCGGCCCTGTCAATATTATGGCAGCTGGCGCAGGAGAGTGTGTCGCTGCCGTCACCCTGGACAAAGATGCGCATCTCCTCAATGGCCTCGTCAAATTTTGCCGAGGTGGTGGTGAGGCCGCTTAGGGATTCAGGATCATAGTCAATTATCTGGGATTTCAGAATACTGTTGAGAAGGTTGAGGTTGAGACGGGTGCGGGCGATGGCGTCAATATAGTTGGTCTTCAGTTCAATGCCGTTGGAGAGGGTGCCGCCTACCTGGACACGATGAATGATGAAAAGCGCTATTACTGTACTGCAGATGAGGGCAAAAGAAATGAAGGCCACAAGGATAAAGAGTTTGACTCGCAAACCAAAACTGTTGAAAAACTGTTTCATAATTAACCTCAAGAACCCATTTTTTTTGATAAATTACACGGACTTTGTTCGGGAGTATGGACCAAATAAAGGGAAATGTAAACCTGGAAAAGCGTTGCAGGATAAATTGTGGCAACAGGGGGTCTTCAGGGCATGGGTCTTGGTGCAGGCTGGCGGGCAAAAAGCGGTTGTCAATTGCCGGGCAAAAAAACAGGGTAGAGGGCGGGGCTCAAAAACGACTCCTCCCTGATGCGCCGGGCCACGGCAGGGAGGGTTGAGGTATGTGAGCTTCTCATGGAGGGGAGTGCCGGCGCCCTTTTGTTATGGGCGGGCCAGGAGCTGATCGAGTTTGCGGGCCAGATAGTTGAGATGAATTTTTTCTTCTTCGGCAAGATGGGTGAAGAGGGTACGCCGCTGCGGCTCCTTTTCCTGCCTGGCTAAGCGGGAGTAGAGATCATAGGCCTGGGCCTCCAGGAGCATGCCGAGGTTGAGGATATCCTCCATGTCATGCAGGTGGGGGCCGAAATGGGCCATGATCTGCTGGCGGTCCATGCCCCCTTCCATGACGTCCAGGTCACTGATGTCGGGGATCTCGTCACCCTCAGGCAGGAAGCCGTTGATCAGACCCATCTTGTGGCGCTCTTCAAAGGCCGCCATGGTGCCCAGCAGCTCTTTTTCCTCTGTGCTGTCCACCAGAGCCACCATGCCTAGATAGAGCTGCCGCAGGCCTTCCTCCATGGCATAGGCCATCTTGAAAATATCTGCATAGTCGGCGGCAGTGAAAAATTCCATGCCGATATCTTCCGTGCCGCCGGCCCTGGTGCCGTTCCAGGCCCTGATGCCGCCGCTGATATTGTAGACCTCTTTAAAGCCCTGGCCCTGCAGAAGCTGGCTGGCCGCCTTGGAACGGACACCGACCGTGCAGTAGACCAGGGTGGGTTTATTGGGGTCCAATTCGTTTTTTCTGGCCACCACCTCTTGTAGGGGGATGAGGAGGGCGCCCGGCAGATGTTCCTGCTCATACTCCTTGGGCTGGCGGACATCCAGCAGCTGAAAGGTGTCATTCTTGTGGCTCTTGATATACTCTTTGGCGTTGTCGGCGCTGATGCTCTGGCCTGGGCTAAAAAGGTTTTTCCAGTTCATAGTCGCTGTGGTCTCTGAGGGTTAATGGGAGGGATGAAAAAAAATATAGCTATTGCCCGGCTGAGACGCAAGGGGCGGGGCGCCCTTTTTCAGCTCCTTTGTCTATAACGCCAAGGGGCTGCAGCCCGGAAGTATAACAAAAGAAGGGGCGCCTTTGTTGTCGTTGTCGCAAAAAAAGGTGGCTTGGCCGCCGGAATGGGCAGGTCATATCTTGACCAGCTCAACGTCACCCCAGGCCCCCAGGATTTCATCCTTTACCACCACCACCCCCAGCAGGCCAGGTATGCTCTTGGCCACCGCCAGGGTGTGGGCCATATCTTCGGCTGCCTTGAGCTCGTTGCCCAGGCGGGTGGCAGCGGTGTCTGCCAGGGCCGTGTCACGGGCAAGGACGGTGACCGAATCTGCCTGGCCAAAAGAGAGGGAATGGCCGATGGCCCCCGAGGAGGTGCAGATGCCCAAAGGCATTTTTTCCGGGGCAATACGCAGGCCGATGCGGTTACTGAGGGGCGACTGGCCGGCAAAGATGGCGCTCAGGCATTCCTGGCGGCGCCACAGAAAAATATCGCCGCCGTTTTCCACCATCACTTCACGGGTGAAACCGGCCTTTAAGAGGCCTTGGCCGACAAATTCGGCAATGGCTCCGGCCACCGCCGCCATGGGCCCCACCCCGGCAGCATGGGCGGCTTTGAGCATCTTTTGAATAATGGCCGGGGCCAGGTTGTCCTGGGGCAGGGGGGTCAGGCTGCCGGCAAAGAGGGGGTGCGTGCCCATATAGGTTTCAATCTGGTGGCGACAGGTAACCATGAGATCATGGGCCGGGGCGCTTACCTCCTGCTCCGCCAGAATGTGGAGATCTGTTTCCTGGACCCTGATGAGGGTTGCCTGCAGAGCGCCCTGATCCACCATGGCGCGATACGTCCGTTCCTGGTATGATAGTGGGTCCCGTTTTTTAACTTGTTTTGCCTTCAAAATAGTAGGAATGTGGTGGGGTTGCGGGATCGGCCCTGGCAGCTTTTATAAAGACGACTCTACTGCGCCTCTGTCCCAAGATAAAGTGAAAAGAGCAAAAAAAGAGCAGGAAATCTGCATTATTTTCAGCCGCTATCCGCGGCCGGGAGTCGTCAAGACCAGGCTCATTGCCCACCTGGGTGAGGAGGGGGCCGCTGAACTCCAGCGCCGGATGACGGAAAAGGTGGTTGCCGAGGCCCAAGCCCTGGCGGCCTGCCGCGCCCCGCTCCAGGTGGAACTGGCCATGGCCGGCGCCGGGGCCCCGGAGATGGCGGCCTGGTTGGGGGAGAAGCTCCGGTGGCAGCAACAGGTGGGGGCGGATTTGGGGGAGAGAATGGCCTTTGCCATTGCCGACGCCTGCAGGCGAGGATTTCAGCGGGTGGTACTGGTGGGGGCTGATTGCCCCGGAGTCACCACCGACATTCTGGCCCAGGCCTTTGATGCATTGGTCAGCAAGGAGCTGGTTCTGGGGCCTAGCCGGGATGGCGGCTATTATCTCCTTGGCCTGCGTTCCCCCAATCCACTGCTTTTTGCCGATATCGCCTGGGGCAGCGACCAGGTCCTGGCTCAGACCCTGGCTGCTGCCGATCAGGGCCGTGGGCAACCGGCGCTTCTGGCCTGCCTGGCTGATGTTGACCGGCCGGAGGATCTGGACGTCCTGCCGCCAGCCCTGACCGGGGCGCTGCCGTGAGCCGCTCTCTTTCCATTATCATCCCCACCCTCAATGAAGAAGGCAGGCTGGCCGCAACCTTGGGCGCCCTGCCTGCCGGGGTCGAGGTGGTGGTGGTGGACGGCGGCAGCAGGGATGCCACGCCGGCCATTGCCGCCGGCCACGGCGCCCGGCTCTTGGTTACCGAGCCGGGACGGGCCACCCAGATGAATTGGGGGGCCCGGCATGCCAGCGGCGAGATCCTGCTCTTTCTCCATGCCGATACCCTGTTGCCGGCCGGCGCCCTGGAGGAGGTGGAATCGTGCCTGGGTGGAGAAGGGGTGGTGGCTGGCGCCTTTCGCCTGCAGCTGGTTGGCGACAAAAAAGGCCTTGGTCTGGTCTCCTGGGGCGCCAATCTGCGCTCCCGTCTCCTGCAGCTGCCCTATGGCGATCAGGCCCTGTTCATGGGCCGGCAGGTCTTTGTGGAGTTGGGGGGCTTTCCAGAGGGGGCCCTGCTGGAAGATTACCGGCTGGTTTCTGCCCTGCGCCGGCAGGGGAGGATTGTCCTGGCTGACGGGTATGTCCTCAGTTCCGGGCGCAAGTGGCAGCGTCAGGGACTCATCCGCACCACCCTGGTCAACCAGTTAATAGTCGCTGGCTTTCTGCTTGGCCTGTCGCCCCAGTTCCTTGCCCTTGTCTATGGTGTGCGAAAGTAGATTGGAGATGGCCGGCTGCCGGGGCAGCATCCGGTCGCGGATATGGTCATTCTTCACCACGGAAAGGAGGAGGAAGCTGCTCTTTTGCAGATAGGGATAGAGAACGGATCGGGTAAAGATCGAGCTTGAGCCGGAGATGAACGTGGCCAGGATCATAAAGGCGATGCAGGCCAGAAAAAAACCCTTGGCGGCCCCTAGAATGCCGCCCAGGCTCTTGTCGAACCAGTCAAGCAGGATCAGCTGGGCAACCTTCTTAAAGGCTAACCCGATAAAAATGGTAAGGAGAAAGACCAGGCAGAAGATAAGGGCATAGCTCACCAGAAAGCCCAACTGCTCGTTACGGATAAAGGGAGTGATGATCTGGTTTGACTCGCCGTAATAATGGCCGGCCACCAGAAAGCCGGCTACCAGGGCGAGCAGGGAGGCAACCTGCCGGATAAAACCCACCCAGATGCCCCTGATGATAAAAACGGCAAGGAGAATCAGGACTATGGCGTCTAGGGGAGACATCAGCGGCTAGGAAGTGGTGGAGGAGGATGGGGGCATGGCAGAGGCCGTCAGCTGGTTGGTTGGTATATGGGTCATGGTTATTTTAAAGAAAAAACGTAACTGCTCACCCCATGGCCACCTCAATTACAATAACCACCTGAGTTGTAACTGCTTGCAGGGTGTCGGAGATTTTCGCGGGCAGACCGGCGCCGCGTATATGTTATACGTAAGCCGTCCTGTTCGCGGGAAGATTCGGTGCCCTGTGAACAGTTACCAAAAAACTATAGCCAACTTGGCTTAAAGAGACAAGGGTTCATTTCCAGGTGGTTTAGTGGTGAAAAAAGAAGAAGCATGCCGGGCAGGCAATGATATCAGCGCTCTAATCAGCAGGGCCTTTGCCGGTGATGGACTGCTGTTGCCGCCCTTTTGCCTCAGCCAGGTCTGTTTGGTGGGCTTTGGGGAGGAGTCGACCACCCTGGCCCAGAAGGCTGCCCAGGTGCTGAGCGTGGCTGAAATGGAGACTTTTAAGGCCTTTGGGTTTCCGCACCGGCAAAGGGAATGGCTGGCGGGTCGCCTGGCCGTCAAGGAGGCCGTCCGCACCCTGGAGGGGGAGCCGCAGGGGCGGCTGCGGGATATTGAGGTCAGGGTCGGGGAGAGAGGCAAACCCTTTGTGGCAACCAGCGCCGGGGATCAGAGGCCCCTCCATATTGCCATCTCCCATAGCGGCGCCAGCGCCCTGGGCCTGGCCAGCCGGGTCCCCTGTGCCCTTGATTTTCAGGAGATTCGTTCTGCCCTGGCCCGGGTTGAGGGCCGCTTTGTCCGGGCAGAGGAAAGGGACCTGGTGCGGCGCTGTCACTCCCAGGAACTGCGGGCCCTGGGGCTTGTCTGGGCCGGCAAGGAGGCCCTGCGTAAATATGTTCCCCTCTGGCCGCTCCTTGGTTTTCTGGAGGCCCGCCTCCATGGTGTCCAGATCCAGGGCAGCGGCCTCTTTCTTTCTTTTCAACCGCAGCCCCAAAAGAGGGCTCTGCCCCCCCGTCTGCCCGCTGTTCTGGCCACCTTGTACGGCGATAACGCCCTGGCCCTTATTTTTGCAGGCAGCGCCCCAGAAGAGGGGCTGCCCTTTTTTGATTCTTAAGGCAAGAGCAACAGAAGGAATATTTTATGGAAATTATACGACAGATCAGCCAGATCCAGCTCTTTAAGGGCCTTGGCGAGGAAGATCTTGGCGAGCTGGCCATGATCCTTGTTGATCAGGAGATGAAGCGCAATCAGCCTATATTCTCAGAAGGGGAGAAGGCCACCGGCCTCTATATTGTGGCCAGCGGCTCCGTGAAGATCTATAAGCTCTCCTTTGATGGCAAGGAGCAGATCCTCCACATCCTGGGGGCGGGTGAGCCCTTTGCCGAGGTGGCTGTTTTTGCCGGCACCACCTATCCAGCCAGTGCTATTACCATGGAAAAAAGCCGGATATTCTTTATCCCCCGCCAGGCCTTTTTGGAATTGATCGCCGGCTATCCCTCGGTGGCCATGGCCATGCTGGCCACCTTGTCGCTGCGGCTCAGGCAGTTTGCCGGCATGATCGAAGCCCTGTCGCTGAAAGAGGTGCCCGGCCGTCTGGCCACCCATCTCCTGCTGTTGAGTGACCAGAACAAGGGCGCGGCCCAGGTTGAGCTGGCCATCGCCAAAACCCAGCTCGCCGCCTACCTGGGCACCATCCCCGAAACCCTGTCCCGCATCTTCGCCAGACTGACCAAGGCCGGCTATATTGCCAGCGAAGGCGCGCTTATCACCCTGCTGGACCGGGAGGGGCTGCAGGAGCTGGCCGAAGGGGTCATCAAGCTCTAGTGCAGTATATCACTTAAAGTTTCGTATACTTATGCAACTATGCCTTTAACCACAAAGGCATTCTTTTTAATACCCCCTTGAGGGGTACAAAGACACGAAGAGCTTCTTGTTTTTATGTTTTTCTTTGTGCCTTCGTGTCTTTGTGGTTCGAATGCAATAACGAAATTCTACACGTACATTTAAGTTTTACGGAGTACTAGGCCAGGGGAGCCAGGCTACTGTTCAAGGACAAATTCGTAGATCAGACTCTGCTGCTTGTCCAGTATCTTCAAGAGTTCCTTGAGCTGGGCCAGGGTTTCCACCTCAAAACGGATCTCCCAGGCCGGTTTGTCACGGCTGGCCCGGCTGGCATAGGCCTGGAGTTTGGCAACAATAATATCCTCGGGAATGGCGGCCAGGATTTTAAAAATGAGGCTGCGTTTCTGACCGGCCGGAATATCCAGGGTTTGCTGTTTTTCCAGGCGGGTCTTTTTCAGGTTCCAGCGCACTTCCATGATGTCTTCCCGCTGAACTTTCAGCTCCTTCATCCGGGAGCATTCCAGGCGATGCACGGAAAGCCCCCGTTCGCTGAGCAGCCCGTACAGCCTTTTTTCCGTGGGCAGGGGGTTGCAGCACCGGGAGAATTTCAGCCAGGCCGGATCAACACTGTCAAGCTCAATGGAGTTGAGGGTGCCGGTGGGGAGCATCAGGGTTTCTTTGTCCGCATAGAGACCGCTTTTTATTTCATAGAGGATTTCCCGCAGCCGTATTCCCCCTTGGCCCAGACGGGTGAGAAGTTCTTCTTTGTCGGCCACGCTAAAATATTCGAAGATGTCCGCCATGCCGGGATGGTCCAGGACCGAAGAGGGGATGCCGTAGCGCTTCAGTTCCTGGTGGAGGATCAGTTCCCCGGTCTCCTGGGCCAGCTTTTTGCGCCGGGCCCGAAAGGTGCGGGCCAGTTCAGCGCGGGCCCGGGGTGATTGGCAGAGCTCCTGGATATCCAGGTCGAAATTGACCGGCTCCTTCTGGGTGAGGATGGCCACCCTGTCGCCATCACGCAGCACATAGGCGGGATCCACCTCGTTCTGCCCCACCTGGGCGCCGATGCAGCGATGGCCGATTTCCGTATGTACCTTATAGGCAAAATCAAGAACCGTGGATTGCCTGGGCAGACAGATGCGGTCCCCTTTGGGGGTATAGGTGTAGATTTCGGTTTTGCCGCTGGCGGCAATCATGTCCGTATAGGAAAGATCGGCATTGCCCCCCATGATATTGAACATCTCGGCGATTTCTTTTTTGAAACGGGAGGGCACCGCCCGTTTGGCGTACCAGTCCCGAATAATGCCGAGCCTGGCCTGATCTACCATCTCCTGGGTGCGGATCTTGAAGAGATAGTTCTGGCCCTTGATATTGGCCCGCACGTGGAGGGATTGATAGCCGGTGGGCTTGGGGTTGGCGATGAAATCGCGCATGGTGCGCGGGATGGGAGGGAAGGTCTGGTTGAGGATGCCCAGGGTACGGTAACAGGTCTGCTTGTCATCAACCACGATATAGATTTCCAGGGGGTTTTCAATGGCGGCAATCAGGCCGCCCTCCTGGGGGCGGTAATAGGCCCAGAGCCCTTTGGATTTGAGACGGATGGAGTTGCTGATCCAGGCCGCATCCAGTTCCTGCTTCAGGGTGTCGACAATGCCGGCCTTCTCGGTCTGGCGTAATAAACGGCGGATGGTGACCATGATCCGTGGTCCCTGGCGCGGATATTTGTAGAGCAGGGCCAGGTTGTATAATTCCCTTTTCAGGCCAAAGGCCCCCAGCACACCGGCCATGGGGGCATAGACACCCAGGGTTTCGTCGGAGATCTTTTGGCGCTTATGTTTGGGCATCGACTCCATGGTGCGCAGATTATGGAGGCGGTCGGCAAGTTTAACCAGCATCACCTCAAGATGGGCCACTGAGCCGGAAAAGAGTTTACGGTGCACCAGGTTGAGAAAGGTCTGCCTGTCCCCCTCGAAGTGGCTGATTTTGGTACACCCCTCGACAATGGCCTCCACCTTGGGCCCGAACAGCTCCCCCACTAATTCCACGGTCACTTCAGGGACATCCTCAACCGTGTCGTGGAGCATGGCGGCAGCCAGGGTTTCCTGGTCAGTGACCCCCAGTTCCCTGGCGAGGATCATGGCCACCATGCAGGGATGGCTGACATAGGCCTCCCCTGATTTGCGGCGCTGGTCCTGGTGGGCGTCCACGGCAAAGGAAAAGGCCTTCCAGAAGAGATGGGCCTGCGTGTTTTCCTGGCCCCCGATAAGGGCCTCCATCTCCCGGCTGTATGCTGCTATGTCAAATGATTGCTGGCCCATGCGCTCCCCAAGAATTTACGTACAATCTTTTATCTTACACAACTGTTTGCTTTTGACAACAGCTTGTTGGTTCCTGACCCCAGGCAGGTGTTAAGTTGATGGAAAAGATAAGTTTTTTAGAAAAAGCGAGCCCCGGGGCGTTCCCTGGATTATTTTGATTTGCTGACAATTTCATGTAAGATAACCATAAACAGGGCGCAGCATATCTGGCGCCTGTAAATAATTTCTGACATTGCCGGGCAAAAGGCGATGTTTGACCAAAAGGGGAAGTCCATGGCCCGTCGCAACAAAATAGAAAAGAGCAAAGGCAAAAAAGCGCACCGTCATCAAAGGCCCCAGCCCGGGCGGCGAGCCAGTGAACCCGTTATGGACGTGGAACCGGACAGGATTGCCGCTGCCATTTATCACCGGGACGGGGTGGCTACCGGCAAAGAGATCGAAAAAGACCTTGACTGGCCCCGGTCTGCCCGCCGGGATCTTCATCTCCTCCTGGACTCCCTGGTCAAGCAGCGGGTCCTGGTTGATCTGGGCGACACATCCTACGGTCTCAATGCCAAGGACTTTTTCCAGGGCACCCTGGTGGTGAACCCCAAGGGCTTTGGCTTTGTTACCCCCACCGCGGTTGACCGCCAAAAGGATGAGAAGGATATTTTCGTGCCGGCCCGCTTCCTGGGCACGGCCGCCCATGGCGATACGGTTCTTCTCCAGCAGGTGGGGGCGGCGCGTGGTCGGACAGAGGGGCGGGTGGTTGCCGTGCTCAAACGGGGACTCGACCGCCTGGTGGGTATCTTTGTTGATGGCGTTGTTACCCCTGATGACAGTCGGTTGCTGCTGACGGTGAAGATCGATGCCGCTGCAGGCCTTGTTCCCCAAAATGGCGATGCCGTGATGGTTGCCCTGGATGAGTTCCGGGCGGAAAGCCGTGTCGCCACCGGCCGGATAACGGAGATCCTGGGCGATCCCGGCTCCGCCAAGGTGCAGATGGAGATGGTTATCCGTAATTTTGAGCTGCCCCTGGAGTTTCCCGAAGAGGTGCTGGCACAGGTTGCCAATATAAGCGCCACCGTTGAGATGGAGGAGGGTCGGGAGGATCTGCGCGACATCTTCCATGTCACCATTGATGACGAGACTGCCCGCGATTTTGACGATGCCGTCATGGTGGAACAAGGCACAAAGGGCTTCCGCCTTTACGTTTCCATCGCCGATGTCAGCCATTATGTGGAGAAGGACAGCCCTCTGGATAAGGAAGCCTACCAGCGGGGCACCAGTGTCTATTTCCCCACCGGGGTCCTGCCCATGCTGCCGGAGCGCCTCTCCAACGGCCTGTGCAGCCTCAATCCTGACGAGGACCGCTACGCCTTTACCGCCATTCTCGATTTTGATGATACCGGCAAGAGGGTGAAGAGTCGTTTCTGCCGTTCCGTGATCAAGAGTCGATTCCGCCTCACCTATAACCGGGTCTGGGAGATTATCCAGGGCAATCTCGGCCAAGAAGGGGACAGGGAACTGCAAGGGCCGGTGGCTGTCATGGCCCAGCTCGGCACCTTGCTCACCAAGAGACGGATGGGCCGGGGAGCCATCGGCTTTGAGCTGCCCGAGGTGGGGATTGTGGTGGGTGAGGATGAGCGGGTTGAAGCCCTCATGAAAAGGGAGCGCAATCAGGCCCACAAGATCATCGAAGAATTCATGCTGGCCGCCAATGAGGCCGTGGCCGAGACCATGGCCCGGGAAGAGGTGGAGATCCTTTACCGGATCCATGAGGTTCCTGATCCCGTCAAGGTGGAGGAGTTCGCTGAATTTGCCCACTCCTTTCTGGCCCCCCTTCCCAAGGCGACCAATTCGCCGCAATGGTTTAATGCGGTGCTGGCCAAGGCCGTGGGCACCCCCAAGGAATATATGGTCAACAACCTCTTGCTCAGGGTGATGAAACAGGCCTGCTACAGTCCGGAGAATGTCGGCCATTTCGGCCTGGCCGCCTCCTATTATTGCCATTTCACCTCCCCTATCCGTCGCTATCCGGATCTGCAGGTGCACCGGGCCCTGGCCGGCTGGCTGGCCGGCACCCGGCCCTCTGCCAAGGCTAAGGCCAAACTGCTGGAGGCCGGCGAGTTCCTCTCCAAGAGGGAGCGGGTTGCCGTGGATGCGGAGCGGCAGATGGTCAACAGGCTCAAGGTCCAATATATGGCCAACCATATAGACAGCGTCTTTCCCGGCATCATCTCCGGGGTCACGGACTGGGGTCTTTTTATCGAGCTTGATGATCTCATGGTCAGTGGCGCCATAACCCTCGGCGATCTTCAGGATGATTATTATGTGCTGGAAGAGAAGATGCACCGCCTGGTGGGGAAACGATCCGGCAAACGGTATCAGCTCGGCGATCTGGTTCTGGTGCGGGTGGTCAGTGTTGATCTGCTGGCCTATCGGATTAATTTTGCTATGGAAGAGGATCTCTCTGCCCAGGTTTAACGGCAAAAAGATATTGTGCAGGGCGAAGAGATGGTGTGGTGTTGCCATCTCTTTTTTTTTAAAAAAACAAAGGGAAATTGTGGGCGTTCATCAAAAATTAGAGAGCGTTAAAGAGCAGATGGCCAACGTCAGGGTGGTGCTGGTGCGCCCCAAGTATGGCGAAAACGTCGGCGGGGCGGCCCGGGTGGCCTATAATATGGGGATCAGCCGTCTGGTGGTGGTGGCCGCTGAGCTGCCGGAGCAGGGGGCCATGACAAAAATGGCCACCCACCATGCCCGGGATCTCATTACCAATCTCCAGCTGGCCCCCACCCTGGCCCAGGCCGTGGCTGACTGCGCCTGGGTGGTGGGGACCACGGCCCGCCAGGGCAAGCACCGGTTTTTTCTGGAAAACCCGGCCAAGATGGTTGAGCACCTCCTGCCCAAGCTGAGGCATAACCAGGTGGCCTTGGTCTTTGGCCCTGAGGATTGCGGCCTTAGTAATGCCGAGCTTGAGCTCTGCAATGCCACGGTGACCATCCCCACGGCGGATTTTTCCTCCCTTAATCTGGCCCAGGCAGTGGGGGTTATCTGTTATGAGCTCTTTGGCGCCCTGATGGCCCCCAAAGCGGGCCCGGCTGCGGCACCGGCCCTTGCCTCTTCCCGGGTAGTGGCTGCCATGTATGATGATCTGGAAAAGGCCCTGGTGGCCATAGGCTATGTGCGGGAAGCTGACCTGGGCTACTGGCGCCATAATTTCAGCCATTTTTTTAACCGCATCGGTCTGCGCTCCCGGGAGGTACGGTTTGTCAAAGGCCTGTGTCAGCAGATCCAATGGCTGGCCCAGGGCAGGCCCACCCGCAAGAGGGAGTAGGGGGCGCGGCTTGCCCTTTTGCCGCCGGCTTGACACCCGGAGCCGCTCTGCTTGGCCTGGGGGCAATTCCAGGCCAAGCAGAGTTTTTTCTGGGCCCAGGAGCTGGGGGCTATAAAAAAGGTTGAGGAAAAAGAGAAAAGTTCCTAACATGGCGAAGATTTTCAGCTTTTCATGTAATGCCTGTCCGCCTTGGCAGACAGGGGACGTATTCTTTTTATCCCGGAACACCCATGCCTTTTCACGGAGAGATCTCTACGTTTTTCCCGCCGGACCTCCTTGAGTATCTGGCCTCATTCGATAAAGACGGCGTCTTGACCGTCAAAGAACCAGAGCCGCTGCTGATCACCCTGAAAGATGGGTGTGTGGTGGATGCCTTTTCCGCCAAAGCTGATGCCAAACTGTTGCGGACCCTCTACTTCCGCCACCATATCAGCAAGGAGCAGTATCAATATATTGCCAAGGCCCGTTCGGAAACGTCGCTTTCCATCCGCCAGATTTTAAGCAAACTCAAGCTCTTTCCCCTATCTGCCATCCAGGCTGAGCTGATCATGGCCCTGGAGGAGGTTGTCTTCCAGTTCTTCCTCCTCAAATCAGGGGGCTTTGCCTTTAATGAGACAGTGGTTGGTGCGGATCATGCCGGCCTCAAGCTCTACCCTGTTGATTTGCTCTACCAACTTGCCGGTCGGGTGGATGAGTGGCATGAATTGCAAGCCAACCTGGGCGCTATGACCCAGGTTGTAGCCCTTACCGAGGTGGGGAAGCAGGCGGAACCGGCCAATAAGAGTGAAGATATTATCTACCGGATGATCAGGGGGCAGACTTCCATTGCCAAGATCATGGAGCAGGCCCCCCTGCCCCGATTTTTCGCCCTCAAATTTATCGCCAACGGCGTTCGCAAGAGCTGGTTTTCCTTGACAATTGGTCTGGAGAAGACGGCGCCTGTTGCAAAAAACAACAGGGCTGGCCGGGAGGATCTTTTTCTCGATTTCAAGCGCTGCTTCAAAGAGGTTTTGCAGGCCCAGGGCATGCGGCGCAAGGTGGAGCATACCCTGCTTTTTTGTAAAAATTATTTTGATGTTACCCTGATGCTGTCGGTGAAAAAGGGCACCTTGGTGCGCTGCCTGGCCTTTCGCAGGGATGCAACGGGGCGTCTGCTCACTGAGGTGATTGCGCAACAGCCTGCCATCCTTAGCGATCAGATTCTGGTCACGGCCTGTGAAAAGGGCAGGGCCTTTTTTGGTAAGGTCTATGAGAGTCCTTTTTTTAACACCCTTATTGATATCCCCCTGGCCGGGGAGTGCGGTCTGATCCCCATTGAGGTCTCTCCTGACAGTGCCAAACTTGTTTTTGCCGTCAGCAGTCAGGTGGTGGGGGAGGGGATGAGTCCCCTCCATTTCCTTGATCTTCTCTCCTGGCTTATCGCCCCGGCCCAGGCGGCCAAAATAAGTTGTGACACCGAGCTGGCCATGCCGGCCACTCTTGGCCAGGACAAGGCCAGCCAGCTTATTGCCCTCACCGAGCAACTGCCGCCTCTGCCCCATGTGGTGGGGCAGGCCCTGAAGATAATCGCTGATCCGGAAAGTTCTCTGGAAAAGCTTGCCGTGATCTTGGCCCAGGACCAGTCCCTGCTGGCCATGATTATCAGGGTGAGTAACTCCGCCCTCTACAGTACCGGGCAGGCGGTGAGCTCCCTGCAAACCGCCATCACCAAACTGGGGATCAATACGGTGCGCAGTCTGGTGCTTACTGCCTCCACCCAATCGGTTTTCCCCTGGGATGATGCCCAGATAGGCCGTTTCGGCAAGGCGCTGTGGGGCCATGCCAAGGAATGCGGTCTGGCGGCCCGCCGGGTGGCGCAGAACATCGGCTATCCTGATCCGGAAGAGGCCTTTGTCGGTGGTCTCCTCCATGATATCGGCCGGCTCGCTATTCTCATGGGCCATGCTGTGGAGTTTGCGGAAATAGACCGGCGCAACGCCGCCGGCCAACAGGGGCTTGTGCCGGCAGAGCAGGAGCTTCTGGGATTTGATCATACGGTTATCGGTCACATGCTGGCGCAGAAATGGCACATGCCGTCGACCTTGTTGGCCTGCGTTGAACAGCATCATCGGCCGCAGGAGGCCACGGACAGCTTTCGGACCCTGGCCAATATCATTGCCCTGGCCGATTATCTCACGAGCCAGGTGGGTAAGGCTGCCGAGTTCAGGAGGCTTGATGAGTGGCACGATATCACGGGGGTGCAGGCCGAGCTTGGCCTGGCTGAGGCCGATCTTGCGAAGCTCAAGAGACAGCTGCACGAAGATTTCCGCCAGACCCATATTTTTGATATCGTCTGAAAGAGAGCTCTTTTGCTGGCCTGGCTCCCCCATTCTCCCTTTTTTTCTCTTACCCGGTGCCTCTCTTGTTTGCCTGGCCGCGGATTCATGCTAGGTTGCCATCAATAAAAAGAGAGGGACACGTATTATGGATAGCCATTCCCAGGAACAAAAGAGCCGGTCACTGTGGCGCCAAGAGATACTGGCTCGTCGTGACCAGATGGCCGCGCCGCAGCGGCAGGAAAAGAGTCTGGCCCTGGCGGCACGGCTGGAGGCCCTGGCCTGTTTCAGGCAGGCCAGGGCCATGCTCTTTTATGTCAGCTTCCGCAGTGAAGTCGAGACCCGCTTTCTCATGCGCCAGGCCCTGGCCCGGGGCATAACGGTGGCGGCCCCTCTCACCCGGATCCGGGATAAGGAGCTGCAGATTTTTGCCATCACCGATCTTGACCATGATCTTGTCCCTGGCTATCAGGGCATCAGGGAGCCTGATCCTAACCGGTGTCGTCCCCTGGAGCCCGCTGCCCTTGAACTGGTTATTGTGCCCGGCTCCCTCTTTGATCGGCACGGCGGCCGCATGGGCTATGGCGGTGGTTATTATGACCGTTTTCTGGCCAAGAGGGCGCCCCAGGCCATCAGGGTGGGCCTCTGTTTTGAGCGGCAGCTGGTGGCAGAAGTGCCCATGGCAGCCCATGATCAATACCTTGATTATGTGGTGACAGAAGCGCAGGTTGTCGAAACAGGGCGGCGCTTTTCATTGCCGGCCCAGGCCCTCCCGGGCCGGCCATAAAAAGTTGCCAGGTTAACTTTTGGGAAGGTCATAGGCGCTTTAGCCTATGTAGAGTTGTTGAGAAGAAAATAAAAAAGAAGAGGAACCTCCTGTGTCTACAGCAATTTTTCGAGATGATCTCTATCTCCTGCATGACCCGGGCTTTGATCATGTGGAGCGTCCTGAGCGTTTGCAGGTGGTCTATACTCAGCTTGATAATCCGGACATTGCCAGGCAGTTTCTCTTTCCCAAGGCTCAACCCGCCCCCTTTGAGATCTTGCATCTCAATCACAGCAAGGCCCATATCGAATGTGTCGCCCAGACCGCCGGCCGCACCTTTGATGCCCTGGATGCGGATACCGTGACCTCGGCCAAATCCTATGATGCCGCCTGTCTGGCCGTGGGTGCCGTGGTGGAGGGCACCCGCCTGGTGGTGACCGGCGAGGTGGATAATTGTTTCGCCCTGGTACGGCCCCCCGGCCACCATGCCGAGCCTGATGGCGCCATGGGCTTCTGCCTCTTTAATAATGTGGCCATTGCCGCCCATTACGCCGTGGAGCGGCTGGGGCTCAAGCGGGTGATGATCATTGACTGGGATCTCCATCACGGCAACGGGACCCAGCGCTCTTTTGTTGATACCGACCAGGTCCTCTATTTTTCCACCCACCAGTATCCCTATTATCCGGGGACAGGGGGGCTTGAGGAAAGGGGCCAGGGGCGGGGGGAGGGCTATACGGTTAATGTTCCCCTGCCTGCCGGTCTGGGCGATGAGCACTATGCTCGTATTTTCAACGATATACTAGCACCCATAGTGCGCCAGTACCGGCCTGAGCTCATCTTGGTCTCAGCCGGCTATGATACTGCCCATAATGATCCCCTGGGCGGCATGCATATTACGGCGGACGGCTTTGCCTATATGACCAGGAAGGTGGTGGAACTGGCAGGCGAGGTGTGTGATGGCCGCCTGCTCCTTACTCTGGAAGGGGGCTATAACCTGGAAAGCCTGGTGAACGGGGTGTTGGTGGGGCTGGTTGAGCTGCTGGGCAACACCTCCCTGTCGCCGGAGACCCTGGCCAAACTGAGCAGCACCCAGATTCCCTTTGTCGCCTTTGATGCCGCTTTGGCCGGGGCGGCGCGGAAATGGCGTTTTCCCTAAAAGCCCCCTTGAACTTCACCTGTGGCCGGGGTACACTGGTTCGTTTTTTGTGGTCGCAGGCAGCTCTTTTTCAGCAATGATCCGGAGTGGCTTGCGGTGGGCCCAAACAGATCTTCAACCATAGCAGCCCGTTGAAAAACTACTGCGCTTGCTGATGCGGCGTCAAAATTCGGCTCAAAATGCTCATTTACCACCTGTAAACTGCGCTTTTTCGCCTCATTTTTCCTTGCCTCAGCTGCGTTCGTTACCTTTTTCAACGGGCTGATAGAGACGCGATATGACTATTTCCCAAAAAGAGGTGCTGAAGGTGGCGAATCTGGCCCGGCTCCAACTTTCTCCGCAGGAGGCCGAGCAGATGACAGATCAGCTCGCCACCATTCTCGGTTATGTGGCCAAGCTGGATGAGATCGACTGCCGTGCTATTGCCCCCACCACCCATGTGCTGGCCATTGAAAACGCCTTCCGTGCTGATGCAATGCAACCTTCTCTTTCCCAGGCCGAGGCCCTGGGCAACGGTCCTCTCCAAAACGGCGAGGCCTTTGTGGTGCCCCGGATCATCTGACCTGCCCTTGCTGGGGCGGCCATATACTTTTACCATCAAGAAACAAGAAGGAGAGGCCCAAAAAAGGCCCTGCCCCCTCTTGCTGGGTGGTTTAAAAAAAAAGAACTCGTGTAGATACTTGCCATGGAACTAAGCGCCTTAACTATTCATGAATCCCAGAAACTCCTGGCCACCGGTGCAACCTCCAGCGTGGCCCTGACCACCGCTTTCTTGGCGCGCATGGCCGCGGTTGAGCCCACGGTGGCGGCCTATATCACCGAAAACAGGGAGCAGGCCCTGCTCCAGGCGGCAGCGGCGGACAGCATGCGGGCCCGCGGCGCCGGCGGCCCCCTGTGCGGTATTCCCCTGGCCATCAAAGATGTTATCTGCACCAAGGGCCTGCGCACCACGGCCGGCTCCCGCATTCTGGAGAATTTCATTCCCCCCTATGATGCCACGGTCATGGTGAAACTGCAGGAGCAGGGCGCTGTCTGCCTGGGCAAGACCAGTATGGATGAGTTTGCCATGGGCTCCGGCAATGAAAACTGCGCCTTCGGCACCCCCCATAACCCCTGGAATAGGGATTATATCTGCGGCGGCTCCAGCGGCGGTTCGGCGGCTGCCGTGGCTGCCGATGAGTGTCTGGCCTCCCTGGGTTCAGATACCGGAGGCTCCATCCGCCAGCCCGCTTCCCATTGCGGCATGGTGGGGCTCAAGCCCACCTATGGCCGGGTCTCCCGTTTCGGTCTGTTGGCCTTTGCCTCTTCTCTCGATCAGATCGGGCCCATCACCAAGGATGTCACCGATGCCGCCATCATGCTCAATGCCCTTGCCGGCCATGATCCCCGCGACTCCACCTCGGCCCGGCAGGCAACCCCTGATTACACCCGCGCCCTGGTGACGGGTCTCACCGGACTCACCGTGGGGGTGCCCAGGGAGTATTTCGGCGCCGGTCTCGATCCGGAGGTGGCAGAGGTGGTCCGCCACGGCATTGACCAGCTCAAAGCGGCCGGGGCCGAGATCAAAGAGGTCTCCCTGCCCCATACCGAGTACGGGGTGGCCGCCTATTATATCATTGCCCCGGCCGAGGCCAGCTCCAACCTGGCCCGTTATGACGGCATCCGCTACGGCCGGCGCGATATGGAGGCCGATACCCTCATGGAGCTTTACAGCCGCAGCCGCTCCCAGGGCTTTGGTGAGGAGGTGAAGCGCCGTATCCTCATCGGCACCTATGCCCTCTCCTCCGGCTATTATGACGCCTATTACAAGAAGGCCTCCCAGGTGCGGACCCTGATTGTCGAGGATTATCGGCAGGCCTTCAGCCAATGCGATATCCTGGTCAGCCCGGTGACGCCTACTCCGGCCTGGAAGATCGGGGAAAAGGTCAGTGATCCGCTCAGTGTCTATCTCTCCGATCTCCTCACCATTCCCGGGAACCTGGCCGGGGTGCCGGGCATGTCCGTGCCCTGCGGCTTCAGTTCCAGCGGCCTGCCCATCGGCCTCCAGCTCCAGGCCAGCCATTTTGATGAGGAAACCATGCTCAGGGTGGCCTATAATCTCGAGCAGCGCCTGGATGTGGCGGGCCGCAAACCACTCTTATAATCTGCAAGGCCATGGCGGCGGTCGGCTTTGGCGAAAATATGTGTGAATCATGAAACTGCATGTCCGTGAAAATATAAAAAACCTGGTGCCCTATCCCCCCGGCAAACCCCTCCAGGAGCTGGAGCGCGAGTATGGGGTGGTTGGCTCCATCAAGATGGCCTCCAACGAGAATTCCCTGGGCCCTTCCCCCAAGGCCATGGCCGCCATTGCCGCCTCCCTGGGCAATCTGCACCGCTATCCGGACGGCAGTTGCTATTACCTGGCCCAGGCAGTGGCCGCCGGCCTGGGGGTGGCCCAGAAGGAACTGGTCTTTGGCAACGGCTCCAACGAGGTCATTGATTTTCTGGTGCGGGCCTTTGTCGCCCCGGGGGATGAGGTCATCACCAGCCATCCCTCTTTTCTGGTCTATCAGACCATGGTCCAGGCCCAGAACGGGGTGAACATCGTGGTGCCCCTGAAGGATATGGGCCATGACCTGGAGGCCATCGCCGGCCTCATCACTCCCCGCACCCGCCTGATTTTTCTCGACAACCCCAACAATCCCACCGGTACCGTCTTTGCCAAGGAGACCTTTGAGAAGTTTCTGGCCCTGGTGCCGGAGACGGTGATTGTGGTGCTGGACGAGGCGTATGTGGATTTTGTGGACCAAGAGCTGCGGCTGGATGTGCGGGACTATATCCATGGCTCCACCGCCGTGGTGGGTCTGCGCACCTTTTCCAAGGCCTACGGCATTGCCGGCCTGCGGGTGGGCTACGGCATCATGGATGGTGAGATTGCCGGCTATCTGCACCGGGTGCGCCAGCCCTTTAACGTCAACGAGCTGGCCCAGGTGGGGGCCCTGGCCTGTCTGGAGGATGACGATCATTACCAGCAGACCATGGCCATGACCAGAGAGGGCATTGCCTGGCTCAAGGCGGAAATCACCGGGCTGGGCTGCCATGTCTTTGCCACCCAGACCAATTTTTTCCTGGTGGATGTGGCTTGCAGCGGCAAGGAGCTCTATGAGCGCCTCCTGCATCTGGGGGTCATTGTCCGGCCCATGGCCGCCTATGGCTATGATTCCTATATCCGGATCACGGTGGGCACCAAGGCGGAAAACCAGCGCCTGGTCAGGGCCCTGAGCCAAAGCCTTAAGGAGATGCGTGGCCGCTAACAGGGAGACCATTATCACCATTGACGGCCCCTCAGGGGGCGGCAAATCAACAGTGAGCCGCATGGTGGCCGCTGAACTGGGCTATGCCTATCTGGATACCGGCGCCATGTACCGGGCCGTGGGGCTGCAGGCCCAGCGACTCGGCGTTGATCTGGCCGATGAAAAGCAGGTGAAAGCGATGTTGGCTGAGCTTGATCTGCGGCTGGAGCCGGCAAACGGCGATACCCGGGTGCTTTTGGGGGGGGAGGATGTCAGTGCTACTATCCGCAGTGCGGAGATGGGCATGGTGGCCTCTGCCATTTCGGCTCTGCCCCTGGTGCGTCAGAAACTGACCCAGCTCCAGCAGCAGATCGGCGCCCGGGGCCGGGTGGTTGCCGAGGGCCGTGATATGGGCACCGTGGTCTTTCCCCAGGCCAGGCACAAGTTTTTTCTTGATGCCTCGCCTGAGGAGAGGGCCCTGCGCCGGGTTGCCCAGCTCCGGGAGCAGGGGGAGGAGGCCGCCTATGAGGTCATCCTGGCCCAGATCATCAAACGCGACCACGATGATTCCACCCGGGCCGCAGCCCCTCTCAGGCCTGCTGATGACGCCGTTCTGGTGGATTCGTCCCGGCTGAATGCCCGGGAAGTGACGCGTTTTATTATGGGCAGCTTGCAATAAAAGGCATTGCAGCCCATTATAAGGCGACACCTCCCTGGCCGGCAGAGAGAGTTCTTGGCAGGCGGCAGGGCGGTTATCTTTTTAAAGGAGATCTTCTATGGATGGGGAAGCGCGGATCACGAAACGGCGGCAGCTCTTTTATTACCTGAAGCTCTATGACCTGACCACGGGTGAGCAGGTGGGTAATGTGGTGGATATCACCACCCAGGGCTGTAAGATCATCAGCAAGGAGCCGCTGCCCACCGGCCAGTCCATGGCCCTGCGCCTGGATCTTCCCGAAGGGCTTTCTTCCTTAAAGAACATCGTCCTGCAAGGCAAGACCCTCTGGTCGCGTCCTGATGTCAACCCCGACTTCTATGTCACCGGTTTTGAGGTGGCAAAACTTGGCACAAAGGAACGCCAGGTTATCGGCCGGCTCATTGAGCAGACCGCCTTTAATGACTAAATGCAGAACTCAGAACTCAGTAGTCAGAAATAAGAATAAACAGCCACCTGCTGCATTCTGATTTGTGATTTGTGATTACCAGTCAAACTCACCAGTCAGGAATTTGTGGCATCATGTTGCCTAAGCGGCTGGCTCCTACGGCAACTTCTCGGAAAGTTGGCTGATGTTCGTTGGTAATCACATTCTGATTTCTTATTTCTGACTCCTTAATTCTGCCTTTTTATTTCACCATATAGGGCTCTGACCAGTCATTATGCTCAAACTCCTTATGGTCTGGTTTGGGTGCTTTGCCTTCCTGCTGGCGCTGCTCCAGCCATTTGAGAATCTTGGGCATTTCCTCAGCCACCTCGGCCAGGGCCTGGCCCCGGTGGCTGACCTTGTTTTTTTCGGCCATGGTTGCTTCGGCAAAGGTCTTGCCCAAGGGGGGATAATAAAAAACAGGGTCATAGCCGAAACCGCTTTCCCCCTGGGGTGTGCTGCTGATTTCCCCCTGGCAGCGGCCTTCATAGGTGAGGGAGGGGCCGGCGGGAACGGCAATGGCGATGACGCACTCAAAGGCGGCCTGCCGGTTGCTGACACCCTCCATCTCGGCCAGGAGCTTGGCGATGTTCTCCGCATCCGTGGCCTGGTCGCCGGCATAGCGGGCGGAATGGACACCCGGCCGGCCGCCTAAGGCCTCCACGCTGAGGCCGGAATCGTCGGAGATGGCCGGCAGACCAAGGACCTTGGCGGTAAAGAGGGCCTTTTTGTAGGCATTATCATCAAAGGTCTCGCCATCTTCAATGGCCTCGGGAACGGGGCCGAAGTCAGCCAGACTCTTCAGTTCCACCGGATATCCCTTCAGGATTTCCTGAAATTCCTTTATTTTCCCTTTATTGCGGGTGGCTAGAACGATAATGGTGGGTGTGCTCATGGCGCGGCTCCGGATAGTGCCCTGGTGGCAATGGTCAGTAAAGCCAGGTGCCGAGCAAGGGGGGGAAGAGCAGGGCTTGATCGGCACCGTGGCGAGGCTATTAAAGTGTTTGCGGAAATAGTAATTGTACCCGGCACAACAAAAGAGGCAAGGGAAAGTTGCCGGCCCGGCTCAGGCCGGCTTGGTCTTTCTGATCTTGTCGCCCTTCATGTCGTCTTTGAAGAGGGAATAGCCCCTTTCCATGGCGCAGAAATCGCCGCACATGGTGCAGGTGTCGCTGTTTTCCGGGCTGCGGCCGCTACGCACTTCGCGGGCCTTCTCCGGGAACATGAGCAGGTCAAAATGGTCATCCCAGGCCATGTCGCGCCGGGCCAGGGCCACCTGCTTTTCGCGCTCCCGGCGCTGGGGATATTTGGCGATATCGCCGATGTGGGCGGCCAGGCGGGTGGCGCGGATGCCCTCCCGGACATCGTTTTCGGTGGGCAGGGCCAGATGCTCGGCCGGGGTGATGTAGCAGATCAGGTCGGCGCCGTGGCGGGCCGCGCTGGCCGCGCCGATGGCGGCTGTGATGTGGTCATAGCCGGCCCCGCAGTCGGCGGGCAGGGGACCCAGCACATAATAGGGGGCATTGCCGCTCATCCTTTTTTCCAGCATGATGTTGCCGGCGATCTCGTCCAGGGGCACATGGCCCGGCCCTTCCACCATCATCTGGCAGCCCATTTCCCGGCCCAGCTCGGCCAGTTCGCAGTTGATGATCATCTCGGCCATCTGGGCCCGGTCGTGGCTGTCATGGATGGCCCCGGCCCGGATGCCGTTGCCCAGGGAGAGAACCGCATCATATTTCTTCATCAGGGCGCAGACCCGGTCAAACTGCTCATAGAGGGGGTTTTCCCTGTTGTTGTACTCCATCCAGGAGACCATGAAGGTGCCGCCCTTGGAGACCAGGCCGCCGTAGCGGTAGCCTTGTTTGCGCAGGCGTTCGATGGAGAAGCGGTTGATGCCGCAATGGATGGCCATAAACGACAGGCCGTCCGCCAGCTGCTTCTCAATGAGGTCAAAGAGGAATTCAGGGTCCAGCAGATTGGGGTTTTTGTGTGTGCGGGAGTAGTGGTTAAAGGCCTGGTAGAGGGGGACATTGCCCACCGGCAGGCTGCAGCACTCAAGGATCTGCCTACGGATCAGGTCAAGATCGCCGCCGGTGGACAGTTCCATGAGGGTGTCGGCGCCTTCCTCTTCGGCAATGCGGGCCTTGCGTTTTTCCAGCTCAATATCATGGATATCGGAGGAGGTGCCGATGGAGGCATTGACCTTGGTGCGCAGGCCCATGCCGATGCCCACCACCTTCTGGAGGGGACGGGCGGGGTTGTTGGGGATGACCACCTCGCCGAAGGCCACCTTGCGGCGGATCTCCTCCGGGCTGAAGCCCTCATCTTTGGCGACGCTGATCATCTGGGGGGTGGTTTCGCCGGCCTGGGCGAGTTCTAACTGGGTTTTCATGGCTGTTCTCCAGGCCGCTTTACAAAAGCGGCTCGTACCTGGGCATTGCTGCCAGGCAGGCTTAGGGGATGGCTGGGATGCCTGTGGAGCAGCAGGCATAAAAAAATCCGCACAGGAACAGCTTCCCATGCGGATTGATACGGACAGATCTTTCCGAAGTACTAGGTAAACCAGGGCAGGTCTTCTGACTTGCGGATCATTCCGGCCCAGCACGCCTTCCCATCATAGACCATGACAGTGACATCTTGGCTGGCCAGTTCCCGCTTACAGCGTCGGCCCAACGTTACGGATTTACACCGTATTCCCTTTTCAGCGCCCTCTGCAACCGCCGCAAAAAAACAGCCGGCAGGCAAGGCGCCACCCTGGTTTGGTATTGTCGAGGCGGCCATCATACCTGGGCTGGCTGCAAAAAAACAAGGAAAATTGCTAATCGTCAACAGGCTGGCCCTGGAGCAGGGGTCTGAAAAGAGGGAAAAAGGACAAAGATTTATGGGGTTGCAGAGGGCAAAGAAAAAAAATCAGGCCAGCCCCCAGCGGGTAATCCTTCCTCTCCAGACCACCACCACATGTGGTGGTGGTCTGGGTTGTCTACGGTGCCCAAAAGCCCCGGTCGCCTCCTGCTAAACCATTATAATCCCAGTAAAAGTAGAAAAAACCCTTTAAGTATGGTATAAAATTTTTTACTGAAAGGGGAGTAGGTTGGAAAGAGGATTTTTTTCAGTACACATAACTCAAACCGTAATGGGGGGGAAATATGAAGTGGCGTCTAGCTCTAGGAGCAGCATTGTCAATCGCGATGCTCTCTACCTCAGCAATGGCTGATGAGGGCGCGACCATGTTCAAGCAGAAATGCGGAGCATGTCACGTCAAGGGAGGACAGGCAATGCCTGTTAATCCTGCCGATAAGGCGGCAATTGTCTGGAATAAGTTTTTCACGAGGGGTCGCCATAATGTGGACTTCTCGGCGACAATCAGCGGTCCGGATCTGCAGCTCATCGTGCAATACTTACAAGACCACGCAGCAGACAGCGACCAGCCTGCGGTAGCAGTCATTCCTAAGTAAAAGGAGGAGGAGAGATGAAAAAAGTTTTATTGACCGCAGGCGCTTTTATGCTTTGGACAGGGACTGTCTGTGCCGCGGATATGGTTCGCATCCCAGCTGATGATTACCGGGCGATTATAAAAAGCCTTGAGGTCCTTCAGCAGCGGGTTGTCGAGCTGGAATCGCAAAAAGAGACGGCTCCGGCCGCCAGACCAGCCCCCCGTCCGGCAGCGCCCATGGCGGCTGCCGATGGTGAAAGACTTGACCAGATGGCGGATGACATCAATAACATCTATGACACCCTGGACCAGGTGGAAACCAAGACCCTCAAGGACAGGATAAACCTGGGTGCCGAGTATCGCCTTCGCTATGATTCCTACACGTATGAGGATCTGCGGGTCACAGATTATGCGGCCGGGACTCCCCCCAAGGTGTATAGCAAGATCAACGATGATAATAATTTCACCAACCGCTTCCGCATCAACATGGATGCCAATATCTCCAAGTCCCTGAAGTTTCATGCCCGCTTGGCCGCTTACCACGCCTGGGGCGATCATGATCAGCATCAATTAGCGAGTTTCTATAACGACGGCAATGCCGCCCATGCCTTGGGCGACAACGGCCTGAAGATCGATCGTTTCTATATCGACTGGATTCCCCAGGGCTTCCCCATACCCCTGGCCATCACCGTTGGCCGCCACCCCTCCTCAGAGGGACCGCCCGTGGAGTTCAAGGAGAACCGGACCCGCCAGGCCACCTACCCCTCCCTCATCTTTGACGGCGAGGCAGACGGTATCGTGGCCACTGTCGGTCTGCAGCGCTATATCGGTCTGAAGGATGCCGGTCTGCGCCTGGCCTATGGCAAGGTCTACCGCTCCGACATGAACACTACCGATTTTGGCTGGCTGGATAATGAGGAGACCGAGGATTCTGATATCTTTGCCGCCTTTTTGGAGGGCCAGATTCCCATGATCAGCAACAGCCTCATGGTCTTTTCCTACGCCCATGTCTGGGACATGCCGGCCAGTCTGGTGGATGGCACTCCCATGGATGGCCTGGTGCTGGGTGATTTTGACCTCTACGGCGCCCATTTTCAGGTCGCTGATCTCGCCAACTCCGGTCTTGATCTCTACGTCTCCGGCTCCATCAACGAGACCGATCCCAATGACGATCCCCTTAATGTTGCTTATGGAACTGGTCTGTTGACCGACGGTGATGATGAGAGCCATACCGGCTGGGCCGTTGTCGCTGGTGCGCGCTATACCCTGCCCATCAAGGCCCTCAACAACCCCAAAGTCGGTTTCGAGTATAACCATGGCAGCAAGTATCATTTCACCATGACCCTGGGCACCAACGAGCTCTACAACAAGTTCGCAGTGCGCGGTGATGCCTATGAGCTCTACTATATCCAGCCCATGAACAGGTATCTCTTCTTCCGGGCCGGTATTACCCATGTGGAGTATGACTACACCGGTTCCGGCCAGCCCGCCTGGGAACCAAAAAGCCTTGACAGGTTTGGTCTGGATACCACCATGGACAATGCCTATTTGTTGATGGACGTCCGTTTCTAACAGGCAGGTTTTTTTAGTTTTGTTTAAAAAAAAGGGCCGGCGCAGCGTTTAAGCTGCGCCGGCCCTTTTTTTTTGCCGCCGTCCCCCTGCACCTCAGAGCAACGGCCCGGGTTGTCGGTCACTGCTTCTTCTGCAGATCCACCATGGTCCAGGCCAGGGCAATGAAGGGGGCGATAAAGAGGGTGGCAATGATCAGGGCGTTTTTTTGCACCGCCTTGTGGGCGGCTATATCCAGCAGCCAGGCCAGGCCCGGTTTATCGGCCAGAAGCGCCACCAGAACGGGGAAGATCAGGACCAGGAGGATAAGAATGGCGATCTCGCTCAGCAGCAATCTTTTAGCAAAGAGCCGCAGGCCGTTGAGAGTGGTGCGCACCCATAACAGGCGGCTGTATTCCTTTCTTATTTCCGGATATTCCTGGCGGAGCTGGTCGGCAAGCAGGATGGCCTGGCGGCTGGATTTATTTTTCTTCTGCTGTAGGTAGAGGCGGGCCTGCTGATTTTTTTTCATGGCGAGCAACAGGGCTTTTTGAAATTTTTTAAAGAATCTTTTGTAACTGTAGTCCTTCCAGAAGCGGAGAAATCCCTCCAGTTGCTGGCCCATTTGGCTTAGTTCCTGGTTGAGGCCATCGGCTTTCTCTTTGTGCAGGCGCCGGCAGGTGAAGAAGAGGGCGTTGCTCCGTTCAGAGACCTCAAGGAGGTCGAAATAACTGCTGCGTTCCAGCTGCTGCTCCAGCTGCTGGAGTGTGGTTTGGTGTTCGGCGCGGCGGGGGTCATTATCGTCCAGCCACACCGCCAGGGCCCGTGCTTCCCGGCGGCCATTCTTGAGATTTTTCCGGGCATCCTGGGCAATGACGGCGTATTGCTGGCTGAGAATGTCATCAAGAAGACCCTGGATGGGCAGAAGGTGGGGGTCAAGCAGCGCCTTGACGAACAGCTCTTTCTGGCCGACCAGCAGCGTACGCAATAGCTTTATTTCCCGTTCACTTAAACCTTCCCGAACCGCAAGCTGGAGGCGGCGGTACTGGCTGTCCAGGCAGTGGTAATCCGCCTTCAAGGCATGGGCCACGGCGTCTTTGGCATTCCAGAAATCTTCACGGAGTTCATGGAGACGGGAGAGGAGAAGGTTGCAGTAGACCACTTCTCTACTCTGGTGGGCCAGATTGCGGGCCTCATTGAGATAGCGCACCATGTCACTGGCGCGGTTGAGTTCCAGGGAGCAGAAGGCCAGGCCGATATTGGCGGCAAAACGATCACCATCTTTTCTTCTGTTTTCCGTGTCCAGGATTGTCATGGCCTGTTCATGGTGCCCCACCCGCAGACAATCCAGACCCAAATGGAGATTGCGGTTGTCTATCTTTATCCGATCCGACAAATAGATGGCATCCCAGGGGCCATGGCCTGAAAAAGCGAAATTCCAGAGGAAGCGGGGCTGGAAGAGGGCGGAAATATCAAAAAAAGAGGCGAAGGTGAGGAGCTTCTGGTTTTTACGTATCTGGGCGGTGGTAAGGCCGGTGGCCAATTCAGCCACCAGGGGTGCTTGCTCGGCAAAAACAACCTGATAGAGGGTGTTTATTTCCGCAAAGGTGAGGTAGCCCAGATGGGCCAGTCCCCAGGCCGACATGGTCAGGGATTTGCTGGGACAGAGGGAGGGGGCATGGGATCGCATGCCGCAATAAAAACATGGCGCTCCCTGGCCGGCCACCGGCAGAAGGCGAAAGGCCAGGAGGTTCGGCCTGCCGATATCATGATCAAAGAATATCACCCTGCTGAGACCCGCATCATCCGCCTCTATCTTGTGGGACGGAAAGGGCTTGATGTCCTGCATGGCCTGCGGCCATTTTTCTTCAAGATCCCGGGTGATATAGATGCCCTCCAAGGGTAGGCGATCCCAGAGGGCGGGGGGGGGCAGGCGGTCGGCAATTCCTGAGGCTCCGGGGGGGACGATATCCAGGACAATCTGCAGCGGCGAGGGGCCGCTTGCCTGGGGCCCGTCATGTTCTTTTTTGCTGTTGACGAGGGCGGCGAGCAGAAGGGGGACCGCGGCCAGCCCTTGGGGAAAGAGAAAGACGAGAAGGTTATCACTGCTCAGTGTCGATTCTTGGCCCTGTTCCCGTAGTTCATGGCGCAGGTACTCGAGAAAGGGGAGCCAGCGGTTTCCCAATATTTCTTCACCCGGCAGCGTCAGGGTGCGGATGGTGAGAAGAAGGGTCAGGTTCTGTGCCATGGTCTCATCTCCTCTTTGTTTTTAATAACTAGCCAGCAGCACCCCATCTGCCTTGTCATCGGCCTGCTCGGGTGCAGACCGCACACTGCGCCGGCCTCTTCCTCGCCTCTGGAGCACTGCTGAACAGTAACAACTTGGTGGTTTTCGTCCGTTTCCGGCATTATTGTGGATAGTTGTTGTTTTTAGAGAATAGGTCCTGGGTCAGCATTGATTGAGAATGTTTTTTGCCTCGCTATGGTGCGGATCCAGTTGCAGCGCTTTACCGGCACATTTGTCGGCCCGCACCAGCATGCCCATGGCCAGATAGCTGGTGGCCAGGGCGATCAAAAGCTCCACATCATCTGTGAATTTCTGGGCCGCCTTTTCCAGATAGGCAGTGGCCTGATTATGCTGACCCTTTTCCTGCAGGGCCAGGCCCAGGTTCTTATGGATGGCCAGGCGGCGCGGCGCCTGCTTGAGGATCTCCTTATAACATTTAATGGCGAGATCAGGCAAACCGTGACTCCCCGCCAGCATGGCAATTTTTTCGAGAGTATCCTGGTTGTTGGGGTCGTGCCGCTGCAGCAGACGCAGGACCTTTTCCGCCTTTGCCGGCATTTTTTTCTTGATGAGCAGTTCGGCAAATTTAAAGGCCCGGTCACTGTGGCGGGGGCTGATGTCCATGGCTCGGCTGTAATAATCAATGGCCTTATCCAGTTCTCCCTGGCGAAGATAGAGCTGGCCCAGGAAATGGTACGAGGAGACATCCAGCCTGTTTAATTCGATGGCCTGGCTGAATTGTTTAATGGCTTGGGGGATGTTCTTGCCTTGAATAAAGAGGCGCCCCAGTTCGCGGTAGGGTCGGGAAAGATTAGGGTTGACCTTGGAGGCCGCCAGGGCCAGGGTAAGGGCCTTCTTGATATCCCCTTTCTCTTCGGCTGTTCTGGATTCCTTGAGCAGCCTGGTGGGCATATCAGGGTTCATGGCCTTGTCCAGAAGCTCGTTGATCTTGTTCTCCAGGGAGGCGGTGACAAAGGGTTTGGTCAGATAGGCGTCCACATCATGTTCCGCCGCCTCAGCCACCACTTCCTTGTTGGCATCAGCGGTGATCATCAGAAAGGGGATGTCCCGGAGATCCTTGTCGGCCCGCACCAGGTGGAGAAGCTCGGTGCCGGTCATGTAAGGCATATTATAATCACAGATGATGAAATCGATATCGTGATTTTTTTTCAGCAGCATCTTCCAGGCCTCTTTGCCGTGCGGGGCCTCGTGGAAATTGTTGCCGTAATTGATCAGCTTCAGCATGGCCCGCACGGAACGGCGCATATTGTCCATGTCGTCCACGATCAGGAAGTTCATGTTTTTGGCAGTCAGAGAAGGCATTCTAGTCCACAGGCGGAGAGAAAAAAAAGGCTGGTTGGGCCTCAGAGGGGAAGTTCCACAAAAAAACAGCTGCCCTGACCTTCACTGCCTTCAACCCAGATCCTCCCTTTATGAAGTTCAACGGCCAGCCGGCAGAAATGGAGCCCCATGCCCGTCCCCACCAAGGCATCCTGCTGGCTTGAGAGGCGGGCATATTTATCAAAAATGGTCTCGCTCATGGCAGCCGGGATGCCCGGACCTTCATCGACAAACATGAAGATAATCTGCTCCCCCTCAAGGCGGATACCAGCGGTTATTTTGGTGTGGGGACTTGAGTAGCTCACCGCATTGGCGAGAATATTCTGGAAGACCCGGAGGATAAGGGTCCTGTCCAGCCGTAGGATGGGGAGGGCTTCCTCCTGGCCCATATTATGGACAATGGTTATCTCCTTGAGGCGGGCAATGGCGCGGATGGAAGAGAGGGCCTCGGCCATGAGATCTGCCGGCTTGACCTCTTCCTTGAGCAGCTGCTGCTGGCCATCGGCTATCTGGTCAACACTCACCAGGTTGCTCACCATGCGCACGGCCCGGTCGCAGCCGATCTGGGCCCCTTCCAGGAACTCCTTGTTCTCTTCGTCTATGGAGTAGGAGAGGATATCGAGATTGGCCACCACCTCGGCCAGGGGTGTTTTCAGGTCGTGGATAAGCATGCCCGACAGCTGCCTCCGTAAATCCTGCTGATGCTGCAGCTCTTTATTGCGTTTGCGGAGGGTGGCGCGCTGTTTGCCCAGTTTGGCCTGCAGCCCTTCCAGGACCAGACCCCAGATGATAATGCTGCTGAAGTGGAGGAGGAGCTGGACATCCTGCTTGAGCAGATCACGGTTGCCCGCCTTGTCCGAGACATTGATGGTGCCGGCCACCTTTTTTTTATGAAAAATGGGGACGCAGAGCAGGGAGTTCTTTTTGTAGGTGCCGCTGCCGCGCATGGGGAATCTTTTGTCCTTGGAAATATCATCTATAAAGAGGGGCTCTCCCTCCCTGGCCACCCAGGAGGCCACCAGGTCCGCCTCCAGGGGTTGTTTCATGCCGACAATCTCGGAGCGGGTGGCGGCGCAGACCACCAGTTTGCGTCTTTCCAGGACCATGATGGAGCCCTGCTCGGCGCCCAGATAGTCAAGAATAAGGGCGAGAATTGTATCCATCTTCCGTTCGGAACGATGGCTGGTGTTGTTCATGGTATCTGAAATCTGCAGGATGCAGTTCAGCAGGCGTATGGCCACCTGGGGATCGTCAATGGCCTGGGGAGGTGATGTTTTCATAGGGGCGAGGGCTGAAATGTGGGGCATCCGGGATGCACGGCGGCTGGCGGCACTGTCTCAAAGAGATAACCAGATGATATCAATAAATATCATCTACAAGTGATACCTCTGTGGTCAGAGAAAGGGAAGTGGGGAGATGAAAAAAAGGGCCTGAGAAGGCCCTTGAGCCAGGCCAATAGGAATATTAATAATTGTCGGCCTTCAGCAGGCGGATGTTTTGGGCCTCCACCTTGGCCGCGTCCCGGCTGGTGGGGACTATTTGGAACTCAAAGATCTTGCCGTGCTGGCTGAAGACATGGGCCTCCTGTTCATGGGCGGACTTGGAACAGTGGAAAAAGACGGTTTGGGCCTTGAGGCCGGTTTCCGTAAAATGAAAATAACGGAAAAAGCCAAAACCCCGGTCCGTCTTGTAGGTGGCCACCGTGCCCCGATACCAGTTGTCTCCGTCGAGATCCCCTGAAAAGGGGAGAAGGCCGGGGATCAGGAAGCCGGAAAGGTAGAGGTCCGCCGCCTCGCGCAGATCATTGCTGACATTATTAAAACCGATAATCTCCACCCGGCACCCCTTGTTCTGCAGGGCCGTCACCAGCCGGATAAAATCTCCGTCGCCGGTGAGAAGAATGATGCGATCAAGGTTGCGCGACTGCAGAATGGCGTCAATGGCCAGATCCATGTCGGCATTGGCCTTGGTGGTGACCACGCCCTCGTCGTCCACATAGTGTTTGACATATTTTTTGATGACCTTGAAGCCGCATTTGCGCAGGACATCGTGATAGGCATAGAGTTTGTGGCGGTATTCCTGGTCCACCTCGGTGCGTTTTTGGTCTTCAGCAAGATAGGAGTTGGCCCGCAGCATGATGGAGTCGTTGGTATTGGCCAGATCCACCAGGATATCGTAGCGCATGCCGTAGCCGCCACAGAGCCGGATGTTTTCGGCATCAACATAAATTCCAGTTTTAAGCATGATTTCACTGAGATTGGCTAGGGTTTTTAGGAAGAAAAGGGCTGGTTATTGAGGCCTTCTGGCCGCAACAAATAGTCCTGCTGGCCCTTATTCCCATTCAATGGTGCTGGGCGGCTTGGAGGAGACATCGAACACCACCCTGTTGACGCCGCGCACCTCATTGATGATGCGGTTGGAGATCCGGCCGATCAGCTCATAGGGCAGTTTGGACCAGTCAGCGGTCATGGCATCCAGACTGTCCACGCAGCGCAGGGCAATAACATTCTCATAGGTGCGTTCATCGCCCATCACCCCCACGGTCTGGATGGGCAGCAGCACGGCAAAGGATTGCCACACCTTCTGGTACCAGCCGCTTGTCTTCATCTCTTCCAGGACAATGACATCGGCCTGGCGCAGGATGTCCAGACGCAGCCGGTCAACCTCCCCCATGATGCGGATGCCCAGGCCCGGGCCGGGAAAGGGTTGGCGGAAGACCGCTTCATCGGGCAGACCCAGCTCAAGCCCCACCAGGCGTACCTCATCCTTGAACAGCTCTCTGAGGGGTTCAATGAGGTCCAGTTGCATGATATCAGGCAGCCCGCCGACATTGTGGTGGGATTTGATCACCGTGCCGCCGTCCAGGGCGATGCTCTCAATAACATCCGGGTAGAGGGTGCCCTGGGCCAGATACTTGACATCGCCAAGCTTCTTGGCCTCTTCCTCAAAGATTTTAATGAAACCGTAGCCGATCTTCTTGCGTTTCAGTTCCGGATCAATAACCCCCTCCAGTTCCGTCAGGAAATAGTCCACTGCATCGATATCAATGACCTTGAGGTGGGTGGTGTCGGCGAAGAATTGCAACAGGGAGGCGGTTTCGTTGGTGCGCATCAGGCCATTGTTGACATAGATACAGGTGAGCTGATCGCCGATGGCCCGGTGGATAAGGGCGGCGGTTACCGCCGAGTCAACGCCGCCGGACAGGGCGCAGATCACCTGATCGCGGCCTACCTTCTGCCTGATGGCCGCCACCGTGGTGTCGATGAAGGAGCCCATGGTCCAGGTGGGGTGGCAGTTACAGATGTTGAAGAGGAAATTGCGCAGGATATCGGTGCCGATCAGGGTGTGGACCACCTCAGGGTGGAACTGCACCCCCACCAGGGGCCGGCTCTCGTGGCGGATGGCGGCATAGGGGGAATGCTCGCTCTGGGCAGCGGCCAGAAAATGGTCCGGCAGTTTATCAATGCGATCGCCATGGCTCATCCAGACCTGGCATTCCTGCTTGTCACGGTCAAGGCCGGCAAAAAGACCGTCAGGGGAGATGATGTCAAGAACGGATTTGCCGAATTCCCGCTTGTCCGCCTTCTCAACCACCCCACCCATCTCCTGTACCATGAGTTGGGCGCCATAGCAGATACCCAGGATGGGCAGGTCAAGATCAAAGAGGCCCGGGGCGCAGGTGGGGGCCCCTTTATCATACACAGAGCGCGGACCGCCTGAGAGAATGAGGCCCGAGGGCTTAAGCTCCTTGATCTTGGCAAGGTCCGTATAGTAGGGGTGGATTTCGCAATAGACCTTCTGTTCTCTGATGCGGCGGGCTATGAGCTGGGTGGTCTGGGAGCCGAAATCGATGATGAGTATTTTTTCACTATGGATATTCATGGGGGCGTCTGGTCACGTGTTTAAGGTTTTTTGATAAAGGTGGTTCCTGCTAGCCCAGCCGGTAGTTGGGGGCCTCTTTGGTGATGATAACGTCATGGACATGGCTCTCTTTGAGGCCGGCCGCACTGATCTGGACAAACTGGGCCTTGGCGTGCAGCTCAGCTATGGTGGCCGCTCCCACATAGCCCATGCCGGAACTCAGGCCGCCCATGAGCTGATAGATGATGTCGGTCAAGGGGCCTTTATAGGGGACCTTGCCTTCGATACCTTCCGGAACATATTTGGTGCTTTTTTCCTGGAAGTAACGGTCGCTGCTCCCTTGTTTCATGGCACCCAGGGAGCCCATGCCCCGGTAACCCTTGTAGGTTCTGCCCTGGTAAAGGAAGGTGTCGCCCGGGGATTCGTCGGTGCCGGCAAAGAGGCTGCCGGCCATGATGGTGTCGGCGCCGGCAGCCAGGGCCTTGGTGATGTCGCCCGAGTGTTTAATGCCGCCGTCGCCGATAACGGGAATGCCGTACTGGGCGGCCATCCGCGAACAATTGGAGATTGCCGTCATCTGGGGGACGCCCACCCCGGCAATAATCCTGGTGGTGCAGATGGAGCCGGGGCCCACTCCCACCTTGACACAATCGGCACCGGCCTTGATCAGGGCCTCGGTGCCCTCGGCCGTTGCTACATTGCCGGCAATGACCTGGAGGGTGGGGAAGGCCTTTTTAACGGCCTTGAGGGCTTGCAGAACATTTCTGGAATGGCCGTGGGCCGAGTCCAGGGCGATGATGTCGACCCCCGCCTCAACCAGCCTGGCTATGGATTGCATGGGGGTACCGACGCCGATGGCGGCGCCCACCCGCAGACGGCCCAGGGAATCCTTGGCAGCCTGCGGATATTTTTTAATCTTCTCCAGATCCTTGATGGTGATCAGACCGGTGAGACCGCCTTTGTCATCCACCACCAAGAGTTTTTCAATGCGGTGCTCGTGGAGCAGGGCCTTGGATTGCTCCAAGGAGATACCGGCCTTGGCGGTGACCAGATTTTTTGAGGTCATCACATCCCTGACCAGCATCCCGGGATCAGAGACAAAGCGCAGATCGCGGTTGGTGACAATACCCACCAGCTTGTTGTCTTTGAGCACCGGGACCCCTGATATGCGGAAATTTGCCATGATCTCCTGTACTTCGGCAACCGTGCTGTGCTCTGAAGTGGTAACCGGATCGATGATCATGCCTGATTCCGATTTTTTGACCTTGGTCACCTGCAGGACCTGTTCATCCGTGGTCATATTTTTGTGGATGATGCCGATGCCCCCGGCCCTGGCCAGGGTAATAGCGGTCCGGTGCTCGGTGACGGTATCCATGGCAGCGCTGACGATGGGAATGTTGAGGGAGATTTCTTTGGTCAGCCGGCAGGCAAGATCGACGCTGTCGGGTAAAACTTCGGAAGGTCCGGGCTTAAGGAGGACGTCGTCAAAGGTATAGGCGAGTTCAATGGTTTCTGATAACATTTTAGATCCTTGTCGCTGAAGAGGTCAATGGGTGTGCTGAGCAGTGCTGAAAGGGCGTTTTGTCTAAGGGTTATTTTGCCAGAAAAGTTTTTTGTTTTCTTTTTTAAAAGCGGCGGCAGGCCGTTTCGGGTTTGGTTAGAAAAAAACAGGCTGAAAAAAAGATTTGCCTCTGGCTTCCTGGCCCAGTATATCATCAACTGGTTTCCGCCAGGGGCCTCTTTTGCCGCCCCTGGCTTTTTGTTAAAAATAGAAAAGGCCCGCATTCAGCGCAGGCCGGCAAACTCAATAATTTCCTATGTTGCCTATTAATCCTGATAATCCCCAGGCCAGATTGATTGCAAAGGCCGTTGATGTTCTCAAACACGGTGGCATCATCTGTTACCCTACGGACACAGTCTATGGTATTGGCTGCGATATCTTCAACCAGAAGGCTGTCAAGCGCCTCCATCAGCTCAAGGGCCAGTCAAAACAAAAACCCTTTAGTTTCATGTGTGGCGACCTGAAAAACGTCAGTACCTATTGCGCCGTCTCAAATAACGCCTACCGGCTCATGAAGAAGAATCTGCCCGGACCCTATACCTTTGTTTTGCCCACCATGAAGATTGTCCCCAAAATCATGGTCACCACCCAGAAGACCGTTGGTATCAGGGTGCCGGCAAGCCCCATCTGCCAGATGCTCATCGAGATGCTGGGTAATCCCATCGTCACCACCACAGCCGGCCTGGCCCATAACGAGCTGCCATCTTCCGCCTTTGAGGTGGAGCTGCTCTTTGGCAGTCAGGTTGATGAGATCATTGACGGTGGCGAGGTCTTGCCCCAGCCCTCCTCGGTGATTTCCCTGGTGGGTCCGGAACCGGTGGTGCTCAGAGAGGGCAAGGGTGACACCGCCATGTTCCGTTGACCCTGGGTTTTGTTATTTCATTTTGACCAGAGGATCCTTGAGGGATTTGCTCATGGTGAAGTGAATGGTCTTGCGGGGCGGGATATGCATGATCTTGCCGGTACGCGGGTTCTTGGTGGAGCGGGCCTTGCGCTGGCGGATGCTGAAACTGCCAAAGCCTCTGATTTCAACGCGACGCTCTTCCGTCAAGGCCTCGGTAATGGTAGCAAGCATAATATCGATGGCCTGACTCACATCCTTCTTCAGGTAGCCGTCCATCTTTTCGGCAACCGCATCAACCAGGTCTCTCTTTAGCATTCTTTTTTTCTCCCAAAAAAATAGTCATCCTGACCTCACCTGTGCAGGGCGGTCAGAAATTCTTGTTGTACTGTTTTGTGCGAAAGCACAAAAAATTATAATCGAACCCAAGGGGTGAAGACGAAGGGGGTACGTGCCTACTTCACTATTGAGCCAGAGAGGCAGAGCCGTCCCACTCATAGGACAGAATGGGTTTTGCAAACGGCAGGCTGCCCAAAAAATCGGCTGGGCTGGCCCCTAAGAGCATGCCGAGCAGAGAGGGGGAATCTTCAGGAGGATAGACAAGATCGGGGAATCTCTCCCCCATATTGGCCAGCCGTGCTGCTAAGCGCACTGCATCGTGAAAATTGCCCAACTCGTCAATGAGACCATATTGCCGGGCCTGTTCACCGGAAAATATGCGGCCGTCTGCTATCTCCTTCACCTCTGCCACGGTGAGGCCCCTGCTTTCGGCAATATCCAGGACAAACTGCTGATGTACCGAGTTTATAAGGTCCTGCAGGAGAGCAATCTCCGCCTCGGAGAGAGAGCGGTCCGGCGAGCCCATGTCCTTAAAGCGGCCACTTTTCACCACCTGACTCTGATAACCTATTTTCTGGAAAAGCTCTTCCAGATTGGCAAACTTGACAATAACCCCCATGCTGCCGGTGAGGGTGCCAGGCGCGGCAACAATTTTTTCAGCGCCCATGGCTGCATAGAAACCGCCGGAAGCGGCCACCGAACCCATGGAGGCCACCACTGGTTTCACCGCACTCAACCGCTTAATCGCCATGAACAGCTCCTGGGAGGCGCCCACAGCGCCGCCCGGGCTGTCAATGCGGATAACCACCGCCTTGATGCCGTCTTTCTGACTAAAGGACTGGATATGGGCCAGTTCTTTTTCGGCATCCGTGATGATGCCCTTGATTTCAATGATGCCAACGGCATCCTTGACCCCAAGGAGAAAATTACTCTTCTGTTTGAAGAGGGTGGAAACAAAAAAGGTTATCCCTCCAAAGAACATGACCGACAGTGCGACCATGAAAAAGAGGCCGATGAGCACGGGATGCCTTTGGTGGAATAACCTTTCTGATGACATGAAATATCCTTCTGAAAATCAGGGCTTACTAGCCCGTTGAAAAAGGTAGCGAGCGCAGCTGAGGCAAGGAAAAATGAGGCGAAAAAGCGCAGTTTACATGTGGTAAATGAGCATTTTGAGCCGAATTTTGACGCCGCATCAGCAGATAGCGAACGAAGAGAGACCTTCGAGCGC
>JAGXFQ010000010.1 GCA_024637145.1 Desulfobulbaceae bacterium
CAAAATCGGCTATGTTACGGCTGGCTCGGCCAGTAAAAGTGACAACGGGGCGCCATCAGATCCCGACAGCCACTGAAAAACGTGAAACCGGCCACCTGTGATATCAGATTGTTGGCAGGTGGGCCAAATCGGGAATGGCTGCTTGTCGGACACAATTTTTTTCAGATCTTTTGATTTTGATTTCATAATGTATTCTCTCTTTACATTGGGCAATACAGGGTCACATAAAGAAGTCAGGTAAACGGGGTTCTTAAAAAAATCAATTAATGATTAACAAATCGAGATGGCGAATTACTGCATTTCTTAGCAGCGCTCCCCACTCCTGCAATACAAAGGAGCCTTGGGCGGGAAAACCGCACGCAGGGAGCTGTGCGAGCGCTGTCTGGTAACTGGCGGGTCTATCACAATAATTGAGTCAGCAAGTTGCGATTATAAGAGGATAAAGAAACCGGGTAAGAGCATTATTAACAGGATACCAAGGAATAAAAACAGCACATGCGGCGAGCTGGTCTTATATAAATAATCATCCACCACCCAGAACCATTGCAACCACCGCGGCTTGTACTGATCCAGTACTTTTACTTGCGGTTCGATGACTTTTGCGGCGCGTCGGCCGCTCTCTACCGCTGCCTCAATGCTCCAGACATCCACATCCGTCTGCGTATGAGCGCCAGCCAACACCAGGTTTGCCACCGGAGTGGCCTGGGCTGGTAAATATTGCTGGTTGCCGGTCCTGTTTACCCATTTGGGCTGATGATGCTGGATGCCAGCCGGCGAAAAAAGCCATTCATGCCAGACCTCTATTGTTAAAATAGGGAAATCAGCCAGATTGCGGCCGTCGTTCGCCTCTCTGATCATGGCATTCAAGCCGTCACAGGCAAAAAGCTGCGCCTTGACCTCGTCGACAAACTGCTCTCTGGTGCAATGGATAAGAGGCAGGCCGTAAAGCCGGCCGGGAACCGTGGCCACACAGGCGGTAATGGTGAGCAATGCCTGAACGCCCGTGCCAAGACTTACCTGCGGGTCCCATACCTGTTCCTGGGCGAATAAAGTCAGACCAAATTCTGAATCAGCCACTACGATTGCCGCCCGTTTGCGCGGCCAGGCAATTTTTTCAGCAAAGGCCATGCGCAGTGAAACCTGGGTATGAGGTCCCTCCTGAATCAGGGGCCGGAATAGGCGGAGTTGCTCCATTTTTTCTAAAACCGGGGTGCGGGCAATAATTTCCGCCGCGGCAAAGGGGTTCGTTGCCAGAACGAAAACATCCGCTTTTACTGTGGCACCGGAGTCCAGGTAAGCTGTTGTGATTTTATTATCTTCATAATCGAATTTATGCAATTGCTGCTGCCAATGAAAATCCACGCCGCTTTTTTCAAGATATTTTACCCACCTGTCGAACCAATATTCGTTACTTGGCCCCCGCAATAAGAGCCAGCCGCTGCGCGCCCCGTGTTTCCATGCTGGCCCCTCGGCATCGGCTTGATGGTCATATGACGGCCTGGTAATCAACTGCTTACGGAAGAACTGACCAGCGGTATGCAATGAGACGTTGGTCCAATCGGAACCGATCCAGGGTCCGAAACACGAACGCCAGGTTTTATAAGGGATCTCGCTCAGAACCTGTCGCCAGGCTTCAGCGGCATTGATCTGGGTATACTTTTCCCATGTCCGGCGATTCGCCGTCCAGGTTTTAAACATCAACCAACTACCCCGTACCACTTCTGTCCAGGTCAGTCGGAACATATTTTTTATGTTCACCAGCCAAGTATCATCAAAGGCGGCTTTGCCCTGTTCCGGTGCCAGGCCAAAGCTTATCGGGCGCGACAGGGCCTTATCATACATGCTTCCGGTCTCATCGAACGGTATCTCCTTCATGATATCGAAAACATTATGGTACCACGGACCCATTCCATGCCAGGAGTATTCGGAAGGCATATCGTGATCTTCCTGCCGGCGCTCACTGCGGAAAAAGCCGCCGGCCTTGGCATTCGCCTCATAAACCGCAACTTTATATCCCCGGCGGGTGAATTCGTGGGCCGCGGTCAAGCCGGCAATGCCGGCGCCGAAAACGGCTACCCGTGGTTGTGGTCGCTTCTCATTTTCTATCGGTGTCATATTGGTCAATCCCGTCAATCCCGTCAATCCCGGGACACTTTTAAGCAATTAATTAACTCTATCTCAATCTTTCAGAGTGAGGTTTTTGCTCCGGGCCAGATTCTCGCCCCTTGTCACGGCGTAGCTGAGGCCGGGAATACCCATGGAGGCGCGCGCCAGATCGGACAATGACATGCCCAGTTCCCGGGCGGCCCAAAAACAAACAAGGCTTCTTGCCTTTACCTGACCATCCTGGCGGTGGGCGGAAAAATTTCAGTTGCTGCCATGCCAAATACTGCCGCCGCCCTCTCGGCAACTCGCTGCACATCATAGCCCAGGGCCTTCAATTCATAGCGTCGATCCAAGGCCTCACCGGCTTCAGATAATATCTGATCAAAATAATGGGGTAAGATAATGGGGTAAGAGTAAAATTAAAGCCAGGGACTCTCACCCTCTACCCTCTGCCGGTTTATCCCGGCGCTTTGGGCTTGAGCCCTTTTCCTTTTTTCAGGAAATTCGTTTCCTGCTCTACCCACCTTTCCACTCATCTATTTACTGCCCGGCTGACCTGTTTATAGGACTTTCCGCCCTTGAATGATGCGGACCAGCACCACGATTACGGCGATTACCAGCAGAATATGGATCAGCCCACCCATGGTGTTTGCAGTCACCAAACCCAGCACCCACAACACGATCAGGATCACACAGATTGTCCACAGCATAATATCTCCTCCTCGTCAAACGACGGTTGCCGGTGAGGTTTTTCCGTCGTTTTAGTATCTTGTTAAAACCTCTGTCTGAGGCTAGATGAGCCGCCGGAGCGGGTCATCTAGCCTCACTGAGATCCGCTAGCTATTTCACAACCAGGTGATTTTTCACCGATTTTACACCAGCAACAGTGGCGGCGACCTGTTCTGCCCTGGTGGCGCTCTGCGGGGTATCCACAAAACCGCTTAACTGAACTACCCCTTTGAAGGTCTCGACTTCGATCTGCAGGGTTTTCAGCCCCGGCTCTTTAAAGATAGCCGTTTTTACCTTGGTGGTGATGACCGAGTCATCGATATATTGACCGGTGCTTTCTTTCTTTGAGGTGGCGGCACACCCCAGGAAGGTGATTGTCAGGCCGATGATGAGCAGCAAGCTGAAAATGCGCTGTACTCTTTTCATGATGCACTCTCCTTTTGGTTTTTTTTGTAATTTACCTGCACCTGATTTTGGTAACGGCGTTTGTTATTTCCTATTTATTTGCTCTCGCCTTGTAATGCCGCCTTTATCTCAGTCAGGGCGGCCAGCACAGGTTGCATGGATTCCTTTAAGGCCTTGAGGTCCTGGTCGGTTTTATCGGCGACCGGAGTTATGGTCTCGATCCCTTGCGGTGTTAAGTCGTTGGACAGGAAGGTCTCAATTTCCTTCAGATCGGACAGGTAAGCACGATAAGCCACTTTAACTCCTGCGCCTGCTGCCGGCACCTGGGCATAGGTTTCCTCCAATTTCAAGCGGCGTTCTTCGCTCAGTTTGCGGATGCGAGGATTTGAATAAGCGCTTCCTTGCTTTTCCCACTCAGCAAAGTAGTCGATGCTTTGGGACTTCATTTCCTCCATGCGTTCGAGTACCTGATTGCCCTCTTTTTCAAGTTTGACGAGATTGTCCGCATACTCTTCGAAGGATTTTTTCACATCGGGTTGTCCCGGTCTAAGCAGCATGCCAAGTGAAGCAGCAGTTATATCCAGCTGGGCGTCCATTTTTACAATTTCATTCTCCACTTCCTCTATTGAGTTGGAAGTTTTGGCGGAGCGATCCATGCCGGTAGTGCTCGTGGCACAACCGCCCAGGAAGGCTACCGCGCCGACCATAAGCATGGTGAGAAAGGCTAGTGAGTGAGTTCTGGTTTTCATGATGCTCTCCAATGACTATGTGTGAGGGATTAATTCTTTGGGTTGTTGGGTTGTACTTAGCCGTCATCTTGGTTCTTCGGGCAAAAGGGCTACTCGCTAAACCTCTTGATTGACTCTACAGCACATGCAGATCGCCGATTTCGTCTTTGCCCAGGAGTGCTCATATGCAAAAAGCCCGCAACGAGGTACTGGCTGCGGGCTTTTTGGTTTTTTTGTAGCATTTTCCTAGGGAGGCTTAGCTTCAGGGTCCGGAGGAGGCTTAGCTTCAGGGTCCGGAAAGAGCGTTTACAGGTGCGCCCTTTTCCGGATCCTTAAACTGAGGCGCTCTACCGCACGATTATTTCAAAGAGCACGCGCATGTTTTCTTTGGCGGCATCCGAGTAAAGCTCTTTGGGGGCCGCTTCAAAGGCGGCCGGGTCATCCTCCCCGTAGCCGATGATCGAAAGGCGGCTCGCATCGACAATCCCTTCCTCGACGAGGTAGGTTCTGACGGCCTCGGCCCTTCTTTCACTCAGCTTCTGGTTGTATTCTTCCGTGCCGGCGGCAGAAGTGTAACCGGCAACCCGGATCTGGGCCTTGGGGTTTTCTTTGAGGAGCTGGATATTCCTTTTCAGGATCTTTTTGGCCTCGGGCTTGAGGGTCGATTGATTGAAATCAAAACTCACGTCCTCAAAGGCAAGAATAATGATCTTCGGTTCGGTCTTCTCTAAAAGGATCTTCTTTTCGATCTCCGGCTCAGAGGCAAGGATAACCACCTTCTTCTTCGTAACCAGTGGCGCCGGCGGGGTCGGTTTCGTTTCACACTTGACGGCAGAATCAGGGGCTGGCGTGGTCTTGCCGCCGAAGGCAAAGACTATACCGACGGTGGCTTGAAGATCATGGATGCTTTCATCATAGATCATATTATCTCTAAGGTCGACTCTCAGGGCGACATCGTCGGCCAGCCAGTATTTAGCGCCGACGCCAAGACTGACAATAGCCATGTCCCGGCTATTTATCTCTGGATTGTAGTGGGCGAAGCCGTAACCGCCGGCAATGAAGGGGTTGAACTTCTTTTCGGGCATGAAGTGGTACAAGAGATCCAGGTGATACCGGGAGATCTTGACGGTATTAATGGGGCTGGTGAACCGTCCTTCCTTGGTAAAGGTATCGGATTTGTCATCAACCTTGCTTCTGGTGAATTCGCCGACGCCTTCAATGCCGAAATTCTTTGTAAAGTTATAGCCAATACGACCACCATATACAGGGCGGTCTTTAAGGTTCTGTCGGCTCTCGAAGAAGTTGTAGCCAACGAACGGGCTCAGTTCAACGCTTCCTTCTCGTAGCTCGGAGTGGGCGGATAGGGGAAATAGCAACGCTGAGACAAACAACAGCAGCGCTGTTTTTTGTATGCTGGGGACCAGGGGATATGCCTTTCTCATTGAAGACCTCTTGTTGTGGACAGGATTTGTTGCGTTCATTTTGTTATGGCCTCTTGGTTGTTGTAGAGAGACAAAAGGGAGACCGGCTCAATTATGGTACATAACCGATCTGCCCTTTTGCTGTTTTCACGCCCGAATAATGCAGGCCTCCTTACTCGCAACCGACGGGTGATGTCGTCAGCCCCGGCACTGAGACGACGTTGGAGTCAAAGACAAAGAGCCCATCCGTAAACGCCCCGGCAAACAACCTGCCGCACGAGGTGGCGTCGGTTTGCATCGTGACATCCCTATAGGCCAGGATGTTGCCATTGAAAACGCTACCAACTTGAATGGTCGCATCAGAACCAGCTTGCCACCAGATGTTGGACGCCTTGGCACCTCCAGCCAGGAGTATCCGGCTGTTAGTTTGCGTGCCAATGGTAGAGGCTGATTGGAAAACGAACTCGGCATTGGCGTCGCCTTGAGCGTCAAGGGTGAGGTCGCCGGTGATCAGGATTGAGGTGTTGGAGGTATAAACGCCAGGGTAGAACAGGTTATCTCCCTCCACGAGAGGATCGCCGACAGGGGCCCCCAAAGTAGTGCCGGCTGCTATCGAGGTTCCCCCGGGCAGGTTTGCCGGAGTGAGGCTGTTATAAGTTTCCCGCAAATCGTCCGTAATCGCCTGGGCCGTGGTTGTATCAGGATATAGGGGAGTGATGACTTCCCCATTGATGGTCGGAGCACTGCCACCGCAATCACCAAACCCACCCACATTATCCACTTCAACTCCATTACAGGTAGCGGTGGGATTCAGAACCACATCCCCATTGATGTGCGTAAGCGGGGCGGTGGAGGTGTTGGTTACCCCAACGGTAGCAGCAATCCCGAAGGTAGTGGCCAGACCCAGATTTACAGGGGGCCGACAAACTCCGGTCGCCGGGCCGACGGTAAAATCCCAGCTGAAGTCAGTGGTCATTTCATTGGCCGTGGGGTTGGCCAGGTCTTTTACTCCGGTGGGGCCGCCTTTGATCGTGGCTGTGTAGGTCGTGCCCTCGACGAGGGAGTTGAGCGGCGTAAAGGTTGCAATGGTGCCGGTGTCAACATCAAGGTTAATGGTTGCGGCCTCTACCTCTACTGGAACGAAGCCAGGTGCCAGTCCCGGTTCAGTCACGGTAAAGTTCGCGCTGTTAAGTGTGTCCGGGTCCATCCGTAAACCGGAAGGGACGTCGAAGGTCGCCTGGACAGTCGTGGAGGGACAAACTAAAGTGGCGTCAGCAGCGGGGCTGATCGTCAGTGGGAGCACCGAGACTGGTTGTGGTGCCACCGGGTCAGTGGTGATAAAGGACCACACGTAGTCATTTGCCACCGTCGGCTGGAGGAGGTCGCCGGCCAGGGCATTGTTTGCCAGATCCGTAGCAATCGTTGTGATCGTGGCGGTATAGGTGGTGTTGGGGGTAAGCTCTACGGCCGGCCTGAATGTCGCGGTCCTGGAGGCGACACTGTAGGTAACGGCGGGATCCATGGCTGCTACTGCAATTCCGCCCGGACCGGTCACCGAAAAGGTTGTCCCTTCGGTAATGGTAATCGGGGCCATATCCTCACTGAAGATTGCGGAGATTGCCGTGTTGGCCGGCACGTCAGGTGTCGGACCGGGAACGGTGGTGACGGGATCGGTACGCGTCACTGTGGGCAGGGTCAGGTCAGCCACTAAACCAGTGGTAAAGTTCCACACATAGTTGTTGGCCAGAGCGGTGCCGGAGACGTTTTGGGCGCCGGTGGTAATGGTGGCGGTGCATTCGCTAGCGATCGGCAGATTGGTGGCGGCCGGCAGCGGCAGTGTTGCCACATTTCCGGCGGTCAGATAGGTAACTGCTCCCCCTCCCGTCACCGCGGTGGTGCCGCAGACCAGGGTAAAGGTGTCGGTGGTGAGCGTGGTGGGTTCCATGGCCGTACTAAAGGCAGCAGTTATTGATTTTATATTGATCGGCACCGCGAGGGCGCCCGCCACTGGGGTTGTTGCCGTCACCGTGGGGGCCAGAGCGGCCGTTGGGCCGGTTGGCGTATCCCACTCACCGCCACCGCCGTCACCGCCGCTACATCCCTGCAAGGTGATGAAAGCGCCCAGGATGAGTGCAAATAGCAGATAAACATTCTGTCTCTTTAATCTTTTCATAAGTTTCCCTTTAATAAGTTGTTAACATCACCATCTTGTCTTGATGTTGTCTTGCTCTCCTTCTACCCTGCATCTCCTTTCATCATCCACTATCTGAATTATCAATTCAAATCTATTCTCTGGCAGGGTTCCTCTTTTTTTAAAAACATCAAAAGGAGTTGCCCTTTGAAAGGGGAGTTCAGGATCTCACATAGTGATGAGTGAATGCAAATAGCCTTCCACCGGAGACCTGACAAGTCATTTATTTTCATTAATGTTGCAGTAACAGTGAGTTATTGCATCAAAACCGGAGCTTGCCATAAGGGTGGCTATTCCAATTACCCTCAACATTTGGTGGAACCTCAAGATGTTGCGGGATACCTTGACGGCAACCAGTTCTGATTCCCGGATGTTGTCAGCCGGGAATCCCGGGAGTCACCGAAATTACTTGATAATCGGGACATATTTGAGTTCGTTAGTTCCGATTTGAGTTCCGGAGTTCCGGGGACATGGAGTTCCGGGGCCATCATATATAATTCGTCATTGCGCGCATGATGGGCTGAGCTTCCAGGAAGCCTTCGGTCCGGATGACCGGAATCTTGGGAAAGATAGCGACTGTTTTCCGGAATTTTTCGGCTTTATTTACACCCCCCTGCTAGAGTTTTACCCCCTCTCTTTCCTAATCATTAGGAGTACAAAGAAAGTCCCTCAGACTAGAACTGTTTTTGTATTCACAGCATTATTAATTCTGGTTTGCCTTCATGTTTCCTGGTCACTGGTTCAAGGTCAAGGAGGTGAGACGTAAATAGTTTGAATGTACACCGGGGGAATTATGGGGCCTGGGGTTAGAGTAAAATTAGACCTGCACCCCAACTAAGCGAGAGGAGGACTGAGCAATCTACGGGGTGGGTGCTGCTGTCGCTACCAGTATACTTCCTGGACTGCCACGTCCCTGCGGTTCTCACAGTGACGGGAAGAGAGGAATGCGCTGCCGGCCGGGGAATACTTTAGCCGTATTCCCCAAGTCTGGCGGGGATAGACCACATGGGCCCCATAGGATGAATCGGCAGAGGCGCCTGTCAGGTAATCGTCAAAGGCGACCCGGTGGTCATAGTCATCCAGGGTGGCATCACTATAGCGCTAACGCTCGTAGGCATACCCCACCGTGGTGGAGCGTTTCGGGTTGACCGTGTAGATGCTTGATCTGCAGAGTCTTCTTCTTGTAGTCATCCCAGTTTTCAAAATCAATGGAGCTGTTATCATAGCCGGCGGGCAGAGCGCCGTCGTCATAGATGGTCATGTCCCCCGTACCCGACTGATCTTGTCGTTGAGTGCATAAAAGCGATAGGCCGGTTCTTGCTTGGCCTTGGCATACAGCTTCCTCTGAAGCCTCCTGATTCTGTCCGGGGTGGTTAGCGACATGGCAAACCCCTGATCCTCCGCTCTCTGGTTGCATGAACAAAGCAGGGTCCCTTCCCCTCGCTGGGGGTATGTTGTGCCGCGAACTCAAACGGTATTATGAACCCCCTCCGACTCCCGCTGCGGGCCGTTATGCTTTCGCTTCCTTTACGCGCCGGTTAACGTTCCTCAACATCACCGCAACGATCTCCAGCACTGGCTTGGATATCATCCGCAACATGCCATCCCTGCTACCCCGAAAGATCACACAGGCTACTTCCGTTCTCCCGGCCTGTGACAGCGGCCCTCTCCAGGTGTCCAGTGGCTCGGCATCTTCACTTTAGTTTAACGAGGCTACATCCAGGTTCACTTTCACTCATTACGGCCTGCGGCTTTGCCCATTGGGAACTTACGCCCCTGTTACCAGAACGCCGCTCCCTTGAACTACCGGGGTGTATAGACACCTCCCCGGACGGGACTTTAAGCCACTAGACATCCAGCGGTTACTGCCTACGGACGGCATATTTACCAGATTGAAACCCCATAAAAAGGGCACCTAATTTGCAAGTATAAAAGAAGAGAGCTGCCTAGGCGCTTTTATTGATGGATTTGTTTGCTTGGAATCAGCAAGGTCTTGATTATGTGTCTATAATTAAGACCTTGCTGACATATTAGGCCTATACACTTTTGGGGAAATTCGGAAAAATCACTCCTTTTCTCCGGAAAAAAGAACCTTTTCAAAGCACATCTTTCTTCACAATTTTCCTGCAGCGGTTTTTTATTTTTTTTCTGATTACCATCGAATTTCAGCCATTGATTTCGGGGAGAACGTTATTTGTCCTGGCGCCTTTGAGATTCTCTTTAGTGAGACAATATTTGCCGACACCAAACTGCCGACTACAACATGGTTTCTTGCTATCTACCTGATCACACAGTTAAAAAATGGCATTTCATCACGTAAATATGTCTCGACCCCTCGACATCTCTGCCAATGTTGCCCTGCGTGCAAAACACAAACTGCAGCAAGTCATGAAAGAAAGAAACGACAACCAGCCATTAAGCGGCCTCTTGCTCATGGATGACGCCTACTGGAGACAAGAAGCGCGATGGCAAAAGAGACCGAGGTGCTTCCGGCAAAATGCCCTTTGTCACTGCTCTTACTACCAACACACAAGGTCATCCGCTAACCTTGTGTATGAACCATGTCTCTACCTTCATCCAGCAAGAGATTGTCGCGTGGTCCGCCTCATCTCTTCCAAATTTTCCACCATTTTTCTTTACTGCTCGTTTCTAAAAAAACTTGACCACCTTTTTGGAATAAGGCATCCTCATAATAAGGCATATTGTCACACAGTGACAAAAAGTTCCTTTTTTTCTAGAGGCAAATTGCCACATGATGACAAAAAGTTCTTTTTTTTAAGATCCACAAATGTCAGAGCGAAGGTAGACTCATTGTCCCATTTATCTGAAATTACTACAAAGTGGCTACAGGGTGAAACTCGCCAGAAGAGAAGAGCTGACACGACGCCAATCCGCAGACCCAGGCACAGTATCTGGTGGAGTCAGGTCCTGTTTAAGCCAGTCCTTTTTCCGCTTCGACAGCAAGCCTCAACAACTTGTTATCGAAGTTCTTTATCCATATAGATATGTCCGGATAAGTATGTCCGGTTGCATGCTGTAAACAAGAGAAGGGTCCGCTAACGGGGAGGCCTCCTTTCTTGGGAATAAAGAACCCCCAATTCTAAAGGAGAAAAGAATGGAAAGTAGACAAAGACCTTTTGGACTTAAATATCTCGTGTTGACAGGGCTGCTTGGCACATCCCTGGCACTGACGGGCTGCAGCGGCGACGACGGCGACGACGGTGCACCTGGTGCACCTGGTGCGGATGGTACGGATGCACCGTTTGTTCAGACCGTCGAGACTTGTAACGTCTGTCACGGCGACGGTTCGTTCTTGGAAGAACTGGGGATAGGCCATGACCTCGGGGCGGAGTATTTCCCCACCCACGAGGTAGCGATTACCGATGTCGCGGTCACCGCTGCAGCCGGTGATACGGTGGTGACCTTTACCGTGGCGGATGCCGCCGGTGCTCCGGTAACAGGCGCAGATTTCAATGACGACGGTGCCCAGGATACCGTCAAGATCGGTTACGCCACCCTGAACCCCGGCGTCGCTGACGGTGACGCCAACTTCTGGCTGAACTACTTTACAAGAACGGAAACCGCCACCCCAACCGTAGGTCCGGGCGGCACAGCGGCTCTGGTCAGCGCGACGCAGGGCAGCAACTTCACGTGCACCCCGGTTGAAACCGTCGCCGACACTTCCGGTATCTACACATGTACCATCGCCGCGGCTGAATATAATGTCGCTTATGCGCCGACCCAGACCAACCGGGTTGCGGTCTTCTACGGCGACCCGGTCGGCCAGGCTGCGGTGGATTTCCTACCCAACACCCTCATCGGCGCCGGCACCTTTGCCCAGGCCCAGCTTGATGTTCCCCTTACCCGCGACATCGCGACGGTCGAATCCTGTAACGAGTGTCATGGCGCTCTGGCCGGCCACGGCGGCGACCGCACTACCGTCAAAAACTGCGTGCTCTGCCATAACCCCGGCACTACTGATGCCAACAGCGGCATCGTGGTCGACATGACCTCCATGATCCATAAGATCCATCGAGGGGAAGACCTGACCCAACCCTACACGATCTGGGGTTATAGAGACGCCGCGCATGACTATAGCGAAGTGCTCTATCCCGAGGCCCTGACCAACTGCGAGAAGTGCCATACCGCAGATGACGCGGCAACTCCGGACGGCGACAACTGGAAACTTGTTCCCACCATGAACGCCTGCGGCTCCTGTCATGACAACATCAGCTTCGAGGCCATTGTCCCCGCGGGTATGGTTGCACACACCGGTTACCCTCGGACAGACAACAGCGATTGCGCCGTCTGCCATCCGGCGACCGCAATTATTGAGTACCATACCGTTACCCCGGCCGCGGCCGACACTCCGGAATTCGATGTCACCATCAGCATGACGCCTCCGGCAAGCGGCGGCTACTATGTAACCGGTGAAGCTCCGGTTGTGACCGTCACTCTGGCCGGTGTTGACGGCAGCGTCTACACCAGCACCGCCACCACTGAAGGCGTAGTCGGCGGCGGCCTGGCCCAAGCCGATCTGGATATCTACGGACCTCGGGCCCATGCCGTGCCGGTCCTCGGCGGCGGCGTCAGCCTGCTGGCAACCTCCACCGATACCGGCGTGACCGCCACTTCGACCGGTTACACCTTCCAGATGGATGCCATCACCGATGCCCTGACCCCGGGAACCTATATGGTAAGGTTCGAAGGCGGTGACTACGGCGCTATCGCCGATGACAATTACGTCACCATGTCCACCGCCCTTATCACCTTCCAGATCGGAACCGCCACGGAAGAGGCCAAGGTGGCAGGCGACTGTACCACCTGTCATGGCGACACCCGCATGCATCTCCAGGGCGCCCATCCCCATAACGCAGCCTTCGACACCGACGAATGCCTGGCCTGCCACGATTTCTCCGGCGGCTACGGCACTCCCCTCGTTCGCCGGGCACATGCGATCCATTCCGCCAGCGGCCTCGGCGCCGACGGCCATGACCGGGTATGGACGGAGATTACCTTCCCGCAGGACGTTACGCATTGTCAGTCCTGCCATACCTCGACCAGCACCGCCTTTAAGGACGTGCCGAACGGCTATACCCTTGCCTGTGTCGGCTGTCATGGCGATGTTGAAGGGGTGCAGGATCACATCATCCAGAATGGCGGTGATCTCTAATCAGCCAAAACCTGCCGCAAAGCACGCGGTAACATAACCTAATCAGCACGGGCGGCCTTCGGGCCGCCCGTGGTCGTTTGGAGGTTCAAGGTCCCCCTGTGTCAGAATACCTTTAGTTCCCCATCCTGTATCAACCTGTTTTGATGCCCTATGAAAGGGATAATCACCGGTGAATTCAGAACTAATCAGTTTTATTCGCCCTTACCCGAATTCCTAAAAGCCAACAACCCTCCCGTCAAGCAGATGCTGGAGATTTCCGGCTACAATAAAACCTACCAGAAAGGGACTCTGCCGCCATGTCTTCATCTTGCCGATTGCTGATGCCCAGACCTCATGGCACATGTTAGGATTGAATGAACAGCTTCTTCGGCCACAGGCCATCAATGATGCCCTCGGTCCCTTGAGCTTTATTGGTATTATCCTTATGGTGCCGCTGGCCAACCTTTTCCCCAAGGCATCTTTCTTTGCAATTTCATTTTTTTGTTGTTTTAGTAGGTTACTTTTCAATATTCTATTGAGAAGAGTCTTGTATTGTTGGATATCCAAGGACCTTGGGCAGGGGGCAGTATGATAATAACTGAATGGTCGGGCCGTTTTTTGTGGTTAGGAATAATTGGCGTACTCTGTTTGCCGATTTCAGTTGGTGCCGCGGAAATCCGTGTGCAGTCCGACACGCTGTTCCGGGGCTTCGAACGGGACACGGCAACCCAGAAAAATGCGGCGGTGATACCCTTTTACGAGTACCTGCAAATCGACGTCGACACACCCGACGAGCCGGGGCTGGCCTTCCACCTTTACGGCTGGGGGCGCGCTGACCTGGCGGACAACGACTATTACACCGACGCCACTGAGGGAGAACTGCTCTACGGGTACCTGGAATACAGCCGAGAGATGGCACGCTTCAACGCCAAACTCGGCCGACAGCAGGTGTTCGAGGGGGTGGCCAATGAGGCCGTGGACGGGCTGCGGCTCAGCTCCGATCTGGGGCCCTACTTTTCCGGCTCGATCTATGGCGGGCTGCCGGTGGCCCTCGACAGTGACAACGGAACCAGCGGTGACAGCATCTACGGCGGTCGCCTGGCCCATCACCTGGCGGGCTGGTATGACCTGGGGATCTCCTATAAGAAGATCCGCAATGACGGCACCAATGCCGACGAGATAACCGGCTTCGACCTGGCGGCCTACCTGCCCTACAACGTCAACCTGTCCGGCTCCTCCTCCTACAACCTGGAAAGCGATGGCTGGGGCGAACACTCCTACGAACTGCATTTCCCCCTTGGCCCGGTGGCGCTGCGTCCCTATTTCCAGGAATTCCAGTACGAAGATTATTTCACCACAGGCGCCAACAGTGCCAGCCCCTTCCGCTTTCTCGCCGACACCGGCGAGAGGCTGCGCGTGGGCGGCGCCGACCTGACCTTGCAGGCCGGCGACTCCTGGGTCCTGGTGGCCAAGGCCAAGCAATACGACTACCAGGTGCTTGACGACTCCTCCCAATACGCCGCCGCCCAGGCCACCTGGTCCAGCGGCGCAGGACAGAGCCAGATAGGTGGGGAGTTCGGCTACATGAACGGCAATGCGGCCCAGAACGACTATTATCTGCTCCGCCTCTTCAGCTACTGGGACCAGCTGCCGGAAGGCTGCCCGGTGGACTTTGTCAGCAGCGATGCGATCATTGTCGACTACGACCAGGCGATCTACGGAGAGGAGCGCTCGCTGTTCATCTCCCTGGCTGCCGGCAAAAAGTTTCTGGATGATACCCTCGAGCTGAAGCTGTCAGGAGACTACAGCAAAGATCCGTACTTTGACGAGGACCTGCGCGGGATGTTGACGGCCAGCTACCGCTTTGGAAGGGTTCTCTAATAACGCCCTAATCACGATCAGGAGATTAAGTGATGCATAAAAATATTTGGATTGGGATGGGGCTGAGTCTGCTCCTGCTGGGCCTAGGGGCCTGCGCGGCGCTGAACAGCGGATTGAACCTGCCGACACATCACTATACGGCGGAAGATCTGGGAGAGGCACCGAAGCAGTGCACCAACTGTCACGAGGCGCGCGGGGACACACTGGCGTACGGCAGCTTCAACCACACCGCGACCTGGCTGCAGACGCACCGGCAACGGGCAATGCAGCATGAGACCGTGTGCTCCATGTGCCACCAGACCAGCTTCTGCAACGACTGCCATGCCACCCAGGTTGAACTCAAGCCTTCATTGAAGAACCAGCCGGAGACCTATAGACAGATGCCGCACCGAGGGGACTATCTGAGCCGGCACCGGATCGACGGACAGATTGACCCAACCTCCTGTTTTCGCTGCCACGGCAATCCGAAAGCATCGCAAACCTGCGTCCGTTGTCACGGTTGATAGCCGTTGGAGAAATAAATATGAAACGTCATCTTGTTTTGCTTATGCTCCTGTCGCTCTCACTGACCATTTTGGGTTGCAGTGATCAAAATGCCGATGCTCCGCCAGACAATGCGGCGCACCCAGCGGACTGGATCAAAAATCACCCGGAAGATGCTCTTGCCACGGCGGATTTCGCCGACTGTGTCGGCTGTCACGGTGCCGACTTAAGGGGTAGTGGTGAGGTGGTTAGTTGCTACTCCTGCCACTCTTTCAACACGACGCCGCCGTTTATCATCCATCCCACGACATGGACCGATGGTGCCTACCTCAATCACCGGGCCTATGCCGGCATCAATGGCGCAACAACCTGCGCCAACTGCCATGGTTCTGACCTGCACGGCAGCCTGGCGGCGCCAAGCTGCTTCTCTGCCAGTTTTGAGAGCATGAGCTGTCACGCTGACGGCCCTGACGAGGCGCCCCATACCCTTGATGGCACCTTTCTTGAAGGAGCAGTCCATGGCCCTGTGGCCAAAGCCGACCTGACTGTCTGCCAAGCCTGTCACGGGGAAGCCGATGGCCCGGGGAGCAATCCACTTTTTAATATTGGCATCGTAAATGCCGGCGGCACTGGTTGCGAAGGCTGTCACGATCCTCAGGCTGCGCACCTGATCCCCTGGCCGGGACTGAACCACTCTTCAGCCGGGAATATTGCTGACGCCTGCACCCTGTGCCACGGTGTGGTCCTTGATGGGGTTGGAGGCGTTGGAACCCTTAACTGTCTCGACTGCCATGGGAGCAGCCCGGCCACCAACCCAACCGGATGCGCCTCCTGCCACAATCAGCCGCCGGATGCTGCTGCTCCGGTCGGCAATGTACGTCCCAACCGTTCAGGCCAACACAACCGGAGTGGTCATACCAGCTGGATCAGTGCCACACCTGCGCTGACTTGTGTCCGCTGTCATGACGGCGCCGGTTCGGGTACGGTCAACCACTTTGACCTCACCAACCCGGCAGATGTCCGTTTCCAAAATCCGGACCCACTCGATCCCATGTCGGCGGTTTGGGACGGCACGAACACCACCTGCAATGGTTCTTGCCATGTAACCGATCCCTATGACATTACCTGGCCGCACGATAACGAAAAATGGTATGAGTAAAAGGCCCTGACAGACAGGAACCCGCCTCATAACCTGTTGTCAGATCTTCTAGGGGCCGGGATACCTACCCCGGCTCCTCTTTAGAGCAACAAGTATACTCTCCAGCCTGATCCTTCATCTTCACAAAAAAAGGGCGCCTCCATTTCCGGAGGCGCCCTTTTTTTGTTTTCTGCTTTGGTATCGAAAACTGCCCGGGCAAGGTATTGCCGCTAGCGGTAGGTATTAAGATTACGAGCGGCCTCTGATATCTGATAACCATGTTCGGTCACCATTCTCACAGCCTCATCTTAAAATTCCTGATTATATTTTTCCCGCTTCAGCAAACACCTCCTGCGGAGATTAAAACCTCCTCTCAAGAGAGAGTCCATTCTCACCCTACCAGGTCAAGGCCTACTGGACCTTAACGATCCGGGCAATTGAAAAGTAAAATTTCAAGCCTTGTCCCCTCAACCCATAACCAGTCGACTCAACAGCACACCACACGTGCACTCTTTGTCGATTCGTATCGTTTTATAATTCACGCTCTGGATTCTGCGTAATTTGCTGGCATCTGGCATCGTCATATTGGATGATAAAGCATAACTTAACAAACAGAGGAGGTCTTATGAGAAAGCAATCGATTGTGCCGTTGACCTTGGTGATGGTCTTGGGGTGGGCCATTGCAACTGCAGGCGCTGCTCAGTATTTCTCGGGCAATCTGGGGGGAGTGTGGGTGGAAGATTCTGATTATAGTTTTTCCGAATATAGCTATGGTCCTGGCTATGAATATAGCTACACAGAAGATGGTGCTTTTTCATTTGAAGCAGGCTACGGATTTACGTTAGCCGCGGGCAATGATTTTGGCAATGGCGTCCGAGCAGAAATCGAGTTTGGATTCAGGAGTAATGATATTGAAGATATTGATGGCTCCTATCAATTGTATGATTATGATTCCTTTTATGGGACATATTACGAAGAAGGCAGCTTCAAAGGAAGCACGAGCGGCGATGTTACCGCAAGGTCTTTCATGGCCAATGTATTCTATGACTTTCTGCCGGCCGAGGCGGTCACTCCTTTTTTGGGCGGGGGAATCGGTCTTGCAAACGTTGATGTCGACACGGTGGTGGGCCGTGAAGCGGATACGGTTCTTGCCTATCAGCTGGCTGCAGGTTTTGCCTTTGCCATTAACCCCAACACGACAATCGACCTGCAATATCGTTATTTCGCCACGGATGATCCTGAATTTCAAGGTGTCGAAACCGAATATGCCACCCACAACCTGATGGTTGGCCTGCGCTTTGATTTCTATTAGCGTTTTTTTTAATACGCCCTGAGGGCCATAAAAATATCCGGACCCTCACCTTTCTCTTTTCTTGACCTGCCGCCCTGAAAAGCCTGGAGATGATGCAGAAAGGGCGGCGGCTACGTGTCCATCGGGCCGATCGTCCCTCAACCTGCCCTCAGCAAACCGGGCATGCGGTTTTCCGCCCACGGCTTTTTGAGGCTCTTCACCGCAAGGCATGCGCCTTCGTCCACGCCGCTGTTGTCGGCACTTTGTACAGACCGTACTATTCGCACAAGACTCTGCTCGCGGGAGTGCCCGGGAACATCATATATAATTCGTCAACAATTAAGCAAAATATCCCCCGAACTGCGCGCATGATAGGCTGAAATTCCAGAAAGCCCTTCGGTCGGATGACCGGAAACTTGGGAAATACAGGGACTGTTTTCCGGAATTTTTCTGCTTGATTTACACCTCCCTGACATAACTATACCCTCTATCTTCCTAATCATACAAATAAAAAAAAAGTCTCGCAGACAGGAACTGTTTTTGCATTCACATAATTATTAATTCTGGTTTGCCTCATGTTTCCTGGTCACCGGACCAGGTTCAAGTCAAGGTCAAGGAGGTGATACGCAAATAATTCGAATGTACACAGGTGCCAACAATTAATAATGTCTTGATACAACTGAAGGAGGGGAAAAAATGAAAAAAATTGGGATTGGAATTGTGGCAGCGAGTGCAGTGCTGATGGTAAGCCAACCAGCCTCAGCGCTTTTTAGCAACGGCGGGTTTGAGGATGGAACCACGAACGGCTGGACCATAACCTATGGGAGTGTCTCTTCGAATCCCACATCCAGCCCTGACTGGACAACCACCCGTTCTGGTCAGCCCGCCCCCGTGGTTATCGACAACATGTACAGCGGACCAGGGGAGACTATTGATGTCAATCCCTACACGGGTTCTAAGATGGTCAAGATTAATGACATTGATGGGAATTATCACGCGACCAAACTCTCCCAGAGCGACACCATTGCCGCGGGCGACCTCACGGAAACCCTCTATGTGAACTGGGGTGCCATGCTTGTCGATCCCGGCCACGGGGTGGCTGATCAGCCCTATTTCAGCATTAATGTTTTGCAAAACGGATCTTCGATCGGCAGTTTTTCCGCGAACGCCACCGATGCGGCAACCCCGGGCACGGACTGGGCACTTGCCGGCAATGATCTCTGGTACAAGACCGGCCAGTACCAGTATGACCTCTCCACCTTCAGTATCGGAGACTTAATTGACATTGAGATGTTCGTTGCCGACTGTGGCTATGGCGGACATGGTGGCTACGCCTTCCTTGACGGCATCGGAACCGCCTATGTTGAGCCTCCAGGAGGAGGAAATGAAGTGCCTGAGCCCGCAACCATGCTGCTCTTCGGCACAGGCCTGGCTGGTTTGGTTGCTTCCCGCAGGAAGAGGAAGGCTGCCTAAAGCTCCACCAGCATCCGCAAGGGAAACAAAGTGGCCCAACGCGGCCAGGTCGTGATTTAGAGATATTCACGACCTGGCCGCCTGTTCCTGGGTAGCTGATCCTGGCAAAAAAGTCTCAGACACAAGTTAGGCTGACAAGGACATCAAAATTCCCTACCTGCCAAGGCAGGTCACGCTTTTTTCAGGAATAAAACTCCTTTTCTTCGGGAAAGAAAAACAAAAAAGAAAGGGGTAATCTCCACTTTTTTTTTTGTTCTGCAAGATGATGAAAGGTTTTTATGTCTAGAACATTGCACATAGAATATCCGTGCGCCTGCGATCATGTCATGAACCGAGGCAGGTGACCGGAAGGGATATGTGCTAACGAATCCGGTGGCCAAGCCTTTCTCAAGGTGCTTCAGGACACAGGTGCGGGCTGGAACCTCCGGATATCGGCCTCCTGCCTGCTGTCAAACCATTACCACCTGCTGGTTCAGACTCCGGCGGTGTCGGAATCTGACCACGCTCACGTGACTTAAATTCAACACATAATACCCAAAAGAAACCGTTCAAAGGCCCCTATTTTTCGGGGGGGGGGGGGAGATTACCTGAGGCGGCTACTCCTCGCCACTGTCGCGGCGGAAGATGCCTCGATGGTGAACACGGATAGGGGGCTGGACCACCAGTTTACCCTCACTGTCGATATAGCCGGAGTAGAAGCGATACTTTGAATACCAGAGCCCCAGGAAGTCGCCCTTGCGGCTATAGAGCTTGCCGCCAGAATAGATATACGTAATGGGGCGATGGGGGTTGTCAATATTCTCCAGCCACTCCCTGACCTGCACCTCCCCGAATTCGGCGGGCTGCCAGAGGTTACGGCGAAAAGGCACCTCTTCCTTAATGCCGATAATGGTGTGGGGAACGTTCTCAGAGCCGCTGTAGTAATAGACCAGGCCGCTTTTCACGCCTGCAGCCAGGGCCGGCTCCACCTCAGCACTGGCCTGCCAGGTGACATGGCCGGTTTCAGGCAGACAGGCTGCCACAAAAAAGATGAGATAAAGAAGCCCGAGGCCGGGCAAGAAACGTCTGCAGGCTGCCATGGCAACCTCCTGTCCAGGGGGAGTAAGAGCTAAACTTTATTTTATAAAATCATCATCAGCCCGGGTCCTGTCAACCTGACCCGGTGCCGCGGCCCTGAACATAACCATCTCCAGATCAAATCGCCCCCTTCCTTTTCCCCTTCCCCTTGTGGCGTAAACCAAGGCCATGGGGCCTCAAGGACCCTGCCTTGACAATAGTGCCATCACCTTTTAAACTTATTTTGTTGCCCGGCGCGGTTCCCGGATGACCATAGTAATCAAGGTCCAGCAAGAGGTATCCATTATGAAGCAAGAAGATGTGAAGTTACAGCGCGAGGTGTATCGGCAAGATGTCGAGCGCATGGCACAGTGGATGGCTGACCAGCGGGTGGTGGAGCACATCAATGAGGAGCAGAATATCGCCGGCAAGCTCCATAATTTGCTGGCTCAATCGCACCTGCCCCTCTTTTCGCCCCACTTCAATCGTGACGCCAGCTTCTTTCTCATCACCCTGCCCCAGGAGGGGCCCATCGGCTTCCTGCGTCTGGTTCCCAAAGAGGACAAGGCCGAAATCGTGGTGGTGATCGGCGAGCGCCGCCACTGGGGCAAGGGCTACGGCTACCAGGCAATCCGCAAGGGAGTCCGCCACGCCTTTTTCGAGTGGCGCAAGGAGAAGGTGGTGGCCACCATCCATCGGAATAACCACCGCTCGCGCAAGGTCTTCCGCCAGATCGGCTTCACCAAATCAGAGGAACTTGCCACAGAAAGCCGTTTCACCCTGCCGCTGGAGCGTTTTGTCCACCATTGATGGTTGCCGCTCTGGATGAGCCCCTTCTCCTGCCACCACAAGCAAAAAGCTCCCCTCCCCCCTTTGCTCACCGAGCTGGCCAGGACAAGGGCGGCCATGAGCAGCAAGCAGAATCGCCGCGGCTTGACTCAGATTATCTGGAGTTGCCCAGCCTCTTTTCTTTTTTTGCAGGGCCTTAACAGAAACTCCTTGGCGGCAGCAGATCATACGCCAGCAAAGAGTTATCCCCAGACCACAGCGCTTCTCAGCGCTCCGCAGCCCTGCAGGTTCCTTTCCTGCCCCTTCTCCTGACAGGCTGCCCCTGTAACCTACCTACCCTGCGCAATTACTTGATAATGATTACATGTGTGGCGAGATCTTTTTCCCCTTCCTTGAACCAGTACCAGGCCGTTGAAAAACGGAGCGCGCGCCGTGATTTTGCAACGGGCCGGCCAGCCGTGGGGCCGGTGATCAACTCTCGGCCGCCCTGCCCAGTACCCGGCGATAGGCCCGGAGATACCTCTGCGAGGAGGGCGCCATGGTCACGGCCCGGGCCAGTTGCTCGGCCGCGGCCTGGACGTCGCCCGCCACCTGCAGACATCGGCCGTACCAGTAAAAACTGGCGGCATTAAAGGGTTCCAGCAGCACCTTATCACGACTCTCCGCCATGGCCCGTTCCAGGTGGAATTTCGCCTTTTCCCCATTGCCCCGCTGCGCAAAGCTCTGCGAGAGCGAAAGATTGACCGAAACAAGGCGCGGGGAACGGCCATGCCGGAGCATGTCCAGACGAATGGCTTTGGCATTCAGCGCCAGAAAGTTTTGCTCTTCACCCAGCTCTTTATAACACCCGGCCAGATTGCGTAACAGCTCCGGGTCTTTCGATCTGGTTTCCACCAGTTCTTCATAGAGAGTGGCGGCATGTCGCCACTGACCATGGCGTTCATAGCGCAGGGCAAATTTCTCCTGACCGGCCCTGAGGCGCTGGACCGTTTGCCCATGCAGATGCGGTGCCTGCCAACAATACCAGCTCACCAGGCCCGCGCCGGCCAGAGAGGCCAGAACCACGCCCCCCATGACCATGGCCGGCAGCCACGAAGCATGGCCCCGGCCTTTTTGGTTGAGGAAGAGACCATGATGAAGAGCCAGAAAGGCCAGGGCCATGGCAACAAGAAGCTCGGCGACCTCCGCCTCGTTAAAGGAGAACAGCCGCACCTCGCACCAGGCCGCCAGCACAAAATAGGGACTGAGATAAAGCGGCGGCACCGGCAAGCCATGGTCGGCCAGCCAGAGGATTGGCCTGGCACCCTTTTGGTGCAGAAGGGGATAGAGCAGACCATACCCGGACAGACCAAGGAACAGAGCCATCTCCAGAATTCTCTTGGGCCAGGTGGCCACCGGTCCGGTGAGAAGATTGTGAAGATTGCTCTCCTGCTGCAGGTTATGACGCTGAAAAAAATCGGGGCTGGCAAAGGTAAAGAGGCGCTGGCCCCAGGAAATCTCTTCGCCCACCACATAGAAACAGGCCAGGGCCAGGAGGGTAAAAAAAGGGCGGCAGGAATGGGGGCGGCGAATAATCCACAGTGAAGCCACCATGGCGGCGGCAAAAAAGAAGACCTGGGCCCACTCACCAGGCAGGTCCTCATAGGTAGCCAGGATATAGAACTGGGGGTAAAAGAGGACGGCGACGCCAAAAAAAGCCGCCACGGCGCCAAAAAGAACCAAGGCCACCAGACCGGCCCCTTGTGCTGCCTCGGACACCTGCCCTGCAGCCGCTGCCTTTTTCATTGGCGCCCTCCTTTCCTCCACCCTTGACCTGAGACCAGCCCGGCTGCCAAATTCAGCAGGTCAAAAAAAATGCTCTGTTGCCAAACCGGCGACAGGCCGTGGCAGGTGGCCAGGAGGGCGGCCCTCCTCATTTCAAGCCGTTCCATACCCACTCCCTTGTTGACAAAGACCCTTTCCCGGCCGGACAGGCCGGGAAAGGATGCAAGAAGTCTCCAGGCCGACGCCCACCAAGACCTCGGACAGATTAGCGCCTCGGATCAATGATGGTCGTCGCTGTCATCCCAATGGTCGTCGCTGTCACTGTCATCCCAATGATCGTCGCTGTCGCTGTCGCCATGGTCGTAATCAGACTCATCCGCATCCTGATAAACGCAGGTGCTGTTGATATCCACCTTTGGTGACCAGTACAGGCCGGTCTCATAACCGGGGGCCCGCCACATATAGCTGACCGTGGTCACCGCATTGGGGCGCAGGGTCACTTCCTGGCAGAGATGACCCACGGCATTGCCGACCTTGTCAAAGGCCTTCATCCGCACCGCTGCCCGCAGGTACTCATTGGTGGTATTCTGGACGTTTGCCGATACGGCCACCGCCTCATTCATCCGCACCGTGCCGCCCGCCATGGCCGGACCGGAGATCATCACGGCGACAAACATCGCCACTACCATTATTCGTGCATGTTTCATTGTTATATTCCTCCATATTCAGGATCTTTGTTTTCAACATAAGGTGATACCAGCCGACCAACCAGGCCGTGCCCCGTGTTTACGGAATGACGGTGCTGGGGGCATCGATGCTCACCACAAAGGCGGCAGGGTCGTCAAGACCGGGTTCGGCCTGGGCCACGGCGGCATCAAAGGTCGGGGTCATCCTGATGGTAAAGCGGGCATTGCCCTGGCCATCGGCGGTGGGCCAGCTCTCGGCGCCCGCCACGGAGATAAAGGCATTGATATTGACGTTGGCAAGATCATCGATATAACCGGGAATCCACAAAGGATCCGCCAGCCAGGCCGCGATGGTGGCATCATCAACCAAGATGGGGGCGCGGACATCGGTGCCCACGGACGGAGCGATTTCATTGACAATGCCGTCGCCGTCGGCGTCGCGGAGCTGGTAATCCTCGCGGTAGCTCACCCACTGCCCGTCGCAGCCGGCATTGGCGGCACCGGCCAGGGCCGCTTCCTCGTCAAAGGCGCCTTCACAACTGGCCACCAGGGAGTTATCGGTATAGGGATTGGCGTCACCATCGTAGAAGAAACCGCCCTTCATCTGGTCACCCGGCAGCCACTCGCCGAACAGGTCACGATGGATCTGGGCCAGGCCGGTGGTGGCGATAAAGGTCTCGCCGGCGATCAAGCCGAAGTTGGCGCGCACATAGGGGTTGAAATAGCCGGTGGAGAGATGGTGTTTGTCAATGGCGCCGAACAGGCCATGGGCCATGAGGGAGTCAAGCTCTCCCTGGTTCATCACAGTGCTGGGAGTGGGGGCGACATCATCATAGATGGCGCCGCTCTTGGCGCAGAAGGCAATGCCGTCGCCGGGATTGGCCTTCTGGAACTGGCCGTTGACCAGGAAACCAACCTCCTGGGTATAGCCGGTGACCCGCTGGCCGGTATGGTTGCCATATTTCTGCAGGAGCCGATAGACATCGGTGGTGCCGGTGACCTCGACATCAAAGGTGAGATCAACCGGGCCATCCAGGACATAGCTCACCATCTTGAAACGCTTACTGGACTGCCAAGGATCGGAACATTGCTTGAGGTCGGTGCCCCAGGGAGAGTCCGGCATCCAGCCCGCTGACATGATACAGTTGTCGCCGGTGATATCATCCCCGGTGACAACGCTCAAGCCCGGGCCCTGGGTGTCTCTCTCTTTCCAGGTCATGGCGCCGTTGCGGGTGGTCATGCTGGCATCGGTGAAGATATTGGTGGTACCCACCGAAAACTTGACCCAACCGCTGGGCATGAAGCCATCCGTGGCATAGAGGCCGGTATTGGGATCAAGCAGGCTACCCGGCTCGACATAGTTGAAAATATCGAACCCGTCATAGAGACTGCCGAACAACTCCTGCTGAGTGGGCGCCTGCGTTGTCAAAGACATGTCCCACTGGCTCACCACATCCGCCCTGGCAACACCAACGGCGCTCACCAGGCCCAAGGCCGCTGCGGCGGCCATCACTTTGCTGCTTCGTTTCATAGCTTCTCCTCAACTCAAGGTTAATGTTGCATCCCGGCAAACAGGGCGACCACAAAGACCATCAATCCGGCCTCCTGCTGCCGCCGCCCTCCAGCAGGACAACACCTCTGTTGCCCCGTGGACACCACGAAGCACTCATAATCTGCCTCAAATTGCACAGAACGTACCAACAGGACGCAAAAACAACCTTTCTGCCGCAAAAAGCCGCCAAACCCCTGCAATACCATTGCGCTTTTTTTGGCAAAAAACCTGAATCAACGGAATATGCGGGCAAATCATCGCCTCAGACAGAATCTGCTCAACAACTCACTAGAGTCTGTGGAGTATTTTGCGCCCAAAAAAGGGTTGGCCGCTCGTCAGCTGACAGGCGTCGACAGAAAAGATTTTGGCAAAAACGGGAGCCGTGGTAGACGGCCACGGGATGGGCAAGGAGTTGGGAGGAGAGCAGCAGGAGAAACGACGCCAAGGCCGGAGGCATACGCACCGAGAGAGCAGCCGCGGGCCAGCCCCGGCTTACAGCATCTGGTCGGGGGAGGTGAACATGAACCGGTTGCGGCCCTGGGCCTTGGCGGCGTACATGGCGGTATCGGCGTTTTTCAGCAGCACATCGGCGCTGGTCAGCTCCGGGGAGGAGAGACAGATGCCGATACTGACCCCCAGCACGCACTGGTTGCCCTGGATGACAAAGGGCTGGCCCATGACCTCAAGGATCTTAGTGGCCACCTTCATGGCATCACTGGCATTATGGACCCTGCTCAGCAGGATGGTGAACTCGTCCCCTCCCACCCTGGACACCGTGTCCGTATCACGCACCGCCTGCTGCAGCCGTTTGGCCACCTCCTGCAGGGCAAGATCGCCTGCCTGATGGCCATGGGTGTCGTTGAGGGGTTTGAAATGGTCGAGATCAAGGTAGAGCAGGGCGAAGAGATGGCCATAGCGCCGGGCCTCCTTCATGGTACGGACCAAACGATCAAAAAAAAGATTGCGGTTGGGCAACCCGGTGAGCTTGTCGAAATTGGCCAGGAACTCCAGCTGCTCCCGCTGCTCCTTGAGTTCGCTGATATCATGGGCCAAGCAGGAAATGCCCTGCAAGGAACCATCGGGCAGATAGAGGGCGCTGGCGGAAAAAAGCACCGGCACCGCCTGCTCGTCGCCGGTGAGGTAGAGGGCCTCAAAATTGGTGACGGCCTTACCCTCCAGCAGTCCCTGGAAGAGGGCATCGGCCATGCTCGCCTCAGGGTGGCTGAAAATAGTTCGGAAGGAACGGCCCTCCAAATCCTCCCCGCCCAGGCCCAGCAGGGCCTGGGTGGCATGATTGGCGGTCTGAACGGTCAGGTCCGGATTGAGGATTACCAGGGAATCCGACATATTGTTGATGATGTTGTCCACATAGTCCCGCGACACCGTGATATGCTGAAGTTCACGGGTCATCCGCCAGAAGGCCACGGCCAGCTCCTGAATCTCGTCGCCGCCCTCGGTGCGGCGGGGCTTGTCCACCATCCGGCCGCGGCTGAAATCAGTGATCATCTTTTTGACCTGGGCCAGGGGGGCGATGATCTCCTTGTTGGCCAGCCAGTTGATGGCCAGGGCGGTAAGCAGCAGAAAGACGACAAAGAGGAAATGCAGCAGCCGGGTATTGTGATCAATGCGCTGGTTATTGGCGCCCAGGTCGGTGAAAGTCATAACCTGCAGCATATCGGCGATACTCTGGAAGTCAGCTTCAAGAGCGGCCCGTAACTTGCCCAGCTGATGCACCTCCTTGCGGGCCGCGAAGATGTCCGCTTTCTGGACCGCCTCCAGATAATATTGTGAGGCCATAACAAAATAGTCATGATAATCATCGCGCAGAGAGAGGATGCGGGGATAGAGTTCATGATGCCGGGCGCCGGCCAGCCGCACCAGGTCATTGAGCAGGGGGGAGATCTGCTCATGACGCAGAGTGGCCCGCTGCACATCCCCGGCCTCGCCGGTGAGCAGGCCATTTTCATAATCCTCCGCCTGGGCCTGGAAGAGGTTGCAGACCTGAAGCCCTTGCGAAAAAAGGGGGAGATCCACTCGCTGGACATGGGTGATGGAGGCCTTTGTCTGGTTGTTCACCCAGGTGGTGGCCAGGGTGGCCAGCAGATAACTGCACAGGGCGATACTGACGCAGGCCCAGATTTTACTACGGATATTGCGAAGAATGTGCATAGACAAACCTACTGAGAAAGGGCGAGGACCTTGACCGCCGGGGTCACCGCCTCGGGGCTTACATAGCCAAGGCCGCCGGCATGGGCGGCGACAAATGCCACGACTTCCTGGTCCGTCTGGACGACGGGCGGCGGCATGCCCTGGCCGCGAAACAGCATTTTCTTGCGAAAAATCAAATACTGACGGGGCGACCTTTTGAGAAGAGTATAACTGAAAGATTCATAAATTTTCGTATTTTCATTGATCACCGGGGCAATAATGGTGCCGTCGGGCCAGCTGCGCTTGCGGCTTAAGAAGATAAGCTGGACATCCTGGGGGGTGATGCTGGTCAGCCCATTGGCGACATTAGCCACCATCACGAAATTGCCGGCGGCCCGACACTCACCGCCGCCCGGCCCCAGCAGCACCAACAGCACCACCAGCCAGCCCATATACCCCCTTAATCTCCTCATGCAAATCAAAAACAAATGCCTCCTTAAAAAGGCGCCGACAGCCGAAATCATTACTGTTAAATGAGCGGGATAAGCTCTGTGCCGATGGCCGCACCTTACTTTTTGCGAGGCCATCAAAAAAAGATGCTCCCGTAAAAAGGCGCCGGCAGCCGAAATCGTTACTGTTAAATGAGCGGGATAAGCTCTGTGCCGATGGCCGCACCTTACTTTTTGCGAGGCCATCAAAAATTAAAGGTGAGCTTGAGGACGCCGTACTGCCAGTAACGGTCAGCGCCCCCCGGGTTGAAATAACTCATGTAAAAGGCCGTGCCGTCCAGGGTGTGCCACTCTGCCTTGGCAGTCCAGTTGTCGGAGATGTCATAGCGCAGGATGGCGGCCAGGTCCTTGCGCCAGGGATAGAGATTCCTGCCTCCCACCGGCTCGTGCCTGTTCTTGATGAGTCGATAATACTCGTCGTAGAACAGGGAGAGGGTCACCTCCTCCACCGGAGAATAGCTCAGGAGCAGATACCAGGCCCGGGAGCGGCCGTCCAGGGTCGTCTCACAGAACTGCTCCTGCTTGCGGTCTGTTTCGCAATACTCGGCAGCGACGCTGAACTGCTGCCAGGAATACTCCAGGGAGGCCACCACCTTGCCTTTGAGCCGCAGGCTTTCCACCTGAGCGGCATGAATCCGCGACTCGTCATGGAGGGACAAAAAGGTCAGACCGCCCCGCAGCCCCTCCACGGCCGGATTAAAAAAGAGGGCGGCGCCATAAACATAGTTGTTGTCGCGGGACAGGTCGCCGGGGCTGAGACCCAGGCCATACAAGGTATTGAAGCGGCTGACTATTTCACCGGCCGCCATGGTGGCCAGGGAATCGTCATCATAGCTCATCCGACCGGCAAAGAGCTGGTAATCCACATCCCCCCAGGTGCCGAACCGCAGGTTGCCGTAGATTTCGCCCCCCCAATGGGCCTGCCAGGAATCGCGCCTGGTTTCGTCGTAAATGGACTGGGGCAGAAAGATGAGGGGCCGCAGAAAATCAGAGTCACGCTCCATATTGTAGAGCCCCATGGGCATTTTGATCTTGCCCAGCCGGACGCCGAAGGGATCGGCAAGATGATACTCAGCCACCAGCCAGTCGGTGCGGAAATTGCCGTTGCTGCCTTCGCCAAAATCACAATAAAGGGCCTGCCCCCCCACCCGGAATTGCTCGGTAAGCTGGGCATTGATATTGACGCCGATTTCCCGGAAATCCGTGAGGCCATCCTTGGTGTCGCCCAGGAAATTATTGTCGTTGGTGTCCAGATAGCCCTGGGACAAAAAGCCATGGACCTGGACCGTGTCGCCCAGGTCAAGGGCCCATAACGGCGCGGGCCAGAGCAGCAGACAGAGCAGCGCCAGGCGGCACATGGGCCGCCGCCTCGTTAAAAACCGTGCACAGGTCATGAGAGTTCTGCCCGCTTCAGATGATAATCCGTAATTTTTTTACGGAGGGTGGTGGGGGAAATATCCAGGGACAGCGCGGTATGGGTGATGTTCCAATTATGCTCAGCCAGCACCTGGCTGATAAACTTCTTTTCCGTGGCGGCCAGAGTGCCGCGCACCGGGCTCGCCGCCTGATCCTCTTTATCGCCCTGCTGCATGTCCAGATCAGCGGCATCGATCTCCTTGCCGTGGACCAGGACCATGGCGCGGGTCAGGGTATTTTCCAGCTCGCGGACGTTGCCCGGCCAATTGCTGGTTCGCAGCTTGCGGCGCGCCTCGGCGCTGAGGCGGACGGGCTGGCGGCCTATCTTAGCAGCGATCTTGGCCAGCAGATGCTCGGCCAGCGGCTCAATGTCATTGCGCCGGTCCCGCAGGGGCGGCAGCTCAATGCTCACCACCTTGAGACGGTAGAACAGGTCCTGGCGAAAGGTGCCCGCCGCCACCATCTCCTCCAGCCGACGATGGGTGGCGGTGACGATCCTGGCCTGCAGCGGCCTGGCCTGCAGGCCGCCGACCCGGACAAACTCACTCTCCTGCAGGACCCGCAACAGCTTGCTCTGCAGGTCCAGGGACATGTCGCCGATCTCATCGAGAAAGACGGTGCCCTCGCGGGCAAATTCCAGCTTACCCTCCTTGGCCTGGTCAGCGCCGGTGAAGGCCCCTTTTTCATAGCCGAAGAGTTCGCTTTCCAGCAGGGTGGAGACAAAGGCCGAACAGTTGATGGCCACAAAAGGCTGCTCCGGCGAGGTGGCGTCATGAAGGATACGGGCAACCAGCTCCTTGCCGGTGCCTGATTCGCCGCTGACAAAGACGGTGACCTTGCTGCGGGCCAACCGGCCGATCTGCTTATGGACATCGATGATCTTGCGGTCCGAACCGACCATTTCCAGGGGGAATCGATGGACCGGCTCCGGCTCGGCCGCCTCTCTCCGGGCCTCCCGGGCCTTGATCTCCTCCACCTTGGCGGCCATGCGCAGCAGCGCGTCAAGGTCCAGGGGCTTGCGCAGATAATCATAGGCACCATCGCGCATGGCCTGGACAGCCTCGCTGTTTTCCGTATTACCCGTCATGATGACGACGATGACATCGGGCTGCAGGGCAATGATGACGGGCAGGGCCTGCAGGCCATGTTCATCGGGCAGATTGAGATCCAGCAGCACCAGATCCGGGGCCATGGCGGCCAGGGCCGCCATACCGTCCGAGACAGTATGGGCCACGGCCACCTGGTGCTCTGCGGCCCTGAGCTGGATCTCCAACGACCTGGCCAGGGCCGGATCATCATCGATGATGAGAATTTTGATCATGTTCCTTAATCCTTGCTGATCACGTAAAAAGGCACCGGCAACCGAAATCGTTTATGTTCCATCAGCAAAACAAGCACTGTACCGGTGGCCGTACTGTACTTTTTTTGCGAGGCCATCAATCCTTAAAAATGAGTGAAAAACTCGCCCCCCCATCGGGATTATTTTCTGCAAGAACCGATCCACCCTGATAATCCATCACCTTTTTCACATTGGCCAGGCCCAGGCCGGTCCCCAGCTCGCGGGTGGTAAAAAAGGGCTGGAACACCCGTTCCATCTGCTCCGGCCGCAGACCAGGCCCCTTGTCGCTGACCCGGATCATCGCCACGCCGTCCAGGCCCGAGGGGCGCCGGCCGGTGATGGTGACCGTCCCGCCGCTCGCCGACCACTGGATGGCATTGGCCACCAGATTGACCAGGGCGCGGCAGCTGTGTTCTTCGTCCGCCTGGAAGAGAAAATCCTGGAGCCGGTCCTCCACCACCAGGGTGATCTGCTCCTTGGCCGCCTCCGCTTCCAGGGTGACCAGAACCTCGGCCAGCAGCTCGGCAAAGGTGATCTGTTTCTTGCGGATCTCCATGGGTTTGCTGTACTGCAGCAGGTCCTCGAACATCCTTTCCAGGCGGCCGACCTGCACCAGGGAAATGGTGGCCATTTCACTGTAATTCTCGTCATCCTTGAGCTTGCGGGCCAGGGCCTGGAGATTGATCTTGATGGAGGAGAGGGGGTTGCGCATCTCATGCACCAGGCTGGAGCTCATCTTGCCCACCGTGCTGAGGGTGGTACTCTGCACCATAGCTTGCTGCTGTTTTTCCAGGGCATCCATCATGGCGTTAAAGGCCACCCCCACCTCCTGGACATACTCCTCCTTCAGCGGCGGCAACCGCTCATTCTGGCGGCCGCTACTGATTTGGCGGGCCACCCTGGTCAGTTCGTCCAGGGGGGCGGCCAGCCGGCGCGACAGCTTCTGGGCCAGCACAAAGAGGATGATCAGGGTGAAAAAGGCCGTGAGCAGGCCATAGAGGATATACTGTTCAAATTGCTTGAGGGCGCTGCCGGCGGAAAACTGATTAATGAGCAGCCATTGCAATTCAGGGATGGGGGCGACGACAAAGGAGACCTCCTCGCCGGCGCAGTTCCGCATCTTCCCCACCTGCCAGGGAGGGGCGGCCAGCATCTGAGAGTCGACTTGGTCCCCGCATTCCGGCGGTGGCGCGGCCAGGTTGCCGGCCGGCGACTGGTAGAGGATGCGGCCCTGGTCCGAGGCCAGGATATAGCTGCCCCCCTCATGAAGGTCCGTGGTGTCCGACAGGATGCGGCCCAGGGAACGACCCAGATTGATTTCCGCCACCAGGAAGGCGCCCACTTCGCCCTGGCGGGTGAGCAGCACCTGCCCCACGGGCAGGATAAAGTCCCGGGCGGCATTCTGATACTCCTCCCCGGTCACAAACATGGCGCCGGCGGCCTGCAACCTGCGGCCAAAGGCGCCGGCCGGATTTTTCAGCTCTTCCTTGAAGCCTTGGGGATAGCGGGCCAGCAATGACCAGTCCGGCCGATAGAGGCTGATGGAACGATAGGCGATATGGCCCTTAAAGAGCCGCTGGGCAGCGGCCAGAAACATCGCTTCGTCACTCTGGCCCTGCCTGGCGCTGTCATCAAGGGCCAGGTGGTAAAAATCCTGCCGGGTATGACTGACCCAGGTCCGTAACCAGAGGAGACGCGAGCGCAGCGAAAAGGCGAGGTGCTCCTTTTCGCCATTCTCAATGGCCTGCCGGGCAAAATAATGGTTTTGGAAGGCCATGACCAGCAGCGGAAAAAGGCCGACCACGGCCATGGCCAGAAAAATCTGTTTGTTCAGCCCCGAGGTGATTTTCATAGAGGGACACAGGCCCGTACACGAGTGAATATCCTTGATTTAAAACATTTTTTGCAGGGTACCAAATTTTCCCGGCCGAGACCAGCAACAAACATTGCCCGGGTCAGCTGCCCCGGCACAAAATATCCTTGCTCAATCCTGCCAATTGGGTTATAAACCCGTTCATTATGCACCAGTAGCTCAGCTGGATAGAGTATCGGACTACGAATCCGAGGGTCGCAGGTTCGAATCCTGCCTGGTGCACCAAAAATATAAAACCTTTAACTCAAAAGAGTTAAAGGTTTTTTTTTGGCCCAGAGATTGTCAAGCATCGACAAAGGGGAAGGCCTCTCCCCATCCTGACCTCCCCTTAACCTCCTTAACGACCCAAAAACCCGCCTCTCTGCCGAACAAAGGGCTTCTCCAGGGCCCGGCAACCCTTTTTTTACCCAGGGCAAGGGTCTGCCGGGAAAGGTGCATTTTTTCCAAGCCGTACGCCTGGCACCCGGACACTTTTCTTGCCATTTTTCCATTCCGTTTCTCGGGGTTTCTCTTGCTTTTTTCAGTCTGAAGGGTCAATCATAAATAATGAGCCGGTAAGGGGCAACCTTTTAGCCACCGATCCTGACTCAGGAAATTCTCTTCCCCCAGAAATGGCTCAGCCCACCCTTGACCGGGCAGAGGCCGGAACAAATGCCCTTGGCTCTTGTCAAGAGTGACAGAAATGTTAAAGATAACCAGCCGTTTTACTTCAAGAAAGAGAGAACCTTTTTTGCGCCTATGACCGTTATCTTCTCCAAAAAAAACGAGCTGGGACCTTTGCTGATGCAGAGTGGCAAGATCAGCCAGGAGCAGCTGGACAGGGCCTCTGCCCATCTTGATACGGTGCCGCAAAGCCTGGCCGAGATCCTGGTATCCCTGGGCTTTGTCAGCAGTCAGGACATCCTGGCCGTCCAGGCCGAGCAACTGGACCTCAAGCTCTACCAGCCGCAGGAGTCGGACCTCTTCCTGCCCATTGACCTGCCCAAGATCTTTCATCAAAGACACCCTTTTGCCCTGGTCAAACGCCATAATGATTTTATTCTTGTCACCCATAATCCGGAAAACAGTGAGATTATCAACAGTGCCGAGATAAGCCTCCGGATACTCCAGGCCGAGATCGAGCCTGACATCCCTGTTGCTGACTTCTTTACCATCGAGCTGATGACCGAGGCCGAATTACACACCCTCTGTGACGACCACTATGACCTGGGCTTCAACAGGCCAGAAACAGAGGAATTCTCCCTGGATGAGGCGGATGTCGATAAGCTTAAAGACATGGCCTCAGAGGCCCCGGTTATCCGCTATGTCAATTCCCTGGTGGACACCGCCCTGGAACGCCGGGCCTCGGATATCCACATTGAATCCTTTGAAGAAGGCCAGCTGGTTCGCTTCCGGATCGACGGCGTCCTCTATGATCATGAGATGCCGCTGCGCTCCATGCAGGCCGCCATCATCTCCAGGATCAAACTGCTGGCCGGTCTCGACATTGCCGAGCGCCGCATCCCCCAGGACGGCAAAATATCCCTGCGTCTCAGCGGCAAAGAGGTGGACCTGCGCGTCTCCACCCTGCCCACCATCCATGGCGAAGGGGTGGTAATTAGGATCCTGGAAAAAACCAGCATCATCCTGGACCTCAAAAGCCTGGGTATGCCGCCCCAGGTGGAGCAGCAGTTTGAAGAACTGATCAATCTGCCCAACGGCATCATCCTGGTCACCGGCCCCACCGGTTCCGGCAAGACCACTTCTCTTTACTGCGCCCTCCACAAGATAAACACCGGCTCCAATAAAATCATCACCATCGAGGATCCGGTGGAATACCAACTCCACGGGATCAACCAGATTCAGATCAAACCTGAAATCGGCCTCACCTTTGCCCAGGGACTGCGCGCCATTGTCCGCCAGGATCCAGATATCATCATGGTAGGTGAAATCCGCGACACCGAGACAGCGGAGATTGCCGTGCAGTCCTCGCTCACCGGCCACCTGGTCTTCTCCACCCTGCACACCAATGATGCCCTGTCAGCGGTGATGCGCATGGTGGATCTCGGCGTGGAGCGCTTCCTGCTCTCCTCAGCTCTGCGCGGGGTGCTGGCCCAGCGTCTTGTCCGCAAGATCTGTCCCCAGTGCCGGCAAAGCGCGGCCATGGCCTCAGAGCAGATGGGCACCGTGCCGGGCGGCGATTTTCAGACCTATAGCGGCACAGGTTGCAAACATTGCGCAAACACAGGCTTTGTCGGCCGGCTGGGAATTTATGAACTCCTCACCATGAACAGCGACCTCGGTCGCTGCGTGTCCCGCGGCGATGACCTCAAGCACCTGGAAGAGGTAGCCCGCAGCCACGGTTTCAGCGACATGTTCCTTGACGGCCTCGACAAGGTCCGTCAAGGTCTTACCACCCTGCCCGAGGTGATGCGGGTGGCCAGGGGGATGGAAATTGGCATCCTTTAGATATCAGGCGCAATCAGCGCAAGGGGTTGTCAAAGGCGTCATTGATGATGATGACATCCAGGGCGCCAACCAGCGCCTCTTGCGCCAGGGCCTGCGTCCCTTTGTCCTTGAACCCTATGAAAAGAAAAAGAGCCGCTCCCCCTTTGCCGGCGCCAGACTCCACAAGGGTCGGCTCAAAGGTGCCGACATGGAGTTCTTCACCTCCCAGCTTGCCCTGCTGGTCAAAAGCGGCATGTCTCTTGATGGCGCCCTGCGCCTCATCGCCAAGCAGACCGAGAAACAAGAGCTCAGCGCTTTCGCCAGCCGCCTGGAAAATAAACTCAAAGAGGGCCTGGCCCTCTCCACCGCCCTGGAACAGGAGCCCGCCTTCAACACCATGTACGCCAATATTGTCAGGGCCGGGGAAGAAGGAGGCGTGCTGCCGGAGATGCTGGCCAATATCGCCGCCTATCAGACCCAGGCCAGGGAACTTCGCCAGTTTATCATCTCCAGTTCCATCTACCCCCTGATTCTGCTCACGGCCGGCTTCACCATCCTCCTGGTCCTTTTCACCGTTATCCTGCCCCGCTTCAAGGTCCTCTTCGCAGGGCTCGGCAAGGAGCTCCCCTTCAACGTTGCCATACTCATGGCCATTGCCGATTTCATGAGCAGCCATCTCCTGCTCACCCTGGCCGTCCTGGTGGCCCTGCCCGCCCTGCTCTTTTTCTACGCCAAGAGCCCACGGGGCCAGCAAGGCCTTGATGACCTGGCCGTCAGATTACCCATCATCAAGGGCTTTGTGCGCGATATTGAAACCACCCGCATCTTCACCACCCTGGAGGTGCTGGTCAAAAACGGTGTTCATCTTGTGACGGCGCTGCGGATCAGCGCCGGTGTTGCCAGCAACAGACACTACAAAACGCTGCTGGCCCGGGCCACCATGGCCCTCAAAGAGGGGCAAAAGGTGGCGCCGAAACTGCACGGCGATCTCATCCCTGATCTGGCTGTTGACCTGCTGGCCATGGGCGAGGAGTCAGGAAGGGTGGGGGAAACCTGCGGCCAGATCGCCCACCATTTTGAAAAACAGCTCAAGGAGCGACTCAAACGTTTCATCGCCCTGGTGGAGCCGGCCTTTTTGCTGATCATGTCCCTGGGCGCCGGCTATATTGTTTTATCCATGCTGTCGGTTATCCTCGGCATGAATGATATTACCGGTGGCTAAATGAAAATCAGAAGCCAGGGTTTTTCACTCCTTGAGCTCATGGCAGCCATGGCCATTGTTGCCCTGGCCCTGGTGATTACCGCCCCACCGCTGGCCAATATGCTGGACAAGATCGCCTTCCGCAAAGAGGTGAACGGGGTCATGGCTCAGGTCCGGGGCTGGAAACTGCTGGCAGTAAGCAAAGGCAAACCAGTAACCATAACCCTGGAAGAGGACATGCTGGTGGTGCAGCTTGCCGGTGAGGAGATGAATAGAACAAACCTGAAAGACGGAGTAACCCTGAGCATGGAACCGGGATATTTCCTCTTCTCCCCGGAGGGCTGGGCCACCCCGGCCACCCTGGAGATCAGCACGGAGGAACGGCGCCAAAGAGTGCGGATAGATCCCCTCACCGGCCAACCGCGAAAGCTATGAAGAAAATGAGACGTCCCCCACCTATAAATAACGCGGCCGGCCTCAGCCTGCTCGAGGTCATGGTGGCCCTGCTCCTGCTCACCATGGTCTCCACCATGATCTCCTCCATGCTCAACCGCTCCATTTTCTTTGCCGACCAGGGCGAGGAAAAAAGCCAGGAGATTGCAAAGCAGTATGCCCTTGTCTCCTTGCTTGAGCGCCAGGTGCAAAGCGGCTGGTATAATCCGCGCACCAAGAAGGTTCTCATCGCCGGCGAAAAGGATTTTTTACGACTGGCCACGGCCACCCCCTTTCAGACCAGGCCGGGACAGGTGGTCATGGCCTTTTACCGCTACAGTCCCGAGGAAAAGACCCTCTACTATCTGGAAAAAAAAGACTTCTACAACACGGAGTATGATGACCTGATCCCCGATTTCAGCGAGATGATCGCCCTGGTCACCGCAGAACAAGGGCTGAGCCTGGATTTTGACGAGGAAGACGTCCGGGTGACCCTGCGCTATGGCGGCCACGCCTATGCCTTCCGGCCCTGGTGTGCAACAGCCGGAACAGAGGTTGCCGATGGCTGAGTTTTTTCGGTATGATAAAAGCGACAGCGGCTTCACCCTCCTTGAAGTGATGATTGCCGTGCTCCTCCTGAGCCTGAGCTACGTGGCCGTGCTGGAGAGCTTTTCCTCCTCCATGCTGCGCCTGATCAAACTGGAACAACGGCTGGAATCCTTCTTCCAGCAGGAAAGCCGGATGAGCAGAGTTCTCAAATTCACAAGCCCTGCCCTGGATCTGGACTCTGCAGAGGTCAGGGGGGAGATTTTTGTGGAAGGAACCACCCACCAGCTCTCTATCGCCACCAGCGAAGAGGGCCTGCTGCAAAGCCTGCAACTGACCCAAAAATAATGAAAAGAAGCCTTGCCATGAACCTGATCCAGCCATCCAGCAAGAATTTCCGCCAGCCAGCAGGCTTTGCCCTGGTGGTGGTTATTCTTATTCTGCTGCTGGTGACGGTTCTTGCCGCTGAATTAACCTTTGCCGTGCGGATCGGCACCCTGGAGGGTTTTAACATCAGGCAGCGTCTTGTTGGCCGCGCCCTGGCCCAGGGCGGCGTCAATCAGGCACTCTTTGGTCTCTTTGACAGAGCCCTGGAATTCAGCGACGAAGCCCCCCCCTATCTGGGCAAGGAACAGGAAAGCCGGCTGGATACGGGCCGCATCCACTATGTGCTGGTCAATGAATCGGGCAAGATAGATCTGAACGGCGCCAGCCGCCATCTCCTGGCCACCTTTGCCGATTTTCTCGACCTGGATGCAGAGGAGCAAGCCATCCTTGCCGATTCCATGGAAGACTGGCGGGATGCGGACAATCTCCACCGTCTGCAGGGTGCTGAAGATGATTATTACCTGGAGCTCGACCCTCCCTACCGGCCCAGAAACGGCAGATATACGGAAGTCACTGAATTGGCCTTGGTGCGCGGCGCCGAACAGATCGCGGCCCGGGTCAAGATATCTGAAATATTCACAGTGCATAACCCGGGGGGCAAAATAAACTTTAACAGTCTGAGCCCAGCCATGCTGACCTTCCTCACAGAAAACGATCCGGAAAAAAGGGACCTCTACCATGAACTACGCCAAAACCAGGGAGATTTGTCCCAGGCAGAGGCGCAACTCATTCTCGGTGTCGAGCGCTACCTGGAGTGTGCCGGTTTTCTCACCTTCACGGACAACAAGGTGCGCTTTTTCACGGTAACCGCAACCGGCTATGCCGGCCAACAGAGCGCCCCCCAGGAGGGGGACGAGGAGCCGGGCACCAGGGTCACCGTTCTTTTTGAGAAAAGCGGTCTCAATCTCCATTATTACGGCTGGCAGGAGGAGTGGTCATGAGTAAAGCCATTGATATCTTCCTGAAAACCACCGCGACCACCATGGGCCGGCATACCCAGGACGGCTACCAGATTCAGGCCCTGCCTGCTGACAGCAAGGCCTTTGCCAAAACGCTTGCTGAACCTAAAACAGAGGAGCTCCTGGCCGGTGCCGATGTGGATATCTACCTGGCGGAAGACCTGCTCTTTTTCACCAAGATCTCCCTGCCCCTGCAAACCCCTGACATCAAAAAGGCCATCGCCCTCCAGCTTGACATGCTGAGCCCCTATGGCGAGGAGAGCCTCTTTGCCTTTGCGGCCAGCCGCCACAAAGAGGGCTATAGCGTCACCCTCTACTGCTGCCGCCAATCGCAGACAATGCCCTTTCTGGAAATTCTTTTTGAGACAGGCGCCCATCTCACAGGTCTCTATCCCGAGAGTCAACGTTATCTTACCCGCGCCAACCAGAAGCTCTCCTGGTCCCTCTGGAGCCCCGGGCGCTTCGGCAAGATCACCCATTTCAACAAGGGCAAAGTGATCAGCCGCGACCTCTGTACCCCCCAGGTGGCCGCCGACCAGATCAAAGAGCGCACCAACAGCGTCGATCTCTATGCCCTGGCCGGGGTGGAGGCTGATGCCGCCCCGGCCGCCTCTCTTCTTGACCAGCCTGCCGCCAGCAGGGCATACAATATGCTGCCGGCCTCCTTCCGGCGGCCGGACTATATGAAAAAAGCGCTGCTGGCCCTGGCTGCGGCCAACCTGATCCTCCTGTTCCTCTTAGGCGGCGGCAAGGCCCTTGCCCTCTACCAGGAGGTCCAGGTTTTGGACCAGCAGATAGAAGACACCAGGATGGAGGCGGAACAGGCCCGGCAACTCAAGGCGGACATCAATAAACTCCAAAGCCAAATGGAAGCGTACCAGTCCATGGGGAGCAACATCGATCTCATCGCCTTCATGGACCGGCTGAGCCAAGAGCTGCCCGCCACGGCCTATCTTGAGCAACTACGTCTTGATCAGCCAAACCGGACCATCACCCTCCAGGGCTATACGGACGACCTGCCTGAACTCACCGCCAAAATACCCGACCTGGGAGCTGCCACCTTAAAATCCACCATGCAGCGGCGCAACATGACCTACTTCCATCTGGAGGTGAACATACCATGAACGCCTCCCTCACCAGCTTCCTGCAGGTGCACAGAAAAAATATCCTTATCGCTCTGGCCGCTCTCTTTCTCGGCATAGGTCTGGCCCGATTTGCGGTTGGCCTCTCCCAGGAAATATCCTCTGAGATCGAGGCCAAGGAGTCGATCCTCTTTGCCCAGCAAAAAAGCAGCCGCCAGCTGGCCGTCCTCAAAAAAGAGGTGGCCCTCCTGGAACAACAGAAACAAAAGGCGGAGACCTTCCTCTTCCACGGACCCACTGCCGACTCCGTCACTTCCACCATGCAGATCCGCCTGCAAGCACTCATCGCCAAGGCCGGCCTGGAGCCGGAATCCCTCCGGCCTCTGGGCGGCAAGAGCCAGGAAGGCGGCATCAGCACCATCAATATCAAGTTGCGACTCAATGGCACCCTGGACAACTTTGCCAAATTCCTCAACACCCTTTATGGCGATGATAATTTTTTCCTCATTGAGTCGTGCACCATCAAACCGGACAACACAAAAGGACTTAAGGTCTTTATGGATATCAAGACCTTTTACGACACCCGGCAGAATCCCGGCCAGGACAAAAACAGCAGCCAGAGGAGGAACCCATGATGCTCAGACCTGCCCTGGCCACCCTCCTTGTCCTGCTCTTACTCCTGCTCATCAAGGCAAATATCGATACCTTCCGCTCCGTTCCCCCGCGCCAGGAGAGGGAGAGTGCGGCAAGGGAAGAAGGGAGCGTGAAAAAAATCAGCCCGCCCCCCCCCATCACCCTCAACCCGCCCAGACGCACCGATTTACCCGATCTCAGCAGCAACTACATCTTTAATGCCCAGCGTTTCCTGGCCGAGCAGGAGCGCCTCGGCCAGACGGCCCAAGATTCCGGCCAAGACATCCGGCCGGAGGATATCGTCTTTAACGGCGCCATTATCAGCGAGGGTTATAAAAAAGCCCTGGTCTCTTATAGCCTGAGCTCGCCCCTGGGCAGCCGGACCAGACAATCTGCCTCCCAAAGTCAGGCGGCAACGGCAAGGCCTTCGCAAACCATCCAGCTCACCGTAGGGGACGAGCTGGGTGGCTATATTGTCACCGAGATCACCCCTGATTTTATTTTATTTGAGAAAGGGTCTGAGACACTTAAGAAAACCCTTTTTAATCCTGAAAAGCCCCGCCGTGATGTGACATCACGACCCACACCCCAGCCTGCCCTTGTACCATCGGGCCGGGGAGCACCCCCGCCGGAAAAAAAACCATGAAGATTCGCAATACTGTCGTTCGCAGCCTTTCTCTTTTGCCCTTGCTGACCGGCCTGCTCCTTTTGGTGGGGGGCTGCGCCGCTCTGGATGAGCCTAACGCCCCCCGCGCCCTTGATCTCCAGGAGATAAGTACGCGGATTGAGAAAGAGCAAGACACATCGCTCATTATCATCCAGGAGGAAGGTGATGTCCTGGAAACCGAGGCGCTCTCCTCCCAGGATTTTAAGCCAACCGGCCAAGGAGATAATCCCACCCTTAGCCAGCTCAGCCCGCTCTCCGAGACCCTGCCCGTGATAGCCCCTGACCAGACCCAAGAGCCTGACCAGGCAAGTACAGAAGGTCTGCTCCTTAATTTTGACAATGCCGATATCTACCAGGTCATTCAGATCATCGGTGATGCCCTGGAGCTCAACTATCTCATTGATCCCCAGGTCAGAGGAGTGGTCAATATCCGTTCAGGCCGCACCATTCCCACGGAAGAACTTTTCCCCATTTTCAAAAAGATCCTGCACATGAACGGTCTGGATATCCGCAACGAGGGCAGCCACTATTATATTTACGTAACCAAGCATCCCCATGACCAGCAGATAAACAGCAGCCAGGATGTCGGCAACCTGGAGCCCTCCTCCCGTCTCATCCTCCAGATCATCCCCATCCATCATCTGGCCGCTCAAGAGGCCAGCCAGCTCCTGGAGCCGTATCTCTCCATCCAGGGGACCATCAGTACCATTGCCCGCCACAACACCCTGCTGATCCGTGATTATGAGAGTAACATCATCGATCTGCTGAGCATCCTCACCCGCTTAGACGTTTCTCCCTTGACCAGCGTCAAGATCCGCCTGGTCAAGGTGATGCATGCGCCGCTTTTTGATCTGCGGGACGAGGTGGTGGAGATCCTTGCCACCCTGAACATCAACACCACCGATTTTGAGGGAATCGCCATCCAGCCCCTGGAACGGATCAGCTCCTTGCTGCTGGTGAGCCAGAGCGAATTTCTGGTGAACAATGCCGAAAAATGGATTACCGAACTGGACGTCATGCCCGGCACGGACAGGGACAACATATACATCTATAACGCCCGCAACACCGTGGCCAGTGAACTTGCTGAACTGGTGAACCGCTTGATCCAGGACGATTCTGCCCCCACCACCCAGAGTGGCGCCGCTGCCACTACCCCGGACAAGACCAGCGACCAAGCCTCCCAGGGGGCAGCCAGAAAAATTACCGGGGCCCCCAAAGGGTCCCTGGCCTCCCTCCGTTTTACCGGCACGCCCCTCCTGCTGGCCGACGACACCAGAAACATCATTCTCCTCCGGGCCCTTCCCCCTGACTACAGCCGACTGGTCCGGCTCCTGGAGCGTCTTGACAATCTCCCCCGGCAGGTGCTGGTGGAGGTGATCGTGGCCGAGATCAGCCTCAAGGACGAGCTCTCCCTGGGAGTGGAGTGGGCCATCCTCAACAACAAACTGGGCTCCAATAACGGCACCCCCTATTCCTTTGACATGGACACCTTCGGCCTGACCAATTCCCTCTCCACGGCCCTCAATCTGGTGGTGAAAGGCGGCGACGACGTCAAGGGCCTGCTCAAGGCCCTGGCCGGCAAGACCGACCTCTCCATTCTCTCCTCTCCCCAGGTATTGGTCTTAAACAACGAGACCGCCACGGTCAATGTCGGCGAGGAGGTGCCCATTGTCACCACCATCACCGAAAACGAGTATCCAGGCGGCAGCAACACCCCCCAGGTAGACAAAACCGTCCAGTACAAGAATACCGGTGTTATCCTGGAGGTCACGCCGCAAATCAACTATAACGGCATCATCATCCTTGATATCAAACAGACGGTGAGCAAGGCCCTGCCCATCCCAGAGAAGGGGGTGCAGTCCAACCCAATCCGGACCAGGGAACTCAAGACCAAATTTGCCGTTAAAGACGGCCAGTCCATCCTCATCGGTGGTCTTATCGGCAGCGACAATACCATCAGCGACAGCGGCATACCTTTCCTTAAGGACATTCCTCTTTTGGGCTATCTCTTTAAATATGAAACCCGGCAAATAGAGAAAACGGAACTTTTGATCATGCTCACTCCCTATGTCATTGAAACAGAAAATGTCCTTGATCAATACATTACTGAATTTGCCGGTAAAATGGATGAACTCCGCCAGGAGCTGCACAGCTCCCCCAGCATAGCCAGATAAGCCCAAAGCCCCAAGAATCACCACTAATCCAGCAGGTAGCCTTTATGAAGAATTGTGAAGAGAATAAACAGAGCAGAGTTGCCCACCAGGGTTTTTCCCTGTTGGAACTCATGGCAGTTATGGTGATTCTCGGCCTGATTGCCACCATTGCCGTGCCTCAATATTACAATCAGGTCAGGAAGGCCAAACAGCAAACAGCCAAGACCCAGATAGAGATGCTGATGACGGCCATGAGCTCCTACCGTCTTGATGTGGGCGATTTCCCCAGCCAGAACCAAGGAGTTGAGGCCCTCTTGAATGACCCGAGCCTTGAAGGGTGGGACGGCCCCTATCTTGCCAAAAACAGCCTGCCCAAGGACCCGTGGGGCCGCGATTATGAATACCGGAACCCCGGTCAGCACGGCGACATCGACATCTTCACCCTGGGCCAGGACAACGAGGAAGGCGGCGACAAGGAAGACAAGGACATCGGCAGCTGGCAATAGCAGCGGCCCACTCCAGACAGGATCTGGAGAGAGGCCTTTTGGCCGCTCTGGCCCGGCGGGAACGCCACTCCAGCGGAGAGGCGGCAAATCACCCTTTCAAGAAGCGCTCCCTTGACGGCACCTTAAAAATAGACCGGCTTCACCTCAGGGGTCTGGTCCGGCCGCCTATCCTTGCCAATGGCGGCCACTGCCTGCCGAGCGGAGCGGGTCATGTCATTGATGCCGATGCCGTCCCAGCCGAAACCGCAGAGGGCCAGGCCGCGGTTTTCCTGTTCCAGTTCGCTGCGCCAGGCCAGAAGATCAAGATGGTCCTTCTCCAGCTGGGGAATACCGCTTGGGGGCCTGAGGACCCTGACAAATTCCGGGGCCTCAGGCAGGGGGAGCAACTGCTTGAGATCGGCAAGCACCCGGCTGACCATCTCCTCATCGCTCAACTCCAGACGTTCAGGATGACGCCGTCCCCCCACCAGGGCCTCCAAGAGCACCCTGCCTTGCGGGGCCCGCCCCGGAAACATCCGGGAAGTGAACATACAGCCCAGGACAAAACGCCCTTCGCATTCCGGGGTGAGATAGCCAAAGCCCTTGGGAATAGCGCCGTTATCCACAAAACCCAGGCTGACGTTACAGATGAACGACTCCGGCACCTGCTGCACAGGCGGCTGGAAAGGGGCCAAAAGGCGCAGGGCGCTGTTAACCGGCAAGGCGCAGATAACATGGCGGGCAAGCAACGGCTTGCCATTGGTGGCCAGCTGCCACTGCTCTCCTTGGGGCGCCAGGCCATGAACCTCGCAGCCGCTCTTTATCTCATGACCTTTGGCCAGGGTCTGCACCAGTTTTTCCAGACCCTGCGGGAAATTGATCATGGCCGGCAGGAAAGTGGCGGATTTTTCTTTTTTGGCCCTGCCCTTTTTCTTCAGACCCCGCAATAAAGAACCATGCTCCACCTCAAGCCGCCGCACACCGGGCATGACCGCATCCATACTCAACCGGTCAAGATCACCGGAAAAGGTGCCGGTTACTGCGGCATCCACCAGGGGCAACACCCCTTTCCCAAAGCGGTAGGCAGCCCACTCCCCGATGGTGGGGTGGCCGGCCAGGGGTTTGCGGCAGAGATCACCAAGCAGACGCACTTTCGCCCAGGGGCTGAGCAGTTTTGAGGTGAGCAGCTCAAGGGGCTTCTGGGGCAGGGCCACCAGACGTCCCTGCCTGCACAGATAGCGCTGGAATTCGGCCAGAGGCGCCCGCTGCACCTCATGGATAAGATCGAGATCCGCTAAAATTTCCCGGCTCTCCTCCTTATTATCGAGAAAGCCGTGGGGACCCCATTCACAGAGATAGCCCTGTTCGGAGTGGGAACGTATGACCCCCCCGGCCTGGTCTGCTTTCTCGACAACAAGCACGGAAAGCTCGGGCCTTTGCCGCCTCAAAAAATGGGCACAGGCCAGACCGGAAATACCGGCGCCAATTATGATAACATCTTTTTCTGCCATGACCTTCCAGATAAAAAGTTTACAGATATTTGCCGAAAAAAGGGCGCCAGGGGAGTACCGGCCAAAAGTTGTAATGACAACATCTTGATCTTTGAATAAAGTAGAGATCTCCATTGCCCCAGATATACGCGTTGCAAAAGGCCCGCTGTCATGAAACCATCCCCCACCATCCTCATCATCTCCTTTTCCTTGAGCGGCCAGACCAAGGGCCTGCTCACCAACCTGATCTGCGGTCTGGCCAGCTCCGGCTGCCAGGTCCAGCACGAACGGCTGCAGCCCCTGGTGCCGTTGCGCTTCCCTTTTGGCTCCATGCGCAAAACAGTGGGGATGATGATCCGCACCTTCTGCCGGCAGCGCATTGCTATCAAGCCCCTTTCCAGCGCCTGCCACCGAAAGTATGACCTTATTATTCTGGCGGGGCCCACCTGGTCTTACAATCCCAGTGGCCCCATGCTCTCCTTCCTTGACCGGGACGGCCGCCGCCTGCTCCAAAACAAATTTGTTCTCCCCCTCATCTCCTGCCGCGGCTACTGGCGCATGCATCTCTGGGGGCTTAAGAGATTGCTGCACCAATGCGGAGCCCAGATGGCAAACGCCATGATCTTCAGCCATCCAGCCAAGGAACCATGGCGCACCCTGGGCGTCTTCTTGAAGCTGAGCGGCAAACACCCGGAGAAGATGGGGCTGCTTGCCGGCCGCTATCTCCATTATGGTCACGACAGACGCCAGCTGGCCCAGGCGGAACAGTTCGGCCGCCAGATTGGCAGATCCCTTCAGGCCGGAGAGGCCTTGCGGGATCTGCGGTTTCAAAACGCCAGCGATCGGAACTGATTAAAAGTCCGCGCCCTGCCCTGCCCTTTCCTTCAGGCTTTCCTGCCACTGCTTAAGCTGCTCAGCATAAATGCCCTTATGCTCCGGCCGGGCAGCGTCCAGGGCCCTTTTTTCTGTGGCCAGGGCCTGCTTTTTTTCTCCCTGGAGCCAATAGGCATGGGCCAAGGTATCGAGGATATGGGGGGCCGGCTTCAGGTCCGCTGCCTTGGAGGCCAGCAAAAGCCCCCGCTGGCCATCGCGAAACCTCTCCTCCTCACAGGTCACCAGGACCCATGCCAGATTATTAAGGACTTCCGGGTTTTCCGGAGCCAGACGCAATGACCGCTCATAGGCGGCTATGGCCTGGCTGTATGCCTTCTGCTGCAGGTAGATATCACCTAGAGCCCAGGGAATCTGATAATTATCAGGCGCTTTGGCAAGCTCCTCCTCCAGCCTGGCCACGGCCCTGTCACTAACGGCCTGTTCCACCAGATCTTTGGGCAGGAGATAGTTGCCCACCCCTGCGGTGATGATCAGCGCGCCATAGAAACCCAAGGCCAGATAGACCTTCCGGTGGTGCCGCGGCACCAGGGCCGGATCCGCATCGCAGGCCGCCAGGAAATCAACGCGCTGCCTGATCCCAAAATGGTGCCAGCTCGGCAGCTCCCGAATATCGCCGCTGAGCCAGGCCACCTTCTCCAGGGCGGCACTGATTGCCGATCCTCCTCCCAGGGCGGTAAGGGCATGCAGATCCGCCTGCCGCTCAAAATTGCGCATGAAAAATCCGAAAACAAAACGGAGAAACACGACAAGCAGCACCAAAAGGGCAACGGGTAAAATGATATCCAGCAGGCCGCTGGCCGAGAGATTGACACGTTTCGCCAGCCGGTAAAACCACTCCCCCTGCAAGGTTGCGTACAGAAACAAATCAAGAAAGGGGCTCATGATAATTGAAAAGCCGACCAAAACAAGGAGATAGAGGGGCATGTGGTGCCGCTTCACATGGCCGATCTCATGGGCGAGAACCGCGTCAATCTCACGGCTCTCCAAATTGGCCAGTAGACTGGGAGTCACCAGAATGTACCGAAAACGGGCAATGAACCCCACCACGCCGGCAGTCACCATTTGGCCGCCAAAAAGGGGCCAGATCATAATATCCTGATAGTGGAGGTTAAGCCTTTGGCAAAAGGCCACCATATGGTCACGAAACGGACCGACGGCCATGGGACGGCAGCCCCAGATCCGCAGGAGAAGAGGCGGAAAGATCAAGGCTATAAAGAGGAAAAAAAGGAGCATGACAATGACCTCTCCCAGACCAGAAGCCAGGAAAGTCTGCACGGCCGGCACCGGCAACAGATGCAGCAGGTCCAGGAGCAGGGAGATACAGAACCAAGGCAAAATAATGGGCAGATTGGAACGGATATTCTCCAGCACAAAACCACGAGCCGCCGTGGCCCGGCCAAAGATGGCGCCACTGCGGGAAGAAGCGACAAACCAGACATCACCAAGATAGGCAAAAAAGAGCAGCAAACCTAAGAATCTGGCAAAAAAAGGCAGGATGCCGACATAGGGCAACCGAGCGAAATAAGCGAGGCTATCAAGGAGAAAGATATCAATCGCCACAAAAAATATTGCCAGCAAAATCAGATGCTTTTCAGCCTGCAGATATTTTGTGACATCCCGCACCCGACTGGCGGCAAAAAAAAGGCGGCAGCAGAAATGAAACAGAGCAAATTTAGCGGCAAAGAGGAGGCAGACCTGCCAGAGAGGCAAGGCTGGCTGGGCAGGTATGGGCTGGACTGACAAGAGGAAGATGACAACCAGAAGATAGAGAAGATTGTTATAGCTCACGGGCAATCATGGGGTTCAGGATATATCAAGAGGCCTTCCTGGCACGCTTGTTTTGTCTCTGATTATGGGCATGATACTGGACAAGGACTTCTTCCAGACGGGCCTTCTGAAAAATTCTTTTGCCCACAAAATATTCACCTATTCGTCTTTGTTGCGACCCCTGAAAGGCCAGGAGGGTCTTTACCTGACGGGGAGTCAACAGGCCTTTAGCAATGGCTCTTTTGCCGAAAGGTTGCCCATCTGGGGCCTTGAGGAGGGAGACGATATCTTCGCTGCTGAGCCAGCCGAACCGGCGGCCGATATCTCCGAGACGCGGCCGGCTGCAACGCTGCCAGACCAGGGCCTTGACAATACTCTGCCAGCTTACCAGACCCGAGTAATAGAGAAAGTGGCCAAAGAGCAGAGGCCGATCAGGAAGCCTGCCTACAAAGAGGTTTTCCTGGGTACTGTTATGGGTATGACGGGTTCTGCTGCATTTTGGGCCATGAAAGGCTGGACGGCCAGACTCTTTGTTTTGCTGGCGGGCCCGGGCCTGTTTTTGGCAGAAATCCTCCTGGGTCGTGGTTGGACGCCGCGCCTTTTTCAGAGGCGAAGAAGATCGCTGCCAGGAAGAGGCCTGGGCAGTCACGGCCAGACGGAACCCCTTTTCCCGGGCATCGAGATAGACACGCAGATTCTTATAGGCCTGTTGTACTGCTTGAAATTGTTGGGAGCCGCGATTCTGGGCCAGCTCACCCTGACTCACCAGGAGATCAGGATGGGTTTCTTTGGCCCGCTGACGGTAGGCGCTTTTCACCCCGGACATCTGGACATACTCCAGAAAGTGGCGGGAGATACGCAACTCATCTCCGAAAATCACCTGACAGGCATGGAACAACTCCTGTTCAACAACAACGGCAGTCATTTTGATCTCTTAGCAGCAGTGATTGGTAAAAGGCCCCATGATCCGGGGGGCCAGGAAAGGTGGGGACAAGGGGCCAAGACCATGCCCAGGGGGGAGCAACAACGAGAGGTGATTGTGGATCTTCAAAAAAGACACTTTTCCTGAGACCAGGGAATGATCCAGCCATCTCTCCTCCATCCAGAAAATACGTTGAAAAATTAACATGATACCTACTAAGGTACAAAATACATCTTCCCGTGGAGAAGATCTACTAAAAAACAGCCTATTCGGGATTTGCCTGCAGATGACAAACAGCAGCGCCTTTTCCGGCCAAGGTGAAGAGAGAGAGGGGTGAGGGGAAAGGGGAGAGGAAACCTCTTACCCAAAACAAAGAGGAAGGGCTGACGCTTTTCTTTATTCGGAGAGGGCCACTTCCACATGGAGCGCCTCAGAGGCGCTGAGTGTTATATCAAAATCACCTATTTTCAAGAGAATAGGATCGCCAAAGGGGGCCTTGCGGACCACATCAATCTTGGCCTGCGGAATGAGGCCAAGATCAAGCAGCCGCCGGCGCATCTTGCCGCAACCATTATGACGCCGGACACAGACGCAGCTGCCCGCCTTCACCTCGCTCAAGGGCAAGCAGCCCTTCTGACAGGCTATTTTATCACAGGTCTCTTCTTGCTGATCCCGATCTTGGCATTTTTTATTGGCGCAAAAAAAACGCATACATTTCTCCGACAGCAGGCGGCACTCAAGCCGTCCAAGGGGTTGACGAACAAAGACTTCTTCTTTTTCTACAAGAGAGAAGTTACATTGTCAACATAAAGTTAGACTTGCCTTATTAATATTTTTCCCTTCTTTTTTCCCCGGGCCCCGGAAGAAATAAAAAAAGCCATGACAAGCCCTTCCTGATCAGACTAAACTTATATTTCTCCTTTCTTTTTTCTTTATCTACCGACAGCTCCTTCTAACCCAGGTGTTTGAGATGGACCGATTCAAAAAAAAGAGCCCCTACACCTTCAGCGACCTTGAGCGTCACCTTGGCCGTGTGCTCAACAACATGTCCGTGCCGCGCATGCTCCCGTACCATTCTGTCATGAAGGCCCCGCCAGCGGACATATTCGAAACCAGCACCGAAATTATCATTTACCTGGAATTGCCAGGGGTTGATCCGGATAAAATTTCCGTGGTGGCCGAGCGTGACAGAATCACGGTTTCCGGGGAGCGTCCTGCCCCTTTTTTTGCAGATACAATCTCCATTCATCAACTGGAGATTGAGCATGGCGATTTTCAGCGAACCATAAAAATACCCACTGCCGTCAACATCTCAACAACCACCTCAAAATGCCTCAATGGCTATCTGATTATCACCCTGCCCAAATTGCAAAGCCAGAGCCGCATAAAGATTGAGGTCGACTGAAAAAGTTCAGGCCCCTTTTTGCCGGGACTCTCACCTTCCCCCCAACCTTGCAGGATTTGAATAATGAAGAAGGAAGACAAAGAGCCACTTAAAAACAAGGACATGGACCCCACCAATCTGGAAATACCGGCCAATCTGCCGGTCTTACCCCTCCATGGTTTTGTTTTTTTTCCAGGCATGGGATTTCCCCTGCAGGTAAGAGATGCTTCCTCAAAGCAGCTTATTGATGACACCCTGCTCATGGACCGCCTTTTTGCCATTGTCTCCCACCGGCAAGGCGTGGAGGCCAACAAGGCCCACGTCGAACCGGAAGATCTCTATAATGTCGGCGTTGCCAGCTACATCCACAAACTGATCAAGAACGAAAACGGTTCGTACCAGATTTTAGTCAGCGGCATCAAGAAGATTGCCATCTCCGATGTGAGCCAGACAGAGCCTTACCTGGTGGCCAAGGTCTCTGAGATCCCCATGACCTTTGAAATGGATCTAGAACTTGAGGCCTTGAACCTTAATATCAGCGACCAGTTCAAACGACTGGTGGAGTTATCCAAGCTCCCCCCCGAGCTGAGCATGACCATGGACTCCCTCACTGACCCCTTTCATATCGCCTATTTGACTACATCGCAGCTCCATTTGCCGGCCGAGGAAGAACAGGCCATCCTGGAAATAAGCGAGGCCAAACCCCTGCTGCACCATGTCACCAAAGAACTGGCCAAGCGTCTGGAGACCATTGAGATGAGCGCCACCATCCAGAAAAACGTCAAGGAGGACATCGACTCCAAACAACGGGAATTCTTTCTGCGTCAGCAGCTGGCAGCCATTAAAAAGGAGCTGGGGGAGGAGAGTGAAAATCTTGATTTACTTGAATTAAAAACACGGCTGGCCAAAGCCAAGCTCCCCAAAGAGGCGAAAACGGTTGCCGAGAAAGAGCTCGACCGCCTGTCCCGCATCTCCCCTTCTTCCTCGGAATATACGGTGTCGCGTACCTATCTCGATTGGATCCTTGATCTGCCCTGGAAGAAATCCACCAGGGACAGACTCGATATCGCCAAGGCCGAGGAAGATCTCAACAAGGACCATTACGGTCTGGAACGGATCAAAAAAAGAATTGTCGAGTTTCTGGCCGTGCGCAAGCTCAAGGCAGATATGCACGGCCCCATCCTCTGCTTTGCCGGCCCCCCCGGAGTCGGCAAGACATCGCTGGGCCAATCCATTGCCCGCTCAATGGGGCGTAAATTCGTCAGGCTCTCCCTGGGCGGCACCAGGGATGAGGCCGAAATAAGGGGCCACCGCCGTACCTATGTCGGCGCCCTGCCCGGCCGCATTATCCAGAGTATAAAAAAGGCGGGCTCAAACAACCCCCTTTTCATGCTGGATGAAATTGACAAGCTGGGCAATGATTTTCGCGGCGATCCCTCCTCCGCCCTTCTGGAGGTCCTTGATCCTGAGCAGAACTCTACCTTCAGCGACCATTATCTTGAGGTCAGCTTTGACCTCTCCAAGGTGATGTTCATTACCACCGCCAACTACCTGGAAAACATTCCCGGCCCCCTGCGCGACCGGATGGAGGTCATCACCCTCACCGGCTATACCGAGGAGGAGAAACTGCACATCGCCAAAAATCATCTTTTTCCACGCCAGCTCAAGGCCCACGGCCTAAGCGCCACTAACCTGAAAATCAGCGATGACGCCATCCGGGCCGTTATCCGCTCGTACACCCGGGAGGCGGGGGTGCGCACCATGGAGCGTAAGCTGGCGGCCATCTGCCGGGTGGTGGCCAAGAATATCGTCACCGGCCACAAAGAAAAAGTCGTGGTCGGTCCGGATCAGCTTGTTGATTATCTGGGCCAGATCGAGTTCTTCCCCGAGACCTCTACTTACTCCTGGGGGCCAGGGCTGGCCACCGGCCTGGCCTGGACACCGGTGGGTGGGGTCCTTCTCTTTGTGGAAGCCGCCATGATGAAGGGCACCGGCAGCCTGAAGATGACCGGCAAGCTCGGTGATGTCATGAAGGAATCCACTGATGCCGCCCTCACCTATATCCGGGCCCATGCCGTTGAACTGCAGGTGGATGAAGAGATCTTTTCCAAAAAAGATCTTCATATCCATGTCCCTGAAGGAGCAACCCCCAAGGATGGCCCGTCAGCCGGTGTTGCCATGGTGGTTGCCCTCACCTCCCTTTTCATCGATCGGCCGGTGCGCAAGGATGTGGCCATGACCGGCGAGATAACCCTGCGCGGCGATGTGCTGCCGGTGGGCGGGGTGAAGGAAAAGGTGCTGGCGGCGGTGCGTGCCGGCATCACGGACGTCATTCTGCCTTACCTGAACCAGAAGGATGTGGCCGAAATCCGCGCCAACGCCAAAAAAGGGATTTCCTTTCATTATGTCAAAAAAATTGAAGAGGCGCTGAAAGTGGCCATTAAAATGCCGGACAAAGAGTAGCCCCCCACTTCCTATTTGACATTGCCAGGGGCCTGGCGGATGCTTTAAAAAATCCTTTTTGCCGGGTGCACACCTGCAAGCCTTATCTCTTCAGCCTTGTCTTTTAAGGACACCTGCCTGCACCTTTTTTCGGCAGGACCTTGCCCCGGCCCATGGGCACGCCCGAAAATCACTGCCCCTTTCACTGCAGTCCTGCCAGGACATACTGCAGCACCAAGGCGGCCCTCAATTTCCCGGCCCCTTTTCTTTGGCATGCTTACCTAAATAACATCACCAAAAAAAGCAGACAAAGCAAGAGGTAGGCGGCGCCCACCAGGGACCAGCGCCTCAATTTCTTCTCCCACCGTCGGCCTTGAGAGGGGAAAAAATCAAGCAGCTGCCGCGCCCGGCCACCAGCCTTTATCTCTGAGAAAAGCCGCTTTTCTGCTTGGGCTTCGTCTTTTCTGGCCAGCTCTTTATGGGAGGGCCAGACAAGCCAGAGCAGGTCCCCGGCCGGCACGGTGAGATGCCTGCTGACCGGCCACCAGCGCCAGGAGACCATCATTATCATCCCCCCCGCCACCACCGGCCACAGCCCCTGCCAGAGCAGCGCTGCCTCTGTGGCCTGGGAGGCATAGGCGGGCTGCTGCGGCCAGACCCAAGGCAGCAGGGCGCTGCTGAGCCAGAGCAGCAGCCAGGAGAGGCGCATGGCCGGTGAGGGCGCTGATTGGTGGGGCAGACCAGCAGCCATCTGCTTGAGAAAGTGGCAGACAATTAGGGTGGTGGCCAGGGCCGTCAGCGGCAGGACAAAAGTGAGGATGCCCAGCCAGGGTGCAGGCAGGGCATGGACCACCTCTTTCAAGACAAACTTGGCAATGGCGCCACTGGTAAAGGGCAGTCCCGCCAAAGAGAGGGCCGGCAAAAAAAGGAGCCACAGCTGGCCGGAGGCGGCAGGGCTGCTGCCCTTCGCCGTTCCCATGCCCGTGGCCAAAAAGAGGGAGGCCTTGGCCAGACCGTGATGGAGGGCATAGATGCTGACTGCCCAGGTCACCTGGGGCCCATGGCCTGGAGCCAGCAGGCCGCACCCCACCAGCATGGTCATCACTCCCATCTGGCTGATACTGGAATAGGCCAGAATGGTCTTAACCTCCTGCTGGGCCAGGCCGATAATAACCCCATAAAAGGCGGCCAGCAGGCCAAGGAGCACCAAGGCCCCGCCCCAGCCGGGCAGGACGCTCTCCTGGCCCAGGGGCAGAAAACGCAGCCAGCCCAGGAGGCCGGCCTTGATCATCACCCCGCTGAGCACGGCACTGGCCGGCACCGGCGCCACCGGATGGGCCAGGGGCAACCAGACGTGCAGGGGCACCAGACCGGCCTTGATGCCAAAGCCGACCAAGAGCAGAAAGAAACTCACTCCTCCGCTGCTGCTGGCGGCAATGGTGGCAAGTTCCAGGTCAGGCAGGCGGGAGGCCATCACCACCATACCCGAAAAGATCAGGACCTCACCCACCATGACCAGCACCAGGTAGACCAGGCCGGCTCGCCGCGCCTCCGGGCTCCGGTTGTGGACAATCAGGCCATAGGCGCTGATACTCATCAATCCGAAAAAAAGATAAAAACCCAGCATGTCCTGGGCCAGAATGAGGCCGAAATTAAAGGCCATGGTGATCAGATAAAAAAAGAAGAAGACATGGTCTCTGGGATCAGCACGGAGATAGCCCCGGCCGAACCAGGCCGCCGCTCCCCAGACCAAAGCAGCAAGCAGCAGAAAAGAACGCCCCACCTCATCAATGCCCATCCGGCCGCCCATAAAGAACCAGGCCACCTCAAGATCAATACCCGGCTGGAGCAGCAGGGCGGCAGCCAGGGCCGGCAAGGCAGCCCAGGGTGCCAGCTGCAGGCCGGTCTGGCGAGTGGCCCGCCCAAGCAGCATAAAGGCCACCACCAGGGGCAGCCCCGGCACCATGGAGAGGAGCAAGACCCCTGGCTCCCCGTTCTGAAGGAGCGGGCTCACCATGGTTCATACCGGGTAGTAACAATAAAACGCACCCAGGCCAGGGGGCTGAGGGTGCTGTTGGCAAGCAGCCCCACCAGCAGAGAAATCGCGGCGGTCAACAGCGGCGGCACAACCAGCATCCAGTGGCATTCCCACAATCCCATGGCCCCGGAATCCTTGGGCCACGGTCCTTCCTGTTCCCTGAACCAGGCCCTATAGATAATGGGGAGGAAATAGGCGGCATTAAGAAGAGTGGAGAGCACCAGGACAACCAGAAGCCACCCCTCTCCCTGATTAATGGCGCCCAGGCCCAGGTACCACTTGCTGACAAAACCGGCCAGGGGTGGCAGGCCGATCATCCCCATGGCGGCCAGAGTAAAGGCCCCCATGGTCAGGGGCAGTCTCCGACCCACTCCATTCATGCGGCTGATAGCATGGACGCCAAGGGTCTCGGCGATATTGCCGGCACAAAAAAAGAGGGTAATCTTCATGATACCCTGATGAATCAGATGGACCATGCCCCCCATGATGGCCAAAGGATTGCCGATGGTGATGCCCAGGACGATATAAGAGACCTGGCTCACCGTGGAATAGGCCAGGAGCCGCTTGAGATTGTCTTGGCGCAGAGCCAGGAGGGAACCATAGAGGATAGTGCAAGTGGCCACCAGCATCAGCGGCATGAGCAGGCCAAGGCCGCTGGTCAGGGGCAGTCCATAGACGTCAAGGACAATGCGCATGATACCGAAGGCCCCGGCCTTGACCACGGCCACGGCATGGAGAAGGGCGCTCACCGGCGCCGGTGCCACCATGGCCCGCGGCAACCAGCCATGCAGGGGGACCAGGGCGGCCTTGACTCCTACTCCGCTGATGAGCAGACAAAAGATGCCGATCAGGGCCGGCCGGTGACCGTCCAGCAGGGGCATGAGCAATCCCTGCCGGCTGAAATCGACCTCTCCCACCAGGACATAGAGCCAGACCACCCCCAAAAAGAGCAGCAAACCGCCGGTGAGGGTATAGAGCAGATAGACGCGGCCGGCGGCCATGGCCTCAGCCGTGCCCCGATGAATCACCAGGGGATAGGTGGTGAGGGTGAGCATTTCAAAAAAGAAGAGAAAGGTGAGCAGGTTGCCGGCCAGGGCAATACCGATGGTCACCGTGACACAGAGGCTGAAATACCCAAAAAAATGACTGCGATTGGGCGAATCCTCCAGATAGGCAACCGCATAGAGGGTGGTGAAGAGCCACAACAAAGAGGAGAGCGCCACAAACAGCGCGGAGAGGGGATCGGCCCGCAAGACCAGATCAACCCCGGGCAGCAGAGGCAGTGCAACGGCGAAACGCTGGCCCTGAGAGATGCCGATGATCATCACCAGCACCAGTATCATTTTGACAACCGCACCACAGAGATTGAGGGCGGTCCGCCAGCCGCGGTTCGACTCGGCCAGGGTGAAGATGATCAACCCGGGCACCATGGAGCTGAGCAGGATAAGGAGCAGCAGCCAGTTTTGCCAAGCCATCAGGTCACCTCCAGCAGGGCCAGCGGCAGTGGTGCCATGATGCCAAGGACGATGGCCAGAAGGGCCAGGGCCAGGGCGCTCCACTGCATGGAAGCAGCCACCACCAGGAGTGGCCGCTCCTCCAGCAGGTGCGGGCTCAGCACAGAGGAGACAGCCCTAAAGACATAAACCGCCGTCAGACCGCTGCCCACAACAGCAATCAGCGCCAGCCACCAGAGGTCCTGGCTGATGGCCTTACTGACCAGGAGGTACTTGGCAATAAAACCCCCTGAAGGAGGCAGCCCCATCAGGCTGACGCCGCCCAGGGCAAAAGCAAAGGAGGAGACGGGCAGCAGCTGCCGCACCCCGGCCAGGTCACGGATGCGGTCATGGCCCAGCTGCAGAAAAAAAGTGCCGGCCGCCAGGAACATGGCGGCCTTGGCGCAGCTGTGGGAGATGGCAAAATAAAAGAGGGCATCGCGGCCCTGGCCGGCGGAGTCCACCAGCAGAGGAAAGGCCACAAAGAGATAACCGATCTGGGCCACTGTGGAGTAGGCCACCAGCATTTTCAGGCGCTGCTGGGAAAAGGCCTGAAAGGCGCCCCAGATAATGGCTACACTGCCCAGTAGGGCAGGCACAATCCCCACGGCAGCAAGGAGCCCCCCTCCTTGCCAGAATCGATAGAAGAGATACCAGGACCCTTTGATAACCAGAGCGGAAAGTATGGCAGAGACCGGGGCCAGAGCATTGGCATGGGCCGGCGGCAGCCAGAAATGAAAGGGAAAGAGGGCGGTTTTGAGCATCAGACCCACACTAACCAGGGCCAGCGCCATGATAACCGGCGGCGTCGGGGCGAGGGCCTTGCTGATAACGGCCAGTTCAAGGGTGCCATGGGCCTTATAGAAAAAACCGACCCCCAGCAGAAACGTCAGGGAGCCCAGCAGACTGACCAGCAGATAACGCATGGCCGCCACCAGTGAGGGCGGTTTGCCGGACAGGACGGTAAGCCCGACACTGCTTAAGGCCACAAGTTCGAGACTGATATAGATGTTAAAGATGTCGCCACTCAGGAAAAGGCCATTCAAGGCGGCCCATAACAGTAGCCATAAGGGCCAGAAGGATTGCTCCTGGGCGCGGAAACGGTGATCCTGACTGTCCCCGGCCAGTCGACTTTGAAAATAGCCGCCACTGTAAAGAGTGATACCCAGCCCGGTCACTGCCGTCATCATCACCATGAGCGCGGCCGGCCCATCGGCCCGCAGCGAGATCCCCAGGGGAGGCGACCAGCCCCCCAGGAGATGGCGCCCTACTCCCTGGCTCAGCACCTGCCACCCCAAAACAGTGCTTGTGCCGCAGGTGACAACAGCAAAGAAGTGTCCTGCCAGGCGGGGCTTTTTTTTATAGAGAAAACAGACCACCGCCCCCAGCAGGGGGACGACCACGGGCCAGATAATCCAGGCAGAGGAGTCAGGAGAGAGGTTCATCCTTGCCTGGCCTCATCCTTCTTTTTGGGCAGATGAGCAGGGGGCCGAGCTGCCGCCTCAATACGGCAGAGCAGGGCCAGGGCCACTGCTGTACTGCTCACGGAGACCACAATGCCGGTGAGCACCATGGCCTGGGGCACCGGATCAATGAGCGTGCCGCTGCCATGGGCAAGGGTGATCAGGAAGAGAAAAATACCGCTGGCCATGATGTTCACGGCCAGGATCTTCCCTAAGAGCTGCGGGGAGGTGAAGAGAGCGGCCAGCCCGATCACAAAGAGCATGAGACCGGTGAGCCCATAGAGCAGAGAGGGAGAAAGCGCCACCCTTATTCCCCCCTCTTTGCTGCGAATTTATCCTGAGCGGGTTCCGACTCATACTCAGGCAGCCGTCCTGCAAAAAGAGTGGCCAGGCAGAGGCCGATGGAAAAAGCAGCCGCCACTTCCAGGGCCACAATAACCAGGGAGGCCTCCTGGAAGCGATAGGTGAGAAAAGGCCGGCCCTGGGTCAGGGCAGCCACTCCCACTGCCAAGAAAAAAAGGGGGGCCAGAGTTATGCCCCAGACCAGTGCTTTTTTGGGCAAAATGTCAAGAAATGGTGAGGAATCAAGGAGAAGAAGAACACCAGCCCCGCCCAGAATGGCGCCGGCCTGGAAGGCACCGCCGGCCTGACTGCTGCCGGCCCAGAGGAGATAGCCTGCCACCAGTATCATGAGGGGGAGAAGCAGACGTTCCAGGGCTGCCAGAATGGCGCCGACTGCCGGTTGGCGCGGCTCTGTGGTCCCGGCTGAGCGCAGCGACCAGACCACCATGACCCCCAGCAAAAGGATAAAGCATTCCAGCAGGGTATCATAGGCCCGGAAGTTGAGCAGCACCGCGGTGACCCTGCTACTGACGCCGCTGGCGACAAGAGAGGCATCCACCTGCCTGGCCAGTCCCCCGGGCACTGAGCCGGGGACCAGATATACCCAGGCCAGGGCGGCAAAGAAGAGCAGCAGCAGCACCAGCAGCAGCCAAGGCCGGTGGGCCGGGGAGACCCGCTTTCTACCTGAATTGACCATCATCTCTCCTCATCCCGGTCCAGCCTCCTCTTTTCTTTTGTGGTGCCGGCAAGTTTCCGCAGGGCCGAAAGAAAGAGGGCGCCGGTCAAGCCGGAGCCGATAGCCGCTTCCGCCAGGGCCAGATCGGGTGCCCGCAGACGAACCCAGCCCAGGGCCATAAGCATGCCAAAGGAGATAAAGAGGACCACAGCCCGGAAGAGATCCCGACTGGCCAGCACATGCCAGGCCAGCCAGACAAGGGTGAGACAGAGGAGCATGTCAAAGGCAGTGACCACCATCATTCCTCCTTGGTCCACGGTTTGATGTTTTTTTCAAAAGCCGCCTGAGCGATGAGATGACAGGAGGTAGCGCTGGCCAGCAGCACCAGAAACCAGATAAGAAAAAGCCTGGCCACCTCAAGCCAGCTGCCGGATTGAATGGCCAAACCCAGGATAATAAAACCAAGTCCGACATTATCGGCCTTGGTCAGGGCATGCAGGCGGGTATAGATGTCCGGCAGACGTAACAGACCAAGGGTGCCGGTGAGGAAAAAGGGAATGCCGATCAATACGCAGATCGCGCCCATAACCTCAGCTATCATCATGCTCCTCTCTTTGAGGGACTGCTTTTGCAGGCCAAGCCCGGCGGATAAAGGCCACTGTGGAGAGGGCGGCCAACAGGGCAAAAACCAGGGCCACGTCTTCAACGATCAAGGCCTCCAGCCCCCGGGCCAGGAGCAGGAGAATGGCCACGCCGCAAGTGCCAAAAAGCTGGGCCGCCATCATCCGGTCTGCCGCTGTGGGGCCCCACAGGATCCTGAGCAGGCCTGCCGCCACGGAAACAAGGAGAATCAGGGCCATACTGATATAGAAGACGCTCATGGCTGCCCCTCCGGCCTCTTGGCCTTAGCTGCCGGGTGATAGAGTCTTGCTATTCGTCTCTCCAGATCCTTGATGGTCTCCACCACCGGCAGCCCCTTGTCCAGGCTATGGACCAGGAGGATATCAGGGCCCAGCCGGGCCGATATGGTGCCGGGCAGCAGGGAGACGCAGTTGGCCAGCAGAACACGACCGCCTTGATGGTCGATGACCAGAGGATAGTCCACCAGGGCAGGGTCAATGGGCAAGGCAGGGTGAAGGACCCGTCTCATGACATCCACCCCGCTTAAAAGGGAACGCCCCACAAAATAGGGGATGAACCAGACAATGGCCAGGAGGCGCACTCTCCGCGGCTGTTTAGAGGGGAGACGCATCAGAAACCAAGTGGCCAGGAGGGAGGCAGCCAGTCCAAAGGGCCAGCTCTTGATATCACCGCCACTGAGCAGAAACCAGAGGGCGCTGAAAAGACCCAGGCGCCAGGCAACAGCAGCAAGAGGAAGCGACGGGTTTGGCCTTGATCGGAAGTTCATGACAATCATCACCCCTGTAGCTGACCGCTGAAGAACAGGCAGAAGGCTCAAACAAGCAGGAGCCGGACTTTTTTTTGCACCTTGTCTCTTAAGAGATATAAACAGGGTAGCACATGTAATGATGGCAATGAAAAAGAATTCTCCCTGTGTGGACCACGCTCTTTTTTCCTGGCAGCCAAGAGACCCAGGTTTGCTCCCTTGCCTTGACAGCAAGAAAAGAGCTGTGCTGTAATTGAGGTACTCAATCAGCGCCACCATCTCATCACCAAAGGCTATTGGGCAGCAAAATCTACCAGGAGGCAGCTATGTCCGTAGGAGAATTTTGTAATCGTCAGGTGGTTATTGCCAGGCCAGAGAGTGACATCATTGCCGTGGCAAAACTGATGCGCCACCATCATGTGGGTGACGTGGTCATTATCCAGGACAAGGAGGGCGCAAACCGGGTGCCGGTGGGCATCATTACCGACCGCGATCTGGTCATTGAACTGCTGGCCCTGGAGGTGAATCTGGAGCTGCTCACCGTGGAAGATGTGATGAGCTCTGAGCTCGTTACCTGCCTTGAGTCAGACGGCATCTGGGACGCCCTCCAGAGGATGCAGAGCAAGGCCATTCGCCGCCTGGTGGTGGTAAGCGATGAGGGGAGCCTGGTGGGCATTCTCACGGTGGATGATCTCCTGGAACTGCTGGCCGAGGAAATGGCCATCCTGGCCAAGGTGATTCTCGGCCAGCAAGCCAAGGAAAGGCACTACAAGGAATAAAGAAGCAGGGCTCTTCAGGGACCCCTGCCGCTACCAGAGCGCCTTGTCAGGGCAATCTGCCCACCGGCATAATGGCCAGGGGCTCCTCCTTTTGCAGGTGGAGAAGGGCGGCCTGCACCCGGTCGTCGACAAAGGCCCCCACCACCACCGTGCCCAGCCCCAGGGCCGTGACCTGAAGATAAATGTTCTGGACCGCGTGGCCAATCTCCAGGTGCCCATAGCGGCTGGCCCGGGAATCATACTTGCCAGCACTCCGCTCAAAAACAGCCGTCAGGACCAGGTTGACAGGGGCCCTGGCCACAGACTCCTGGCCCAAAGCAGCGGCGGCCAGCTCTCCCCGGCTCTGGCAGGTGTGGGGTAAGAAAATCAGCAAGCCCCTGGAGATAGAGCGCGGCGCCTCTTGGCCCCTATAACCGGTATAACATCTTACCGCAGGCAATGGCTGCCTGTTGACCGCAACGCCTCCCTTAGTCCTTGATTTTGACCACAACGGCCTGGGGCCCTTTTATCCCTTCCTCCTCTTTGAAGGTAACCGGGGTGCCGATGTCCAGGGCGTCGAAATCGGCACGATGGACACTGTTTCTATGGAAATAGATTTGCCGGTTATCAGGGGTGTTAATCATGCCGTAATCCTCCATGGGGGCGAGATAGCCGATATGACCAAAGGGGGTCTCGCTGTGACTCTTGACATCACCCCGGCGGATCTCACTGTATTTTTCCAACTGGCGGGCCGCCGCATTAAAGGCGTCACGCAGGGCCACATAGCAATCCTCATGGGCCCGGTTGAGACCGGAAGGCTCCTTGTTCACCACCACCTTGCCCTCGGGACAGGTGAGATCAATACTCACCCTGAAGAGCCCCCCCTGCTGCTGATGCCGGGGCGGGGCCTCCACTACCACCTTACAGCTGATGATCTGGCCATTGATGTCTTCCAACTTGTCAACGCGACTCTGGATATCCGCCTCAATGGCCGGTGATGAATCCATATTCCGATAGGTTACCTGCAGGGGGGTTTGCATGCTTTCTCCTTAGTTATTGGTTTCTACGAGGCACGACCAGGCCCGCTGTTTTCATGCCCTCCCGTAAGGGGCACAAAGGCCACAGAGAGGACATTTCTGCTGACAATACTGTTATCTTTCTTCTTCTCCAGGACCATCAGTTCCTGGACACTATGGGGAGAACCCACCGGCAGCACCAGTCTACCGCCGGGCCGGAGTTGCTCCTGCAGGGGCCGGGGCACAAAACTGACCGCAGCAGTGACAATAATGCCGTCAAAGGGGGCATGCTCAGGGCAGCCATGATAGCCGTCCCCCTGGCGCACCTCCACATTATGGTAGCCCAGCTTCTGAAGGCGATGGGTGGTAGCGCGGGCCAGGCTGGGAATAATCTCGATACTATATATTTTGCTGACCAGCAGGGAAAGAACAGCGGCCTGGTAGCCGCAGCCGCCCCCCACCTCCAGCATCACATCATTTGGCTCAGAGCAAAGCAGATCGGTCATGAGGGCGACGATAAAGGGCTGGGAGATGGTCTGGCCGTTGCCGATGGGCAGGGGGGAGTTGGCATAGGCATGGTGCCTGAGATGCGCGGGCACAAATTCCTGGCGAGGCACACTGGCCATGGCCTCCATGACCTCGGGCCGCAGAGCTGCCACACCGGTGAAGCCTTGGGTCATCCGCGTCTCCATCTCAATGGTCCGCAACATCTCTTGCCTTTCTGAGCGCAGCATGACTCCTCCTTTTCTCTCACTCTATCGCAGCAAGGGGCCTGGAGGCAAAAAAAATCCATGGCCCGGGGCCGGAGCAACGCAGGCCACTCCCCCGCCATCCCCTTTTAGCGCCCTACCATCCTGATCTGCCGTACCCTTGACCTTAATGATCTTTTCCTGTTTTCGCCCAGGGCGGATATGCTAGTGTCATGTCACACTTGATATGTTATATAAAACTAGGTATGGTCAGAAAAAACGGAGAAGACCATGCCCAAGATCAAGTACAGGTTCTCACTGAGCCAAGAGGAGCGCGACGAGCTTAAGACCATTGTTGCCAAGGG
>JAGXFQ010000011.1 GCA_024637145.1 Desulfobulbaceae bacterium
GATGGTCTGGTGCCACCAGAAACTGGGATCATGAGTCGTTGGTAAGACTCAATCCAGTCAATGAACAACGGCAAAATACAGTCGTACAGCAAGCTGCTTAAATAAGATGTTCAGGCGAAAAGTATGTTGACACCTACCGGGGAGACAATTTTCAAGAATCAAGTTTTGTCTCTTTTTGTTCGTCCCTCTTGGCATGGAGGACCTCGCCGCCATCCAGTCGGGCCAGCAGCGGCGTCGCCAAAGCGAGAAATTCCTCCATGTTCTCCTTTGATACCGCCGGGGCGGACGGCACCTTTATCCGGTCTGGATTAACCGGATCGCCGTTCTTGCGCATCCGGAAGCAGAGGTGAGGCCCGGTGGCCAGGCCGGTTGATCCGACGTAGCCAATGACCTGCCCCTGGGTAACCCGTTTCCCCTTACCCATCCCCTTGGCAAACTTGGACATATGCAGGTAGATCGTCGAATAGCCGTTGATGTGCCGGATTTCAGCGAAGTTGCCGTTGCCACTGGTATAGCCTTTCCGAACCACGGTGCCGTCACCCACCGTCTTGATCGGGGTCCCGGTGGGGGCGACATAATCTATGGCCGGATGGGCCCTCCAGGTCTTGGTAATCGGATGAAAGCGCTTCATGGTGAAGCCGGAGGAAATTCTGGTAAAGGGCAGCGGCGCCTTGAGAAATGCCGTGCGGAGGTTCTTGCCTGCCGGGTCATAATAAGCGGGATTGTTGTCGCTGCCATCCTTAAAAAGGACCGCCTGATAACTTCGCCCTCGATTGACGAACTCCGCGGTCAGGATGCGGCCATAACCGGCAGGCTCTCCCTCGCGAAAGCGCTTTTCGACCACCGCCTGGAAAGAATCTCCTTCGCGGATATCAAGAATGAAGTCGATGTCCCAGGCGTAAATATCGGCCAGAGTTATAGCCAGCCCCGGCTTTTCGCCGATTTCCTGCACCGCGTTGAAGAGGCTGGAGGAAATAACCCCCCTGACCACCACCTCGTCTACCTCATAGTCAATGGGAACGCGGGAAATCTCAAATTGATCATCCTGGCGGCGGATCAATAGTTGCTCATCCTGGTCGATGTCGTAAAGAAAGCTGTCGAATTGATCGTCCAGGGTGCACAACTGGTAGGGCTGGCCGGCGCAGAGGCCGTTGAGGGCGAAGGTGTTCTTGCTCTGCCGGGCCAGTTGGTAAATCTGCTGGGCGGAGAGATAGTCGCCAAGCAGTGCGGAAACAGTATCACCCTGCTTGACGGTACCGCTCATCTCCGCCCGGGCTATCCGGAGTTCCGGTTCCGGTTCAGGTTCAAGTACCGGTTCCTCTTCGGCGGCAGCTGCCGAGTTCAGTGATTCGAGAGGGATCTGGGCTGCGCTTTGAGGGTCGCCGATATCAACAAGAAAAAACCCGGCGCACAGGGCCAGGCCAAGGGACAGTATCACCAAGGGCAGCCTGCGCTTGGCCGGATAATCTTGCCTGACAAACGAATTACGATTTGGCTTATAATTGCGGAACATAAACAACCTATGCCGATCTCGAAAGAGATCTAGCCTTCTGAGAAAAGAAAATAAGTATTTTTAACAATAGTGATGGACCTTGTCCAGCGGCTTCTTCAAAGACTGGGGAATAATTAATGCCGAAAATAGCAGGAACGAATGATAATCAAGAGGGGCGAATCGGTTTACCCCTGACACATTGTGTACTTGTCAGAAATAAAACGGATTCGGATTCGGCTACCGAACTCCATGTGAATGCGCTTGTCTTTTACGGCGACAAGATCATAGTGCGGTTGCTTAGCGCCATATTGGACGAGGACGTCATAGCCACACTGAGCCAATAGACAGGCGGTATATGATTCGGCAGCAATTTCGCATTGGCGTGAGGTCATCATGGTTGTGAGCCCCATCGTGGACATCACTGGTGGCGGGAATCCGTCCGGTGGATGCCTCGGTTAGCCGTTTGGTACTGGTGCTGCTTGTGCTCCGCGAGGGCAAACCCCAGCAGCAGCCAGAAGCCGCCGACAAGGAATCCCGCCGCAACATCACTGGCATAGTGCAAGCCCAGCAACATTCGGCTGAAACCGATCAGGCCGATGAGGACAGCTGTCCAATAGATCATCTCGAAACGCTGCCGCGTCGTTACAAGGTCCCTGGCAACGATATAGGCGATGAAACCATATACCGCCATAGCGCTCGTTGCATGACCGCTGGGAAACGATGGCGTAACGGCAACAACCTCCGACACGAACTCCGGTCGTTGTCGCGCCAACACGTATTTCCCTGCATAAGTAGTGATCTGCGATCCAAGAATGGTCAGCCATAGCGGAGCAATCATGTTTCTGCGGCGGTGCGCCCATAGCAGACCAGTGGTCACAAGCGCCACCGCAACCAAGGCCGCTGAGCCGCCAAGATCAGTGATCCAGATGAAAACGGTGATCATACCATCTGTGCGAAGCGGGCCAATTCGTTGATTGATACCCTCATCGAAGCGGACAAGTTCGTTTGCTTCCAACAGCTCCTCGACCAGCCCCCCAAACAAAGCAACGATGTAGAGCGACGCGATCACAATGAGCGTCAAGTGAAGCCCGGTATACCGACTCGGCGTCAGCCGCGCTTGAAACAACCTGGTCGTCTCAGGAAAAGACGTCCTGATCCTCGAACCAAGTCCAGAAATGTCTTTTCGAACCGGGACTTGCTTGAGGACCGTCACCGACTTGCTGAAAAAGCGTGAGACCAGGCGCAGCCCCCACCACGTAGCCAGCCAAAGCGCAATGATCATCGCGACCATCATCAGTATGGGTGTCAGTGTCCAAGTCATGCGTTTCTCCGCTGAGGTATACGGGCAACTGCGTAGCAACAACACTGTCTGTCTTAGCTGGCTAACCGACACGGATCAGGCGCGGCTATAAGCCGTCGCCTGCATCCGGCTTGTTGGGCGGTTCACCGTTCTCGTTATTAGTGTGCCCGTGCCGATGGTGCAAGTCAGGCCAGTGTTTATGCGCATGAGTCATGGGTTTGTGTTGATGCATGTGTGAGTGGCTGACCGTCGCCAATGGCCCGCGATGTTCGTGGTCGTGATGGCCCTCCAGATGACGGTGGCCATGCTGATGTACTATCGAGTCGTGCCCATGAACGTGTTCATGTTTCTCGGTGAAGAGCAGCACCAGCGAGACCGCAATGATCCCAGCCGCGAACGCCTGCATCCCGGTGAAGGTCTCACCGAGTACGCCCACAGAAAGGAGCATGCCGAAGAACGGAGCCGTTGAGAACAACATTTGACTGCGGGAGGCCCCCATGCCTTGCGCCGTGACGATGTACAACGTCACGCTCACTCCGTACGCGAGTGCTCCCACAAGCAACGCCAACACGATCACTGCCGGCTTCCCCACTCCACCTGCAAGAACTCCTCCCAGAGTCAGATTGAACGTTCCTGCGACTACGCCTTTCCACAAAGTCGTCTGGGCAGGAGTGATACCGTCGATGAGCGCCGTGAAGTGGTTGTCAAACCCCCAGCAGAGGCAGCCGGCAGCAACAAGGCTAACGGAGAGGATGCTGGCACCGCCCTCGCCTGCCGCCAAGAGCAGTGAAGCAAGCAACGTTCCACCTGCCGCAAGCCAACCTCGTTTCGTCAGGTGTTCGCGGAACACGAAATGCCCAAGGATTACCGTAGCCACGAATTCCAGGTTCAGCCACAGGGATACGGTCCCCGATCTGGCGACTCTCAGTCCGAGCAGAAGTAATAGTGGGCCGAGGATTCCGCCCAGAATAACGGCTCCTGTGAGCAGCAAGAGCGTTCGTCGACCCGCTTGCCACGGCGGCCGAAAGGACTTGCTTCGGATGACAACAGGCAGGATGCCAACTGCGGCTCCGAGGTACAGCAGACCTGCGAGAACCTGTGGCTGAATGCCCGCCAGCAATGCCTTGCTGGCGGGCATTGCCGCGCCAAAGAGACAGGCCGAGATTAGGCCGATTGTAAAGAGCGTTATGGTGTTCCGGTGCCCTTCCATTAATCTCGTTTCCTCGCTGCCCAACGATGGAAATCAGGCGCGGGACGATGAACTTGCCGCATTAGCGCCGCGGCGCTTTTTCCCGTCGCCTAAATTGACTTGATGTGACTTATATTCTCATTTTTCTTTGTACCTGTCTTGCTGTTATTTTCAGCCTCGGAGACTAGGGGGACGTAGTTGATTTGTTGACTATCCCTCCAAGCCCCCCCCATTTTGCTGGATTATCTGCTGCCAAGACAGCACCTCGGGATGCGGCCCTGCAAACGCCTGAGCGGGTAATACCCAAAGCTTTGGCGACGGCCTCACCGCTGTAACCGAGCCTGCGAGTAGCCAGAAAGCAAATGATGCCTTTTGTGTCAGACACCGTTGTTTTCCTACCTCGTTGACAGAGCTCCTTAGGATCAACACGGGCGAACTCGGCAACACGCCGGATCAACTCCGTCAAAGGGATATAAACATCCAGTTTTTCGGCTATTTCCTTTTGCTGTTTCAGCTGTTCGACGAAATCAGCGCCGCCGAGTATTCGGTCATCGTAAGCGGTGACTTCCTCATCACCTCTCAGTTTCAGTGCCCGCTTGAGACCGCCACCCACAAGTTCATCTCTCTTCCCCATCGAGATTCCGTCAGTCACAAATTCCTGAAATTTTTCCCGCGCCGCTTTTGTTCGTTTTCCGAAATATCCAAGCACTTCTTCCACATTCTGCCCCGGCATTTCCCTGATGCCCATCAAAACGGCATGACCGCTCCAGGGATACCCATTCAGTTCAGCCATGTCCTTAACGAGCCCCGCGCGCAAAGGGTTAAGGTGAATGTACCGTACAAGTTCAAGAAGATATGGGTCTTCCTCGCAGACGATTGACTTGTAGCGGTTCTGAAAAAGATGACCCGTGCGGTGATGGCGCAAGTTGAATGTCACGGCATGGCCTGTCAGGAGCCGCCGCATGAAATTGCCAAGCTTGCCTTGCGTCGGACGTAACAGCATGTGAACGTGATTGGTCATCAGCGACCATGCCAGGCATTCCGTTTCCGTCAGTGTCAACAGATTGGAAAAACGGTCCAGAAATGACTGCCGGTCGCTGTCATCACGAAAAATATCCCGTCGTTCAACTCCCCTGACGATCACGTGCTGGAGAACTCCGGGTATGTCAAGGCGTGCGGCTCGTGGCATGATGTTCAACATAAAGGATATTAATACAAAATCAACAAATCAACTACGTCCCGTCCCCTCATTGGCGTGGTGGATCGTTCTTTTGATTCAGGAGCGCTCTCTTACGGAGAATAGATTCCCGCAGATTGCGGGTATGCTCCCAGGCAACACCGCAGTTATCAAAAACCGCCTCCCAATTGGTGAGGCTGGCCAGGGTCTCGTCGAGCAGGCGGCGGCATTTTTGCGCCGACAGACCGAAGCGCCGACCTTCACTCAGGAGGTCCTGAGAGGTAAAGGGGCCCTCGCTGTTATTGACGCGCAGGATATGGCGTTCCTGGTGGATGTTGGGGGTTATGTCGTAACCCGGTGACAGTCGCCATCCCGCAGCGGTATGGAGCATGGCGAAATTTTGCTGATGATCATCGGTGTTCTGGAGCAGCACGTTGATCAGCATCCAGCGGAACAGGGCGGCCAGATCCAGATCGGGCCGGCTGGACACGGCGCGGATGACCCCGGCCATCGCGGCATAGGAACTCAGATAGGGATTGTCCACGCCGGTAAGGGTTCGCATGCTGATAATGGCGTTACGGCCACCCTCCGGGGTGACATCAAAACGCTTGACGAGCAGAATGTCCCGGCCCGCGATCTGGATCCGGCGCACTTCGGGAACCTCAAGTCCGGCCTGGCGCGCCAGCTCCATGCCTGCCTGCTCCAGGGAGACCAGCAGAGACGGGCTGAGGTCGCGGATGCTGGAAAATTTTGCCAGCCACAGGGTGCCCTGATCACGAACCAGTACCTTGGGCCGCGCGCCCCCGGCGGAACTGCCGCAGGCGAGTAAATGGCGCAGGGCCTGGTTTTCCGTGTCCAGATTGTTTTCCAGAAGCCCGGCCTCCTCGATGGCGAGCCCCAGCTTGTCAAGCTCGATGCTGGATTCGGCGCATGTCACGGCCTTTACCTGGTCTTCGGCAACAAAGAGAAGTCGGCCCAGGCCGCCCCCGGACAGTGCGCCCAGCAGATGGGCGGAGCTGAAACGCGCTCTGTCCAGCCCGGCCCGCTTGGCAAGGATTGTCCGGCCCCAGGCATCGGGCAGGGAGTCGTCAAACACCCCATGCACTCCCGCTTCACCACGATCGGCGTTGAAGGTGCCGGAGCGTAGCGGCAGGTGGATGGGGTCAAGGGGGTAGGCGGCGGGATGTTGCAGATAGGCCTCGTCGTAGCGGAAAAATCCTTCCTTGCGGTCAGGGGAGCCCAGGTTGCGGGAGAGCAGGCGGCCCACCGGCAGGATCTCGCCTGTCGGCATGACCGCCGCAACGCGCAGGGCGATGGCCTCGCGATCACTCATGAACGCACCCGGGATTTCCGCAATTTTTCCTCCGAGGCCTGCTGCCGGTCGTATTCCTCGAAGGGGTCGTGGTGCTCGACAAGCAGTTCCTGCCAGGGGGCGGCAAGATCAAGGGCCTGGGCCACCGCGAACCAGGAGCTGATGCGAACATGAGTGCCGCCCCGCTCAATGGCCCGCAGGGTATCGACGGAGATACCGCAGCGCGCGGCCAGGATGCGGAGCTTGATTTTCTGCCTGATGCGCTCCCGCCGGTAATGCAGGCCCAGTTGGGCGAAGATCTCTATTTTATCCATGAGGACTGCCTTACAGAGATGGAATTAAGATGGTATTAAAACAACCTTATTGTCAATAATTGCATATAAGGTTGAAAATATCCATCTTTTTATCGATCCTGCCATAACTGTTTGCTTGGGCACCCTCTCCTGTTGCGCTTATTCTTCCGCTGACCCGCTGGACCGCTTCCCCGGCAGAGAGTTTTCGTGTACATCATTTTCAGCCTATCTCAACATAAAGGATATTAATACAAAATCAACAAATCAACTACGTCCCCTTGGTTTCTTTTTTCGATCAGGTTCTGGGGCGGCCGTTGGGGGACATTGGCGCTTTTGCCCGGGCCAAGAAGGGCAAGAGGTTGCCGGTGGTGCTGAGCGTGGATGAGGTGAAGCGGTTGTTTCTACAGCTCAAGGGTGTGAATCTTCTCATGGCCGGCCTTCTTTACGGGAGTGGCTTGCGACTCATGGAATGCATGCGGCTGCGGGTAATGGATATTGATTTTGACCGGCAGGAGCTTCTGGTGCGCAGCGGCAAGGGCAACAAGGACAGGGTGACGATTCTGCCTGAACGGTTTCAGCAGGCCCTGAAAACGCATCTGGTCGAGGCGAAGGCCATCCATGACCGTGATCTTAGGCTTGGTAACGGCAGTGTCTATCTGCCTGAGGCCTTGGCGCGAAAATATACTGGCGCGAATAAGGAGTGGGGCTGGCAATATGTTTTTCCGGCCACTCGGGCCAGTGTTGATCCTGAGACCGGCCAGGTGCGGCGTCATCATCTTCATGAAAGTGTGCTGCAGCAGGCCATCAAGCAGGCGGTGGGCCGGGCCGCTATTGCCAAGAGGGTGAGCAGCCATGTCCTGCGCCACTCCTTTGCCACCCACATGCTTGAACAGGGCTATGATATCCGGACCATCCAGGAACTGCTGGGCCACAGCGATGTCAGCACCACCATGATCTATACCCATGTGCTCAATAAAGGCGGCAAGGGGGTGCGCAGTCCGCTGGATGTTTTGTAGATGGGGAATTTTGCAGGCAAGGGCAGCCCCCTCTATTGGCCTTAAGCGGACGCTGCCATAAATGATAAAATATGCCTTGGTTTTTGCTTTTAAATTTAAAGCATCATCATTGTTTTTAATTTTTCTCGAAATGTGCTGGGGGATTTTAATGAAGTGAAAAGTTTTTTTTGGAAACAACGGTTTCAGCGGCCGAACAGGGCCTGACCGATCTCCGCAAAAAAGGGGCGGACCGCGGCAAAGTCGGGGCAATGGGGCAGCCTGCCCACCACCGGCAGGCCGGTGAAACGGGCAATGGTGGCCATGTTGTCGCAGACGAGCAGATCGTCGGCGGCGTAGCTCTTTTCATCTGAGAAGAGGATGCCCAGGATGGGAATCCGGCGGCTGCGCAGGGCCTCGACGCTGAGCAGGGTATGATTGAGGGTGCCGAGGCCGGAACGGGCCACCAGCAGGGTGGGCATGGGATGGTGGGCCATGAAATCGATGAGCAGGGTCTCGTCATTGAGGGGCACACAGAGGCCCCCCGCCCCTTCCACCACCAGCACCTCATGGTCCCTCTTTTGGTGCAGGGCAGCGGCCAGCCGCTCCGGATCAACCCTGTCGCCCTGGACCCTGGCCGCCAGATGGGGGGAGGCGGCCAGGCGAAAATGATAGACCGCCTCCCCCTGCACACCGCTCTGCTCCGCACAGAAGAGGCAATCATCCGCCTCTTCCCCCCCGCAGCTCACCAGCTTCAGGTAGCCGGCCTTCACCCCCCTGCCCTGCAGATAATCAAGGAGCAGGGCCGCCACCAGGGTCTTGCCCACCGAGGTGTCGGTGCCGGTGATCATGATTTTTGCGGGCCACGTGTTCATTTCTGTTTCCCCCTGGCCCCATGACAGCTGAGGATATAGATCTCGTAGGTGATGGCATAGCCCCCCCGGCGGGAAAACCAGTCACCCAGCTCATTTAAGACGGCCCTGCTGAGACGGGGCACCTTGGCATGGTAGCCGCCGGTGCCTGTTTTCCTGATGTGATCGAGGATATCAAAAAAGGTGGCATACTCCCGGCGCACCAGGTGGCGGCTCATTTCCACCTCGGCAAAGGCCTGCCTGGCAAAGGCCTCGGCATCCGGGGCCGCACAGAAAGATTCGGCCGGCAGGCGGATCTCGGGATCAACAATCTGCCGCATGGCCGTGGCCAGCTCCTGAAAGGAGCCGGGCCCGAAAAGGGACAAAGCAGCCACGCCTTGCGGGGTCAGGAGGCGGGCAAGATGACCCAGGGTGGCCGGCAGGTCGGCAAACCATTGCAGGGTGGCGTTGCTGATGACCAGATCATAGGAGGCGGCCGTGCTCCTGATAAAGGTCTCCGCGTCCTGGCACTGAAAGTCCACGGCTGCAGATTCCCCCACCTTGTGGCGGGCCTGCTCCACCATCTCTTCGGCAAAATCCAGGGCCGTGATGCGGGCGGCTGGAAACCTCTGGGCCAGCAGACCGGTGAGGTTGCCGGTGCCGCAGCCTATTTCAAGAATGGTGGCCGGCTCCATGGTGAGGCCAGAGAGCAGCCAGGCCGCGGCCTCGCGCTGGATATGGGCATATTGATCGTAGGAAGGGGCCGCGCGGCGGAAACGCTGGCGGAGATGGTCCTTGGCTCTCTCTGGGGGCAGCATGACTTATCTTAACAGGGAAGAGAGAGAATGGCTAAAGAGGAGATGGCCGGCAGCGTCCACTACCTGCTCCTTGGCCCCCCCTATCCGGGGCCGCTCCTCAAAAGGGGCGATAACGTCTTTGCGGCCATGCACAACGCGCACCACACAACCATCAGGCGCCTGACCGACAAGGGGCGAGGAGGCCAGATAATCGAGGCCAGCCTCCAGATCCTGACGGCTCAGCCGGGCCAGATACTCGTCCTGCAGCCTGCCGGCAAAGTCCAGGTAGAGCCCCTTGTGGCCCAGGAAACATTTGCGGTAGAAGTTGCGCATGGTTTTGGGCAGATCCGCGGCAAGGGCCGCCTTGATGGCGGCAATTTCCGGGGCAGGCCAGTGGCTTCGGCCGCCCAGCAGGGTGACCGAGGAAACCATCTCCGGATAGGTGGTGGCAAATTGCCAGGCCAGATTGGCGCCCATGGACCAGCCCACCAGGGCGACCCGGGCCACGCGCCTCCCGGCCAGAGAGGCCCGGAGATCTGCAACCAGACCGGCGTGGCAGAAGGAGGCGGGTGCCAGCACCTCAAGAGCCGGGGGCCAGGCCCAGTAGCGCGCCACCCGGCCGTCAAAGCCCCAGCCCGGCAGGAAGACCAGGGGCTCCTGCTGCTGGCTGGTACCACTTTGTATCTGTCTGAAGGTCATAAAACCAGTACGCCCCGTAGTTTGCCTTGAAAAGCGGTCACCATACCCGCCCTCTTTTTCAGTGTCAATCAGGGAGAGGCCTCAAAAAAAGTTCATCGTCGAGGTCAGGGAAAGGCTGTTTGTTAAACACAGAGGCACAAAGACACAAAGGGATTACATAAAGAAAACCTCTGCACCCCTCAAGGGGGTATTGAAAAGAATGTCTTTGTGCCTTTGTGTTGAGAAAAATAGTTAAATACAAGTTTGCAGGCTTACCCCTCTCCATTTCATGCCAATTTTTCCAACCATTCTGCCAGCAAAAATAAAGTTATCCCTGCAAATCAAAGAAGATCCAAAAAAAAAGGGCGCTCCGGCCTTAACACAAACCAGAGCGCCCTTTCTCCTTTGCAGAGAGGAGATACGAACTACTTCTTCAGCTCCTCATTGCCCTTGACCAGCAGCTCAACAACAGAGGGATCTGCCAGGGTTGAGGTATCGCCGAAGTCATCCTGACCGGCCGCGACCTTGCGCAGAATACGGCGCATGATCTTGCCGGATCTGGTCTTGGGAAGTCCTTCAGAAAACTGAATAAACTCAGGAGTGGCAATGGGGCCGATCTCCTTGCGGACCCATGTCCGCAACTCCTTGACCAGGTCAGCCGTGGCCTCAACTCCGGTTTTCAGCGATACATAGGCATAGATGGTCTGGCCTTTCACCGGATGGGGGGCGCCCACCACCGCGGCCTCGGCCACGGACTCATGGGCCACCAGGGCGGACTCGATCTCGGCGGTGCCCAGACGATGGCCGGAGACGTTGATAACGTCATCCAGCCGGCCCATGATCCAGAAATAGCCGTCAGCGTCACGCCGCACGCCGTCTTCCGGGTCGTACATGCCCTCGTACTTGGAGAAGTAGGTCTTCTTGTAGCGGGCCGGATCACCAAAGACGCCGCGGAGGATGCCGGGCCACGGCTTACGGATCACCAGCCGGCCGCCCTCGTTGAGCCCGGCCTCCTTACCATTCTCGTCAAGAACAGCCACATCAATGCCGGGCAGGGGCAGGGTGGCGGAGCCGGGCTTAAGCGGCGTGGCAAAGGGCAGCGGCGAGATCATGATGCCGCCGGTCTCGGTCTGCCACCAGGTATCGACGATGGGCAACCTGCCGCCGCCGATGTGGGTGTGATACCACATCCAGGCCTCGGGGTTGATGGGCTCGCCAACGGTACCCAGGAGACGCAGGGAGGAGAGATCATGCTTCTGGACAGGGGCCTCCCCGTCACGCATCAGGGCGCGGATAACGGTGGGCGCCGTGTAGAAGATGTTGACCTTGAACTTCTCACAGATCTTCCAGAAACGGTCCGAGGCCGGATAGGAGGGAACCCCCTCAAACATCACCGAAGTGGCGCCCAGGGCCAGGGGACCATAGAGGATATAGGAATGCCCGGTGATCCAGCCGATATCGGCGGTGCACCAGTAGACATCGTCATCCTTCAGGTCAAAGACCCACTGACAGGTATGGGCCGCATAGGTAAGATAGCCGCCGGTGGTGTGGACCACGCCCTTGGGCTTGCCCGTGGAGCCGGAGGTATAGAGGATAAAGAGGTCATCCTCGGCGCCCATGGACTCAGGGGGACAATCATCGGTGAGGCCTTCGGCAGCCATCCCCTCTTCGTACCAGATATCGCGGCCCGGCTGCATGGCAATTTCGTTGCCGGCCCGCTTCACCACAATGACCTTTTCCACGGAAGGACAGTCTGCCATGGCCTCGTCGGCATTGGGCTTGAGGGGAATGGTCTTGCCGGCCCGGATAACCGCATCCGCCGTAACCAGGATCTTGGCCTCGCAGTCCTGGACCCGGCTGCGCAGACTATGGGCGGAGAAGCCGGCAAAAACCACGGAGTGGATGGCGCCGATGCGGGCACAGGCCAGCAGGGAGATGGCCAGCTCCGGGATCATGGGCAGATAGACGGAAACCCGGTCCCCTCTTTTGACGCCATGGCTCTTGAGCACATTGGCGAAACGGCACACCTCGCGGTGGAGCATCTGGTAGGTGTAGACCTTGACATCGTCCTCCGGTTCACCCTGCCAGATGAGGGCCGCTTTGTTGCGGCGGCCATCGGTGAGATGGCGATCAAGACAGTTCACAGAGACATTGAGCTGGCCGCCGTCAAACCACTTGATACTCGGGGTGATCATGTCGGCGTCAAGCACCTTGTCCCATTTCTTGTCCCAGGTGATCAGCTCTTCGGCGCGCTCCGCCCAGAACCCTTCCGGATCCTCAATGGAACGCTTATAAATGGCCTTATATTCATCCATGCTTTTGATATGGGCGGTGGCCTGACCTGCGGCCGGTGGCTCAAAAACACGTATTTCGTGCATCATGCTTTCAATATTCTTTTCTTCGCTCATTATTTCTCCCTTTGCTTTGTCGTTTACGGCAAAAGCTGCTTCAGCTCCGCCCTTTGCCCTCTTTTGTCAGGCAGCGGCTCCCGCTATTTCACGCAAGTACAACTACCTAAGTAGTTTTACCTGCAATTCCTTACCAGCGTCGCCCATAGAGGTCAAGTTAATTTCCAGATTTTCAGAAAGCTGGGCACAATTTCTGATTGTGCCTATTTTTCAGGAAGCGTGTCAACTTTTTTCGCGCCAAAACCTTACTGCCTGGTATAGTCAAAAAAAAAACTTCTCCAGACAAAACCTTGCCATGCCCGCCTTTCTCCTTTTCATCCTCACCCTGCTGAGCAGCCTGAGCCTGCCCGCCCCTTGCCGTGCCCAAAGCAGCCCCCTCACCCCCCTTCTTGCCCTTGCCGATGACCTGGAGTACAGGGGGCTGGCCGCTGCCCTCAAAGAGAGCTGCCGATATTACGACAAGGCCCCTGACCGGATCTATAATGTCTGCGGCCAGCGCCTTTCCGGCCGGGAACTGAGCCACGCCTACCGCCAGCTCATCAGCCGCCTCCAGGAGCAGACAACCGCGGAGATCCTCCCCTTCCTGGCCGAAAACTTCAGCGCCTGCCGGCCCGCTCCCCTGCTGGTCACCGGGTATTACACCCCGGTTCTTGACGGCAGTCTCACCCCCACCGCCCGCCACCGTTTTCCCCTCTACGCCCTGCCGGACCAGGAAGATCTCCGCCGTTTACGACGCCAGGAAATCACCGGCAGCAGCCTGTTAAAAGATCATGAGATTGCCTACCTCACCGACCCTGTTGATCTCTTTTTTCTCCAGGTCCAGGGCTCAGGCATCCTCAAACTGCCGGACAACAGCAGGCGCCTGGCCGCCTATGCCGGCTCAAACGGCAGAGCCTACACCAGCATCGGCAAGGTATTGATCCAGGAGGGTAAAATGACCAAGGAGGAGGTCAGCCTGGCCACCATCCACCGCTACCTGAGCGACCATCCGCAGCAGCGGGAGCGGCTCCTCAACCTCAACGAACGCTTCATCTTTTTCCGCCTCACAGCCCCGGAAGCGGCAGAACTTGCCCCCAGGGGCAGCCTGGGCTCCCCCCTCACCCCGGGCCGGTCCGTGGCCATGGATAACAGCCATTACCCCCCCGGCATTATGGGGATCCTCACCAGCCGCCGCCCTTTTTTTGACAAGGAGGGCCGGCTATCCTGGCAGCCCTTTACCCGCCTGGTGAGCCACCAGGACAGCGGCGCCGCCATCAAAGGCCGCCATCGCCTGGATCTGTACATGGGCAGCGGCCCCCAGAAGGGGCGGGCCGCCGGCCTCATGAAGGAGGACGGAAACTTTGTCATGCTCATCCCCAACTTGTCTTTCCAACACGTTCACAGTATAATTGGCACCGGCAATCATATTACCCTGAGCCCGCAAGGGGAGAAGAGGAGTCCATGAAACAGACTGAGATCGATTACTGGATTGACACCATGCTTGATGCCCAGGACGGGGTGTCTGACTTGAATTTTACCGTGGACAAACCCCTGCAGGTGGAATCAGCCGGTCAGCTTGTGCCGGTTGCCATCACCCCCAACATCACCGCCCTGAGCCCTTTTCAGACCGAGGTCCTGGCCCTGAACCTCATCGGCGGCAACAAGCGTCTGCTACGCGACCTGGTCAGCAACGGCTCCTGCGACCTCTCTTACCGACTTGGGGCCAAGGCCCGCTTCAGGGTCAATATCTTTTCCCAGCGTGGTCATTATTCAGCGGTGCTGCGGCGGCTGCCCACCGAGATTCCCACCATTGAATCGATGCATCTGCCCACGGCCATGAATGAGATGACCGACGTCTTGAACGGTTTTATCCTGGTCACCGGCTCCACCGGCTCCGGCAAATCAACCACCCTGGCCGCCCTGCTCGACAAAATCAACAGGGAAAGGGCCGTCCACACCATCACCCTGGAAGACCCCATCGAATTTGTCCATCCCCACCGCAAGGCCACCTTTAATCAGCGGGAACTGGGCAACGATTTCGACTCCTTTGCCAACGGCCTGCGGGCCGCCCTGCGCCAGGCGCCCAAGGTTATCCTGGTGGGGGAGATGCGTGACCGGGAGACCATCGAGATCGGCCTCACTGCCGCAGAGACCGGTCATCTGGTCCTCTCCACCCTCCATACCATTGATGCCGGTTCCACCATCAACCGCTGCCTGGGCATGTTCGAACATGATGAACAACCCCAGATCAGAAACCGCCTGGCCGATACCCTGCGCTGGATCATCGGCCAGCGTCTCCTGCCCAAGATCGACGGTGGCCGGGCCGCGGCCTTTGAGATTCTGAAAATGAGCCTGCGCGTCCGCGACCTTATCCTCCATGGCGAAGGGGAGGAGCGGACCTTTTATGAAATAATCAGCGCCGGCACCGCCCAGGGCATGACCACCTTTGATCAGTACATTCTCACCCTTTTTGAAAAGGGCATGGTCACCGAAGAGGTTGCCCTCCAGTACTGCAGCCAGCGTAACGTCATGGGCCGCGGCCTTGACCAGCTCAAGGCCGCCAAGGGCGAAAAAACCACCTCCATCACCGGTCTTGCCATGGAGGAGGAGACCAGCAGCATGCATAACCGCAACAACGGTTTCTCCCGCTAACAGCCCGTTGAAAAAGGTAGCGAGCGCAGCTGAGGCAAGGAAAAATGAGGCGAAAAAGCGCAGTTTACATATGGTAAATGAGCATTTTGAGCCGAATTTTGACGCCGCATCAGCAAGCGCAGTAGTTTTTCAACGGGCTGCTAACAGCTTTCTTATTTACAGAGAACAGGACAGCCCATGATTTCACAGTGCCCCCATTGCCAGCATCCCTTCAGCGCCGGTCATCAGAAAAAAATCGAAGCGGCCCATGCCGCCCTGCCCATGGGCAAGAGCCTCAAATTCAGCTGCCCCACCTGCCAGCAGACAGTGGAGATCACGGCCAGCCCCCAACAAACGGCCGCTCCAGGGGAAACAGGGCTCAGCGGCCATATGCCGCAGCCCCCCAGCCTCACCTGGCTCAAAACAGGCACCATTGCCGACAAGGAGGTGCTGGATGACTTCTCCCTGGTGATGATCCTCATGCCCAACGATCATCCGGCCCGCAACACCATTGCCATGGTCTTTGAGGGCCTGGGCTACAAACCGATCTTTCCCAACTCCGCTTCTGATGGTATCGAGCGCATGCGCTTCACCGAATATGCGGCAGTGGTGCTCCACAGCAACTACGAGGGCATGCTGGCCGACTCCTCCTTCCATGATCATATGTGCCAATTGCCCATGTTAAAGCGGCGCTCCATCTACTACACCCTCGTCGGCCCGGAGTTCCACACCCTCTATAACCTTGAGGCCCTGCACAACAGCGCCAACCTGGTGGTCAATGACAACGACCTGCCTGATCTGCCCATCATCCTCAAGAAATCGTTCCGCGAGTATGATGAACTGTTCGGCCCCTTGCTGGCGGCCCTGAGGGCGGAAGGGAAGAAGTAAGAAGTAAGGAGTGAGGAGTAAGGAGTGAGGAGTAAGGAATCAACCGCATAACGCCCTTAGTCAACAAGGAACAGCAAGAGAATATTGCACAGGGCGCCGAGGGTAAAGAAAAGGGTAGTGGTGAGGAGCATGAGGTGGACGGCGCTGCCCAGATGGCCGGGGGCGATCTCCTGGTGGGCATCACCCATGGTGGGTTTGCTGACCATTTTGCCGAAATAGCTGCTGCTGCCGCCCAGTTGGATGCCCAGGGCACCGGCTACGGCCGCCTCCGGGAAACCTGAATTAGGGCTGGCGTGGCACCGCCGGTCCCGACGTAAGATAGCCAGGCTGCCCCGGGCCTTGAGACCAAGCAAGAGGGCGGCCAGGGGGATGAGCAGGGAGGTGAGGCGGGCCGGCACAAAATTGGCCAGGTCGTCAAGCCGCGCCGCGGCCCAGCCGAACTCCCGGTAGCGCTCATTTTTATAGCCAAACATGGAGTCGCCGGTGTTGATCGCCTTATAGAGCATGGCCCCCATTGGCCCGCCCAGCAAGGCATAAAAAATCGGCGCTGTCACCCCGTCCACCAGGCTTTCCGCCACACTCTCCACCCCGGCCCGCGTCACCCCGGCCTCATCAAGCCCGGCGGTATCGCGCCCGACAATCATGGCCACCCGCTGCCGGGCCAGGCCGATATCCTTCCCCACCAGGGCCTGAAAGACGGCCAGGGCGTGCCTGGCCAGATCCCGGGCCGCAAAGGTGGTATAGAGCAAGATAATCGCCGCCGCATCACGGGCCAGGGGGTGGATCAGCCCGGCGCCATGGAGCACTCCCCAGGTCAAGATACCGGTGACCAAAAGGCTGACCAGAACGGTGACCACACCGGCGAGCCGGGGGCCGGGCAGCAGGCGCCGGCAGACTGTCTCCAGAAAGCTCTGCAACAGACCAATGCCGCGAACCGGATGGGGCAGCCAGCGCGGGTCCCCCAGCAGCTGATCAAGGAGCAGGGCCAGGCCTATGTGCCAGAGAGGAGAGAGCATGATCAGAGACCGAGCAGCCCGTAGACCCGGTCCATGTCCACCTGCTCCCGGACCGCAGCGGCCAGCCGGTCAAAGGCGGGTTCCAGATCGTAACAGGCCTGAATCTGAACCAGGGGGGCCAGGCCATGGCGGCGGCGCAAACCATCGATAAACCAGCGCCGGAAGGCATCGTCATCAAAGATGCCATGCAGATAGGAGCCCCAGACCAGGCCGTCAGCAGAGACACTCCCGGCATCCTCCTGGCCGGCCAGGCTGAGCAGCGGCAGGCCCGTGCCGACGCTCACCCCATGATGGATCTCATAACCGCGGACCTGACAGCCTGAGGGCAGATGGAGGCCGCTCTTCAAGGTCAGGGTCTTGTCCTTGGCCAAAACCGTATCCACCGCCAGCAGGGCCAAGCCGGGCAGGGTCTCGCCGGCGGACTCCACATGGTGGGGATCGGCAATATGGTGCCCCAGCATCTGGAAACCGCCGCAGATACCACCCACCTCAACGCCCTGGGCCGCCTGCTGCTTGATCCCCTCAGCCAGACCGCTCTCCATCAGAAAGCGCAGATCAGCCACCACATTCTTGCTGCCCGGCACTAAAATGGCATGGGGAGAGCCCAGATCCCCGGCCCTTTTCACCAGTCGGATCCGCACGTCCGTCTCGGCCAGAAAGGGCTCAAAATCGGTGAAATTGGAGATATGGGGCAGATCAATCAAGGCCAGATCAATGTCGGCCCGGCCCTGCGACTCCTGCTCAAAGAGGCCGTTTTTGAAACCGACCGAATCCTCCTCAGGCAGCCCCAGATTGGCGAGATAATCCACCACCCCCAGCACCGGCTTGCCCGTCTTGGCCAGCGTATAGCTGAGGGCGTCATCCAGGAGAGACTTCTGGCCCCGGAAGCGATTGACCACAAAACCGGCCAGCAGGTCCCGCTCCCACTGATCCAGGATCTCCATGGTGCCGACAAAGGCGGCAAAGACGCCGCCCCGGTCGATATCACCCACCAGCAGCACCTTGGCCCCGGCATAGCGGGCCATGGGCATATTGACGATATCATGGTGCTTGAGATTGACCTCGGCCGGACTGCCCGCCCCCTCCAGGATAATGACCTGGTGCTCAGCGGCCAGGGAGTCATACGCCTCCTGCACCCGGGCAAAGGCCTCCGGCTTATAGCGCAGATAGTCGCTGACGCTCATGTTGGCCACCGGCCGGCCCATGACAATGACCTGGCTGCCCGTGTCGGAAGAGGGCTTGAGCAGCACCGGATTCATGCGCACATCCGGATCAAGGCGCGCGGCCTGGGCCTGCACCACCTGGGCCCGGCCCATTTCCTCGCCGTGCCGGGTGACATAGGAATTGAGGGACATATTCTGGGCCTTAAAGGGCGCCACAGAGAGGCCGTCCTGCAGAAGAATACGGCAAAAGGCGGCCGTTAAAATAGACTTGCCGGCATTGGAACAGGTGCCCTGAAACATCAGGGCAGGCGTGCCCACCGTGGAAGGAGAACTATCTAGAATCATGTATAAAATATGCAGCAGCGGCTGCTTTGGGAAAGATGTTTACGAAAAAGGCACAAAGACGGCGCACCCCAGCCTTTCATTTTGAGCCCCAAAATAGCAGACCCCTTGGCTTTGCACAACGGCTTCTTTGCCGGCCCGCACCGTGGCAACAAAATCATGGCCCCCACCTCCGGACAGGTGCAGCGGCTGGGGACCGGCCAGGGCAAAATCGCCCTCTTCCCCCGGCCTTTTGCATAAGCAGACAAATCTGGCATCCACCCCTCCAGCTCTGCAGGCGCCAATGATTGCCGGTCAGAGAGGAAGGCCGGCAGGCCCGCCTTTTTTTATGGTATCTGCGGATCGTTTTTCTGGAAGATAACAAGGGAGCGCTGCTGTGGTTTGCCTGGCAGGGTCACGCTCTTTCTGTCCACCAGGGTCAAATGGGCGCTTAAAGGCTCCTGCTGCCAGGCGGCAAGCTCGTCATCCACCTTGCGGCCCTTCATGCAGATAAGCAGGCCGCCTGGCCGGCAATAGGGCGCGGCCAGGGTGAGAAAAACGGTCATATCGGCAAAGGCCCGAGAGGTGACCAGGTCAAAGGGGCCCAGCCGGGCAACCATGGCGGCATCGGCCTCCAACCGCTCACCGATAACGGTTACCCCGGTAAGGGCCAGGGTGCGGATGATGTGGCGCAAGAAGGCCACCCTTTTGCCCCGCGGCTCCATAAGTGTTACCTGCAGCTGGGGAGAAACAGCCTTCAGCACCAGACCGGGAAAACCGGCGCCTGAGCCGATATCGAGCAGGCGGCAATCGTTCTCGGGCAGATGGGACAGCAGGGTGAGGGAGTCGAGAAAATGGCTGGTGAGGATCTCTTCCCGGTCGGCCCTGGCCACCAGGTTCATCTTTTTGCTCCACTTGTCCAGCTCCCCATAGTAGCGGCAGAGAAGGGCAAGCTGGCCAGAGGTGAGCTCAAGGCCGAGCTGGCTACAGCCTTGGGCCAGAAAATCGTCGCAGGAGATCATGGTGAGGGCTACATCTCTGCCAGGCGGACGGCCACGGAGCGGGCATGGGCGGTGAGGCCCTCCAGGTTGGCCAGGGCCTGGATATGGGGGGCATCGGCCAGCAAGGCCTCCTTAGAGTAGGCGATGATGGACGATTTCTTCAAAAAAGTCTCCACCCCCAGGGCCGAGGAGATGCGGGCCGTGCCCATGGTGGGCAGCACATGATTGGGACCGGCCACATAATCGCCGCACGCCTCGGGGGAGTAGTTGCCCAGGAAAATGGCGCCGGCATGCGCCACCTTGCCCAAGAGCAGAAAGGGCTCCGCCACCATGAGCTCCAGATGCTCGATGGCGATGGCATTGGCCAGGGCCACGGCCTCATCGACATCGGCACAGACCACGATGACGCCGCGCTGCGCAAGGGCGGTGCGGGCAATCTCCTCTCTTGAGAGCAGGGGCAGCTGGCGCTCCAGTTCAGCCACGGTATCTTCGGCCACTTGGGCGCTGGTGGTGAGCAGAATGGCCAGGGCCTGGGGGTCATGCTCGGCCTGGGCCAGCATATCCGCTGCGCAGCTGGCCGGCGAGGCCCCTGCATCGGCAATGATCAGCACCTCGCTGGGGCCGGCCAGCATGTCGATGCGCACCCGGCCCATGACCTGGCGCTTGGCCTCAGCCACAAACTGGTTGCCCGGCCCAACAATGACATCCACCCGGGGGATGGTCTCGGTGCCAAAGGCCAGGGCGGCAATGGCCCAGGCCGAGCCGGTCTTGTAGATCTCGGTGATACCGATCTCCCGGGCCGCCACCAGCAGGGCGGGATGGACCGAGCCGTCGGCCCCGGGCGGGGTCATCATCACCCTTTTTTGCACCCCGGCAATGGCGGCGGGGATGCCGTTCATCAGCACCGAAGAAACCAAAGGAGTCTTACCGCCCTGGCCGCCGGGGACGTAGAGGCCGGCCGAGGCCACCGGCCGCACCAGACGGCCGGTGATGGTGCCGTCCTCTCGGGTCACCATCCACGACTCTTCCATCTCCCGCTGGTGGAACTGCCAGATGCGCTCCTTGGCCAGCCGGATGGAGGCCAGGATGGCATCATCCACCTGGTCATAGGCGGCGTCCATCTCCGCTTGGCTGGCCCGCAGGGAGTCAAGGGCCATCTCCGGCGCATCGAACCTGCGGGTATATTCCAGCACCGCCTCATCACCCCGGCTCCGCACCTGGGCGATGATGTCGCTGACGATCTCCCGGCATTTGGGATCTGCCAATTGAAATCTGTCGGCAAGGGCAGTTATTTTCTGCCGGCCTTCCTGGGAAGTTGACTTGAGAGGGGTAATCATAGCTTTATCCTTGATGGCGTCGCAAAAACTCCGATCTCCTGCGTCGTGGCGGCATCTCGGGTACTCAGCGTACCATATGTACGCTTCCGTGCCCTCGTCACCACCACTTCTTGCATATCAAAGTTTTTGTTTAGCCATCTCACGCGGTACGATGAACTTTTTGCGAGTTCATCATCCTTCATCGGTAAAAACCGGACATCTGGTCTGGGGGGTATAGTTCTTCCAGGCCGGGTCCGTGTATTCTCCATGGCACTCGATACATTGGCCGATCCGCAGAATGCGGCCAAGCTCCTTTTTGTTAAAGGGCCGCAGATCAGGGCGGGAGGCGCGCTGGAGCTGTTTGCCGTCAATGGAGACAAAGGCATCCAGGGGCGGGGTGGTGCCCACGGCCGTCTCCACCCCCTGATCAAGGCCGCTGAAATTCCACTGGCCGTTCTCCTTCCAGACCCTGCCTTCACCCAGACCCAGCACCTTGGGCTCGGTATGGCATTCCTCGCAGCTGCGGCCCTTGGCCTGGGTGGTATGGGGACTGATGGCGGCCATGGTAAAAGAATTGAACTGGCTCTCCTCGCCGCCCTCCTCATCCAGGAGGGTGATGATATCCTGGCAGCCGGGGGTGACGATCACCACCTGGTCATCCCACACCGCCAGCGTGGGCCGTTCATAGCGGATATAGGAACGGCCTTCGCTCCACCAGCCCGGGGTCTGCTCCATGGTCAGTTTGTCCAGGTCGGTATCGCTGCGGTCATACTTGACATGACAGCCGTAACATTGCGGTACCCAGGTGGAATGGCAGCTGTCGCAGCCCAGGCGGTTATGGCCCTGAAAATCACAGACCCCGGCCTTGGGCGGCTTCAAGGGATGGAGCTGGTCCGTGATCTTATTCCGCAGGACATAGCCCGTCTCCTGCTTGACCACATTATTGAGCAGCTGGTTTTTGCGGGTCACCCCCACCTGGTCACGAGTGTGACAGGTCTGGCACTCAATTTCCACCGCCTCTTCATAATGGGCATAGTTGGTGCCGTCACCCATGATCTCGTTGCGGGTATGACAGTCAATGCAGGCCATGCCCTGGCGGTGGTGGATATCATCACTGATGTTGAGATAGAAACGGTTGCCCGGCAGCTCCTGGCTGGACATCTCGCCCTCTTCATAGGGGGTGCCGTAGTTCTCAGACTCATAGACGCCGGTGTAGGATATGCCGATCCGGCCGCTGCGATTATGACAGCGCACACAGTTGGTGGCAGGCACCTTCTTGGTGATCAGAGGATGGATTTTCTTGGCCGCCTCAGGATCAAGGGTTGCATCCTTGATAAAGTGACAGGCCGTGCAGCCCCCGCCTTTTTCCCCGAAAAAGCCGGGCAGATCGCCCTTCTGTTTCCAGAGATGACAGGTGGCGCAGAGCTTGCGATAATAATCCAGGGCCAGAGAGTTGTCGCCGCTTGCCAGCAGCTTCTCCACCGAAAAGTCGCCGTTCTGATCCGGGGCCTCTCCCCAGTAATGCAGCAGGGTGGCCAGGATGCCGCGGTTGGTGGCCATCAGCGAATTCTTGACTTTCTTGACATCAGCGGCATGGCACCCCTCCATGCCGCAGGTCTTTTCCACCACCCGCAGGTCTCCGGGATTATTAACAATACCCTTATGGGCCGTCTCCTTGTCAATGGCCAGGGCATCGCCGAGATGGCAGGGGGAGCAGCCCAGGATCTTGGTGTCATGGGCGGCATCGAGCTTCTCGGTGGTATGGCAGGAGAGGCACATCTCCACCTGGCCGCTGCTGGTCACATGGAGCTGTGCCGGCCGCTGGGTCATATTCTCTTTGACGATGAGGGCCAGAATTATCAGAAGGATGATGAGCAGGGCCAGACGAGTGGACATAGAAAACACAAGGATGAATTATGAAGGTTAACGGCTGAATCTGGGATGTTTTTCTTCATCCTTCAGAATTCATCCTTCAGCCTTGGCCAATAAAAAAGGTTCAGCAGCGCAGTCAGGGAAAGGCTGTTTGTTAAACACAAAGGCACAAAGACATTCTTTTCAATACCCCCTTAAGGGGTACAAAGGGATTACATAAAGAAAACCTCTGTGTCTTTGTGCCTTTGTGTTGAGAAAAATAATTAAATACAAGTTTGCAGGCTTACCCCTCTCCATTTTATGCCAATTTTTCCAACCATTCTGCCAGCAAAAATAAAGCCTTCCCCGCAAATCAAATAAGCATCTAAAAAAAGCGCTGAGACTGTTGCCCTCAGGGCCTTTACACAACAGACAAGGCTGCAAATTACGTTCTGATCATCTCGGCGATCTGGAAGGCGAGCTCCAGACTCTGCTCAGCGTTTAAGCGCGGATCACAATTAGTCCGATAATTTTCCGCCAGATTCTTGTCTATGATATTCCGGTCGCCGCCGGTACACTCCGTGACGTTGGCGCCGGTCAACTCAAAATGGACACCACCAGGGATGGAGCCCTCGGCCCAGTGGATCTCAAAGAAGCGCTGGAGTTCACTCAAGATATCATTGAAATTACGGGTCTTATAACCGCTCTCCGAGGTATAGGTATTGCCATGCATGGGATCGCAGCTCCAGACGATCTTAAACCCTTCCTTCTTGGCCATGCGGATGAGACCGGGCAGATATTTTTCAATATCCTTGCCGAAGCGGGTGATGAGGGTGATGCGGCCCGCTTCGTTTTCAGGGTTGAGGCGCAGGATAAGCTCTTTAATGACATCAAGATCATGATTGGGGCCCACCTTGATGCCGAGGGGATTCAACACCCCGCTCAGGAAGTGGACATGGGCACCGTCCAACTGCCGGGTCCGATCGCCGATCCAGAGCATATGGGCCGAACAGTCATACCAGTGGCCGGTAATGGAATCCTGCCGGGTCAAGGCCTGCTCATAGCCCATGAGCAGGGCCTCGTGGGAGGTGTAGAAGCTGGCCTGGTTGAGCTGGGGCGCATTGGTGTCAATGCCGATGACCCGCATGAAATTAAGAGCCTGGTCAATATGACGGCCCAGCCGTTCGTAATTGCGGCCCATGGGCGAGGCCTTGACGAACTCATTGTTCCAGGCATGGACACGCTCCAGGGCAGCATAACCGCCCCGGGTAAAGGCCCGGAGGATATTCATGGTGGCGGCCGAGAGATGGTAGCCGTGCACCATGCGCTGGGGATCAGGAACACGGGCCGCCGCGGTAAATTCGGGGCCGTTGACCATATCACCCCGATAACTGGGCAGGGTGACCCCGTCAATGGTCTCCAGATCAGATGAGCGGGGCTTGGCGTACTGGCCGGCCATGCGGCCCACCTTGACCACAGGCTTGCCGCCGGCATAACTCAAGACAATGGCCATCTGCAAAATAACCTTCAGGGTGTCGCGGATGGCCGGGGCCGTACAGTTGTTAAAATCTTCGGCACAATCGCCGCCCTGCAGTAAAAAGGCCTTGCCTTCCACGGCATCGGCCAGCTGCTTCTTCAGCTCCCGGATCTCGCCGGCAAAAACCAGAGGCGGCAGCAGGGAGATGGTCTCCACCGCCTGCTGATAGCCCTCCTCATCAGGCCACTGGGGCTGCTGCAGGGCCTGAAAATTCTGCCAGCTTGTCTTTGTCCATTCTGCCATTTCCATACACTCCTTTAGGAGAAAAATTTTTCATAAACGGCCATCCTCGTGTCCCCACAAGATGTCGGCCGCCATGGCCGCTCAACCGTAACTACGCACCCCATGGCCACCTCAAGTACAATAACCACCGGAGTTGTAACTGCTTGGCGGGTGCCGGAGATTTTCACGAGCAGGCCGGCGCCGCATATACCTCATACGCAAGCCGGCCTGAGCGCGGGAAGATTTGGTACCCGGTGAGCAGTTACGCTCAACCTTCTTTGACGTTGGGCAGAGCGCAGGGACCACCTGCGCAACAGATCTCAACATCAAAGGCATTTAAAATCCGCAGCTCCCGTTGCCGCTTTTGGGGGTCATAGGGTGCAAACCTGAGCCCGGCCATCATCCGGGCCACTTCTTCCCGGCTGGGAAGGGCGGCCATGCCCCGGCCAAGCACCGCGCCGCTGTAGGTATCAAGAAGCTCGGCATCGCAGCCGTTGGTGACCACGGCCAGGGGAATCTGATAGTCGGCATGCAGCACCCGGGCTGCGGCCACGGCCGAACGTTCACGGGTGACCAGGGAGCCCGGGGCATAGCGGATAAGCAGACATTGCCTGCCGGCCATCCCCAGGACCATGGTGATTTTTGAGGTCACAAAGTGCCTGTTAAAGAGGGTTTCGATGGTGAGACGCATCTCAATATCCTCTTTGGGCCATCCCTTCTCCTCCACCATGAGGCGGGCCAGCTCCTGACGGCGCCGCTCGTCATCGGTATCCACCAACTGCTGGCCGGTGATATAATCCAGGCACTGGCCGTAGATCAGGTGGTGAACAGGGATATCCGTCATGTCCCGAACCTCCACAAGGGTATGGAGACAACAAAAAAGGGGCCTTGGCGGCCCCTTAAAAAAACTTATGCCAGAGCCCAGATCCTAGAAATCAAGCCAGGACTCACTGAATATGACCTGGCCTGACAACGCCTTATAGGTCTTATAATGCTCAAGGGTGACGCCGGAGAGGGTGGAGGGATCAGGATTATTGCCGTCCATCATGGCATGCACCATATCCACATCGGCCTGACGGTCGCCATTACAGATGGCCATCAGCTCCTTGTCATAGGAATTGACAATGGCGGTGGTAAGGCCGGTTTTCATCAGCATAATAAGGTAGGTGCGGTCCAGATGCTTGCGCAGGTGCTCGGCAACGCCGTTGGAGACATTGGAGAGACCAACGGTGGAACCGGCGCCCGGGGCGATCTCCTTGAGCATCTCCATGAAGTCGAGACCGGCCATGATCTGCTCGGAACCCAGGGTCATGGGGGTACCAATGGGGTCAAAAAGAATGCGCTCATTGGGAATGCCGGCGTCATTAAGGGCCATGAGCAGCTCAACGGACATGGAGGCGCGCTCATTGGAGTCGCGGGGCATACCATCACGACCCCAGAGCAGGGCGATGACATTACAGCCCGCCTCGGCAGCCACCGGAATCAGCTTCTCCATCCTCTCGGGCTGGGCCGAGATGGAGTTCATGATGGCGGCCTCCTTGTTCTTGATGGTCTTAAAGCCGGCTGTCATGGCGTCGGTGTTGGTGGTGTCCAGACAGAGAGGGGTATCAATGGCCGCCTCCATGGTCTCAACAATCCAGGGCATGAGCTCCGTACCATCTTTACGAGCCGGGCCGATATTGAGATCAAGATAGGAGGCGCCGGCAGCGGTCTCTTCACGGGCCATTTCCTGAACAGGTCCCGGGGTGCGCGCTTTCATGGCGCGGCCACTTCTGGTTCCCATAATATTAATACTTTCAGCGATCGCGAGTACAACCTGTCCCATCCCGACTTCTCCTGATTTTTAAAATTGATAGAGCTGTGTGAAAAAAAAGTTCTCTTGGCGTCTCGTTTTCTGCTGCTAAACAGCGCGTTTCCGGCCAATCCGCAACAGAAAAAGAATTGAAACAGCGAAATTAGCGTTTTGCCATTCTAATGTCAACTATTATAACAAAAAACTGATTTAGCGTCCTTTTTGAGCCCCTTATTTGCCAGCAGAACTACCTATTTAGCCAGCGGGAGCGCTGCGGCCGCCAAGCATCCAGCAGGCGCTGCCAGCAGGAAGCGGGTTCACAGCCTCTCTCCTCACTTACCACCCGGGCCAGGTGCACAAAAAAGATGTGCCAGCCCTGCCCCTGCAGGCGCCGGCAGAGGCACCGTTCCCAGATCCCGCCCAGGCTGTTGTCCGGCACCCTCACGTCTGTCAAGGCCAGCCTGTTCATGACCAGGGCCGCACCGCTCAGCCACTCCACCTCCATGGTGCGCAGGCCGTCCCAGCCCGGCATCACCGGGTCAGCCAGGGGCAGCAGCCTTCGTCTGGCAAAGGCAGTGGCCAGGATATCGGCCCGGCCGTTAAAGAATCGCGGGCCAGCCAGCGCCACATCAGGATGGTCATCGAGGAATTCCACCAGGATACGGAGGGAGGCCGGAGTGGCCATCACCCCGCTCTGCCAGAGACCAAGATACCTGCCCCGGGCCTGCTGCCATACCTGGTCAATAAAGGCTCCGGACGGAGCAGAGGGCAGATCGACAAAATGGACCTGCGCAGCATCGTGGAAATCGCCACAGCGCACCCCCAGGGGCATAAAGATCTCCAGCAGCAGGGGGTCGGCACAGGCAAGAAGGGCCGCAAGACAGGGGGTGACATCAGCGTCTGGCCGGGCCGGCAGCAGACAGATGGAAAGATCCGGGGGGATCTCCATCAGGTGGCCTTGGGCAGTTTTTCCTTAATGGTGGGAAAGAGACTCATGTCGGTGTGGGGCAGGAAGAGGGCCGCCATGTAATGGTTCATGAACTCGCTGTTTTCCGCCAGTTCTATGTTGGTGATGAGCTGGCTGACCATGGTCCGCTCCCGGAAACGCTTATGATCGTCAAGACTGATCTGGGCCCCCAGCAGCGAGGCATTACCCAGATAGTAAAACTTGTCGCGGTCCAGATCCGGCAGGAGACCGATGCAGATGGCCCGTTCCAGGTCGATATAGGCCCCGAAATTGCCGGCCAGAATGACCCGGTCCAGATCAGCAAAGGTGAGCCCCACCGCCTCCAGCAGGGTCTGGTAGCCGGCGTACATGGCGCCTTTGGCCCGGTTGAGATTGTCGATATCCACCTCGCTGATAACGATGTCATAGCCCGCCAAGGTGTCCTTCTCCCAGGCCAGCACATATTCATAGCCGCTTTTCCCCTCCCGGATCCGGGGATGGGAGAGCTGCTGGTTAAACTTGCCCTGCTGATCAATGACGCCGGCCTCCAGGAGTTCCGAGACAATGGAGATCAGACCGGAACCGCAGATGCCCCTCGGCTTGGTGCGGTCAATGGTGATGATCATCGGCTCAAAGGTGTCGGGGCTGATGTGAAAATTTTCAATGGCCCCGGAGGAGGCCCGCATGCCGCACCTGATGCCGCCCCCTTCAAAGGCCGGACCGGCCGAACAGGCCGAGCACATCATCCAATCTTCGTTGCCCACCACGATCTCGCCATTGGTGCCGATATCGATAAAGAGGGTGATCTCTGACCTCTTGTGCATCTGGCAGGCATGGACGCCGGCAACGATATCGCCGCCCACATAACTGGAAACAGAGGGGTAGAGAAAGAGACGGACAGAGGGATGGGCCAGGACCCCCAGATCAGCCGCCCTGGTCAGGGGAAACTGGCTGCAGGTGGGCACATAGGGCGCCTCCCGCAGGAATTTGGGATCAATGCCCAGCAGGAGATGGCTCATCACCGTGTTGCCGGCCGCCATGATATAGCTGATATCACTGGGGCTGATGATCACCTCCTTGCACACCTTCTCGATGATCTGATTGATGGTGTAGACCACCTTCTGCTGCAGGGTCTGCAGGCCACCGGGGCGCTGGGAGTAGATGATCCTGGAGATCACATCCTCACCATAGGCAATCTGGGCGTTATAGGCGGTGGACTCGGCCAGCACCTTGCCGGAGTTGAGATCCATGAGCAGACAGCCCACCGTGGTGGTGCCGATATCAACGGCCAGACCATACAGTTGCGCGGTGGTGTCGCCGGGCTCCACGGCAATAATCCGATCAGGTTCCTCTGAACGCTTACCGCGCAGGAGAATGACGGTGATTTCCCAGTTGGCCTCCCGCAGGGAAAAGGGCAATACCCGGAGGAGCTCGGGATGGTCATAGGTGGGCTCCTTGCAATCAAAGCAGCCCTTTTTTATGCCGCGCAACAGGCGCTGCAGATCAGAGATATTATCATCCATGGTGGGCGGGGGCAGCTTCAGAAAACGCTTTTCCACCGGCGGATCAACCTCCCATTTGCCGATCAGGACATCCAGGGAACGGGCGGAAATGGCCCGGGTACTCTTGGGCTTGCGGGTATGGATCTTGCCGTCCTTACCCTTTTCCGGCGGCATCTCCACCACCAGATCCGTGAGGACCTTGCTCTTGCAGGCCAGCCGCCAGCCCTGGGCATGGGCATCGGCCGTCAGGGTATGACTGGGATCAGCGGCAACCTCTCCTTCCTGAATGCGGACCTTGCAGCGACCGCAGACGCCGTCCCCCCCGCAATAGGCTGGCAGATAGACACCGGCATTGGCCGCGGCAGTGAGCAGATTCTCGCCATCTTCCACGGTGATCTTGACGTTGTCAGGGATAAAATGAATTGTTTTGCTCATAAATCAAGCCCGGAAAATATCGGATAGAGGTAGGGGCAAGAGAGCCGGCGCATTCCGGCCTCTGCTTTTAAAAAAAAGTGTTCAACCATAGTACACCCGGAGGCGGCTGACAATCCAGGGAGCTACCTATTTTTACCTTTGGCCCCCGGAGAATCCCTATTCCACGGTGACGCTCTTGGCCAGGTTACGGGGCTGATCAACATCACAACCCCGCAGATGGGCGATATGATAGGCTAGCAGCTGCAGGGGGATACAGTAGAGGAGGGGGTGCATCTCCGGATGGACATCAGGCAGGGTAATGAGATCATCGGCCAAGGCGGCAAGATGCTCATCACTGCCACTGCCCACCAGAAGGAGACGGCCACGACGGGCCTTCACCTCTTCCACATTGGAAACCACCTTGCTGTAGACCTCATCAGGAGGGACCAGGACCAGGACCGGCATATCCTTGTCAATAAGGGCAATGGGCCCATGTTTGAGCTCGCCGGCGGCATAGCCTTCGGCATGGATATAGGAGATCTCCTTCAGTTTCAGGGCGCCCTCCAGGGCAATGGGGAAATTAAGGCCCCGGCCCAGGTAGAGAAAGTCCCGGCACTGGACAAATTCCTCGGCCAGGATCTCCAGCTCGGCATGGAGACGGGGCAGCTCCTGCTCGATGATGACCGGCAAGGCCAGCAGGCCCCGGCCCAGGCCCTGGAGGGTGGCGTCATCCAGGCTTTTGCGAACCTGGGCCAGATAGAGGGTGAGGAGGAAAAAGGCGGTGAGCTGGCTGGTAAAGGCCTTGGTGGAGGCAACGCCGATCTCGGGCCCGGCATGGGTATAGATGGTGCCGTGCGCCTCCCGGGTGATGGTGCTGCCCACCACATTACAGATGGCAATAACCTTGGCCCCTGATTGTCTGGCCAGGCGCAGGCCCGCCAGGGTGTCGGCCGTCTCCCCGGACTGGGAGATGGGGATCACCAGGACATCGGGGCCAAGAAGCAGACGGCGATAACGGAATTCAGAAGCGATATCCACCTCCACCGGGATACCCACCCATTTTTCCAGCCAGTACTTGGCCACCAGGGCCGCATGCCAGGAGGTGCCGCATGCCACCAGGGAGATGCGGCTGAACTGGCGGATCTCTTCCTCAGCAAGGCCTATTTCCGACAAATCAACCTGACCACTTTCCGGGTCAAGACGCCCCCGGAAGGTATTCAAGATGGCCTGGGGCTGCTCAAAGATCTCCTTGAGCATGAAATGGCGGTAGCCGGCCTTCTGGGCCATGCCGGCGTTCCAGAGGATCTCCTCGGTCTGCCGCAGGCGGGGCTTGCCATCCTCCAGGGAGATGATGGTGATGGCGTCATGGCTGAGCACGGCCAGGTCATTGTCTTCCAGAAAGATCACCTGGTTGGTGGAGGGCAGCAGGGCCGGGATGTCAGAGGCCATGAAGGAACCGCCCCCCTCTTTGACGCCCAGGACCAGGGGGCTCTGGTTGCGGACCGCCACCAGGATATCGGGCTGCCCGGACCACATGACCCCCAGGGCATAGGCGCCTTCCACCTCCTGCAGGGCCCGCCTGATGGCGGCCACCAGATCATCTTCCAGATATTCCTCAATGAGGTGGGCCAGAACCTCGGTGTCGGTTTCCGAAGTAAAGATATGGCCCTTGGCCTGCAGCTCTTTGCGCAGCTTCTGAAAATTCTCGATAATGCCGTTATGGACCACCACCAGTTCGCCGGTGCAGTCGCTGTGGGGATGGGCATTTCTTTCCGAAGGGGCCCCATGGGTTGCCCAGCGGGTATGGCCGAGGCCGATCCGGCTCTTGGTTTCCACCTCGTCCATGATCTCTTCCAGATTGACCAGTTTACCCTCACTGCGATACTTGTGCAGAATACCCTCTTCCAAAAAGACGATGCCGGCTGAATCATAGCCGCGGTATTCAAGATGTTTCAGCCCTTCAAGCACAATGGGCACCACTCGGCGAGGTCCCACGTATCCGACAATTCCACACATTTTTTCTGTTTCCTGTTCTAAAGAGAGAGAAGGCCAGGCCCGGCCGCGCAGGCAGGACAAAGATGACAGTTAATTTTATACCAGTTCCCGCCTATATTTCAAGCATTCGATCCAAAGCGAGCCTGGCACCCTGGGCAATTTCAGGGGCCACCTTGATCTGATTAACCAGTCTGCCCTGGGCCAGATTATCAAGGAGCCAGAGCAGGGAGGCGGGCGTGACCAGGGCCATGGTCTTACAGCAGCAGGGGGTGGGGGCCAGAAGATGGATGGTCTTGTCCGGGTGCTGCTGCTGCAAGCGCTTCACCAGATTGACCTCCGTACCCACGGCCCACACCGACCCGGGCCTGGAATTCCTGATGGCGGCAATGATGGCCTCGGTGGAGCCGTACTGATCAGCGGCGGCCACTGCCTCCTGGTTGCTCTCCGGATGAATGATGACCTGGATGGCAGGCTCCTGCCGGCGCCACCGGGCAATCTGCTCGGCACTGAACTCCATATGGACTTCACAATAGCCGTTCCAGAGCAGCACCCTGGCCCTTTGCAGCTCTTCAGGGCTGTTGCCCCCCAGCGGCCTGCCGCGCTGCCAGAGGACGATTTCCTCATCCCTGAGCCCCAGGGCCTTGGCAGAGTTGCGGCCCAGATGTTCATCCGGGAAGAAAAAGATCTTGTCGCCACGCTCCAAGGCCCAGGCCAGAACCCGTTCCGCATTGGAGGAGGTGCAGACCGAGCCGCCCCGCTCCCCCACAAAGGCCTTGATGGCTGCTGAGGAATTGACATAGGTCACCGGCACCACCTGGTCTTGGGGGCAGACCCCGGCCAGCTCCTGCCAGGCCTGGGCCACCTGGTCAACAGTGGCCATATCGGCCATGGGACAGCCGGCCTGCAGATGGGGCAAAAAAACAGCCTGGCCCGCATCAGTGAGAATATCTGCCGCCTCAGCCATGAAGTGGACACCGCAAAAAACAATATAACGGGCCTCCTTGGCGGCTGCCGCCTGCCTGGCCAGCTTCAGGGAATCGCCGACCATATCGGCACATTGAAAGACAGCCTCCTGCTGGTAATGATGCCCAAGAATGAGGAGCTGACGGCCAAACTCCTTCTGGCGGGCCTGGATGCGGGCCACCAGGTCTTTTTCTTCTGCTTCCAGATATTCAACAGGTATGGGGGGCTGAACTTGCTGCATGGCTGGTTCTCTGTGGTTAAGTTTTTTTCTGGCCGGCCTGCCCTCTTCCTCGCCAACAGAGAGGGGCAGATAAAAAAAAGGGCCTGTTCAAGGTCTAGACAACCTTAAACAGGCCCGATGGAGATTTCCACTAAAAACGGCCAGGCCTTATCAGTCCGTCCGTTGAAAAAGGTAGCGAGCGCAGCTGAGGCAAGGAAAAATGAGGCGAAAAAGCGCAGTTTACATGTGGTAAATGAGCATTTTGAGCCGAATTTTGACGCCGCATCAGCAGATAGCGAACGAAGAGAGACCTTCGAGCGC